>JBGQBN010000107.1:0-4306 GCA_041494805.1 Terriglobia bacterium | reverse complement strand
GTCTTCTTGTGAACATCCAGCCCGATGTAATACATAATGTCCCTTGAGGAGCCTCCGTGGTTGTTCTCTGAATCAACGTCCCCGTTGAGTTCAGCCTTTTGTACACCACGCGCTCCTCGCTGGACTTAGCATTCAAACAATTCGGAAGTAATCGCATGATGTTCGAATCCAAATGCAAGGACGGCCTCTCTACGGATAGGGTTTTGCAGCCGACTGGCTCTGTCTCGCACGATGCGAGTTGACTGAATTTTCGAGACAACCTACGTTTCCATTTCAGGCGCGGGCCTTCCGGGCACTTCAGCGCTTTCTCGTCGCAGAGGGGAACCAATGGGCAGGATCATTGGCACCCGGCGGCGATACTCGGCGTATTCTCCATGAAATCGAACCAGGTCTCGTTCCTCGAATTGAATCGCTACGAGAATGTAGGCGGTGGTGGCGATTGCGAAGACCAGATGCGCAGATGTCATCACCGGGGCCGACCAGAACACGAGCAGCCATCCCACATATAAGGGGTGCCGGACATAGCGGTATAGGCCGGGGGTGCGGAACCCGATGGATGTGTATGCGCGCCCGCACAAATGCAGCCATACTTGGCGCAGCCCGAATAGATCGAAATGGTTGATGAGAAAGGTCGTGGCGAGTACGGTCAGCCAGCCGACGGCGAACAGAGCATCCAGAGCCAGTCGTCCGGAGGTGCTCCCCATATTCCAGATGACACCGCCCATGGGTTGCCATTTCCAGAACAACAGGAGCAAAGCCACACTGGAGAAAAGTACGTAAGTGCTGCGCTCAACGGGCACCGGCACGATCCGGGTCCATGCGGCCTTGAACCATGGCCGCGCCATGACACTGTGCTGAAGAGCGAATAATCCCAGCAATGCGGAATTGATCGCCAACGCCTGGGTGAATGGTGACTGCGGTCCGGAATCGATGGACTTCGGGACGCCGAAATTTCCTAGAAAACCAATCGCATATAAGAAAGTGGCGAAAAACACGAGATAGCAAGCAACGCCATAAAAGAACGCTGTGGTTCGGCTGAACATGTTTTCTCCTTCGAACGCGGCGGATCAGCGGCTGCCAGAGTGGAAAATCTGACGTCGCTCAATAATCGGTTGCTTCTGCTTCGGTGCAAACTCTTGTGGCATCTCACCGCTCTCCACTAAGAATCTCGCCTAGTCGCGGCCAGACCGCGGGCCCAGGTGCAAAATTAAAGTACCGCGCAGTGGACCGAGGCGTGTCACGCTTTTGTCAGCTGCTTGTAGATGATTTGTAAAAGATCCAGGGGTTACGCCTGAGTGGCGGGGCAAACCGGAAGTAATCCGCCTTGGACGGAAACTGGTTTTATAAGCACCCGATGGGGATAGTTGATGTAAACAGGCGTTTACACCGCTTGACCCGGTTACTGATGAAATGGCGGTTTTACGACAACAATCCGGCGCCTCGAGACCGCTTGCGCGCGCTTCGGTCGCTCGCTACTTTTTGTCTACCCGCACAATCAGGTCGAGATCTGGAGCACTGGTGGCTTTCAGATACTTGCCAAGAAACTCCTCGACCAAGGAGCGGGTCACTTCGATTCTGAGTAGTGCGCGCTCGAATGCACTGTTGTCGGGCTGAGATTTGCGGGAGAAACGACTGACAATCAAGCGCTTGTCGGTAAAACTCATGTGGTCCGCTCCGTGGACTACAACGTAGTAGCTGTTCGAGGCACTGCCGACGAACTCACGAACTCGAACTGCAGGATTGGAAGCGTGTTCGGGGGTGGCAAGGAAGAGAAACGGCTTGTGGAGTGCAACCGGGTGAACATCAGCGTTCATGCCGGGATAGGTGGACCCGTCCAGATTGACGCCGGCAAGAATGCGGGGCTCCTCTTTGGTTGCCAATCCGGCTGTGGTTCCACCCATGGAGTGACCGACGATTCCAATTTTTGACAACTGCAAGCGGCCGCGCCAGAAATCATCGTGCAAATTCATTTCCTGGAGTTGGTCGAGAACGAATCGCACATCGGCCATCAAGACGTCCTCCGCGAACTTACCAATAGCCACGCCCTGGGTTCGGCGATCGGCTTTAGCGGGCCAATAGGGAGTGAGTCTGAGCTCACGCCCATCCGGGAGGACCGCGATCAGGGAATCGGGAGGGTGGTTTGTGGCCACCACGATAAAGCCGCTACTCGCCAGACCCTCGGCCAGAACGGTGTAGATGGCTGGCACCAGGTTCGAGCCATGTTCCAGAAGAACAACTGGAAAGGGGCCGTTCTCAGCAACGGGCGCCGAAAGTCTGGCGTGCGTGCGCACGTCTCGCTCGAAGTCTGGCTGGAGTCCCCAGTCCTCCGCCACCGCATAGGCGGTCTTCTTGTCCATGTAGGGCGCAAGTGCAGATGTTCCCTCCACTGCCGGATACCACATGGTGACGAGCAGATCCCGGCTACGGCGCGGGTCTCTCAGCACAACTGTTCTAGTGCCTACGGGATGGCAGCCATTGGGTTGGGGAAGATCAAATCCCGCTTGGTCTACATCAGAGGCCTGAACGGGCCAAGTGAGTAGAACCAACACTAAAATGGGAATGGCAAAGAGTGCAGCTTTGTTCATTGCTTCTTGCTCCCAACGGCGACGACGGTCTCCATCTTCTAAGACGCGCAGAGGCCAACTTGGTGAGCCCCACCTCGGCCTATGACATCCTGAGCGGTTTGACGATTCCGCCGATGGTGAAAACAGGCGTTTACACCAGCAATCGGGGTGGCTGGCGTAACCAGGATTTTTCAACAGCTTTCTGGAAGAACGCCTGTGCCGTAGGTGTCGTAAGATTAGGTTCCCTTGCCAGCTCCGTCTGAATTTAACCGTCTTTGCGTTGTGCTGGTGGCCACGCGCAACCCACTTAATATCGGCGCTGCCGCGCGTGCGATGAGCAACTTCATTGTCTCAGCCGCGGTAATCGTTTCAATTCGCGCTCGGTCAGCAATAAAAACAGGGCGAGTCTTCACTTGCGGACTTATTTCAAGCCCAGCTCGCCATTGTACTGTTGGGTAATCCCGTAGCACTCACAGGCGGAGTCTTCAAGTTTCTTGCGGTTCACGATCTTCACTGCGCCACGGATGTACTCGATGAGCTTCTTCTTCTGCAAAACACCAGCTGCCAAGCTCACGCTAGGCCTATCTGTCCCCAGCATGGTTGCGAGAAAATCATGGGTGATGGGCAGCGACTCCGAATCCACTCTGTCCTGAGTCATGAGCAACCACCGTGCAAGGCGCTGCTTAATATCGTGCAGCCGATTACACGCGGCGGTTTGCGCAACCTGCATTCCCTGAACTACCGCATAGCGGCTCAACATCAATTGCAGTTGTGGAGTGGATTCCAAAGTGTTTTGCAAAGCTGCGACCTCTACCCGAAACCCATCCCCGGAGATTTGTACCACCGCTTGAAGCGGGCTCCTGCTCAGGCCAACAGCCGCCGGTGTTCCTGTAAAGCCCTCATTGCCAACTATGCCGGCTTCGGCGGTCTTTCCATCTTTCATTACAACTACAAGAGAAATCAAACCTCGATTCGGGAAATACGCAAATTCCAGCTTTCCACCCCCCTCGTGAAGGACTCGATGGTTTGGCAAGCTGACGTATTCGAGATGAGGACGAAGTGAGCTGTAGTCGCTATCGGAGATCGATAGAAGTATCAGGTTGCTGACTGGTTTCCCATCGGTATTCGTCCGCTCGCCAGACTGCACGATTTGGAGGCCTTTGCTTTCCACAAACGCGCCTTAAGAAACTAGAGTCACAGCCGAAAACCTCTCTCGGATACGGGAAACAGGAACCCTGCTTATTCGCGCCGCTCGGAAAATTATACAGTGTTCCCCCAAACACAACGCTTCTGTAGGTATCCTACATTGGATTTACCGCTGCTACGCGCAAGCATCGCGACGCACGAAACAACAGCCTAAGCGATTCCCCTTACTTCAAACGAGGCCCGAACTCGGGCGTTCGCACGAACAAGAAATCTTCCAAGTATGTAGGATGCCCGACAGACCATCCAAATTGGCAGATGTAGACTTCGCCCTATGGCAAACCACGCGGAACGGCCAAAGCGCCGGGATATTTAAGGTGACGAAGTAGTGAGAGAAACGAGACCTAATTCAGCGAGTGCGCATCGCTCCCCCCATTCACTTCCCTCGAATAAGCCCTCAGCATCCCGAGCTGATCGTCTGCCGTTTGTGCTTGCTTTCCCCCAAAAGTACACGGTGGAACCCACACTCTCTGGGCGCTGGATCTGCTTTGTGGCGTATCGAAACAGCCAGTTGCGCGGATTTCATGCGGAGGGCCACT
>JBGQBN010000001.1:0-251194 GCA_041494805.1 Terriglobia bacterium | reverse complement strand
CTTCACAAAGTGCGCGAAGGATGGGGTGCCCGGCTAGGCACAGGTTTTCCACAGTTTTCTTCATGACTGCATGTCATTCTGCTTGACATGAACGGAGTCCTCCCCTAACGTTGGATTCAGGGCCACCGTTACGGTGGTTTCGACGGTCTTTGACAATTTCGTTTACTCGTCACAAGCGTTTTTCCTAGGGCTGCATTTGGCCTCGTCCCATCTCACGGTCACTCGTCGAGATGGGACCTTGACGGCGCAACGGAACATAGTTGCGCCGGGTGGACGGCTTCAACCGTCCGCTCGTTGTATAGGGGACTGTACGTGTAGGACACAGTGGTGAATGGGTCTTCGGTTTCGTAGTCGTCCTTCTCGGGAGTTTCGCTTTGGACACGGCGCAACTTGCGCCGGGAAGGAGTAGACGATGAAGCAAGTTAGAGACGTCAATGCCTGCATTGCTCAACTTCGAGCCTTGCAGGGCAGAAGCGACACGGAACCAGAACAGACGAAGTATATCGACGAGGCAATTGAGGAGCTTCGAAAGTTGCGGCGTAAATCAAATCCGAGCAAAGCGGAGGTTTTCCGCTGTGTTCGGAGAGTTGCTGAACATTTGCTCCGCGCCTTCGGCAAGTAGCTCTGTTTCTATAGCTGAGTAGATAGGGGACGTTCGGGAAGACCCAATTCCAATTTGATCGACCAGCCCATGGACTATGGTAAGGCAATCAAAATACTTCGGGCATTCGCAGACCTGCAACAACGAGAACTGGCGCAGATTGCCGGTGTTGACGCAAGCCTCATTTCGATGATTGAAAAAGGAACACGAAAGCCGAGTGTGGCGACCCTCGAGCAAATCACAATGGCACTCGAAGTTCCTCAACATCTATTCACATTGCTTGCGGCAGAACCCAAAGACCTCAGGGCCGCCCATCCGGAAGAACTACAGAAGGCATCGGAATCACTTGCCCGAATCCTTCTTGCAACTCCGGCTAAGCGACGAAAAAAACGTGGAAGGAAAAAAGCGGCTCGACATCTCGTCTCTTAGGAAACTGGAGTTCTCTCTCGGAGTGGCACGGACAAAGCTCCGGGAAGTTGCGTTAGAGGCCGAAGCGTACTACTCGCCATTCCCAAAGCCCGACAAATTCAGGCCCTTCCAAAAGAAGTTCAAGCAGAAGAAAGTACGTCTACTCGATAACCCCATAGAACCGCTGAGAGGAATACAACGCCAAATCCAGCGGAAGCTACTTAGTTCTCTGGACTTGCCTTTCTATCTCTGCGGAGGCGTTAAGGGTAGGACTCTTCTCGACAACGTGATGCTCCATGCGGGAGCGACTACGGTCGTAACGGTTGATATTAAGGACTTTTTTCCAAGCATTGACAATCGCAGGGTGTATTTCGTTTGGACAGCCTTGCTGGGCTGCTCTCCTCGCATCGGGGCGATATTGACCCGGTTAACAACGCGCTCTCATTACTTGCCTCAAGGATCGAGCACTAGCACGATGCTTGCGAACCTGGCGCTTTTCTCTGTCGACAGGCCGATTCGGGAAGCATGCCAGAAGGCCCATGTCTGCTACTCAACCTGGGTTGATGATCTAGCATTTTCTGGTGTGGATTCGCGTGGCATCCTGCCCGTCGTCATCCGGACCTTGAAAACTGCCGGATTCGGAGTGTCCCGCAAGAAAATCAAGATCATGGGGCCGGGTACTAAGAAGGTCCTGAACGGTATTCTGCTGGATCGGTTCCCGACCGTAGTGCCTGAGCGAATAGCACAGCTGCGCTCGGGCATCTACAAGTTGCGAACGAATCAAGTGCCTAGCGATTCTTTACGGGACTATGTTCTGCAATTGGGCAGCAGCATTGCGCAGGTAGGGAGTATCACTCCAGAGAAGGCTAGGCGCTTGCAGGCAGATTTCGACGTGGCCAAGAAGGCGGCGTACTCTTGATGTCCAGGTCAAAATAGCTAGCCCCGCGCGGGTGCCCCACCTTTCGCGGTTTTCGAAAGGTGGGTGTCGGCAGCGGCAATCTGGCTTTTCGCTGATCAAGAACCTCTGGTGCGATGCAAGCGTGCTAAGTTCCCTTGGGAGATTTGGGTGTCGTGTGCCTCTGGATTAAGTCAGTGATGGCTTCCCCCATCATCTCCCGCGTTTGCTCAACACCCCAAAGAGCTTTGCCATGTTCTGCTTTCCCGCCCTATAGTCTTGCAGGTAGTGCTCGCACTGGCGGAACATCATCGGCAGTACCTCCAGCAACTTTTCTATAGACTTGCGGTCTTCCTCAGCAAGCTCGGAAATGAACATCGTATGATTTCCCGGCACGGCTGCTCCTTTCGCGCTTCGTCTCGGTATCGCTGGCGGGCGGCCCCTTAAGCAAATTGCAACCGCTTGAGTTTGATGCGGTCCGCCCTGACCTGGGCTAGCTCGTAATGGGCCTGCTGCGTAAGCCAGGTTGCGGCGCTGCCCCCGAAGACCTTGGACAGGCGCACCGCCATTTCGGGAGAAATCCCGCGCTTCCCGTTCACCAGTTCCGACAGCGTGGTGCGGGTGACGCCCAGCGCGGCGGCGGCTTCCGTGATGGTCAAACCCAAAGCTCGATACACTGGCGCAGCACAAAGCTGCCAGGTGCGGCGGGTTCTTCATCGGCATGTTCTTCATCGGCATGGTTCAGCCTCCTTCAGCGGATCGACCGGATCGTATCGCAGCGTAATGCGTTACGTAACGCAGGTCAACAGAAAGGCTTTGGGGAAGGGCGACACGGGCCGGGTGGCCCCTGATCGCGCTGAGGGAGAGGGCCCGCCAGCGGTGAAAAGGCCGTCACATTCATCCCGCCAAGAACAGCTTATTGACACGCTATGCATTTCTATGCAATAATAGCATGCATAGGGGTTATTCATGGACAAAGTCTCGTCACACTCTGATTCGGATCTCATTAGGCAGCATGTGCGCGACACGTACCTCCGGCCGGCTCGCCGCCGAGGCGAAGAGAGCTTTTCTGTTCACGTGGGCACGGTGCACAAAGTCCTCGCGTTGCATAATCGCGTACCCCTGGTGTGCGCTGCTCTCAAGTCCAAGAAGTTCTTAGAAGAAAACGCCCTGAGGCTAATCTCGAAAACTGGTCCACCATCGGGCCAAAGCACCACCGTGACATTTACCTACGAAATTCTGGATCACAATGGAAAAGATCACGACGGGAAAGACAGTCACGGAAAAGACTATTCCCCAACCGAACTCTTGTTGGGACTTCGCGGCATTGCCAAGGATTTATTCAGGGCGTTGGGCGGGGGAGAGGCATTCATCCGCGAAGAAAGAAAAAGTTTTTCAAGTCCCAGCAAGTAAACCAGCCAAATCAAGCGCTTGGGAAGCAATGAGCCGAATCTACTGGGACACCATGTTATTTGTCTACTGGCTGGAGGACCACCCCCTCTATGCCAAGCGTGTACGCCACATCCTCTCGAAAATGGAGGAGCGGCAGGACCAGCTTTGCACCAGCTCTTTTACCGTGGGAGAGATCCTGGTAGGCCCTTACAAAATGGGCGCATCGGAGACGGCCAGACAAATTCGAGCGGTTTTCAAGGCCCCGTTTGTCGAAGTCATACCGTACACCCTGGAGACAGCGGACCTTTATGCTAGGATTCGCGCCCAGCATGGAGTGTCACCAGCCGATTCCATACATCTCGCTTGCGCGGCCCAAGCCGGCATGGACTTGTTCCTGACCAACGACGCCGCGCTTGTCGGCAAGGTAATTCCAGGCATCCAATTCATCGGCGGGCTAGATTCGAACCTGCTGTGAAGCAATCACCCGCGGGCGAGGCGGGCATGTCCCCGCTGTTTTACTTCATCGGAGAGTTCCCGCATGGACCGCTCCGTGATGACGCGTCCTTCGCCGTGTGCCAGGGAGGCCTTGGCATCCTCGAGGCTTGCCAAGAATTCCGCCCGCTTGCGCTCACATTCCTCCCACAGGGCGAGAGCTTCCCGAACGGCTTCTTCTTCGCGCTGCAGGCGTCCGCTCTCGATGGCCTGCCGGACAAAGGCTTTCTGGTCGGGCGTAAGATGAACTTCCATACGCTTTTAGCCTAGACATCGCAGCAGTCCGTGTCAATGAATTTGGGGCGGGTGTCCCTACGTGAGTGGTGGAGATTTTGGCATTCGCGGACAGGAGTGTCCGCGCCACACTAGGTACGATCGCGACGGCGGTGAAGAGGTTTCGGCTTCGTGTGGGGGCGGGTCTTTGACCCGCCCAATCGAGCGCAGCTCGGGGGTAGACTGCCGCGACACAAACCGTCGCGGCCGGACGGGTCAGAGACCCGTCCCCACGCGGGCAAAGTGGGCACGGCCTCTTAGCGATGCGGCTGGGCACGTCAAAATCCCCGCCCAAGCAGAGCTTGAGCGGGGCACCCTCGGGAGTTGGGATGGACGCGTCGGCCAGGCGGTCAATCGTCGGGTGTCTCGCCAGAGTTCCCTTCTCTCAGCGAGGCGTACCAACTTTCGGATCTCGCCCTGACCTGATCCTCGGTCAATCCTTGATCGTATGCGGGCGAGATCAGTGGCAGAGCTTCCTTCACCTTGATCAGGACGACGCGGTGTATCCGCGGGTCCCGCCGGTAGAAGTCGAAGAGTTCCTGGAACAAGGCTCCCTCGCTGAGAATCTCGGCCGTACCTTTGAAGCGATATCCTTTGCGCAAGATGGGATCGACAACGTTCACTTCAACCGCCGGGTTGCGGCGCAGGTTGGCGACCGTGCCCGGTGATCGGATGTCGGCAAAAACGAGGTGCTCGTCACCCCACACCGTCACACAGGGAGCGAAGTTCTGTCTGGAGTGCGGCAAGCCGCTGCGTCTGAAGAACGAATGCTCGAAATGCGGCAGCAAGTTCGAGGCCGGCACGAAGTTCTGTCCGGAATGTGGCAATAAGGTCTCCTGAATGGTAGAGGATCAACCATGCGTCGGACTGAAGATGAGAGTACGCAACGAGGGTGAGAAGACCCCCAAACTGCTCTTCCAGACGCGAGTGCCAGAAGGTGTAACTGCGCGCCGTACGCACTACGTCCCCAGTCGCGACGGCCGGCGCTTCCTAATCAATACGCAGACCGGCGACGCGTTGCCCAATCCGATCACGGTCGTGTTCAACTGGCAGGCGGAGTTGAGGAAATGAGCCTGAGAATGCAGGCCAGGGTTTCCAAGTATTGGTTAGTCGGCTACACGCAGAAGTGACCTCGTTCGCAGCCGATTAGCGGGCGCCTCTCGGGATTGTGCTGGATCATCGCGCACTCGGAAATTATGTTGCCGCTCCCGGAGCAGGTTCTACATAACTTCCGAGTGGGCGACCATCCAGGATTTGAGGGACCTCCGTCTACCCTTCGGCGTCACTGGGGGATGATGCCGATCGGACCGCGTGAAATTGTCAGGTAGGCCCGGGCAACGTCGCAGTAATCCGCTTCTCACCAGTCAAGCACTTACCTGGTGTGTATCAAAGAGTCCGCAGCAAGTCGGTTCTATTTCTTTGCAGTTGTGGAGTGGGCTCGCCGCGATCGACCGAGACTAATTCGAGGCGGTTCTGAAAAACTGCGCGTATTCCACCGCCCGAGGACTCTTGATCTTGTCCGCTTCCTCCACCGCTCCTGCCAGCCAGGTACGAGCCTCTTCATTCCGCCCAGCGAGTAGCAACGTCCTTCCCAGTTGATGCAGGACATCCCCCAGCGTCAGTTTGAGACCGTGGCTCTGGACGACTCCAAGGGCCTGCTTGAGCGTCTTCTCGGATTCGCCGAACTGTGCCTGCTCGCGCCACGCGATACCTTGACGCAGCAGCACCTCAGCTTCGCCGCTTGGCACCTTCAGCCGCCGGTAAATCCCCAGGCTCTCGTTGTAGCAACGGCTCTCCTCGGCATACGCCTTCCGAGTCTGGAAGACCAGCCCGAGATTTAAGTACGCGCTTGCCAGCCCATGCTGATCTCCAAGAGCCTCGCGGATTTTGATCGCGGTCCGGCAGCTCTCCTCCGCTGCCTGGCTATCACCCCACTGAGTGTGAAGATATCCGAGGTCACCGTGCACGGCTCCCAGTTCTTTGAGCAGACCATGGCTCGTGCCGATCTCAAGTGAGCGCCGATAACACTCGCGCGACTTCTCGGTTTCACGCCGGTAATCCCACAGAATCCAGCCGATCTGGCGGCTCGCGCTGGCCTGTGTCTGAAAATCCCCTGAATTGGTCGCGAGCTCGAGGCTGGGTTCCATCAGCGCCAGCGCCTGATCGCGGTCGCCTTGCTGGGCCAGCGTCCAAGCTTGGTCGAGCAGTGCCGCAGCCTTGGGCCCTGTCATCTTCCGCTGATCGCAAATCTCGATGCAAACCCGGAAATCCTCAAGCGCAGCAGAAAGATCGCCGAGCGCGTTTCGCACCCGCCCCACGCGCCAGCGGCATCTGGCTACGCCTTCGTAGTTTTGGACGGTCTCAAACGCCTGCAACGACTCGTGGAACAGGTTCAGAGCTGCCGGGTACTCACTGCGCAGGTCTTGGACTTCGGCGAGCGTCCAGAGACAACGGGCCCTGCGGAGCGGATCGGCCTTGATCGTCTCCAGAACCCGACCAACCTCATCCTGCACCAAATCCAAGTACCCCCATTCGGTGAGCGACTTGGCAACGCCCAGGAACGCATCGGCCGATTCCTGCCCCTGGCCGATCTCAGCGAGGTGGTAAGCCTTTTCCAGGACTGGCAACACGTCACGAAATGTGGAGGGTTGGGCGGCCGACTGCTTCGCTGCATAGAAACCAACGGCCTCAAGGTGCAGCCGGCGGAGCCTTTCAGGCCCGAGCCGGCCACGAACAAAGGTTTTCGCGGGTTCAGCCAGTAAAACGGAATTGTCTTGGTGATACCACGTTGCAAGAAATCTATCCAGCAATGGCACCAAAGCCTTTTGAAAAGACACGTGCAGGTGATCGAGGTCTTTTTTGGTAAGTGGCCGGCGGAAAATGGACAGACGCTCCAGCGCTTCTCGGCTCTCCTCAGTCAGATCTTCCATCGTGCCGCTCAACAGCTTCCAGGACAATTCGATGCCTTCGGAGGCAAGAAGTGTCTTGGCATCTTGACGCCCAGAAGCGACTAGGTAACCGAACCAGTTGAGCATGCGCGGATTCGCTCCACATGTCTGCACGATCCTCTGGAGCAGATTCTCATCCTCGGAGGGCAGATATTGCTTGAGAAGGCTGATCCCATCCGCCTCTTCCAATCCGAACAGTTCCTCGTTCTGCATGACCCCGGGCGGGATGGGGCTGCTCTGCGGGTCGAAGAAGGGCTTGCGTTCCGTGATCAGCAGGATCTTGCTCAGGTGCGCTGAGCTGACCAAACCGTGCAGGACGCGTCTCAAGTCTGGGTTCTTCACCTGAAGCTGTTCATCGAGCCACGAGGCGAACTCGTCGAAAATCAGAAGATAAGTGTTCCGGTTCAGAGCTTCCACCAGAGCATCGACCTTCGCGGGCAGAAGATCCGGGGGCGGCGCGTTCCACAGGCCTCGCAGCGACTCATCGCCGTTTCTTTCCAGGAATGAATAGAGCTGTCCGAGCAGCACATCGACAGTTGAGCGTTCGCGGGAACACGTCATCCAGAAAACATCCTTGAAATGGGGAGCGCTGTCCTGCGCGGCCTTGGCTGCCAATGCACTCTTGCCGATGCCAGGCAGTCCGGCGATGACCACGAGTTTTCTGGTTTGATCGTTGAGGAACTCCATAACGCGCGTAAGAATTTCCTTACGATCCAAGAAGATTCCCACCGCGGGAATGCGCGATGCAGGGGTCCGGACGGCAACGTTGCGCTCTTCGGCGAGCCGCTGACCATCAGTTGAGGTCGAGTATCGGGCGAGTATCTTGCGGATGCATCCGCAAACGAAGTCGTAACCGTCGTGCTGCTTATCGCTGGGCTTGACTATCTGCCTGTGCGATCCTCGGATCGTCTTGGTTTGGGAGCTAGGCAGGCCGATGTGGGCGCTCAGTTGGTCTACCCAAAAGTCGGAGGATCCCAGAATCGCCCACGCCGGAACCTGGTATCGCTTCGCAGGCGGGCTTCCCGCCTCAAACAGCCACAGCCAGTCAGTTAGGGTCCGCTGGAGTGAGGTCACGAAATCGCCATGCGGCCGTAGAGCGTAGGCGTCCTTTGAGAAGAAACTCAGGACCGACGGCACTCGCTGAGATCCCGTTTGCGGTGATGCCATCAGAATCATCCCGCCGATTTTTTGAAGCGCCTGCTCTTGTCTAGTGTTCACCAAGCTCCCGATCGCCGCTTCGCACAGAAGCCCGCCCATGCTGTGGCCGACCAGAATCAGTACTTGGTAAGGTGCCACGTCCCGAATCAGGTCGGCAAATACGATTGCTTCTTGTGAAAGGTGGATTGACTCCCAGAACTTGAGGCGCCGGAAGAGGGTTCGATATTCGTACAAACCGACGTCAACGTCGGGAAAATCTTCAAAAACAAACCGGGGCAAGAAGCCCCACGTTGCTCCACGCCCGTATCGGCTTCCGCCCAAGCCGTGAACGAAGATGATGAGCGCACGATTCCGGGTGGGCGCGGACCTCAGATGAATAACGAGGGGTTCGCCGTCGAGCGCACCTGGATCATCAGGCTCCGCGAAGCTATCCTGAACTAGCCTGCGCATATTTGCTGCGTCCTATGCCTGCCGCAAGTTCGGCCGCGACCGCCGCGCTTGCTCGGCGGTACACGTCGAGATGAGCATTGGCTACCAGGGGCCAACTCGTCTCTGCGGCGAACTGGAGGGCCTTGCTGGCGATCAGCGTGCGAAACGAGCAGTCCTCCAGCAAACGGATCAGCACCCGCGCAAATTCTTCCGGGCAATCTGGGTCCACCAGGATTTCCGGTGCAATCCGGCGTAACTCCTGGAACTTGGGAATGTGCGAAGCGACAATCGGCTTCCCACTCCCTAACATGCGATGAAGCGCGCCGCTGGAAGAGTACGTGTCCTCATGATAGACGAAGCAGCCGACGTCGGCGGCGCCAAGCAGCACCGGCACGTCGGCTTCCGGAAGCGCCTCTTCGCACAGAGTGACATGCTCTCTCAGCCCCATTTGGTCGATGAGGTTCACGATGCGCGCCTTGTACTCCCGCGCGGGTGGAGATGGCCAGCGAACATGCCCACCGATCCAAAGCTTCGCGTTGGGCTGCCGGAGGCGCAGCAGCGAGAAGGCCTCAAGCAGGCGCTGATGGTTCTTGGAGGGCTCGAAGTAGCCGAAGGCCACTAACAGCGAGCTGTCGGCGGCATAGCCCAGATGTTTCTTGGCTACAGCGCTGAAAATACCAGTGTCTTTGAACGTGCCATGAGAGATGGACGCAACTCGGTCTGCGCGCGCCCCCTGCTCAACAAGCGTGGTCCGCATCGGGCAATCCTGATGCACTACGATCACGTCGGACAGTTCGCACAACTGCCGCTGCTCTCTTTCGATGTCCACGTGAGTCGGGAGCCTCCGGTCCGTTCTCCAGCAGCAGCCGACGTCCAGGCTGGATCGCGTATGTACGGTGTGCAGCGTAACGACAATGGGAACACGAATTTCGCGCAGGCCAGCCAAGAGGTGCAAAAAGCGGCCATCAAATCCGAAGATGCCGTACTCGTGCTGGATATGGACTACGTCCGGTGCACATGCACGCACCTGGTGGAGAATCGCAGGTCCGTAATCGGAGTCTTCCGAGAACGCGTCGATCACGTGCACGCGTGCGCGGAGATCGTTGGCAACCGGACTTTCGGCCAGCACGGTAATGTGTAGCTCCATGTCGACAGACAGTAAGCCATCAATCAGATAGCCGCAATAGGTAGCAATCCCGCAGGGAGCCGGCGGAAAAGTGGAAACAAAGCAGATGTGCATGACAGGGTCGGTGCGAAAGGGATTATACCGCAGTCTGCTACCACCCGTGCAGAGCAAATTGGGGAGTGGAGGATCAGCCCGCGACCTCTCGGGGTGTTATTCTCGCGGAAGCTTCAGCGCTGCATACCGTCCCCTTCGGCAGAGATTGGCCGGATAAGTCGCTTCAGTGTATTACGGATCTTGGGGAGCCTCTCTTGGCATTAGCCTTCGTAATCGCCCATCCGTTCATCGCACCGCCGAGCGTTCTCGTCGCGGGTGGATACCACTTGGTCGCGTAGTCGGCGACTCGCAGATGTGGCTCGTGGCCATCATCGGGATCGCGGTCGTATCACGGCCTGCTCGGACACAACCTTGTGGAGAGTGAGCGACAATTCGTCCGGAATCGTCGGATCCGCTGCAACGCCCTTCCTGGGGAATATAATGGCGCGCACGCATGGCCCTCACCTCTGGCACCAAACTCGGGCCGTATGAGATCCAATCGCCGGTAGGCGCAGGCGGCATGGGCGAGGTGTACCGGGCGCGGGATACACGCCTCGACCGCACCGTCGCGGTCAAGATTCTGCCTCCGCATCTTTCGGACAAACCTGAAGCCAGACAGCGCTTCGACCGCGAGGCCAGGTCGATTTCTTCTCTGAACCATCCCAACATCTGCACCTTGTATGACGTCGGGCGACAGGACGGGGTGGATTTTCTGGTAATGGAGTTTCTGGAAGGAGAGACGCTGGCCGATCGCTTGCTGAAAGGGCCGCTGCCGCCGGAGCAGGTGCTGAGGTATGGGGTGGAGATTTGCGAAGGGTTGGAGAAGGCGCACCGCAGCGGCGTGGTCCACCGCGACCTGAAGCCAGGGAACATCATGCTGACCAAGTCCGGGGCGAAGCTGATGGACTTCGGACTGGCCAAGGAAGCGATGTCGCCGTCGTCGGGCGCTTCGGCCTTAACCGCGGTGGCCGCCGGGCAGCCGCTTACGGAGGAAGGCACGATCGTTGGCACTTTCCAGTACATGTCGCCGGAACAACTGCAGGGGCGCGAAGCCGATGCCCGTAGCGACATCTTTGCTTTGGGCGCAGTGCTGTACGAAATGATCACGGGGAAGAGGGCGTTTCCGGGCAAGAGCCAGATCAGCGTGGCGTCAGCCATTCTGGAAAAAGATCCGGAACCGATTGCCGCTAGCCGACCGATGTCGCCGCCGGCGCTGGACTACGTGGTCCGAAGCTGCCTGACGAAGGATCCCGATGGGCGCTTCCAAACCGCGCACGACGTAAAACTGCAACTGAAGTGGATTGCCGAAGGCGGCTCGCAGGCAGGAGAAGCGGGACGGGTCGCAGCTGGGCACAGGAGGTGGGAGCGAACGAGCTGGCTGTTGGCCGCTATGTTTTTTCTGTTGGTGATCGCCGCTGGCGCGGGCTGGTGGAAGGCAAGCAGCCGGCGCCCACCACCAATGTATTTCCACACATCCGTGCGGTTTGCCGCGAACGACCTGGCTTTGTCGCCAGACGGACGGATACTCGCGATGGTCGCCTATTCCGCGCAGGCCAACGACTACATGCTGTGGACGTATGAAGTCGGAGGCCGACGGACCACTTCGTTGGAGGGGACGCAAGGGGCATCCTACCCATTCTGGTCGCCGGACGGAAAATCGATCGGGTTCTTTGCTGACGGCAAACTCAAGAAGGTGGATGTCTCAGGAGGACAGTCGCAGGTGCTGTGTGATGCGCCTAACGGGCGCGGCGGAGCGTGGAACCGGGATGGTGTAATCGTATTTTCTCCCGACGCACTGGCAACGTTGTACCGAGTGCCGTCGTGGGGAGGCTCTCCGGTGGAATTGACTAAGGTAGACACATCACGCTCTGAAGCCAGCCACCGCTGGCCGGCTTTCCTGCCGGATGGAAAACACTTTATTTACCTAGCAGCCAATTTCAGTGGAAAGCCAGGCATCAACGCGATTTTTCTGGGATCGCTGGATTCAACGGAAAGACGCTTCCTGGTGAGCGCGAGCGCGAACGCGTCCTATGCAGAGCCGGGCTACCTGGTCTACATGCGCGACAAGACACTGCTGGCACAATCGTTCGACCGGCGGCACTATGTTCTGAGCGGCGAGCCGCACACCTTGAGCGACGAGGTGCTGTATTTTCCGCAGGTGTACAGGGCCATTTTCAGTGTCTCCAGCGGGGACATCCTGGTCACGCAAACCGGAAAGGGCGCGTACCTGTCCCAATTGACCTGGTTCGAGCGAAGCGGAAAGCCGGCGGGCACGGTCGGTGTGCCTGCGTGGTACAACAACGTGCAGCTTTCGCCCGACGGGCACAGGGTCGCTGCCGACCAAACCGATCCGGACGGACGCAACGTCGATATTTGGATCCATGAGCCGGCCCGCGATACAACCACTCGGCTTACCTTCGATCCGGCGTTGGATCAAGCGCCGGTCTGGAGCCCCGATGGTAAGCAAGTCCTGATCGCCTCGAACCGCAGCCTCAAGTTTCGCCTCTACTTGAAAAACACCGATGGGTCCGGCTCTGAGGAGGAGCTATTCGACTTTGGCGATGGCATAGGCAATGCCTGGGACTGGTCGCGCGACGGCAAGTACATATTGATCCGGAAAGGAACCGAGTTGTGGTCGCTCTCCTGGCCGCAGCGTGTGGCCAAGCCGCTGATGCAGGCCCAGTGGACGGTACGGGGCACCCAATTCTCACCCGACGGCCGCTGGATGGCGTACGCCTCGAATGAGACGGGCAAAATGGAGATTTACGTTTCCCCCTTTCCCGGTGGCAACGGGAAGTGGCAGGTGTCGACCGGAGGAGGGCAGGAGCCGAGGTGGCGACAGGACGGCAAGGAATTGTTCTATCTGTCGCCGGACGGAAAAATGATGGCGGCGCCGGTGACGACCGGCGTCAGCTTCGAAGCCGGTTCCCCGGTTACGCTGTTTCAGACCCACCGGCGGCAGCCGATTTCCTCGCAGGATGTCTTCTCCTACGACGTGAGTGCCGACGGACGGAGATTCCTGATTGCCACCAAGGTGGACGAAGCCAATGCCGCGCCGCTCTCCGTGCTTCTAAACTGGGCTTCGGAGATGGAGAAATAAAGCTGCCGGGTCAACGGCTGTTGCCGTTGCCGACCAAGGCGAGAAAGGCGCGATGCACTCGCGTATCCTCGGAGAGTTCTGGATGGAACGTGGCGGCCATCACTCTTCCCTGCTGCACGGCCACCGGATCACTGCCCTCGGTGGCGATCACTTCAACTCCCGGGCCCACGCGTTCGATCTTGGGGGCGCGAATGAATACCATCTCGATTGGCGAATCGCCCAGTTTGCCTTGGCGGATGGAGCTGTCGATCTGGCGGCCGTAGGCGTTGCGGCGGATGCGGATATCGATGGCGCCCAGGCCCGCCTGCTGAGGGTTCTCCACTTCGCTGGCCAGCAGGATGGCTCCGGCGCAGGTGCCGAAGGTCGGCTTCGACCGCACGAATTGCTTCAGCTTCTCGAAACCCGCTTCGCCCAGCAGCTTTAGGAACGTGCCCGACTCCCCGCCGGGAATCACCAGGCCGTCGATTTCGTCGAGTTGTTCAGGTTTTTTGACGAGCACAACTTCGGCGCTCAGCTCTTCGAGCCGTTTGCGGTGGGCGACAAAATCGCCCTGGAGGGCTAGAACGCCTATCTTCATAGTCGATTGAAAAAGCACTCAGCAGTCAGCACTCAGCATTCGGTCCTGCAGCTCGATGCTCGTGGATGGCTGAATGCGGAGTGCTGACTGCTGGGTGCTGGTTTACCAACCCCTGGTCTGCAGCATGTGGGCCTCATCCAGCGCAGCCACGGCCAATCCCTTCATCGCTCCAGTCAGATTCTCACTCACTTCAAGTAATACTTTAGGGTCCTGATAGTGGGTGGTGGCTCGCACGATGGCACGGGCACGCTTCTCGGCTTCTTCGGGTTCGGCGAAAGTGGTCGAATCCTGCATGAAGATGCCAGAGCCCACGAACACGGCTTCGGCGCCAAGCTGCATCACCAGCGATGCGTCGGCGGGAGTGGCAATGCCGCCGGCGGAGAAATTCGGCACTGGCAGCTTCCCTGCTTTGGCGACGATCCGCACCAGTTCGTAGGGTGCCTGGTGTTCTTTGGCTTTGGCGTAGAGTTCCTCTTCGCCCAGTACGGTCAGGATCTTCATCTCCTGCACGATCTGCCGCATGTGTTTTACGGCGTGGACCACGTCGCCCGTGCCCGCTTCGCCCTTGGTGCGGATCAGGGCTGCGCCCTCGGCAATGCGCCGCAGGGCTTCGCCCAGGTTGCGGGCGCCGCAGACGAATGGGACTGTGAAAGCATGCTTGTCCACGTGGTGGGCTTCATCGGCGGGGGTGAGCACTTCGGACTCGTCAATGTAGTCCACACCGAGCTCCTGGAGAATTTGGGCTTCCGCAAAATGCCCGATGCGGCACTTGGCCATTACCGGAATGGACACCGCCGCCATGATTTCCCGAATCTTCTTGGGCGAAGCCATGCGGGCCACACCGCCTTCGGCGCGAATCTGTGCGGGTACGCGTTCCAGCGCCATTACCGCGACCGCGCCGGCCTTTTCGGCAATCGTGGCCTGCTCGGCATTGGTGACGTCCATGATGACGCCGCCCTTTAACATCTCCGCCAGGCCGGTCTTCAGGCGTAGGCTGGTTGGGTTGCCATTGTTCTGCGACATAGTGTTTTCCTTTCATAGGTAGCGCCGCCGTCCGAGCGTGCCGCCCGCAGCCGGAGGGCGAGGACGCCCTCCGGACAGCCGGCAGGATGCCGGCGCTACTTTTTTAGACCCGCTCCAGTTCCCGCAGAGTCATTTCGTTTTGTACGTTGCCGGTGTTCAGCGTGGAAGCTGGCTCGAAGAGCACAATCCAGGCCTCTTCCTCAGCTACCGGCCGGTGTTCGGTGCCGCGCGGCACTACGATGAATTCGCCTTCCTCCAGCCAAACATGGCGGTCGCGGAACTCCATGCGGAACCGGCCCTTGACTACCAGGAACATCTCGTCTTCATTTTCGTGCTGATGCCATATGAATTCGCCCTTCAGCTTGTCGAGCTTGACTAGCTGGCCGTTGAGTTCGGCGGCGATGTAGGGCTTCCAATATTCCTTGATCTGCGCGAACTTCTGGGCGAGGTTTACTTTTTCCATGATGATTCGTCCTTCGCAAGAATGGCACCAGGCCAGACCTGCTAACCTCAGGCGCTAACGCGCGGACACATTCGGCACGACCTTGCGGCACGACTGGAAGTCGTGCCCTCCCGATCTTGCACTCGGCAGGAGGAGACGCGGAAGCAGTGCGCGCCCGTTTTCCGCAGCCTGTCAAGAATGACTCTACTTACATATTGGACTTATCCAAAGGTCCATTTACGGTATTCTATGCATACCACTTTGCCATGCCCAAACACGTCACTACGCTGCCTCTGAGCCTTCCGCCACCGGCCTCGGGGATTCCCTTGTATCGGTGGTTCTACGAAGAACTCCGCTCTTCCATTCTCGCCGGCCGGTTAAAGCCGGGTGCGCGGCTTCCCGCCACTCGTGATTTGGCGCTGCAGTACCGGCTTTCACGGGCGACGGTGGTCGCAGCCTTTGAACAGCTAAAGTCCGAAGGTTACGTGGCGGGCAGGGTTGGAGCGGGCACGTACGTCAGTCAAGTACTTCCCGAGGAGTTTCTGCAGGTCGGCCGACCCAGCCGGGAGAGAGCATCGCAGCCGCGCCGGGTGGCGTGGTCGGCATACGCCAAGCAGCTCAGACCCTTTCCCGGAGGCGAACCACGCACGACTCGGGCGTTCCGCGCCAACCAGGCTGCGCTCGACGCCTTTCCAACTTTGCTTTGGGCGCAGGTGGCGGCGCGGCGGCTGCGGCGGGTCTCCACCCACCTGCTAGCTGGTGGCGAAGCTCTGGGGTACCGCCCGCTACGTGAAGCCGTGGCGGACTATCTGAACACTGCGCGCGGAGTGAAGTGCTCTGCGGACCAGGTGCTCATTATCTCCGGGGTGCAGGAGGCGCTTGAACGCGCTGCCCACTTGTTGCTGAACGCGGGAGACCCGGTGTGGATGGAGGAACCGGGGTATCCGGGGGCAGACATTGTGTTCCGCGCTGTCGGCGCGAAAGTGTGTGCGGTGCCGGTCGATTCGGAGGGCTTGGATCCGGAGCTTGGGCAGCGGCGCTGGGGACATGCCAAGCTAGTGTATGTGACTCCGGCGCATCAATTTCCGTTAGGGGTGACCATGAGCCTGCGGCGGCGGTTGGCGCTGCTGGAGTGGGCGCGGCGGTCGCGCACCCTCATTTTCGAGGATGACTACGACAGCGAGTATCGCTACTCGGGAAGACCCATCCCGGCGCTGCAGGGGTTGGATCGGGCTGGGGCAGTAATCTTTGCCGGGAGCTTCAACGAAGTTCTCTTCCCCGCGCTGCGCCTGGCGTATCTGGTGGTTCCTGCGGGCATGGTGGATCGGTTTGCGGCGGCGCAGTCGGTGAGCATGCGTCATGCTCCTCTCATCGACCAGGCGGTGCTTTGCGACTTCATCACCGAAGGACATTTTGCACGGCACATCCGGAGGATGCGCGAGCTCTATGCCGAACGGCTTTCCGTATTCCTGGATTGCGCCCGGCGGCGGCTGTCTGGAATGCTCGAAATTCCGAGCGTTGAGGCTGGTCTGCAAACCGTGGGTTGGTTGCAGAGCGGGATCAGTGCGGATCAGGCTGCCGTGGCTGCCGCCAAGTATGATGTCGAGGTCGTTCCGCTCAGCCGATACGCTTCAGGCCAGCTGAAGAAGCAGGGGTTGGTTCTGGGCTTTGCTGCCGTTGATGCCAAGGAACTCCGTCGTGGAGTTGAGCAGCTAGCGCTGGCGTTGGAGCGGGTCGAGCGAGCGCACTCGCAGTGAGTCCGGTTATTTGTCTACGAACTTGGCAAACATCCGCGCTGGATCAATGGCAATGAAAATCCCCTGGCCACGGGCCAGTACTTCGCTCTTCTGGTTGAGAATCTCTGCCATGTTGATGTGCCGTCGTCCGCGAACTTTCATCTCACGCGACTCCACTCGGAGCGGGTGGTTCAGTGGCACGGGCTTCAGATAGTTCACCGTGATCTGCGAAGTCAGCGCCACCACGTGGCGCAGCTTGTTCACCTTGCCCATGGCCTCATCCAGGATGGTGGCGATAATGCCGCCATGACAGTGTCCCGGCGGTCCGGTGTAGCGCTTGCCCAGGCGGAAGCGGCAGGCGAAGCAGTCGCGTTCCTCGTCGTAGGTGAACTTCAGACGCATGCCGTCGACATTGTCCTTGCCGCAGGCGAAGCAATAATTTTTCTGCAGGCGGACGTAGCGGGTATCGTGCCCACGCCCGTGGGATTTCTTCGGCATACGCCAAAGATTCTATCCTGTGCGCCTTCCGGGAAACCTGGTTTTACGTCTCAGCGCTTCTTTCCACGGCCCAAATCCTGTATATATATCGGTTTCGCAAAAGTACAAAAATGCCTGCCGCGGAGACCGCTTCCGTGTAGCCGCTGTGGATAGGAGCTTACCTTGAAGTCATACTGCTGCCTGCCCGTTGTCCTCGCTATCTTCTTATTCCTCACGCCGTTCAGCACCGCTGCTGAGAAGAAGAAAGAGGCTGAGAAGAAACCGGAGGCGGCCAAGGCCGCCGAGCCAGAAAAGAAGGGCGGCTTGACTGCGGATACTTTCAGCGGCCTTCAGTTTCGTCTGATCGGTCCCGCTGTGGCTTCCGGGCGTGTGATCGCTTTTGCGGTCAATCCGAAAAACCCGGCCGAGTACTACGTGGGCGTGGCCTCTGGCGGCGTGTGGAAGACTACGAATGACGGCACTACCTGGACTCCCGTGTTCGACGGCGAGGGTTCCTATTCGATCGGCTGGGTAGTTTTAGATCCTTACGATCCCTCGGTGGTCTGGGTGGGCACGGGCGAAAGCAACAGCCAACGCAGCGTCGGCTATGGCGACGGTGTGTATCGCTCCGATGATGGCGGCAAGAGCTGGAAGAATCTTGGTCTGAAAAAGTCGGAGCATATCGGCCGCATCGTGATTGACCCGCGGGATAGCAAAGTGGTGTACGTCGCCGCGGAAGGGCCGCTATGGGGACCGGGCGGCGATCGCGGCCTTTACAAGACAACTGATGGCGGGGCCACTTGGAAAGCTGTTCTCACGGTCAGCGAGAACACCGGCGTGGTTGATGTGGCAATCGACCCGTTGAATCCCGATATCCTCTACGCGGCCGCCTACCAGCGGCGGCGCCATGTCTTTACCTTGATTGACGGCGGACCGGAGAGCGCGCTCTACAAATCGACTGATGCCGGAGCCAACTGGACGAAGCTGAAATCGGGCTTGCCGACGGAAGATATGGGCCGCATGGGACTGGCGGTCTCGCCCGCGGACCCCAACGTGGTGTACGCAACCATCGAAGCCGCCAATGGCAAGGGCGGCGTCTTCCGTTCCACCGACAAGGGCGCCACCTGGGAGCGGCGCAATGAATTCGACGTGGGCGCGATGTACTACGGCCAGATTATTCCGGACCCCAAGAATGTGGATCGGGTTTATGTGATGAACGTATACGTTCGCGCCTCGGACGATGGCGGCAAGACGCTGCACAGGATCAATGAAGTTAATCATCACGGCGACAATCACGCTCTCTGGATCGATCCTGATAACACCAAGCACTGTTTGATGGGCAGCGATGGCGGTGTTGCCGAGACCCTCGATGGCTTCACCAGTTGGCAGTTCAAGGCCAACCTGCCTACGGTGCAGTTCTACGACGTTGCCGTGGACAATGCGCTGCCGTTCTACAACGTCTGTGGAGGCACCCAGGACAATTATTCGTGGTGCGGGCCTTCGCGCACGAAAAACGTCAACGGCATCATGAATTCCGACTGGTTCGTGACCACGGGCGGGGACGGCTTCCGCTCGCAGGTTGATCCCGAAGATCCCAACACAGTGTATTCAGAGTCGCAGTACGGAGTGCTGGTACGCTACGACAAGCGCACTGGCCAAGAACTCGTCATCCAGCCCGCGGAAGGCAAGGGCGAGCCGCCGCTGCGCTGGAACTGGGATTCGCCGCTCATCATCAGCCCGCATTCCCATACCCGGCTGTATTTCGCCGCGAATCGATTGTTCCGCAGCGACGACCGAGGCAATACCTGGAAAGCGATCAGCGGCGACCTCACCCGGCAGACCGACCGCAACAAGCTGCCGGTGATGGGCAAGGTGTGGGGACCGGACGCGGTGGCCAAGAACCAATCGACTTCCTTTTACGGCAACATTGTTGCGCTGGCGGAATCGCCGCGGAAGGAGAACCTGGTGTACGCCGGCACTGACGACGGTTTGATTCAGGTCACAACCGACGGCGGCAGCGCTTGGACAAAATACGATAAGTTCGCGGGTGTGCCGGAGACGACCTACGTGAGCCGTCTGGCAGCTTCGAGTCATGATGCCACCACCGTATACGCTGCCTTCGACAGCCATAAGAACGAAGATTTCAAACCCTACCTGCTGAAATCCACCGACATGGGAAAGACCTGGGCCTCGATTGCGGGTGATTTGCCCGAGAATGGTCCAGTTCTTGGGTTTGCCGAGGACCCGGTCAATCCTAACCTGCTGTTCGCGGGCACGGAATTCGGCGCGTTCTTCACGGTTGACGGGGGCAAGAAATGGATTCGGCTCAAGGGCGGCCTGCCTACCGTCGCGGTACGGGACATGGTGATTCAGGCGCGGGAGAACGATTTGGTGATAGCCACATTCGGCCGGGGCTTCTATATCCTCGACGACATCACGCCCTTGCGCCAGGTCAAGCCTGAAACCCTACTGCAGGACGAAGCTTTGTTCCCGGTGAAGGATGCTTTGCTGTATATCGAGCGTCATCCGCTGGGTGGGACGCGGAAGGCCTTCCAGGGTGATGCCCTGTACACCGCGGACAATGCGCCGTTTGGCGCCACCTTTACCTACTACCTGAAAGAAAAGTTGAAGACCAAGAAGGAGAGACGCCAGGAAGCCGAGAAAGAAGCAGCCAAGAAGAACCAGACGCTTCCCTACCCCACAGCCGACGAGCTGCGGGCCGAAGCCGAGGCGTCCAAGCCTGAACTGTATCTGATGGTGTACGACGAATCGGGCGCCCCCATTCACCGCGTCGAGGCGGCGGTCGGAGAAGGTTTCCATCGCGTGGCCTGGGACTTGCGGTACTTTGCACCTTCCGTGACCGAGGCTGAGGATCCGGATCAGGACTTTCCCAGCGCCGGCGCGCAGGGCCCGCTGGTGATGCCGGGGAAGTATTCTGTACGTCTATTCAAGAAAGTGGACGGTGTTGTGACTGAACTTGCGAAATCGCAGCAGTTCACGGTGGCTGTGGACAGCGCCTCGAGCCTGACTCCAGGTGATCTTGCCGAACAGGAAGACTTCCGCGGCAAGGTGGCGCGCCTTTATCGAGCAGTCTCAGGCGCGATTAGTTCTGCCAACGATTTGCAGACCAAGCTCAAAGCCATCCGCAAGGCGCTGCAGGACACGCCTTCCGCTGAGCCGCTCAGCGCTGCGGCCGATTCCATTGAGCAACGCAACAGCGAAATAC
The DNA here is from genome assembly GCA_041494805.1 of Terriglobia bacterium. GTDB lineage: Bacteria > Acidobacteriota > Terriglobia > Terriglobales > Acidobacteriaceae > JBGQBN01. The sequence continues at coordinate 230,798 of JBGQBN010000001.1, read as the reverse complement.
TACGTGCGTTGCGTGGCGACGTGGTTTTAGCAGCCCGTAACGAAAACGTTTCAAGCTCCATCAACGACCGGATCACCAACATTATGGAGGGGGAACGTTTTGCGATGACCCGGCCCACTCAAACTCACTTGGACGCGTATGCGATCGCCAGCGACGAATTTGTCCTGCAAATCGCGAAGCTGCGAACGCTCATGCAGGTGGACCTGGCGAAACTGGAAAAAGATATGGAAGCTGCGGGAGCGCCCTGGACGCCGGGGCGTATTCCGGAATGGCAGTAGGAGAAAAACAACAGATTAAAACCGCAGAGGACACGGAGGACACGGAGGCAATGCAGAGAAAACTGCTGTTCGTTCTGGCGATTGCGGGGCTGGTGGTCAACCTCAGTGCGCAACCACCCACACTCCACCACTTCGACGGCAAGACCTGGTGGGAAGAGGTCAAGGTCCTGGCCGACGACAAAATGGAAGGCCGTGAGACCGGCAGCGAGGGTCTGCGCAAAGCCCAGGCTTACGTGGTTGCGCAACTGACCAAAGCCGGACTTCAGCCCGCCGGGACGAACGGCTACTACCAGCCGGTCAAGTTCGTTTCCCGCCAAATCGTCGAGAAGGATTCCAAGCTGGCTCTGGTCCGTAATGGCGTGGACGAACCACTCACGCTGGGGGAAGATGGCTACTTCGGCACCCGCGTAGACCTGACGTCTGAAGAAGTGAAGGCGCCGCTGGTTTTTGTCGGATATGGATTGAAGATCCCAGAGAAGAACTATGACGACCTGGCGGGCCTCGATCTAAAGGGCAAGATTGCCGTCCTGCTGAGCGGTTCTCCGGCTGACATCCCTGCAGCATTAGCTTCCCATTACCAGTCGGCGAGTGAACGCTGGAAAGCGTTCCGCGAGGTGGGAGCGATTGGAATCATTACTATTCTGAATCCTGCATCGATGGATATTCCATGGAGCCGCATATCGCTGAACCGGACGCATCCCCAAATGGACCTGGCCGATACCGAGTTCCACGAGACCACCGGCGAGAAAATCGCGCTCCTCTTCAACCCCGGGAAGGCTGAAACACTGTTCACGGGGTCCGGACACACTTTTCAGGAGATTGCTGATCTCGGCAAAGATCGCAAGCCCCTGCCCCGTTTTTCACTGTCGGTCTCTATTCGGGCTCGAGTTCGCATTGAAACCAAGCAAGTCGAATCCGCTAACGTCGTCGCCAAGCTGCCGGGTAGCGACCCCATTCTGAAGAACGAATACGTCGTCCTCTCGGCGCACATTGATCACCTCGGTATCGGCGAACCAATCAACGGAGACCGCATCTACAACGGCGCCATGGATGACGGTTCCGGTAGTGCGTTGCTGCTGGATATGGCCGCGTCTGTGAAAGCTCATCCGGAGAAGCTGCGCCGCTCTGTCCTGTTTGTCTTTGTGACCGCCGAGGAGAAGGGATTGCTGGGATCGAAATACTTCGCTGCCCACCCCACCGTCGATCCGAAGGCCCTGGTGGCGGACATCAACGTCGACATGTTCCTGCCGATCGTTCCGTTGAAAGTGCTAAGAGTGCTGGGGCTGACCGACTCCGACCTGGGCGACCGGGCAGGAGAAATCGCGCAGACCTTCGGCGTTCGCGTCCAACCTGACCCGGAGCCGTTGCGGAATCTGTTCATCCGCAGCGATCAATACAATTTCATCCGTCACGGAATTCCGTCTTTGATTATGAGCGTGGGGTGTGACCTAGGTTCGCCGGAGCAGAAAATATTCAAGGATTGGCTGACCAACCGCTACCACGCTCCCTCCGACGACCTCGATCAACCGGTTGATCTTTCAGCTGCCGCTCTGTACGAAGAGATCGTGCGTCAACTGCTTGTCTCGGTGGCGAACGCCGACGCGCGACCGCAGTGGAAGCCGGATAGTTTTTTCAGGAGGTATGCTTCAGGGCTCTGAGCCATTGCCGAGTGCCAATTTCCGATTGCCGATTTAGGATCGGCGGTTGCTTAAAAATTGGCAATTGGAAATCGAAAATTGAAAATTTGTGATAAACTTCCCGCCATGCGCAGGTTCTTGCGTCTTTCGGTGAAGCTGTGGGGTGTGGGCGAATCCAAGAATTGTTGGAGGTCTGGTAGATGGGCCTCGCGTTGCTGGCGACTATCTGGCTGATCACTTTTGTTAGCACTTACTTTTTCGCAGCAAAAACCTGGTGGCTACCGCACGGCGCTTCGGAAGCGGCGCCGTGGATTGACGGTCAGTTTGCGCTGACCTACGTGCTGATGGGCATCGTTTTCCTTGCCGCCCAGCTGTCGCTGGGCTATCTGGTATGGAAATACAGAGACCGTCCATCCGCCGCGCCGGTAAAGTACTCGCATGGCAATACCACCTTCGAACTTCTGTGGACTGCTCTGACTGCGGTGCTGTTCATCGGCCTGAACCTGATGGGCAGCCACGTTTGGGCGAGTGAGCGATTTGCGCCGGCCCAGGCCGGTTCCCTTCCCGTGGAAGTCACCAGCATGCAGTTCGCCTGGTACTTCCGCTATGCCGGTGGGGACGGCAAGTTTGGGGCCACCGATACCAAACTGATGGATCCCTCAGCCGGGAGCGAAGCCGCCATCGGTCTGGACACCTCCGACCCGGCGGCAAAAGATGATGTGGTCACCGGCACCATGTACTTGCCGGTTAATCGCCAAGTGGACCTGACGCTGCGCGCCGTGGACGTCATCCACAGTTTTTTTGTCCCTGCCATGCGCTTCAAGCAGGATGCGGTCCCCGGACTCGCCATACACATGCATTTCACCCCCACTGAAATCGGCGATTACGAAATCGCCTGCGCCGAGCTATGCGGCCTCGGCCATTACAAGATGCACGGCATGCTGAAAGTCGTCAGCCAGGGTGATTTTGATGCGTGGCTGGCAGCACGGGAGGCGGAGAAACAGTAAATGGCTACTAGCGAAGTCGTTCACGCTCACGCAGCTCCGCAGGACTTCATTCGTAAATGGGTTTTCAGCCTGGACCACAAGGTGATCGGGCTCCAGTATTACTTTCTGGCGCTGATCGCGGTATTCGTCGGCATGTTTCTCTCGCTGCTGATGCGTATCCACCTGATCTGGCCGACCGCAGTTCTGCCGCTGGTCGGCGAGATCAAGCCCGAGACCTATCTCAGCCTGCTCACCATGCATGGGACCATCATGGTGTTCTTTGTGCTAACCACAGCCCCACAAAGCGGCTTTGGCAACTACTTCCTGCCCATTCAGATCGGCGCGCCGGATATGGCCTTCCCGGTCCTGAACATGCTTTCGTTCTGGACCACGTTCGTGGCCTTCGTGGTGCTGATTGCCGCCTTCTTCGTGACCGGGGGGGCTCCCCTACACGGCTGGACCGGCTACGCTCCACTCAGTGCGCTACCTTCCGCCGGGCCCGGTGAACAACTGGGCGCCGACTTATGGGTTACCAGCATCGCCATTTTCTGCGTCGCCTCGCTGATGGGCGCCCTGAACTTCATCACGACGACATTAGACATGCGCGCCAAGGGCATGACCATGATGCGCATGCCGCTGACCTGCTGGGCATGGTTCATCACCGCCATCCTCGCGTTGCTGGCTTTCGGCGTGCTGCTTTCGGCCGGCATCCTGCTGCTGCTCGATCGCAATCTAGGCACCAGCTTCTACGTGCCACTGGTGGTGGTGAACGGGCAGATCATGGGGCACAAGGGCGGCTCCCCGCTGCTGTGGCAGCACCTGTTCTGGTTTTTCGGACACCCTGAGGTATACATCGCCATTCTGCCCAGCATGGGCGTGGCTTCGCAGTTGCTCTCCACTTTTGCGCGCAAGCCGATTTTCGGCTACAAGGCGATGGTGTACGCGATCATGGGCATCGGCTTCCTGGGGTTCATGGTGTGGGGCCACCACATGTTCATGAGTGGCATGAGCCCGTATTCGGCTTTCGCCTTCTCTATCATGACCATGGCGATCGGTGTGCCATCCGCCATCAAGACCTTCAATTGGCTGGGGACGCTAATGCATGCCCGCATCCGGCTTACCACACCGATGCTCTTTGCCATCGGATTCGTTTCCTTGTTCGTTTCCGGCGGACTCAGCGGTCCGTTCCTGGCGCAGCCGGTGTTGGATATCCCGCTGCATGATACTTACTTCGTGGTGGGACATTTCCATCTGATCATGGGAGTGGCTTCGATCTTTGGGATTTTTGGCGCGACCTATTACTGGTTTCCCAAGATGTTCGGCCGCATGATGAGCGAGACCTGGGGAAAGGTCCACTTCTTCATCACGCTGCTTGGCACCTATGCCATTTTTATGCCCATGCACTATCTGGGAATGGCGGGCCAGACGCGGCGTTACTCGCAGTTTACCGAAGTCGCCTACATGCGCCCGCTCATTCACTTGCAGACGTTCATGACCTACGCGGCTTTCATCACAATGGCCGCCCAGTTCATCTTCGTGATCAATCTGTTCTGGAGCATGCGCAAAGGTGCCAAGGCGAGCGACAATCCCTGGGAATCGACTACGCTGGAGTGGACCACGGCCACGCCTCCTCCGCATGACAACTTCGGTGGGCGTACGCCCGTGGTCAATCATGGTCCGTACGAGTACAGCGTTCCTGGAGCGGCGCGTGATTACGTCATGCAGACTGATCCGGCAAGTGTACCGGCACAGTAGAAGTGCTGCGGGCGAGGGCGCCCGCGCCACACGATCAGAGTATGGCTACTTTGACCCCAACCATCAACGACCTTAAGGCTGGCCACGGCGGAGGCAGCGCACCGCCCACTGCCGGCGGGGGCGACGGCGGCCGTGGTGGCAGCAGTGCCCCGGATTACGGCACACGCTTACGCCGCGCTCGCCTGGGCCTGGCGGTGGTGCTGGTTCCCATCGTCATGCTGTTCGTTTCCTTCACCAGTGCCTACATCGTGCGCCAGGGATTGCCCACGCTCGACGAGCGCACCGGCACCTATGTCCGCGACTGGCTGCAGGTGAACTTGCCGGTAGCGTTATTGCTGGTGAACACCTTGTTGCTGGTGCTCAGCAGCATCACCATGGAACTGGCGCGGCGACAGATCACGCGCCAGGCGGCTCTGGCTCCGGTTCAATCCATTACTGGAGTTTCGATCGGCGAGGAGAGGAGCTTTCCCTGGCTGGGTGTGACCGTGGTGCTGGGCCTCGGCTTCCTGACTGGGCAGTGGATGGCCTGGCGCGAGCTGGCGAACCGCGGATTCTATCTGGCGACCAGTCCGAGCAGTTCGTTCGTATACCTGCTGACTGCAACCCACGCGGTTCACCTTGCCGGGGGACTGCTGGTGCTGCTGTATGCCGCTGCCATTTCCCTGCTGCACCGGCCGGTGGAAGGGCGGCGCATCGTGGTGGACGTCAGCGCCTGGTACTGGCACTTCATGGCGGGGTTGTGGATTTACGTCTTTGCGCTGTTGGAGTTTGCACGGTAGCGGCAGACGCGGGCGAGTGCGCCCGCGCCACACAAACTCAAGGAGACCGAAACTATGTCTGATGTCGCGGTGCAACACGGGATGGCGGGCGCTTATGAGCCTTCGCTGTTCGGCACCTACTCCAAGAAGATCGGGATGTGGCTGTTCCTGCTCTCCGATTCACTCACCTTCGGAGCGCTGCTGTTTGCCTACAGCTACGGGCGCATTTCGACTCCCGGCTGGCCCACGCCTTTCCACAAAGAGAGCATCATCAATGCCACGATCATGACGGCGTGCCTGCTCTCCAGCTCGCTGACCATGGTGCTGGGCGTGCTGGCGGCGCGGCGTGGCGATCGCGGCTGGACGCGCAACTGGATCCTGGCCACCATGTTCTTCGGCACCGCGTTCATCGTGCTGCACGGCATGGAGTGGACCAAGCTGATTGACGAAGGTATGACGCCCTTCAAGAATCCGTGGGCGGCCAACGTGCCGCAATTCGGCGGGACATTCTTTACGCTGACTGGGATGCACATGCTGCACGTCACCATCGGCGTGATCTATCTTGGCGTGGTTGCGCTGCGCAAGAAATTCCTGCCTATCCTGCTGGGAATCTGGCTGGTGGGCTGGCTGACCATCCCCAAGGACAGCGTGTTTCACATCGGTATTCACGTGCTGCTGATCGGGTTCGTCGTCGCCACCACGATTCTGGTACTTAAGCCCAAGGATTACGACGCCCACGATGTGGAGATCTCCGGGCTCTACTGGCACTTCGTGGATTTGGTCTGGATGTTCATCTTCCCCTTGGTGTATCTGATGTCCACCAAGGTGGTGTAGCTGTTACTTTGCTTGGCGGGAGACGATTTCACGATGCACGATGCTGCTACCACACACGACGAAGGTAAGGGACAGTATTTTTGGGTCTGGGGAACGTTGCTGATCCTCACCGCGGTGGAAGTCGTACTGGCTTACCGCCAGGTCTTCCAACCCGTGCGGATGCTGGAAGCGCTGATGATCCTTTCGATCATCAAGTCCGCCCTCATTATCGGGTACTTCATGCACTTGAAGTTCGAGATCGCCGCCATGAAGTGGGTCCTGATGGCCGCTGTGGTGGCCTGCCTCTGCCTGATGTTTGTCTTTTTTCCGGATGCCTTCCGCATTCTCCACCTGGGAGTGAAATGAAGCTGCGCCTGGCCACGCTCGCGCTATTTTTGCTGCTCTGGGTAGGGCCCGCCTTCGGCCAATGCGCCATGTGCTACAGCAGCGCAGCCGGCAGCAGCAAAGAAGGTCAACGCGCTATCAACCGCGGGGTAGTTGTCCTGCTCGCCCCTCCCGTGGGCTTCATGACTATTGGCGCGGGCTTGGCCTTCCGCTATGGTAAGAAGCGGGACGAAGAACATCAATGAAGTAGGAAGTCGGCTCCGGATTCCCGTTCTGAACCTGCACCTCTATTTTCCCTAGTTTTCTCTTCAAACTCCTGTGCCTTAATTCATACACTGCGAGCCGAATTCGGTTGACCTTGAATTCACGTTTCGCCGCATACTGAGCTTGTACACTGACAGGGAGACGCGGCTCCGAGAAATCGGGGCCTTTTGCTTTTGCAGACACACGGTCTCACTTGAAATTAGGACACTACCCAACACCCCTTCGGTTGAGGGGAACCCACCCGCGCCCTATAATAGAAAGATTCCCTAGCCCTCCTGACGCTGCCTGACGGCATGGCGGAACACAATTGCCCCTGAGAGGCTTAAGAAGCGGCTAGGGACGGGTCTATCTATCGATGTCCACGGAAACCATTGTTGTTCGCGGAGCGCGGGTCCACAACCTCAAGAACATTGATTTTGAAATCCCGCATAATTCGCTGACGGTTGTCACCGGCGTCTCGGGATCAGGCAAGTCCTCGCTTGCCTTTGACACCATCTATGCCGAGGGCCAGCGGCGCTACGTCGAATCGCTCTCTGCCTACGCCCGGCAATTCCTGGAGCGAATCGAGAAGCCGGACGTCGATGTGATTGACGGCATCGCCCCTGCAGTCGCCATCCGGCAAAAAAATACGACGCGCAATCCACGGTCCACCGTTGCCACCGCAACCGAGATTTTCGATTACCTGCGTCTGCTGTTTGCCCGGGTCGGGCGGACTTACTGCCTGCAATGCGGCAATGAAGTGAAGAAAGACACAGTCGACGAGGTCGCCGACGCCGTTCTGGCTATGGGGGAGGGCACCCGACTGCAGGTGTTTTTCCCACTGCACGCCCCAGAAGCGGTCAGCTCAGACCTGGAAAAAAAGAAAGGCCGGAGCAGCGGGAAGAAGCCTGTGAAAGTCAGCGCGCCCCAGTCCGATGCAGTCAAGACCCGTCTCTTCGACCTGCGCAAGCGTGGCTTTAACCGCCTCTACCAGAACGGCCAGATATTTGAGTTCTCCAGCCCTGAGTCGTTGCTCGACGTCAATTTTGCCGAACCTGTCTTCCTGCTGGTTGACCGCCTGGTCGTCTCTGCGGACGCCCGTGCCCGCATTGTGGACGCGGTGGAGATCAGCTACCGCGAAGCCGGCGAAGTTGTCTTCGAGTCTGTTCCGCGAGATGACCAGCCTTCCCAGGGAGTCCGCTTTTCTCAGCGCTTCGAGTGCAAGCGCTGTAACCTTCGTTATGAAGAACCCGAGCCACGCCTGTTCTCGTTCAACAACCCATACGGCGCCTGCCCGCGCTGCCAGGGGTTCGGCAACACCATTGACTTCGATCTCGATCTGGTCATTCCCGACAAGTCGAGAACTCTGAACGAAGGCGCCATTGAGCCCTGGACCAAACCCAAATACCGTCCACTCTTCACCGAGCTCAAACGCTTTGCCAAGCAACTGGAGATTCCGCTGGATGTGCCCTGGACCGAACTGGATCCGGAGAAGCAGCGCCTGGTCATCGAAGGGGAAGGCCGGTTCTATGGCGTGCGTGGCTTCTTCAATCACCTGGAGCGCAAGAAGTACAAGCTGCACGTGCGGGTTTTCCTCAGCCGTTACCGTGGATACTCGCTGTGTTCGACTTGTGGCGGGGCCCGGCTGCGTCAGGAAGCCCGGCAGGTGAAGATCAATGGAAAGAATATCTGCGAAGTTTGCAGCCTGACCGTCGAGGAGGCAGCGAACTTTTTCACGCAGGTCCAACTCAACGATGAGGAAGCCGCCATCGCCGACAAGCTGCTGCAGGAAATCAATGAACGCCTGCGTTTTCTCAACGACGTGGGGTTGGAGTACCTCACGCTGGATCGGTTGGCCTCAACCCTTTCGGGTGGCGAGGCGCAACGCATTCAGCTGGCGACCTCGCTGGGCTCACGTTTGGTAGGAACGCTTTACGTGCTGGACGAGCCTTCCATCGGCCTGCACAGCCGGGACACCCATCGCCTGATCAAGATCCTGCACGACTTGCGCGATCTGGGGAATACGATTCTTGTGGTCGAACACGATCCCGACGTCATGCGGGCCTCCGACCGCATTCTCGACCTTGGACCCGGGGCGGGAGAAAATGGCGGCAAGGTGATCGCGGTGGGAACCTATGACGAGGTTCGCAAGGCGCCTGGTTCACTCACGGGTCGTTATCTTTCGAGAGACCTGCGCATACAGTTGCCCGCCACCCGCCGCAAGCCGGATTCACAGCAGATCAAGATCTATGGTGCGCGGGCCCACAATTTGAAAGATGTTGATCTCACGCTACCGCTGAGGATGATCGTGGCCATCACGGGAGTCTCAGGCTCCGGCAAGTCCACTCTGTTGCACGACGTGCTCTACCGGGCGCTGTCTGCTGCTAAGAAGCAGACCAGTGGGGAGCCGCTACCCTCCCCCAGTTGGGACCGGTTGGAAGGCGCGGAATACATTGATGACGTGATCCTGGTGGATCAATCGCCCATTGGCCGGACGCCACGCTCCAACCCGGTCACATACATCAAGGCTTTCGATGGCATCCGCGAACTGTTTGCTTCCCTCCCCGAGGCACAGAAGCGTGGATTCACAGCTGGCCATTTTTCCTTCAACATTCCCGGGGGCCGCTGCGAAACCTGCCAGGGCGACGGCACCGTCACCGTGGAAATGCAGTTCTTGGCCGACGTTGAACTTATCTGCGAAGAGTGCAAAGGCGCTCGCTACAAGCCTCAGGTGCTGGAAGTCCGCTATCGTGGCAAGAACATCCAACAGGTACTGCAGCTAACGGTGAAGGAGGCCCTGCAGTTCTTCGCCAACGCGCCCAAGGTGGTGGACAAACTGCGCGTGCTGGAGGAGGTAGGGCTAGGCTACCTGCGGCTGGGTCAATCCGCCACCACGCTGTCTGGAGGCGAGGCCCAGCGCATGAAGCTGGCGGCCCACTTGCAGCCGGCGGCGCGAGAGATCGGCCGTCGGTCGAGTGCGAAGGATGGCAGCCGGCGGCGCAATCGGATTCTTTATATCTTTGACGAGCCCACAACCGGGCTGCATTTCGACGATGTCAGCAAACTACTTTCCGCCTTTCGCCGTCTAATTGATGCAGGAGGCTCCATCCTGGTGATCGAGCACAACCTGGAAGTCATCAAAACCGCGGACTGGGTCATCGATCTGGGTCCGGAAGGCGGCGATCGGGGCGGCTATGTAATCGGCGCGGGTACGCCGGAAGTCATCGCCAAGCTGCCCAATTCGTACACCGGAAAGTTCCTGGCACGTATCTTGAACGAAAACGGGTCTTCACGCTCCAATGGTCGCAAATAAACAACTGGCGCTCGCGCTGCTCGCTGTAGGGATGTGCATCAGCGCGACTCTCCCGGCGCAGACGACGGGAAAAACTGTGCGCCACCACAGAGTGGTGGAGGAAGATCCGCTTTTTCCGCCGGACCTGGTCCAGGCCGAGACCGCCATCGAAAAGCAGGATTATGCCACCGCCGAACCGTTGCTGAACAAAGTCGTCACCTCCAATCCCGCCAACTATCAAGCCTGGTTCGATCTGGGGTTCGTGTACAACGCCATGGGCAAGACGGACGACGCCATTGGCGCTTACCACAAGTCGGTCACAGCTAAGCCCGACATTTTCGAAACCAACCTGAACCTCGGTCTCATGCTGGCGAAGGCCGGCAATGCGGAAGCAGAGCAGTTTCTTCGTGCCGCCACCAAGCTGAAGCCGACGTCCCACGTGGATGAAGGCCGTGCGCGCGCCTGGCTGTCGTTGGCCCACGTGCTTGAGGCCAGTCACCCGGATGAAGCGGTCGACGCCTACCGCCAGGCGGCTGCACTCGATCCCAGGAATCCCGAGCCGCATCTCTCCGCCGGCCTGCTATTGGAAAAGGAGAATCACTTTGCCGACGCGGAGCAGGAATACAAGCAGATTCTGGCCATCGACCCGGCATCCAGCGAGGCGCTCACCGGCATGGCCAATATCTACATGCGCGGCCGCCGCTTCACCGAGGCAGAAGAGATCTTGCGCAAGCTGGTCGCTTTGCATCCCGCTGATGCGGGCGCCCACATGCAGCTCAGCCGCATGCTGGCCGCTGACGGAAAAAACGATGATGCCATTGCGGAGCTTCAGGTAGCACTGAGACTCGATCCCGCCGATGCCGGGGCGCAGCGCGATCTGGCCGACCTTTACGCCAGGGCCGGAAAGTATGACCAGGCGGAAGTGCAATACCGTTGGTTGCTGGCGACCCAGCCGAACGATGCCGGGTTGCACCACGGATTGGGCGTAGCATTTCTGAAACAGCGGAAGTTTCCCGAGGCCCAGCAGGAATTCCTGACCACAGTCAATCTGAAGTCTGATTTCGGGGCGGCATACGGGGACCTCGCATTTGCGGCCAGCGAGAACAAGAATTACGACCTGACGATCAAAGCGCTCGACGCCCGGGCAAAGTTTCTGCCGGAGATCGCGGTCACCTATTTCCTGCGCGCCAGCGCATACGATCACTTACGCGCCATGAAGCTGGCGGCGGAGAATTATCATCGCTTCCTCGAAGTCGCCAACGGGCAATTTCCCGATCAGGAGTGGCAGGCGCGCCATCGGCTGATCGCGATCGAACCCAAGAAGTAGCAGCCATGCGCAACTGTGTCGTCATCATCGCAGTTCTTCTGGCCGCATCGCTGGCTGCGCTCGCGGGCAAAGAGGAAACCCTGGAGCAGCTGAAGGCTCGCGCCGAGTCAGCCCGGCCGGAAGAGCGCCCAGGCCTGTACACGGAAATCGCGCGGCGGCAAGTGGAGGCCGCCGACCAGTTGTACGCCGCCGGCAAGGTAGATGCCGCCCGCGCCGCCGTAGGCGACGTAGCTGCCTACTCCGAAAAAGCGCGTGATTCGTCTGTCCGCACCGGCAAGAGGCTCAAGCAAACTGAAATCGGCGTACGGAAGATGGCGGTACGATTGCGCGACATCAAACGCACGCTGGCTTTCGAGGATCAAGCGCCGGTCCAGGCCGCGATCGATCACCTGGAACAGCTGCGCACCGACCTGCTATCCCGCATGTTTGGAAAGAAGGAAGAAAAATGACCGTCGCCCGCCACCGCCTTGCCTGGGTTGCATGGTCGCTCTTGCTGCTCGCGACGGCGCAGGCTGAGCGCCGCCATGATCCGCTCAATCCGCTGGAGATTGATCAGCTGCGCGATACCGCTACGGCGCCCGACGACCGTCTTAAGTTATATGTAAAGTTTGCCCGCGCACGGCTGGAATTACTGGACCAGGCCCGCTCCGATCCTAAAGTGACCAGCCGAGGCCAGGCGATTCACGACCGCCTGCAGGATTTCCTCGATGTTTACGATGAACTGAACGACAACATTGACACCTACATGGGCCGGAAAGCCGACGTGCGCAAGTCGTTGAAAGCGATTATCGAGGCGGACACCGAATTTCAGGCCAAACTCCGGGCTTTAAGAGACTCGGCCGAGATCGTGAGGAGCGAGGCTAAGCAATACGAGTTTCTCCTGGGCAATACGCTGGATACTCTTGACAGCAGCGTCGAAGACCACCGCCAGTCGCTGGCTCAGCAGGAGGAGGACGCGAAGCACAAGAAGCTGGTCAAACCGCAATGATCCCTGAGAGTGTGGCTTAGTGACTTAGAATTTTTGTTCCTGTGTTAACCTACCCGCAAGGTGAGGGACCGCCTGCTCCACATTTTTCAGGAAACCTACCGCGAGCTGTGCCCACAGGCGCCCATGCCCGGCCTTGCGGTTGAATTCTTTGCCTTTGCCAACATCAACAACACCATCCGGCTGCGCCAGGGAAAACTGTTCGTGCGCCTCTCGGACCTGTTGGAAGGCGCGCCGCAGCCGGTATTGCGCGCCCTGGCTCACATTCTCCTGGCCAAGATGTACCGCCGTCCCATCGAGCGCGAACACGCCAGCCGCTACCGCCGGTATGTTTCCAGTCACGACATCACGAAGAAGTCCCACCTCGTGCGCCAGATGCGTGGACGTAAACGCCTGCGCTCCGCCAAGGGGTATTTTTATGATCTGGACGCCATCTTCGACGACCTGAATGCCAGATTCTTCCATGGCCTGCTGGGCCGTCCCCGCATGAGTTGGAGCCAGGTTGGCACCCGCCGTGTTCTCGGCCATTACGACCCCGCCCATAACACGATCATCATCAGCCGCGTCTTCGACCACTTCTCCGCCCCCCGCTACGCCGTGGAGTACATCGTCTATCACGAGATGCTCCACCTGAAGCATCCGGTCAAGCTGCGTGGCAGCCGCCGTTGTGTGCACTCCGCGGAGTTCCTCGCCGAGGAGAAACTGTTCCCTGGTCTGGAGGGTGCGAAGAGATTTCTGAAGCGGCTGTAGCGATGGCCGAAGGGAATGCGCTTTCCGCGTGACCTGGATCACAAGCATGGGTGATTTGTCGCGTTGACGCCTGCGGTGTGAAACGGCTATCTTAGTAGTTGAAATTGAAATTCATTTTCACAATGATAGAGGCCCTTTTCTAGATGCTACAGGCATTCATTGTTACGCTGCGTGAAGGCGTGGAAGCCGCCCTGATCGTCGGCATCACGCTGGCTTACCTGGCGAAGATCGGCCGGCCGGAACTGCGTAAGTCTGTCTATGCCGCCCTGGCGTCGGCCTTCGTGGGCAGCATTGGGGTGGCCATCCTCCTTTCCCGCACGCGATGGAACCAGGACATCTTCGAAGGCTGGATCATGCTGGCGGCTTCTTTCTTCGTCATCACCATGATCGTTTTCATGATGAAGACCGGCCGCAAGCTGAAAGGCCAGATCGAGGGCAAGGTCGGACTTCTCGCTGGCCAGGATGCCTGGTTCGGACTGTTCGTATTTGTATTTCTGATGGTGCTGCGGGAGGGCGTGGAAACCGTGCTGATTCTCGGCGCGGTCTCGCTGAACTCGACCGAACTCCTCAGCGTCCTAGGAACCTTGCTGGGTGTGACCGTAGCCGTCCTGTTTGGAGTGATGTTCGTCAAAGGCAGCGTGCGGATTAATCTGCAGAAGTTCTTCCGAGTTACTACGGTGATTCTGTTCTTCGTGGCCGCGCAGCTGGTCATCGCTGGCCTGCACGAGCTTTCTGAAAACGGTGTACTTCCCTCTTCGCGGCAGGAGATGGCCATCATCGGTCCGATCGTGCGCAACGACCTGTTCTTCTTCATCACCATCTTCGCCCTGGCCGCGCTCATGGTGCTGTTCGAAGTGAAGCGGCGCGAGCCGGTGGCCGTGCCCGCGTCGGCGGCTGAGCGTCGCAAGAACGCCTGGACCGCCCGGCGCGAGAGTCTGTGGATGGCCTCGGTGTATGCCAGTTCATTTGTCTTTATCCTTTTGGTCACAGCTGAGTTCATCTATGCCAAGAGTGTGAGCACGCTGTCACCCGCGACGGAAGTGACATTCGTAAACGGACAGGTGAGCATTCCACTAGCGCAGGTCTCCGACGGCGACTTGCATCGTTATGCCGCTAATGAGAATGGCGTGGAAATCCGTTTTTGGCTGTATCAGAAGCCCGACGGTACCATTGCCACCGTCTTCGACGCCTGCGAGATCTGCGGCGCTGTGGGCTTCTACAAAGGACCGAACGGCGTGGTGTGCAAGAACTGCGCCGCGCCCATCAATCCGCAGTCGGTGGGCATGGCCGGTGGATGCAACCCCATTCCACTGAAGGCTGAAGTTACGGCGCCCGTGATTCTAATCAAGGAGGCGGACATCGCGGCCGGCACCCGCATGTTCCGGCAATAATCCATGTTCGTGCGGCTGGTGTACGAATCGTTTCGGCGGCAGAAGCGGCGCAAGGCGCTGGCGGGCATTGCCATCACACTGGGCGTGGGTGTGGCCACCGCCATGATCGCCGTCACCACCGACATCGGCGACAAGATCAACCGCGAACTGCGCAGCTTTGGCGCCAACCTGGTGGTCACCCCGCAGGAAGATAGTCTGGACGTTGAAATCGGGGGTGTGAACCTGAAGCCGGCTAGCGACGGCGCCTATCTCAGCGAAGCTGACTTGCCGAAGATCAAGGGCATGTTCTGGCGCCACAATATTGTGGGATTTTCGCCGATGCTGCCGGTCCACTTGAAACTCACACCCGAAAACATTGATGCTACCCTGCTTGGCACCTACTTTGCCAAACCGCTGAGGTTTGGCAAGGAGGACTTCGTCACCGGCGTACGCACGACTCATCCCTGGTGGAGGGTCACGGGCGCATGGCCCGACGACAATTCGCAAGACGTTCTTCTCGGCGAACGGCTGGCGGGAAGCTTGAAGCGCAAGCCGGGAGACCAGATAGAGATCGCTGGGCAGCCGCATGGGATTGCAGGCATCCTCTCCACGGGAGGCACCGAGGATGAACAGATCGTTGCTCCTCTCGCCCTCGCACAGCAGATCGTCGGTCATCCGGGAGCAGTCCGCCGCATTTATGTCAGTGCCCTGACCAAGCCCGAAGACGCCCTCGCCCGCCGCGATCCCAAGTCGATGAACCCGGAGATGTTCGACCGGTGGTACTGCTCGCCGTACGTGCAGTCCATCGCCTATCAGTTGCAAGAGACGATTCCGCACTCGCACGCCGAACAGATTCGCCAGGTGGCACAGAACGAAGGTGTCGTGCTCTCCCGCATCACTGGCCTGATGTTGCTAATTACCCTCGCCGCCCTCGTTGCGTCGGCTCTGGCAGTTTCAGCGGCCATGGCAACCGCAATTTTCGAGCGCCGCAGCGAAGTCGGCCTGATGAAAGCATTGGGCGCCGGAAATGCGCCGGTGGCTGCGCTGTTTTTCACCGAAGCTGCGCTGTTAGCCCTCATAGGTGGGGTGGCGGGATTCGGCTTGGGTGCGCTGTTGGCGCGGCAAATCGGCCGCTCTATTTTTGATTCGCAGATCGCGATTCAGCCGGTGCTCTTTCCGGTAATCCTCGCCATCGCGGTGATTGTGACCTTTGCGGGGAGCGCCGCTGCTATCCGGCGGGCGGTAAAGTTCGATCCGGTCTACGCGCTACGAGGTGAGGCATGACCTCGAAGCAGGAAATCATCCGCCGGCGTGCGCCTGCAACCCATACTTCAATGTTCTTGCGCATGTTGCTGAGGGCTGCTGTGTTGCGCCGTGGGCGTGCTGCCTCTGCCCTGCTGGCGATGGTGGTTGCCGCCGCAGTGGCTACCGCCATGCTCAACCTGTATGTGGACGTGCACACCAAACTGCGCAAGGAATTCCGTAATTACGGAGCGAACGTCGTGATTGTCGCGAAAGACGGACAGGCACTTCCACCCGATGCTTTCGCCACGGTTCGTTTGATCATCGGGAAAGATGGAATCGCAGTTCCTTTTGCATACCTGGTGGCGCGTGCTGCCGATGGCCAACCAGTCGTGGTTTCAGGAACCGATTTGGCGCTGGTGCGGAAACTAAATGGTTGGTGGTCTGTGACCGGCTGGCCGAAAGCAGCGAAGGAAGCATTGTTAGGCGCCCGCGCCGCGGCCGCCGTCAGCCCGGAGGACAAGCCTTTCGATCTGAGCTTTCAGGGACGCACCGTTCACTTGACTCCTGCGGGTACACTCCGGACGGGAGCGGGCGAAGACAGCCGGGTTTATGTGGCACTTGACGACTTCACTGAATGGAGCGGCGTGCCCTTTTCGACCATCGAAGTCGCCGCGTCAGGCCCGTCAGAGGAAGTGGACGCCATCACTCGGAAGCTGGCGCAGGCTCTACCCAACGCTGACGTCCGGCCGGTGCGCCAGATCATGGAAGGTGAAGCTCGTGTCCTGGGCAAGACCCGCGCCACCCTTCTGGCGGCCGCCGTACTCATCATCTTGACCGCCGCGCTTTGCCTGCTGTCAACTTTGATGGGCTGGGTATTTGACCGCCGTCGCGACTTTGCCATCATGAAGGCGCTGGGCGCCTCGGAGCGGCTGATTGGCGGTTTCTTTGCGGCGGAGGCGGCGGCTCTGGGCGCGGTGGGCGCGGTTCTGGGATTTGTCCTGGGACTGGGCATCGCCACCTGGATTGGGCGAGTCAATTTCCACGCTGCGGTCAGCCCGCGGTTCAGCATTCTGCCGCTCGTGCTGGTGGGCAGTATAGGGATGGCGCTGATTTCGGCGGTGCTGCCACTTTTTCTGTTGCGACGCGTACAACCCGCTATGATCTTGAGAGGGGAGTAAGGTGATCAAGCTCAAGAATGTTAGCCGACTGTACCCAGCCAAGGCCGAGGCTGCGGACGGGGTCATCCGCGCCCTCGATGACTTCTCGCTCTCCGTGTCCCCCGGCGAGTGGGTCGCTGTCATGGGACCGTCGGGCTCGGGTAAGTCCACCCTGGTAAACCTTATCGGTTGTCTCGATCGGCCGACGTCAGGTGAGATCTGGCTCGATAGCGAGAACATCGCGAACATATCCGCCGCTGAGCTGAACCGGGTACGAGCGGAAAAAATCGGCTTTGTCTTCCAGCAATTCCACCTGATTCCCTACCTGACGGCGCTCGAGAACGTCATGCTGGCCCAGTACTTCCATAGCATGACCGACGAGCAAGAGGCGCTAGAAGCGCTCAATCGTGTCGGGCTGAAAGGACGCGCCCACCACGTCCCGGCGGAGCTTTCCGGCGGCGAGCAGCAGCGCGTGTGCATTGCCCGCGCCTTGATCAACGATCCCCGGATTGTACTGGCTGACGAGCCCACCGGAAATCTGGACGCTGTGAACGAAGAAACCGTCCTACGCCTGCTGCGGGAATTGCACCAGCAGGGACGCACCATCGTTATGGTCACGCACGATCCTGTCGTCGCCCGCCTGGCCGACCGCCGTATCGAGCTGCATCACGGCAAGATTGCTGCTTCGGAAGTCTTCTCCATGGCCGATGAGGAGCAGTTTGACGAAGTCCTGGAAGAACTCTGGGCGCTTGGGGAACAAAGCGAACTGGCGGAGATCGGCCGCATGGAAGTGCATGGGGCTCTGCCGGTGAGTATCGCAGTCGAAAAGATGCGGGATATCGGGCTGGTCACGACCACGCCGCACCCGCCCGAAGCCCACGATCACAAGCCGTTTGTGAATCCCTGCCACGATGCCCTCAAGCCCGCCGGCGTCTCCACCGGCGATGGCAGCATGATCGTGGAATTGACCCATCGCGGCCGCCAGCGGGCCGCCGATATTATTCGCCGGCATCGCCTAGCGGAACGCCTCTTCACCGACAGCCTGGCGATGGACAGCGAATCGGAAATTGAGCAGCAGGCCTGCAAGTTCGAGCACATCCTCTCACCTGAGGCCACGGACAAGATATGCAGTTTCCTCGGGCATCCTCGTACCTGTCCGCATGGGTCGCCCATACCGCCAGGATTGTGTTGCAGCCGATCGACCGAGTTCGCAGGAACATCGCTGGCGAAGTCAGGCCAGCCTGACTAAGCCTCCCTCCCCACCTGGTCATTTCTGAGCGCTTAAGCACCGGCTCTTGCAGGCAAACCGCATCTCTCTGATTACCCCACGAGACCGCGATCACCCGCTATGATCGGATCAGTCATGGACCTGCGCAGACCCGCTATCGGCGTTTTCGATTCCGGCGTGGGCGGTTTAACCGTTCTTAAAGCTTTACTTGAACTTATCCCCAACGCCGACTACTTCTATTTCGGCGATACCGCCCGCCTGCCCTACGGCTCGAAGTCTGTCGAAACCGTGGCCAGGTATGCAGTCGGCGCCGCGCATTATCTCGAAGAGCAGGGCGCGCAAATGCTGGTCATCGCCTGCAACACGGCCACAGCGCTGGCTCTGGACAAGATCAAAGCAGCGGCTCACGTGCCGGTGGTCGGTGTGGTGGAACCTGGTGCCGAGCGCGCCTCGGGCGCCAGCCGCAATCGTAAGGTTGTGGTCATTGGAACCGAAGCGACGGTTAGCAGCCACGCGTATCGGAAGGCCCTCGAAGCCCGGGGGTTGCAGGCCAAAGAGAAAGCATGCCCGTTATTGGTTCCGCTGGTGGAGGAGGGGTGGGTCGAGCATCCGGTCACTGAGCAAGTGGCTCGCATCTATCTTGAGGAAGCTTTCGCCGACGGTTTCCAGTCCGCCGACGTATTGGTCCTCGGTTGCACCCATTACCCGCTGCTTAAGCCGCTGCTGCACCGCGTCGCCCCACCACACGTCACCATCGTGGACTCTGCCGAATCCACCGCCCAGGTCGTGGCCGAGTCGCTGCGCCGCGCGCCCATCGCGGCATCGAGTGAAGAACGACGTCGACCGGCACGCCTGAAATTCTTTGCTACTGACTCGGTGGAAAAGTTCCGTCGCCTGGGAGCGCAATTCTTGAACCGCACCATCGAGGACGTCCAGCACGTGGACTTAAAGGAATAAAAAACAAAAGCGGCCGTGAATGACGCGGCCGCTTGGTTCAAACCAAAAAATCTCTAATACAACCGGAAACTCACTTCCACATTAATCTGCACGGCCACCGGCCTGCCATCTTTCATGGCGGGCTCGAACTTCCAGGTTCTGACTGCTTCGATAGCCTTCTCGTCCAAGCCGAGGCCCAAGCTGCGTGCCAGGCGAATATCGCGAGGACGGCCGTCCGGCCCCACTATCAGCCACAGCACACACGTGCCTTGGTACTTGGCCTTGCGGGCTTCCTCGGAGTATTCCGGATCGGGGGCGTAAATTGTCCTGGGCGCGGAAACTCCACCGCCTACACGAAATACGCCGCCGCCAGTCCCACCGCCACGGCCGGCACCCACGCCCGGTCCCTCGCCCGACCCCACGCCGCCACCCGAGCCTGAACCAATACCTCCACCAAACCCGGTTCCGTTCGAGGGCGGACCTGAAGGGAGTTTCGACAGCGGATCGCCCAGGTTGGGCAGGTTGTTCATTGCCAGCTGGATCTGCGGGGGCACGACTACGGTAGGCTCAGCCGTCAATTTCGGATGCTCATTGCGCACCACAACCATGGGAGGCGTAATCTGCTCCATGGCCAGCTTGGGCAGCTTGCCCTTGCTGGCTTTCAGGATGTCCCGGTCGCCGCCGCCGCCACCGCCGCCAGACAACGTCTTCGAGGGCTGCAGCGGAGGAATGTCGTCAGGAGCGATCAGGGTTACGACCTCAGCCGGCTTGATAATCTGCTGCACTACGCGCCGGCCCAGGATGGTTCCCCCGATGACCGCCGCCAGCACCAACACGTGCACCAGGGTCGAACCCAGCGCACCGTTCTTCTTGTAGTTGTAAAAGCCCCAGATATCCTTGACCGGCTCCGGTTTGGAGGTCAGTACCAGCGGGGGCAGTTTCTTGGGAAAAAAGAAATCATCCAGTCCCTGAAACAGGGACCTCCACAACGGCTGCTCCAGGTCCTTGGGCGGTAACAGATTCAGTTCCGGCTCAGGGTTGGCGCGTAGATTGACTTCGGGAGTCGCCATGATTAGCTCAAACCCAACCTCGGACTCACCAGCCTACCCACATCTTAGTCCCCGGCGGCGCGCAGAGACTGGATATCCCACACGATTTTAGATGCTTAGATGCGGGAAAAGTCACCTTTATCGAAAATTGTACACGCTTTCTCTCTCTTTTCGACAGTGCTTTTCCGAATCCCTGTCGTTCCCACACCATCGTAACCGTCCAAGGGCCGATGGACGTTCGTACCCCCACTCCCTATAATGAAAAAAATCAACCATTTGGGAGAAATCAGCCGAGTGCCGCACGACCTCAAGTCCACCATCAACCTGCCCAAAACGGACTTTCCCATGAAGGCCAACCTGCCGCAGAATGAGCCTAAGGTTCTGGCCCGCTGGGAAGATATGCGGATCTACGAGCGCATTCGCCAGGCCGGCCGGGGGGCGCCGATTTACCTGCTGCACGATGGCCCGCCCTATGCCAATGGGCCACTTCACTTGGGCCACGCGCTGAACAAGTGCCTGAAGGATTTTATCGTCAAATCCAAGACTATGGCCGGATTCGACTCGCCGTACGTTCCGGGGTGGGACTGCCACGGCCTGCCCATCGAGATCAAAGTCGACCAGCAACTCGGCGGCAAGAAACTCCAGATGAAACCGGTGGACGTGCGCCTGGAGTGCCGCAAGTACGCAGAGAAGTATCTCGATTTGCAGCGCGAGCAATTCAAGCGCATCGGCGTCTTCGGACGTTGGGATCAGCCCTACTCCACCATGACTCCGCAGTACGAGTCGGTGGTGCTGGCGACGTTTTACTCCTTCTTCGAGAAAAACTTTGTGTACAAGGGCCTGCGTTCGGTGTACTGGTGCATCCACGACAAGACGGCTCTTGCTGAAGCCGAGGTGGAGTACGAGAACCACACCAGCACTACCGTCTGGGTGAAATATCCCCTGACCGGAGATCCGGCCGCGCTCGATCCTGCGCTCAAAGGAAAAAAGGTTTTCACCGTGATCTGGACGACCACTCCGTGGACGCTGCCTGCATCCATGGCTGTGGCCTTCCACCCTGATGAGGAATACGTCGCACTTGAATCCGGTGGCGAGGTGTACATCGTCGCTGACAAACTGGCGAACGACTTTGCGGGCAAGGCAGGCCTTACCGCAACCCAGAGGTTGGCGCACTTCCCCGGCAAGAAACTTGAGTATGCGAACTTCGTGCATCCGTTCTTAGATCGGGCGATTCTGGGTGTGCTCGCCGACTACGTCACCATGGATACGGGCACTGGCGTGGTGCACACAGCTCCCTCGCATGGCGCGGAGGATTTTGCCACCGGTGTGAAGTACAAGCTCGACCTCACCACCAACGTGGACGCATCCGGCGTCATGCACAATGGTCTTCCGGATTACGAGGGAAAGAAAGTTTTTGAGGCCAACGCGCCTATCGTCGAACTGCTGAAAAAACGCGGCGTGCTCATGCACGCCGAGAAGCTGGAACACTCCTACCCACACTGCTGGCGCTGCCACAATCCCATTATTTTCCGGGCCACCGAGCAGTGGTTTATCTCCATGGAAACATCCATGCCGGGGGGCACGCTCCGAACTCGTTCACTGGACGAGATCAAGAAGGTCAAGTGGGACCCCGCCTGGGGCGAGGAGCGCATCTCCAACATGATCGCCACCCGTCCCGACTGGTGCATCTCACGCCAGCGCGTCTGGGGCGTGCCCATCGCTGTCTTCCTCTGCGAGGGCTGCGGCAAGCCGCTGAACGATGCGAAGATCAACCGCAAAGTGGTGGAGCTGTTCGCGCGCTCCGGAGCTGACGCTTGGTACACGCCAGAAGTGGATGCTCTGCTGCCGCAGGGAACGACGTGCGGCCATTGCGGCGCGGGAAAGTTCACCAAAGAGACCGATATTGTCGACGTCTGGTTCGAATCCGGCTCCAGCCACGCTGCGGTGCTCGGCCAGGAGCCCGGCTTGCCTTGGCCGGCTGACCTGTACCTCGAAGGCGGCGACCAGTACCGTGGCTGGTTCCACTCTTCCCTGCTGTGTGCTGTTGGTACGCGGAACCAAGCGCCGTACCGCATGGTGTCCACCAACGGCTGGACGCTGGACGAACAAGGACGCGCAATGTCCAAGTCCCGTGGGAACGACGTGGACCCGGTGGATATCGCCAACCGACTCGGCGGCGAGATCGTTCGCATGTGGGTAGCTTCGGTCGATTTTCGCGAAGACGTGGTCGGTTCCGAGCAGCTGATGCAGCGCGTGGCCGAGAACTATCGCAAGATTCGCAACACCTTCCGCTACATCCTGGGCAATCTCGGTGATTTCGATCCGGAGCGCGATACCGTGCCCT
Organism: Terriglobia bacterium; assembly: GCA_041494805.1. Lineage (GTDB taxonomy): Bacteria > Acidobacteriota > Terriglobia > Terriglobales > Acidobacteriaceae > JBGQBN01. Next base: position 208,300 of record JBGQBN010000001.1, on the reverse strand, counting down.
TCGACAAAATGGAAGCGCTCGATCAATACATGCTGTGCCAGACCGCCGCCATGGCGGCGGACGTGGTCCGCTGGTACGACGAATTTGCTTTCCACAAAATTTACCAGCGCGTGAACCACTTCTGTGTGGTCGAACTCAGCGCTTTCTATTTCGACGTGCTGAAAGACCGCCTGTATATCTTTGCCCCGAACTCGCCCGGCCGCCGGGCGGCGCAAACCGCGATCTGGCGAATCGGCGAGGCGCTGGTCAGTCTGCTCGCGCCCATCATGAGTTTTACCTGCGACGAGGTGTGGCCATATCTTCCCAAGCTTGGCAATCGTCCGGAAAGCGCCCACCTGGCCAAATTCCCCGCGGCAGCAGATATTCTCGGCAACAGCGCTGCCGTGGAGGACCCAAAGCAGCGGGAAGACTGGACCACACTGCACGCGGTCCGCAACGAGGTGCTCAAGGAGCTCGAGGGAGCCCGCAACAGTAAGCTGATCGGCGGCGGCCTCGAGGCCCAAGTCACAGTAACGGCCACCGAGCCCGCGTACTCCGTGCTTATCCGCTATCGAGAGCAGCTGCGGTATCTGTTCATTGTTTCGGCAGTCACGTTGGAAGCAGGCGCTTCTGGAAACGGCACCGGAGGAGTCATTGTTCAGGTAAGCAAAGCTGCGGGCAAGAAGTGTGAGCGCTGCTGGAATTACTCCACCCATGTGGGCGAAGACGCGGCCTATCCCACGGTGTGCGAACGCTGCAGTGCCGTGCTGAAGGAGATCGAAGCCAGCGCACCCGCAAAGGAATCTAAGAAGTAGTACCCGAATGACGACTCACGCCATGCGCAAATTCCACTTTCTGATCGCCCTGGGTATTGTGCTACTCGACCGGATGGCGAAGTGGGCCATCGCAAAGAACATTGCGCTGCACGACAGCATCTCGGTGATTCCAGATTTCTTCCGCCTCACCCATGTGGAGAATCGCGGCGCTGCCTTCGGCCTCTTTGCCGACTCACCCTCCGAGTGGAAAATCGCCGTGCTGGTACTGTTTTCGATCGTGGCGCTGGTTATCGTCTCGGCTCTGTTGTGGAGAAACAGTCATTCCATGACTACCACTGGGGTTGGCCTGGCGCTTATCCTCGGCGGCGCGCTGGGCAATCTTTGGGACCGCCTGATTAACGGCCGGGTAGTGGACTTCCTGCTTTTCTACCTCGGCAAGTATCAGTGGCCTGCATTCAACGTGGCCGATAGCGCCATTGTCATCGGAGCAGGACTGCTGGTGATCGAAATCCTATTCGCCAAGACACCCGCCTCCGAAAAGTCCGCATAACCCCAGCTGGGCACTGAGAACTGACATCCGGGAACCGAAGGTTAACTTGCCTCCACCTTCGGGCTGCCATCGTCATTCACGCCATGCGTAGCCTACGGAGGGCGCTGAGAATTCCAGGCGCCCCCCGCGAAGCGTTTTTCGGCAGCGACTAGGCCGACTTCTTCTGCGCCATCTGCGCATAGAAGTCCTTGGCCCGCTCTTCGATCTCCTGCTCGGTAAGGTCTTCTACATGCGTGCTCAGGCCCCAGGTGTGCCCGAAGGGATCCACGAAAGAGCCGAAGCGGTCTCCCCAGAACATATCGGCGAGGGGCATACTGGTCTTGCCTCCCGCATCGAGCGCCCGTTTGAAGGACGTGTCCACGTCCTCGACGTAGAGGTACAGGCTGCCGGCTGCTCCTCCCAGACTCTGCGGAGACTTGCATCCCATCTCCGGCATTTCGTCGGTAACAAAAATAATGGAATCGCCGATCTTGATCTCAGCATGGGTGATCTTGCCGCCCGGACCCGCCATGCGCATGAGCTCTTCTGCGCCGAGTGCTTTCTTGTAGAAATCGATGGCTTGTGCGGCGCCCCGAACTACCAGAGACGGAGTAACAGTCCGGAAGCCTGGAGCGATTGGATTCGTAGCCTTCATGTGATTTCTCCTGTATGTGGCCGGTTGGCCGGAATAGAACGTTATTGCGGAACTAAGGGATATCTTACTGACCGATCCTGGGGAAGCGAGGTAAAAAATTGTAAATTCGCTGGGCCGTTGCCTACGGCGCTCCATACAACTGCCGGTATACATTGGCATTCCGCAGGATGGCCTGCACGTACTCTCGGGTCTCGGTGAAGGGTATGGATTCCACAAATTCCTCAGGGTCGCGATACTTGCCCTGCCCCAGCCACTCTTCCACCCGATCCGAGCCGGCGTTGTACGCCGCCAGCGCGTATTCGAACGCGCCAAACTTATCCACCATGCTGCGGAAGTATCGGGTTCCGAGCTGCAGGTTCACTCCCGGGGTGAACAACTGCTGATCGGAAAAGTGCCTCAGCTTTTCCTGCTTGGCAACGGTCTTCCCGGTTTTGGGCAACAACTGCATCAGCCCAACCGCATTCTTTCGCGACACCGCGCTGGGATTGAATTCCGATTCCTGCCGGATGAGTGAGGCCACCAGATAGGGATCCAACGCGTTGGCGGATGAAAATCTTTTCAGGTCCGTCCAATACGGTTTGGGAAAGAGCGCTTCCCAATAGGCTCGTGGCAAGCTGGGCAAGTCCACGGCAAAGTAATTCGGCACAGCGCGCTTCAAGGCTTGAATGGCCATGTCATAGCGCCCGGCATCTTCGTACAGACGAGCGGTTTCCGCCGTAAGCCAGTTCCCTTTCTCATCACTGGCTGCGGCTTGCAGCTCGCGGACAGCGAAGTCCAATAACGCTCCGTTCTCGAGCAAGTCCGCCTTCTGCACCCGCAAGTCGTCGTCGGGAGCCGCATCCGCAATCACCTTGGCATTGTTGATAGCCGGAACACGATCCAAGAGGGCGTAATGAACAGGATCGCCGCCATCTTTGATCCTTCGGAGCTGTTGCCGCGCCAACTCCCCGTAGTAGTAGTTCCGAAAGCGCTCGGAAAGTGTCCGGTAGTAGGCATGCGCCTTGGCTGGCGCTCCTTCTTCTTCCGCCAGCCTTCCTCGCCAGTAGAGCGCAGCCGGCACTTCGGCTGAACTTGGGTACAGCGCAATCTGTTGTTCAAAGCCGTTCTTGGCCTCCTCGGTCCTTCCCTGCCGCAAACTCAGCCAGGCCACTTTCCAGTGCGCATAGGAGGCCCGGCCGCCGTTTGGAAAACGCTGTTGCAACTCGCGATAGAGATCGATCGCGCGGTCGTAATCGCGTCGCAGCAGGTAGATATTGCCCGCTGAAAGCAATGCTTGTTCCAGCCATGGACTAGTGGGAGCGGTTTGCCGGAGTTGTCCCAGGATCCGCAGGAAACCCTCATCATCATCGGAAGCACGAGCAATCTCACCCAGGTTGAAGAGACGCTCGGCATTGAGCTCAGGCTTGGAGATCGGCTCCAGTGCCTGCCTGGCTTCCCTATTTCTTCCAGCCCGGCGTAATGCCGTTCCCATGGCCAGTTGGATTTCAGGACGGTCATCGGCGCTCACCTCGTCCAGCAAACCGCGGTATTCGTCCGCAGCCTCGTTGAAGCGTTTGCCCTGGGCCAACAGATCGGCCCGCGTCCTGCGAATGTTAGGCCCCGGTGGAGGCGCTCCGGCGGTGGCGACCAATCTCGGCAATTCGATCTCAGCCTGGCTCGCTTCCAGACTTAGCGGCATGGTGAAGTACAGATTACGCAAGGTGGTCACTGCTTTTGCGGTCTGTCCCGCTGCGGCGTAGGCACGTGCCAGCACCAGTTCTAAATCAGCGCGGCTTGGTTCGCGGTCTTTTTCGAGCAGCGTCACCGCCTCCTGCGCCCGTCCCTCCACCAGCAGAGCTTTGGCGGAGATTACATGCGCGTCCCGAATCAGAAGCGAATCCGGATACGTCTTACCAAACTCATTGAGGTTTGCAATCGCTTCCGCCGTTCGTCCACTCTGGAGGTAAGAATCTCCCAGGTAGAAACTCACGTAATCCCCGAGGTCTCCCGCCTGAGGCTTGGCCAGATTCAGGGGATCAATCGCCTTGGCATCGTCGTGGTCGAGCACATGCGCATAACCCACCACCAGCCAGGCCAGCGCGCCAGCATCTTCTTTGGCATGGCGGCGCGCGTAGGCCTCCACTCCCGCGTAGGCTGCCGCAGTCCGGTCCTGAAGCAACTGTTGCGCCATTGGTTTCAAGCTAGCTGACGCCACAAACGCTTGATGCATGCGGCGGAGACGAGGGGAGGTTCGCTTGCGCTTCGTGCTGGCCGCGCTGGCCTTGCTGCTCTTCTTGGGCGTGGAAGGGGTTTTCTTCGTGGAAGACTGCGCCGCCGCCTGCTGCAGCAACGCGGAGCAACAGGCGCACAGAACTGCCAGGATCGGGACGAGAACCAGTTTCGAGCGATGGAGAACCACTGCTTCAATTATCGCCGAAAATTGGCGCCCATGATCGAACTGTCATCCTCGGCCAGGCTGCGGACGACTTCTTGGGTAAAGTAGTCGGCGCTGGCGGCGACCGTACTGCCATAGCGCTTCCGGTAAGTGGCGCGGCTCTTGTCGATGTCTTCCTTCAAACGATCGTATAAATCCTTGTTCTTGCGACCCTCGGTCATCTTAACCTGGTTGTACAGCTTGATCTCATCCACCAGCAGGCGGGCGAAGCGCTGGGCTTTGCGGTGGATATCGGCCTCTTCGGGCGGCAGCTTCGCAAACGCATCCGTCGCCGGCGCCGGAGCGGCGGCCGCTGCCGAGGATACCGGCACGGGTTCCGCTTCAGCAGTCGGGGAGGCGGCAGCTGGTTCTACAAACTCTGAAGGGGACGTTTCCACAACGTGCTTGGGCGCATGTGACGCAAAGGGATCGGAAAACGATGAAACGGTCTGAACCGGCGGTGCTGCCTCGGGTTTCTCTACCCCACCCGCATCGGCCGTGCCTTCTTTCAGCGCCTGTTTGCGCAGCGATGTGACTTCCAGCCAGGCGCTGGTTGCCGCAACCAGCACCTCCAGCGCCGCTGCATCCATCTTCCCGCCCGCCTCGACTCCCGCATCGGCATACACCAGCGCCGCGATCTTATCCTTCAGCAAAAGGGGAAGCAGCAATACCTGGTCGTCCACCGCTGCCCCAAACTGCGCGACAAACTGCGGATCCATCTCACTAGTGGTACCGGTGAATGCCATGCGGGACTGCATGGCCCGGGAGGCTACGCCGGTGTTGACGTCCAGAGCAAAATCCTTTACTGCGTCGTCGTTCTTGTCGAGTCCGCGGCCTTGCCATCCGGTCGCGGCCCCAGCTTTGATCACGAACAGCGCGACCCGCCCGCTGTACCGGACTGTGTTGTCCAGCAGGGCGCGAAGAATCTCTCTTTGTGTCGCGCCAGCGTGAATCGCCAAGATCGCCTTCAGCAGGTTGACCGGACTGGCTCCGTCAGTGGCTGCCGCCGGTGCCTGCGCCAGCTGGGGTTGAATCTCTTCCAGAACCCGGCGGACCAGCTCTTCCCGCAGCTGCGGAACCTGGCTTTCCAGTACCTGGGACACCGCCTTCTCGACGATCTGCTCAATCCCGGTTTTTTCTGCCATTGCCGCTGGACCACTGGCCGCATCGCGAGTGCTCGACGGGTTTTTTCGCCCTTTCATCTCGTCTAAGCTCTGATTATATGGCACTTGGGGCTGGCGGTCGTCAGTCTTTGGTCGCTAGCCGTTGGTCATCCGGCGCGCCCTGCGACTGACCACCGACGACTGAATTTAGCTCAAACCAACCGTCTGTGGATACGTCAAAAGAGTTACGCCACAGGCCGGGTTACCAAGTAAAATAACACTCTTGTCTCTGGCCGCAGGCTGGAAAATTGTTGCATCGGAAGGACGATGAGCACCATCCAACCCAAAATAGGTGAGCCGGTCAGTGACGAACTGGCGCTGGTTCAGGCAGCCAAAGGCGGAGACGTCGCAGCCTTCGAAGAGCTGGTGCGACGTTACGACCGGAACGTATTTCGCATCGCGCAGCACATCACGCAGAACCGCGAAGACGCGGAAGACGTGGTGCAGGATGCGTTCCTTAAGGCGTATAGCAACCTGACTCAGTTCCAGGGCCAGTCGAAGTTTTATACCTGGCTGGTGCGTATCGCGGTCAACGAGGCGCTGATGAAGTTGCGCCGTCGCCGGCCCGAGCGCACAGTTTCACTGGATGAAGAGGTCAAGACCGAAGAGGATTCGATTCCGCGCGAAGTCGCGGACTGGAGCCCCAACCCCGAGCAGCAATACACTCAGTCGGAGTTGCGTGAGATCTTGACTCGCACCATACAGGGCCTGCCCGCAAGTTTTAGGACGGTATTTGTCCTGAGGGATGTGGAAGGTCTCTCGACCGAGGAGACTGCCGAGGCGCTCGACCTCAGTATTCCCGCGGTCAAGTCGCGGCTGCTGCGTGCTCGGTTGCAGCTGCGCGAACGGCTCAGCCGTTACTTCCAGAGACGCGAGAGCGGAGATGGCAAACCGTGAAATGCTCTGAATTTCTGCAAGAGCTGACGAACTACCTCGACGGCAGCATCGACGACCGAACAAAGGCGGAGCTGGAAGATCATCTCGCCTGGTGCCACAACTGCTACGTCGTCTGCGATACCACCAAGAAGACCATCGAGATCTACCGCGACTCGCAACTCTACCCACTTCCCGAAGACCTTCGCAACCGCCTCCGTTCCGCCATCATGGCCAAGTGTTCAGCCCGAAAAAAGACAGGCCCGGAGAACGTTTGACCAGCCCCTCGGTTTTAGTGGTTCGCCACGGAGAACTGGGAACCAGCATCTGAGAACCTTTCTTGCACACTCACCGCGACTTAGGTTCACTTCTCTAAACCGGTTATTCCACAAGCATTCCCGGCCAGGGAATCTACCGCACCCATGGCGTACGTATCTCTGTCGAACCCTTTTGACCAAAGCTGAATCTAACTACTTAAGCTGGGAAAGAGGGGTATTGGGAAGTCCCAGGTAAAGGGCCAGGTAGAGCCTTCTGTTTTGGAGAGGACGAAATATGATTGCGAAATTATACGATGCGTTCTTTGGCTGTTGGCACAACCACTACAGTTTCCCCATCACGGTCCGACCCGGGTCCCGCCGCAACTCGGCGGCCTCCCTCACCGGTACGTACGTGGTGTGTTTGGACTGCGGCAAAGAATTTCCCTACGATTGGCACGAGATGAAAGTCATCAGTTCCTCTTCGGAGAGCCGTAATCGTGTTCAGTCGCTGGCCACGAAAGAGGCTGCGTAAGAATCGAACCCACGTTGTTTCCGCGCAAGAAAGAGCCGCAACGTACGTTGCGGCTCTTTGGTTTTTATCCTCAAATTCCTTTCTGACTTGAGCCTCGATTTTCCAGCATGCACAAAAACAAAGCCGGCGGCCGCAGCCGCCGGTCAGTGCACATTCCCACCACGCTAATTCTGCTTGGTGTCGTCTCTCCGCTTCAGAGTCGGATGATCGTCGTCTCCCTTGTCATCTTTACTGGTCTTGTCGGTCGAAGACGTCCGCCGCAGGCTGGGCTTTCCACTTTCCTTTTCGTCCAGCACCTTGCGACGGTTTTCCAGAGCAGCCAGGCGGGTCTTAACTTCGTCGAACTCCGAGGTCGTCACCAGATACTGCGGCCGCGCCGGCAGGATGGTCTGAATCTCTTCCTGCGACTTCTCAATCCGGTCCGGCGTTTGCGGGTGCGAGGCAAATGCCTTGGCCAGTGTGCCCGGCTTCTTTTTCTCCTTCGCTTGCACCTTTTCGAAGAAGCTGATGAACGCCTGCGGATCGTATCCCGTCTTGTACATGTACTGCAGTCCCAGGTAATCCGCTTCCGCCTCGAAGCCACGCTGGAAGGTCAGGAAGGTCATCGGCAAACCGATGCCTGCCGCCGAGCGCACCGCATATCCAATGCCGCCGCCCATGAAGATCAGCGGGATGGTGCCGATATTGGCCCACTGTGAGCGGGTCATTTGCCGGGTGGCATGGCGGGCCGCCACGTGTGCGATCTCGTGCGCCATCACTCCAGCCAGTTCCGCTTCCTCGTCCGCCGCTAGAATCAGCCCGGAGTTCACATAGAAGAACCCGCCGGGCAGCGCGAACGCATTGATCTCATCGGAGTCAACTACCTTGATGGTGAAAGGGACCTGCGCGTCTGAGTTACGGACCAGGTTTTGCCCGATACGGTTCACGTATTCGGTCACCACCGGGTCCTGGACCAGCTTCACGCTGGCTTCCACCTGCTGGGCGTACTGCTTGCCCATGCGGATCTCGCCTTCGATGGAGTACCAATTCCCCATGCCACGGTTGCCCATCTTGCGGTTGCCGATGGCATCCACATCGTTCTTGCCACCATCGTGCTTGACCTTATCGGGGTCGGCGGCCTGCACGGCCGCAGGCGGGGGTGCAGCCTGATCAGCCGGAGCCGTGTTGCCTGAAGCGTTCTGGTCAGCCGGACTGGAGCTGCCCTGATCCTGCGAAAAACTCCACGGCGCCGCATAGCTGAATGCCAACAGCGCAGCCGTCAGTACCAAGAGCCGAAGCTTCATAACCCACTCCCTTTTCCGTCCCACCCGGGATCTCTACCTCTAATTATACCCCTGCTGGGAGACACCTTTTCCTGGGATTTCCCCTAGGGGGTTGGACGCAGAATCTAACAGCAAGGTTATCTGGAACCCGGAAAACGGCTTCCCTCTGTTCTCTCGGGTTAGGTCCTATTTCCCGACAATCTCAAACTCCACCCGCAACTCGTTCTTAACCTTGACCGCCCCGCCGCCGACGGTAATCGGGGTGATCCCGAAGTCCTTTTGTTTCACTTCGGCAGACCCCCGATAGTGCCCATTCTGCCCTTTGACATCCACCTTCACCGGTTGGGTTTGTCCATGAATCGTCAGGTCCCCATGCACGATCCATTTGCTTTCACCCAGGCGATCTACCTGCGTCGAGCGGAACCGGATTTCCAGGAACTTCTCGCTGTCCAGCACGGTGGGACCAAGCATTGTCTGCTGGATCTCCGCCCGGTCTTTGTCGGAGACGTCCTTGTCCATGACCCGCATCTGGCGTGCATCCACGGCCAGCTCGACCGATGGATTGCCTTCCGTGAACGACCCCGCCTGGATGGGCGCGCTGATCTCATGCTCGTGCCCGAATGCCGAAAACAGCCCCGATTTGAACACCCGTACCGTCATGACCGATTTCTCGGTATCGATGACCTTGGTGCCGGTCGCATCTGCCGCCCACGGCATCACCGTCCACGACATCACGATACCCAAGCCCATCCACCAGATTGCGCGATTCGTCATCTTCCCCCCAAGCAGGTCTTTCCCCCTAAGATGCACTTTCCCATTCAAAGCTGCGTGAAAATCCTCCCGCCCCGTAGAGACGTAGCTTGCTACGTCTCGCCCCCAGTCGTAACATGACCCGTTCCCTGCGTTTCAGGAGGTTCCTCTTGCTCGATCGCCGCTGCTTCATCGCCACCACCACTAACGGCCTCGCCGCCACCCTCGCCTTGCGTAGCAGCCTCTTTGCCCAATTGGACAAAACTCCCTCCACCCTGCCTGACTCCAGCCTGTACGAAAAGAACGAAGAGGCCTACTGGTCAGAATTGCGCAAGCAGTTTCTTATTCCCGAGGACGAAGTCTATCTGAACAACGGCACCGTCGGCTCCAGCCCCGCCCCCGTCCTGCGCGCCATATTCGACGCCTACAACCAGACCGAAAAAATGGCCCAACAGGATCCCGAAGACTATCCCATCTGGGGATACGCCGCCTGGAACGAATTCCGCGACCCGCTCGCCGCCTTCGTAGGCTGCAAACGCGACGAACTCGCGCTGCTGCGCAACGCCACCGAGGCCAACAGCTACATCGCCAACGGAATCGATATGAAGCCCGGCGACGAAGTCCTGATGACCGACCAGGAGCACCCTGGCGGCGAGCATCCCTGGAACCTCAAAGCCAAACGTTACGGAATTGTGGTGAAGAAGGTCATCCTGCCCAAGCCCGTTCACAACACCGAGCAGGTGCTCAACCTGTTCAACGACGCCATCACCCCGCGCACCCGCGTGATGTTCTTCAGCCACATCACCACGGTCACCGGCGTCGTGCTGCCCGCCAAAGAACTCTGCGCGCTTGCTCGCTCCAAGGGGATTCTCTCGGCCGTCGACGGCGCTCACGTCACCGGCATGATGGCGCTCAATCTCCACAGTCTAGGCTGCGACCTTTACTCCTCCAGCCCGCACAAATGGCTGCAGGCAACCAAGGGTTCCGGCTTCCTCTACGTGCGCGACGAAGTAATCGACCGCATCTGGAACACCATCGCCACCGAAGGCTGGGACGAGCCCCAGCTGCGCGCCGAGCGCTTCCAGCGCATTGGCTCGTCGAACGTGCCCGCGCTGGCTGGCCTGCGCGCCGCCATCGAACTGGCAAACACAATCGGCATGGACCGCATCGAGCGCCGCCACCGTCGCCAGGCCGACTATATCCTTGCGGAAATGATGAAACGCGGCGCCGAGTCCTGGACTTCTCCCGACCCGGCCCTGCGCTGCGCCATTGCGACGGTCAACGTTCCGCCCATCCCGCGTATGGACCTGGAGAACTGGCTGTGGAAGACGCACAGGATCCGTATCCGCGGCGGGGAGCCGTCGAAGCTGCGGCTGTCAACGCCCTACTATCTGCAAAAGAAAGACATTGACCGCTTCCTGGAGAAGTTCGACGAGTACAGGCGGGAGAAGAAGATCGCCTGACTCCTTTTCGAGAGCCAGGTCTACAGGTCATCTATTTCGCCACGTTCCCGAAGCGGGCCCGCGCCGGCAGGAGTATCCTTGCCGACACGCCCCGCCTGATTGCCCAAGCTCCGACCCGTGCTATGCTGCGGGAAAGGTCCAGCTAAAATCTGAGGAGGTAGACTATGTCCCACAAAATTGGGCGACTCTCTTTGTGGTTGGTCGCTATATTGTTAGCGGGTTGTTTGCCGCTGAGCCTGAGCGCACAATACGGCGATACCCAAGCATCGCCAGCCAAGCCGGCGCACAAGATGATGGTGGCCGCACAGAGTGCCACCGGTTGTTTGCAGAAAGGTGAAGAACCGGGCGGCTTCTCCCTGACAGGGGAGGACGGCAAGTTCTGGGAGCTGAGCAGCACCAGCGTTATTCTCTCCCACCACCTAGGCCACACGGTGACGGTCACCGGCTCCGTTACCCACAAGTCGAAAACTCAGGAAGTAAAGATGGAAGAGCACGAAAAGAAAGAAGCTGGTGGAAAGGAATACGCCGACCTGCACGTTACCAGCCTGAAAATGGTCAGCGATGCTTGCAAATAGAGCGAAGAACACTTCATCCGTAACGAAAGACCCTGCCGGGTGGCGACCCTGGCAGGGTCATTTTATCGAATCCCATACGATCAGTCGTAATACTCCAGCCCCAGATGCGTGATCAACTCTTCCCCACCCAGTCTCGGCACAGGAAATCCACTTTGATCTGCATCGGATAGCCCAGCCACCCGAAGATATCAATGTTGTCCCAACCCTGTAGCTGTGTCCAGAGTCACACGCAATGGTGATAAGCGGCACAGCCACCATTGTCAGCCACACAGGAAGATAGATGGTGCGTGATCTCCAATTGGGGGCATGGCTATGAAACGAATCCTCATTCTTGGCGCCGCGGGCAGGGATTTTCACAACTTCAATGTGGTCTTTCGCAACAACCCCGAATACAGGGTCATCGCATTCACTGCCACTCAGATCCCGGATATCGCGAACCGGCGGTATCCGCACGAGCTGGCAGGGCTGTTCTATCCGGAGGGCATTCCTATTTTTGAAGAAAGAGACCTGGAGAAGCTGGTCGCGGAACACGGTGTCGATGCCGTTGCGTTCTCTTACAGCGATGTCTCGCACCAGAATCTTATGCACCTCGCTTCGCGGGCAGTCGCGGCTGGCGCGGATTTTTGGCTCCTGGGAACCGAGCACACCCAACTCAAGTCCTTCGTCCCGGTCATCTCGATCTGCGCGGTACGGACGGGATGCGGCAAGAGCCCGCTGTCGCGCCTGGTTGCCTCCGAACTGCGGCGCCAGGGCTGGAAGCCGGTAGTCATCCGTCATCCCATGCCCTACGGAGATCTGGCAGCACAGGCCGTGCAACGGTTTGCCACGATGGAAGACCTGGACCTGCAACAGTGCACCATCGAAGAGCGTGAGGAGTACGAGCCCCACATCCGTCAGGGGACCGTGGTGTACGCCGGTGTGGACTACGAGCGGATCCTGCGCCAGGCAGAGAAGGAAGCGGACATTATCTTGTGGGATGGCGGCAACAACGACACTCCGTTCTACGCTTCTGATCTCGAAATTGTGGTTGCCGATCCGCATCGCCCCGGACATGAACTGTCATATTTCCCCGGAGAGGTGAACCTGCGGCGCGCGGATGTGGTCGTGATCAACAAAGTAGACACCGCGGCGCAGCGCGATATAGACACCGTCCGCCAAAACACTCGCCTGAACAACCCCAAAGCTGCGATCGTCGAAACCGCCTGCCGCGTTTCCGTAGCTGCTCCCGAACTGGTCAAGGGGCAGCGCGTATTGGTGGTAGAGGACGGCCCCACGCTCACGCACGGCGAAATGCCCTACGGAGCGGGTGTGGTGGCGGCGCGGCAATGCGGAGCGGCGGAGTTGGTGGACCCAAGGCCCTACGCGGTTGGCTCCATTCGCAGCACCTATGAACGCTATCCGCATCTGACCAGCCTGCTGCCGGCGATGGGTTACAGTGCGATGCAGCGGCATGAACTCGAAGAGACGATCAACCGTGTCCCTTGCGACCTGGTCCTGATCGCTACACCAATTGACCTGGCACGAGTCATCAAGCTGGACCGGCCCAGTCTGCGGGTCTCCTACGAGGTGGAAGAACTGACACAGCCAGGCCTGCTGGAGATCCTGGCTCAATTCACTCGGGAACACATGCCGGTGGGAGTGGGACGATGAGTATCAAGGACTTCATTTCGATCAAGGACTTTTCGCCTTCAGAGATCGAGTACCTGTTGCTCTTGGCGCGGCAAATCAAGGCCCACCCCGGTGCCTACAGTGAAACGCTCAAGGGCAAGACGCTGGCCATGATTTTCGAGAAGCCCTCGTTGCGCACGCGTGTGACTTTTGACGTGGGCATTCAGCAGCTGGGCGGATTTTCGCTGTATCTCTCTCCCGCGGAAATCAACCTGGGCAAGCGTGAGTCCGTTTACGACGTGGCCAAGAACCTGGAGCGCATGGTGCAGGGCATCATGATCCGCACCTTCGCCCACGAGATCGTCGAGCAGATGGCGCGGTATGCCCGGATTCCTGTGATCAACGGTCTCACCGACTACAGTCATCCCTGCCAGGCCATGGCGGACTACCTCACCATGTGGGAGATCAAGGGCCGATTGGATGGGCTGAAGGTTGCGTTCGTGGGTGATGGCAATAACGTCGCGCACTCGCTCATGTTCGCGGGCGCCCAGCTGGGTGTGGACCTTTGGGTGGCAACACCGCCGGGTTATGAGCCCCAAGCAAGTGCTGTCGCATGGGCCTGGGAGCAGGGCCGAGAAACGGGCGGCCGTTGCAGGATTACGAACGATGCCAGAGAGGCGGTAACCGCGGCGGACGTGGTCTACACCGACGTCTGGACCAGCATGGGCCAGGAAGCAGAAGTGGAGAAGCGGCGCGAAGCGTTCCGCCCGTATCAGGTGAATGCAGTGCTTTTTGCGCTCGCAAATAGGGATGCCATTTTCATGCACTGCCTGCCCGCGCATCGTGGTGAAGAAGTGAGCAGCGACGTGATCGATTCCCCACGCTCGGTAGTTTTTCAGCAGGCGGAGAACCGCTTGCACGCCCAGAAGGCAATCATGTTGGAACTGATGAAAGACGTGCCCGTGGAGCCCGTGCAGGCAGTGGCATTGCCGGAGCTGGCATTGCCGGAGCTGGTGCACTCGTAACAGGAGCAGCCATGAAAACCATGCTGCTTGCGGTGGGCGGGAACTCGCTGATTCGTGCCGGAGAGAAAGGCACTATCGCCGAGCAGTTGGCGAACGCACAGCGTACAGCGAAGGAAATCGTTGGACTGGTTCGTGACGGCTACCGCATCGTTCTTACTCATGGTAACGGGCCGCAGGTGGGAGCGGCGCTTCTGCGCTCGGAGCGCGGGGCAAGCCAGGTTCCCGGACACCCGCTCGATGTATGTGACGCCTCTACCCAGGGCGAGATCGGTTACCTGCTGCAGCAATCGCTGGCCACGGAGCTCAGGCTCGCGGGTGTAGATGTGCCTGTCGTGACGGTGTTGACTCAAGTGGTCGTCTCGCTGGACGATCCGGCGATGCAGCGGCCCAGCAAGCCCATCGGGCCCTTCTACTCGCAAGCGGACGCGGAGGAACGCAAGCGGCTGTTCGGCTGGGAAATCGTAGAGGATGCGGCGCGCGGCTATCGGCGAGTCGTCCCCTCACCGGAGCCGATTGAGATCGTAGAGCTGGAAGTCATTCAGGATTTGATGGGGCACGGTGTGCTGGTGATTGCAAGTGGAGGCGGTGGCATCCCGGTAGCGTGGAACCAAGGAAGACTGCAGGGGGTCGAGGCGGTCATTGATAAGGACCGTGCTTCGGCCCTGCTGGCGTCGCGTCTTGGAGTGGACCTGTTCGTCATTTCCACCGACACCGATTACGTGTATCTGGACTACAAGAAACCAACCCAGATACCGCTGCACCTTGTGGACTCCGGCGATTTGGAGACCTATGCCGGCGCCGGACACTTCCCGCCCGGCAACATGGGTCCCAAGGTCGAGTCTGTTTTGCGGTTCCTGCGGCATGGAGGGCGGGAGGCCATCATCACCTCCTGCGAGAATCTCCGCCGGGCGGTAGCTGGATGGGCGGGTACCCACATTGTGCTGGATTTGGGTCTTGGGGCCCTCGATGCACACGAGCAACTGGAACTTCCGGTCGGAGGAAGGTGATTTATGGGAGAGCATGTCTTGGTCCCGCCCAGTCAACCGGGAAGCGAGCAAGTGCAGACAAAGTCCGGGCGCGATATGAAACTGAAGCATGTAGTCGAGTCGCAACAGTTTACCGTCCCGCTATTGATGGAACTCTTTGACCGTTCGCGAGGGATGGAGCGGGTGGTGGCGCGCGGAGGTTCGCTCGACTACCAGAACCGCATCATGGCAGCACTCTTCTATGCCCCTTCAACGCGCACGCGATTTTCCTTTGAGGCTGCCATGCACCGGCTGGGAGGCAGCGTGCTGTCCACCGAGCAGGCGCGTGCCTTCTCCTCGGAGGTCGAGGGTGAACAGCTAGAAGACTCAATCCGCATCATCGGCAGCTACTCGGACGTGATCGTAATCCGGCATCATCAGGAAGGCGGCGCCAAACGGGCGGCGCAGGTTTCTCCCGTGCCCGTGATCAATGCGGGAGACGGCGATGGCGGACAACATCCTACCCAGGCCCTGCTCGACCTGTACACCATCTACCGGGAGCGTCCGCTGGACGGCCTAAGCGTCGCCATCATCGGTGAGCTCGACAAAGGGCGCACCGCACGGTCACTGGCGTATCTCTTGGCAAAATTCGAACGGGTGAAAATCTTTTTCGTCAGCCCTCCCGAACTGCAGATGAAGCCGGACATCCTCGGCTATCTCGATGACCATGGAGTGCGCTACGAATTGGAGCCGGACATCAGCCGGGTCATTGGGGAAGTAGACGTCGTGTATCAGACCCGCATCCGGCCCGAGCGCCTGGCCGACGTGGGCGGGCTCACGCGCTATGCCATCGACTCGAAGGTCTTGCAGAGGATGAAGGCGGACGCGCTCATCCTGCACCCGCTGCCGCGCACCGTCGAATTGGACAAGTCCGTGGATGAAGACCCACGAGCAGTGTACTTCCGCCAGGCGGTGAACGGACTCTATGTGCGGATGGCATTGTTGACGATGTTGCTGGAGAAAAATTAGAAAGCACGGTCGCTTTGTGGCTTGAGAGCAGGCAGTACCAGACCTAAGCAGTACCAGAGCTAAAGAGAGGCAAATATGAATAACGGATTCGTAGCCGAAGAGAAATTGCGCACGCGGGATTTTGTCGAGCTTGAGAATGAATACGGAGCGCACAACTACCACCCTCTAGACGTCGTGATCGAGCGCGCCGAAGGCGTGTGGGTGTATGACGTCGAAGGCAAGCGTTATCTGGACTGCCTGGCTGCATACTCGGCCGTCAACCAGGGCCACTGCCATCCCAAAATTCTGAAGGCCATGATCGAGCAGGCACGCAAGGTAACCCTGACCTCGCGGGCATTCCGGAACGATCAGCTGCCGCTGTTCTACAAGGAACTGCACGAACTCACCGGGTTTGACATGGCGTTGCCCATGAACTCGGGAGCGGAAGCGGTGGAGACCGCCATCAAGACCGCCCGCAAGTGGGGTTACAAAGTAAAAGGAATTCCCGAGGGCAAAGCGGAAATTATCGTCTGCTCAAACAACTTTCACGGGCGGACCGTGACCATTGTCAGCTTCTCCAGCGACTCGCAATATCGCGACGGCTTCGGACCATTCACCCCCGGTTTCAAGGTTATCCCATTCGGTGATGCGCAAGCCTTGCGGGATGCCATCACGCCCGACACCTGTGCCTTTCTGGTCGAACCCATCCAGGGCGAAGCCGGCATCATCATACCGGCGCCAGGATTCTTGCAGGAGGCCGCTGAAATCTGCCGCCAGAACCGCGTTCTTCTTATGGCCGACGAGATTCAGTCCGGCCTCGGCCGCACCGGCAAGCTGTTCGCGTACATGCACGAAGGCATCCGGCCCGATGTGGTGATCGTCGGCAAAGCGCTTTCCGGTGGCTTTTATCCGGTCTCGGCAGTGCTTTCTTCCTGGGAGATTCTCCGTGTCTACAAGCCCGGTGATCATGGCAGCACTTTCGGTGGCAACCCGTTGGGCTGTGCCGTGGCACGCGCTGCCCTGCACGTCTTGACCCATGAGAAGCTGGTCGAACGCTCGGCTGAACTCGGCGCTTATTTCCTGGGACTGCTGCAAACGCTGCGCAGCCCCGACCTGAAGGAAGTCCGCGGCAAAGGGCTGTGGATCGGGATCGAACTCCACAGTCCCGCGCGTCCGTACTGCGAGGCGCTGAAGGAGGAAGGAATCCTGTGCAAGGAAACCCACGACCGGGTGCTCCGGATCGCGCCACCCCTGGTCATCCAGCGGGACGAGATTGACTGGGCCTTCGAGCGCATTCGAAAAGTTATTGAGCGAAGGTAGCGAAGGTGAAGTGGGCCAATGGAACGTGGATCCAGAGTCGCAGCGCACTCGGCCGGAAACAAGCCGGCAGTCACGGCAAGCCACCCAGGCGGGTGACGGCGCACCGAACTGGTAGTGCCTGGGAAGTAGACTTCCTGGAAACTGAAGCCGTGCCAACGGACGGCATCCTCAATCACCTACGCGGGCGAGGGCGCCCGCGCACACACAGGTTCAGTCGTAATACTCCAGCCCCAGATGCGTGATCAACTCTTCCCCACGCAGATGCCGCAGTGTGTTCTTCAGCTTCATCAACTGAATGAACAGATCATGCTCGGGATAGAGCCCGGGTGCGGTCATTGGAGACTTGAAGTAGAAGCTGAGCCACTCCTGGATCCCGAGTCCCTTCAACTGGCTGCTGCGCTGTGCCAGGTCGAGGAAGAGCACTAGATCCAAGACAAGCGGCGCCGCCAAAATTGAGTCTCGGCACAGGAAATCCACTTTGATCTGCATCGGATAGCCCAGCCACCCGAAGATATCGATGTTGTCCCAACCCTCTTTATTATCACCACGCGGCGGATAATAGTTAATGCGTACCTTGTGGGTGAACTTGCCGTACAGGTCGGGGTAGAGGTCCGGCTGCAGAATGTGCTCCAGCACTGAGAGCTTCGATTCTTCCTTGGTCTTGAACGACCCGGGATCCTCGAGCACTTCCCCGTCGCGATTGCCCAGAATGTTGGTGGAGAACCAGCCGTTCAGGCCGATCATCCGGGCCTTGAATCCGGGCGCCAGAATGGTCTTAATCAGGGTCTGCCCAGTCTTGAAGTCTTTGCCGCAGATGGGGGCCTCATGCTCCCGCGAGAGTTGGTGCATGACGGGGAGGTCCACGGTCAAGTTCGGGGCTCCGTTCGCGAACGGCACGCCTTCCATCAGCGAGGCGTAGGCATAGATCATCGAAGGCGCGATGCCCTCGTCGTTCTGTGTCATCGCCTTTTCAAACGCCTTCAGCGACTGGTGAACGGCAGTGGGCTCGAGGAAGGTCTCAGTGGATCCGCACCAGATGGTAATCAGCCGCGTGGCTCCGGAACTCTTTCTGAACTCGCGGATGTCAGCCCGCACCTGCTCGGCCAGATCCATCTTGTTCTTGCCTTTTTTGACATTCGAGCCGTCAAGCCTCTTCACGTAGTTCCGATCGAACACCGCCGTGCGCGGTTTCACTGTCGCAAGGAACGGCTTTACCTTGTCGAGCAGGTCGCGCTCGAGGACTCCGGCCTTGGACGCCGCCGCATACATGTCGTCCTCGAAAATATCCCAGCCCGTGAAGATCAGGTCGTTCAACGTCGCCAAGGGCACGAATTCCTTGAGCTTGGGGGAACGGGCGTCGGTACGCTTGCCCAACCGGATTGTACCCATCTGGGTGAGCGACCCGATGGGCTTGGCGAATCCCTTGCGAACCGCCTCCACGCCGGCCACGAACGTGGTGGCCACGGCGCCCATGCCGGGAATCATCACGCCCAACTTGCCTTTGGGCGCCTGAATTTCACTGCCGCCGTGCTTGCCGGCCTCTGTCTTTACGTGCTTCTGCCGCGTCGCCATATTTCGGCCGCTTCCTTATGAGAACTGTGGGATGTAAGGCAAACGGTTATGTTCTCGTATTGTGGCGGGATTTGCAACCTGCGGGGCGCTGCTGGGACAGTTCCGCGCATCCACCGGCGGAGTAACTCTAGAAAGCAATATGTTTTGCGGGCGCCGTGAAAGCTACTACGGCCCGGCGTTGATTAGCACCTGGACGGTGCTCTTGCCGTCCGGCGCAGCAATATCCGGATACCCGTCATTATTGAGATCGCCGATCGTGACCGTACCAAACGAGCTGTGCACGGTGTAGGGTTGCGCTTTTTGAAATGTTGCATCTCCGTTCCCAAAGAACACGTAGACGTTGTTGTCGGCGCCACCTTTCACTACCATATCCGTCTTTCCGTCACTGTCGAGGTCCGCCGCCGCCACGAAGAGCGGATGCCGGATGACGCCCACGACTTCGCCGGAAAATTTTCCGCTGCCGTTACCTAGCAGCACACCCAAACTACTTGCAAACTGACCCAGACTCACGACGGCAAGATCGGCACTGCTGTCGCTATTGAACTCCCCGGAAGCAAGCGAAACAAAGGCGAGCTTGGCGTTCTGGAAAAGCCCGGATGCCAAGGTGCCGTCGCCGTGGCCGGCAAAAGTCACAACGCCGGAATCCGTTCCCGCCACCACGTCCAGCTTGCCATCGCCGTTCACGTCGGCGACGACCGGGGAAAACACATTTTTCGCGTTCGTGCTGGAGCTGACCATGCCCTGAAAAGTGCCGTCCCCATTGCCGACGAGCACGCCGACATCGCTGGCTTGACAGGGCGAGTCCGTACAGCCTTCGGCCACAATCAAGTCCGGATTGCCATCACGGCTGAGATCGCCGGAAGCGATGAACTTCACTATCTCGTTCTGGTTGGCCGCATAGCTGACGACCGCACCGAAGGTGCCATCGCCGTTGCCGAGCAACACATCCACGGTATTGGCCTTTGCGTTAGCGGCCGCCACGTCCAGGTGGCCGTCCTGGTTGAAGTCTCCCACCACCACGGAAACGAAGATGCCGCCGCGATCGTAGTTCAGGCCGCGACTAAACGTGCCGTCTCCGTTGTTGAGCAGGACGCTGATGCTGCCGCCCAGGCCCTTGGGGGTTCCCAGATTCGCTACCACCATGTCCGCCCAGCCGTCGCCGTTGAGGTCACCAATAGCAACTGCGTGCGGAGAAGTGCCCGCGGCATATTGCTTGGCCGGCTTGAAGGTCACGCCGGCGAATGCGGCTTGAGCACCAATCCAGAACAGCAGAGGGGCGAGAAATATTTGCACAAAGCGACGCAAATGCGGGGACTTCATGGCTGGCTCCTGCTATAGATTGAGCGACGGGGCGGGAAGGCTCGACATCGCACACTATGGCCCAAAGAATGTATGCCGTGGGGAACCGGGCGTCAAGATGAAAGAGTTTGCACCTTTTGTCAACGCCAGCTAAACTCTCGCGCTGCCGGGTACTCTGTTGAGGCAAGATACCAAAGGGTTTCCTGGAGGCTTCGTGCCTGAAAAACTTGCCCTTGTCACCGGCTCATCAAGCGGCATCGGCCTGTTGGCCGCGGTGGAACTGGCGAAGACGGGATTCAGAGTCGTAGCCTCGATGCGCGACCTCGCCCGCCGCGAGAACCTTGAAAGAGCGGCGGCGGCATCCGGCGTCACCGGCCAGTTCGACATCCGGCGCCTCGACATCACCGAGTTCGAAGCCACCCCTGGATTCGTTGCCGACCTGGTCCGCGACCACGGCCGCCTCGATGTTCTGCTGAACAATGCCGGGTTTGCCGTCGCTGGTTTCGCGGAAGACATGAAGCTCGAAGAAATTCGCCTGCAGTTCGAGACCAACTTCTTCGGCCATGTGGCCTTGACTCAAGCCGTGCTGCCGATCATGCGCCGCCAGCGTTCCGGACACATCATCATGGTGTCATCCATCAGCGGCCTGCATGGGACGCTCTCCATCAGCAGCTACTCCGCTTCCAAGTTCGCGCTGGAAGGCTGGAGCGAATCGCTTCGACTGGAAGTGAACGCACTCGGCATCAAAGTAGTGCTGGTCGAACCCGGATCGTTCCAAACCGACATCTGGACCCGCAACGTGCTGCTGGGCGAAAAGACGGCCGATGGAAGCTCGCCGAACCGCACCCGCGGCGAGCGCATGAAGACACAGGTGCAGAAGCTGCGCAAACGGGATCCGATTGAGGTTGCACGAGTGATCGCCCGCATCGCGCAGGACCCTAATCCCCGTCTACGCTACGTGGTCGGGCCGGATGCCCACGTGCAGCTCTTTCTGAAGCGGGTGTTGCCCTGGAAGTGGCATGAGAAGCTGGTGGCGTGGCTGATGAAGATTGATTGAACCAATGAATTGTTGGTTACTTCCCTTCCAGCTCCACCGTCTTCACCGGCAAATCCCAATGCGCGTCGAGGGTCTCAAATCGCCGTTGCTCTTCCCGCTCATACGTTTCCTGATCGGGAAATAACTGTTTCTTGAGCGCGTCTTCGTCAAAGGGATCGTTGGCGACTGCAGCGTTCTTGAAGATGATGGTCACGCGATAATCCCAGCGCCCGTCTTCGGTGGTGTGATACCGCGGCTGGTCCATCCACACTTTGAGCATTCGCCCCATCTCCACCTGCTTCTTGAGCAGCGGGTAGTGGTTCTTCTTGAACAACCGCAAGAACTCGTCGGCGTGGCCCCACTTGGTCTTGTAGTAATATTCGACGGGGAACGGCTGACCCGGCGCCGCCTGTGCCAAGGCCCCTCCTGCGAAACCGAGCGCTAGTACGAGAGCCAGTAACCGAATTACACTCTTCACGGAATCCTCCTTGCCCAGGCGACAGGACCAACCTCTGAAAAGCCAGCAGCTGAGAACTGGGAACTGATATTTCCAACCAGCCTGAATCCTAACCCCTACTCCACCGCGCGGATTCTATTCTGCCAGTGGCTCCATACGAAGTAACCCACTGCCCCGACCAGCAGCACGCCGATGACGACATCGAACTGATGGAAATACTTGCCCAGCTCCCGCCAGTTCTCGCCCAGCTTCATTCCCAGCCAGGCCAGCCCGAAGCACCAGGGCCACGATCCCAAAAAAGTGTAAACATGGAAGCGCCCGCGCGGCATGCGGGCTATCCCAGCAGGCAGAGCAATGAAGGTCCGGATGACCGGGAGCAGGCGAGCAATCAACACGGCCAGGTGTCCCCAACGCACAAAGAAGCGATCGGCCCAGTCCAGTTCGCGTCGGCTCAAGAGAATCCAGCGGCCGTATTTTTCCACCAGTGGCCGCCCGCCGTAGCAGCCTACCTCGTAGGCCACCAGCGATCCCAGGTTGCAGCCGAGGGCACCCGCCGTTGCTACCCACAACAGCTTCATCATGCCCTCATACACCAGGTAGCCGGCGAAAGGCATGATCAGCTCGGAAGGCAGTGGAATGCAGGCTGACTCAATCGCCATCAGGATGGCGATGCCACCGTACCCCGTTACACTGATTACGGACTTGATGAAAACAAAAAGTGTGGCGAGGATTTGCTCGGTCATTGGGGAAGCAGGCTCTTGGCGCCAGGCTTTAGGCGCTGGGGGGTTAATGACTCTGAAACTCCAAGACGCAGGACCCTAAAGCCTAACGCCTAGAGCCGAAGGCCTAACCCGTCAAAACGATCCATCCTGGGTAAAGGTATAGCCGGGCAGCAAGGCTCCCTCGGGGTTCTTTGCCACTTTCACGCGAACCGTGGGGGCGTCGGGTGCCGTCACCGCCGCGGGACGCAGTACGGCAAACTGCGAGAAGACTTCGCTGTAGACCTTGGTCACGAGGTAGTCCTGGCCATCTTGATCACTGCGCCAGACCTGCCCAAGTTGGATGGACTTGACCGCCACAGCTTTCAGACTACCGGGCTGCGCATTGCACGTCAATTGTGGCCGATGGTTCCGCCGATTACGAAAGGCTGGGTTGGGTCGCGGGAAGGTCGGTGTTAGAGATAGAGAAAGTCTGTGTGGGGACGGGCGACTCGCCCGCGCCCCACCCCAATCTGCTAACATTTACGCGCCATTCTCCATCAAGGAACGCCCATGGTACGCGGTGTAGTTCCCCGCCAACCCGCCAAGACTGGACGCCACGAGGGCGCGCGCAGCGTGCCGCGGGGACAGCAGAGCCGTGGTGGTTCGCGGCAGCCCAAAGGTGGCAGCGGCCCAGCTATTTTTCCGTACAAGGCAGCCAGACCGGGCGGGAGGGCGAAGACCAGGGACTACAATCCCATCGCATCGGAGCGCGTCCAGGAAATAATCAAACGACTCGATCAACTCTATCCGGAAGTCACCTGCGCACTCCATCACCGGAGCGCATGGGAACTCCTGGTGGCTACGATCCTCTCGGCCCAGTCCACCGATGTGAATGTAAACCGCGTCACGCCCGGGCTTTTTGGCAAGTATCCTACGGTGCAAGACTTTGCCGCACTCACGCCCGAGCAACTCCAGCCCGACGTGCGTTCGACCGGCTTTTTTCGTAACAAGTCCAAGTCGGTGGTGGGGGCGGCGCGAAAGATTGTCAGCGACTTCGGCGGCCAGGTCCCGGAAACCATGGACGAACTCTTGACCTTGCCCGGCGTTGCCCGCAAGACGGCCAATGTCGTCCTGGGAACCTGGTTCAGAAAGAATGAGGGGGTGGTTGTAGATACGCACGTCCACCGCATCACGCAGCGCCTGGAGTTGACTCGCAACGACGACCCGAAGAAGATCGAACAGGATCTGATAAAGATTATTCCCCGCGAACGGTGGACTCTGTTATCCCACCAGATCATCTGGCACGGACGCAAGCTCTGCATCGCGCGCCGCCCGAAGTGCGCGGACTGCCCACTGGAAGCCCTCTGCCACGCCGCGGATAAGACGTGGACGACGGTGGAGATCCATAAGAACACGAAGCCGTAGAGACGTAGCTTGCTACGTCTCCGGCTGAGCCACAAGGCTGGTCACGCCTCCAAACCGCAGACGTTGCAAGCAACGTCTCTACAGGGTCGGTGCCGGAGAGCCTCCGTGTCTCTGCTACACTTTTCCTTCTCTGACCCCGAGGACCCGCATGCGCACTCTTATTCTGTTTGTTATCGTCATCATCATGAGCACTTTCACGCTGCCCCAAACCCTACCCGCGCCCCAGGCCGTTACCGACCCCAAACAGATCACCAGCAAACCCAACGCGCAGGTGGAGAAGAGTCTTTCCATTGAAAAGGTGTACATGACTCGATCCATCGGCGGGACTGGGTGGTCGCCCGACGGCAAGACTATCGCGTTTGTCACCAACATCAGCGGCCGCAATAATCTTTGGCTCATTCCCGCGGCTGGAGGATGGCCTTCGCAACTCACCATCAGCGACCAGCGCCAGGCTTCGCCAGCCTGGTCGCCTGACGGCAAGTGGATCGCCTACCAGTCCGACTACGACGGCGACGAGCAGTGGGATATCTTTCTGGTCTCGCCCAAGACCGGTCAGGTAGTGAATCTCACCAACACGCGCGAGACCGCGGAAGAGAGTCCTGCCTGGTCGCCCGATGGCCGCTATCTCGCCTACCTAGTGAAGCCGAGAACTTCGTCGGTGCTTGAGATCGATGTGTACGACACGCTAATGCGCGAGACCAAGCACCTGACTAGCGGTACGCCCAAGGACAAGTTGAACGTCGGAGCGGTCTGGTCTGGCAATGGCAAATGGATCGCCTACACCCAGCAGCAGGCCAAGGGCACGGATTCGAATGTTTTTGTAGCGGAGGTCGCCACTGGAAAGAGCACACTGGTTACGCCGCACCAGGGTGAACAGCTGTACACCGCCAATGACTTCTCGCCGGACGGAACAAAACTGCTCATCACCTCAAGCGCCAACAACGGGTATGACAACGTGGCGCTGCTCGACGTCGCGTCCAAGAAAATCACCTGGCTGACCAAAGACAAGTGGGAGATCAACGGAGGCAATTTTTCTCCCGACGGAAAGTTTGTCAACTGGACGGCCAACCTGGACGGCAACACCGACATTTATCTGCATGAACTAGCCGGCGGAAAAACCACTTCCCTGCCACTGCCCAAGGGCGTGAACGGATTAGGCGGCGCTGAGTCCTCGTTCACCCGCGATGGCTTGCACCTGCTCTACTACCACAACGGTCCCAACTCACCGAATGATGTCTGGGTGTATTCCCGGGCGGATGGCAAATCACATCAGGTCACGCACGCGCTGGTGGCGGGCGTACGCGCCGAAGACATGGTCGAGCCGTTTCTGGTGCACTATCCCAGCCGTGACGGCAAGTGGACCATCTCGGCATTTGTGTACATACCCTACAACCTTCCCCGACAGGCGGTGAGTCCGGCAATTGTGTACGTACACGGCGGGCCCACATCGCAGACGGTGAACTCGTTCAACCGCTTCATCCAGTACGCCGCTAACCAGGGCTACATCGTGATCGCACCCAACTATCGCGGCTCCACCGGCTATGGCAAGGAATTCCAGCAGGCGAACCTGTTCGACATGGGAGGTGGCGATTTGCAGGATGTGCTGGCCGCCGCGGAATGGATCCAGCAAACCGGCTACGTCGATCCCAAGAAGCTGATCCTGATGGGCGGCAGCTATGGCGGCTACATGACCATGATGGGCGTGACCAAAGCGCCGGACATGTGGGCCGCGGGTGTGCCCATCGTGCCTTTCGTGAACTGGTTTACGGAAATAGAGAACGAAGATCCGGTGCTGCAGCAGTCCGACCTCGCCACCATGGGCGATCCGGTGAAGAACAAAGCGCTATTCGAGGAGCGCTCGCCGATTCACTTCATCGACCAGGTCAAGGCTCCGTTGTTGCTGCTTGCAGGCGGGCATGATCCGCGCTGCCCCAAGACAGAATCACAGCAGGTGGTCGATGCCATCAAGAAGCGCGGTGGAGTGGTGGAATACAAAGTGTATGAAAATGAAGGCCACGGTTTCGCCCGCGTGGAAAATCAGATCGACGCCTACCAGCGTGTCGCCAGCTTCCTGAAGGCGCACGTGCCGCCGGCGGACTGCGGATGCTCGCTGACCCAGTAGTCCAGAATGGTTGTGTGGGGACAAAGCTTCGGCCGGTCCCGGCGGCCGGCAAAGCCGCTGGGGAGTGAGAGTGGGCACGCAGCTCGTTCCAAGCTGAGACGATATTGTTAGCTATAAGATAATATTTTAATAAGAGTCGATCTGAGGGCCTCTTCGTCACGGGATGGCCTCCAAGTCCTCCCGCTACCCGATCGTCGACGCTAGGGCTGTTTCCGCGCGATTGCGGGACATTCCTGGAGACCGGCCAAAGGGCGATTGGCGGCCCTTGCCAGCCGAAACCACTACTCTCTTGGATAACCTCAGGCTATGTTATTGATTCCGCATGCCGCCGAGCTCTTCCCGGCCGGACAGCCGAGGCGGCTGTCCCTACGTGTTTCGTGCCGATCCCGACCTTCGGCCAACGACTATCGACCAACGACTAATGACCGCCTTTCACAAATCTCTCAAAGAAATCACCGTGGTTCCAGTGTGGACGTTCCGTCTGCTGCGCCAATTCATATCCGATCGCGAGGTCGACGCGCGTACATTTTGCGGCCGCATTGAAGTTCAGGTAGGGCTGCTTCATGTCGTCTTTGGGTGTGTGGTAGTACTTCTGCTCCCATTCTTCGGAAATCTTCTTGCCGTCGAGCTTGGGGTCCACGGTCTTGAAGCCTTCGCTGAGAAATACTGAGGGCACGCCCTGCTTGACGAACGAATACTGGTCGCTGCGGATGAAGTAGACTTCCTCGGGCATGGGGTCGGGACTGACCTCGAGGCCGAAGTGTTGAGCGACGTCGCCCACCACCGGGCCGAGGCTGGAGTGCTCTGCCCCAAGCGGCACCACGTCGCGAAAGTCGTAGAATAGAGTCACGCCGTCCATGTTGATGTCAGCGACGATCTGTTTCAGCGGTACAGTCGGATAGTGCGCAAAATAATCTGAACCCAGCAAGCCTTCCTCCTCACCAGTCACCGCCAGAAAAAGAATCGAGCGCCGGGGTGGTGTGGGGATGGAACTCAGGGCGCGGGCGATCTCGAGCAACGCAGCAACGCCGGAAGCGTCGTCGTTGGCGCCGTTGTAGATGGAATCGCCATCCACCGGCACGCCAATCCCGAGATGGTCAGCATGAGCAGTGAAGACTACGTATTCGTTTTTCAACTGCGGGTCAGAGCCCGGCAGGATTGCAGCAATGTTGGGACTGTCAACCTCGGAATGTCGGCTCACTAAATGTAGAGCGACGCTGACGGGCAGCGCGAAGGCCTGCGGCTTACTTTCGGCGGCCACTGCCATCGCCTCCTTGAATGACTTGGAAGCCCCCTCGAACATTTGCGATGCCGCGGAACTGCTCAGCAGTGCCGAGGCGCGAATTTTGGGTTGCGCGTCGTTGGGCATGCTGTGGTCGTCCAGCCAGCGCATGGCCGGCTGCTGGAAGAAGCGGACCACCCGCGGAAATGGAATCCGCTCTTCAATGGATCCGGCCCAGATGCTCAGCATTCCAATCGCGCCATGAGCAACCGCACTCTCCGCCTTCACCGGACCAGCGGAGTAGTGTGCCTGGGGCGCCGAAGGGAAGGATTTAGGGGCACCGTAGAACATGATAACGATCTTTCCCTTCACGTCGACACCCGCGTAGTCGTCGTAGTTGAACTCAGGAGCGGTCACGCCATAGCCCACAAAGACCACGGGCGCTTCGATCGTGCTGTCGGTATAGAGCTCGCTGCCGCGCGCAACGTAGTCAATATCGAATGTCAACTTTTGTTCCTGGCCATTGCGCTTGACGATGGCCGAAGTCTTTTCCGGAACCAGCTCGATGCGGCGGAAGCGGACATTCTGAAAGTAGCTGCCATCCACACCGGCGGGCTTTAACCCCATCTCTTCAAACTGAGCTTGAATGTAGTTGGCGGCCAGCTGGTAGCCGCGCGTGCCGGTACCGCGGCCTTCGAGCAGGTCGTCGGCGAGGAAGGCGATGTGAGCGCGAATGCCCTCCGGGCGGATGCGGGCCAGAAGTTGGTCGAGTGGAAAATCGGTCTGGGCTTGGACGGGCAGGAACGGCAGGAGCACGAGCAACAGGGCGGCCAGATATCCCGGCATCAGCAGATTCACCTCGGGTTCGATATTTTCGGGTCACGATAAGCGGCGGATATTTTAGTACAGATCGGTGTAGTACAGATCGGTAGCACAGATTGGGTTGTGCCCCGGTCACATCGACCTGACAATGGCCCGGACCAACCCGGGGATGGTGTACTCGCTGGCTTCGATGTCAACGCGGAGTGCAAACTCACGAAGAGTGGAGGAAGTAACCGGGCCGATGGAGGCGAATCGTATGCCCGCAAGCCTGTTCGTCTGGGCACGGGCGGCTCGTCCATTCGGTTTTTCCAGAAGTGCCACGAAGTTTCTCACCGTCGAGGAGCTGGTGAACGTGATCACATCCGGCCGGCCCTTGGGGTTGTTCAGAACGCGACGCAGACGTGCGCGCGAGGATTGAGGGATCACGGTTTCGTATGCCTCAACCACGTCCACCTGGGCGCCCAGCTTGCGCAACTCACGAGGGATCACGTCGCGGGCAACTTTGGCGCGCACCAGTAGTACACGCTTACCTCTTGCCTGCCGGCGCAAGCTCCTGACCACTGACTCGGCGACGTACTCCTTGGGGACAACATTCACCTTGATTCCACGTTTCTCGAGCGCCTGCTTCGTCGCTGGACCGATGGCGGCGATTTTCAAATGCTGCAGGTACTTTCGCGTTAGCCGGAGTTTCTTGAGGCGCTCCCATAGAGCCTCAACGCCGTTCACGCTGGTGAGGATAAGCCAGTCGTAGTCGCGAAGATTTTCCAGGGCGCTATCCAGAGGCTTGAAAGAGGGCGGTTTGCGGATTTCGATGAAAGGAATTTCGAGAACTTGGGCACCCAGATCGCGCAAGCTGGAGGAGAGCGTGCCAGCCTGGTGGCGGGCACGGCCTAC
Organism: Terriglobia bacterium; assembly: GCA_041494805.1. Taxonomy (GTDB): domain Bacteria; phylum Acidobacteriota; class Terriglobia; order Terriglobales; family Acidobacteriaceae; genus JBGQBN01. The sequence goes on along the minus strand of JBGQBN010000001.1, from coordinate 179,597 downwards.
GAGGATGCGAAGTCCAGCCAGTGGACGGGCCGAGCGCTGCGTGGTCATCACGGCTGCTGCGGCGCGGCCGCGCCCTGGCCATAGACTTCTTCCAGAATCTCATCCCCACCACGCTTCAGCAAGGCCTTGCCCACAGCTACCCCGAGTTGAACCGGGTCCATGCCCTCGCCAGATTCGCGCAAGACTTTGGTTCCGTCCGGGCGAGCCACGATGGCGTCAAGATGCAGGCGGCCGTCATCCTTATGAACTTCGGCAAAGGCACCGATGGGGACCTGGCAGCCCCCGCCCAACTCATTGAGTAGCGCTCGCTCGCAGGAGGTTGACGCACGGGCCGCGGCATCGTCCAAAAACGCAAGCAGCTGCCGGGTACTGGAATCACCGGTGCGGATTTCGATCCCCAAGGCCCCCTGGCCGGCTGCCGGACACATGATCTCCGCAGGAATCACCTGGCGGATCAACTCCGTTTTTCCCAATCGATTGAGCCCGGCCGCGGCCAGGATGATCGCGTCGTATTCACCCGCCTCGAGCTTGCGCAAGCGGGTGTCCACATTGCCGCGCAAGGGATGAATTTCGAGGTCGGGCCGTAGCGCCTTCAATTGTGCCTGGCGGCGCAGGCTGCTAGTACCGACACGCGCTTTCTGCGGCAAGTCATCGATGCTTTTGTATTTGGCCGAGCAGAAGACGTCGCGTGGATTCTCACGTTTGGTGATGGCCACGATTTCAAACCCGGGCGGAATCTCGGTGGGAAGGTCCTTCAAGCTATGCACCGCAAAATCAACGCGTCCGCCAGCAAGAGCCTCCTCAATTTCTTTGGTGAACATGCCCTTGGTGCCAACCTTGGCGAGAGCGACATCGGTGATCTTGTCTCCGGTCGTCTTGATGATTTCTATCTCGACGTCATGGCCGCGCTCAAGCAGCAGGGCGCTGATGTGGTTGGCCTGCCAGAGAGCGAGTTGAGATCCCCGGGAACCGATACGCAGCCGGGCCACTAGCTTTGTGCTCCCGGCCCGCTGCCTGACTTCGCTGGCTTCTTGTCTTTTTCCTGAAGGTTGAACAGGCGGCGAACGATGTCGATCACGGTGGTTGCTTCGGCCTCACGCGCCGCCGTCTTCAACGTAGTAATGGGGGTGTGCATGATTTTGTTCACGATGCCGTGGGTGAGCGACTCCAGAGCAAGCTCCTGTTCGGGCGAAAGCGGTCCCAGTCGGCCACGTACCCGATCAATCTCCGCCTGGCGAATGGTTTCCAGGTGGTCCTGCAGGGAGACGATGGTGGGCACAACATCGAGCGTCTGCAAACGCTCCTGGAAACGGACGACTTCGCTGCTGACGATATCCTCGGCGCGTTCGGCTTCTTTCCGGCGGTCGGCGACGTGCGATTCGACGGCCTGCTGCAGGTCGTCGATGTCGTACACGAAGATGCCGTCCAGCTTGTTCATCTCCGGATCGACGTCGCGGGGCACCGCAATATCAATAAAGAACATGGGGCGGTTCTTGCGCCGGCTGAGAAAACGTTCGCCATGCTCCCGGCGGAAAATAGCGACGGGAGCGCCGGTCGAGGAGATGACGATATCGGCACGATCGCAGGTGTTGTAAAGTTCCTCGAAGCGGATAGCTTGGCCATTGAACTTGGCCGCCAGCTGAGTGGCGCGTTCGTAGGTGCGATTGGCCACGAAGATGGAAGCCGCGCCGTGGGCGATCAAATGCCGCGCCGCCAGTTCGCTCATCTTTCCCGCGCCGACCAGATAAACCTGCTTGCCGTTTAACGATCCGAAGATTTTCTTGGCCAACTCCACCGCGACGGAGGCCACGGAAACCGCAGACGATCCAACCGCCGTCTCGGTGCGAACTCGCTTGGCCACCGCGAAGGCACGGGTAAGAAGCAAATCCAGCTGCGAGTGGACTGCGCCCACTGCCCGCGCGGTGGCATAGGCTTCCTTCACCTGCCCCAGGATCTGTGGCTCGCCCACCACCATGGAGTCGAGGCTGGCGGTCACGCGAAACAGGTGACGAATGGCGTCCGCTTCGCGGTACTCGTACAGGTAGGGCTCTAACTCAGCAGGGTTCACTTTGAAGTAGTTGCCCAGAAATTCACGCAGGTTGACGCTGCCGTTCTTGGTCTGAGTCAGCAGTTCCACCCGATTACAGGTACACAGGATCAGCCCTTCATCCACCCCGGGGTGCTGCAGCAGGCGCTTCATGGCGTCCGGCAGCCGCGATTCAGGGATGGCCAAGCGCTCGCGTACCTCGACCGGTGCGGTCTTGTGATTGATGCCGATGAGCTGGAGGTTCATGACTGCACAAACCTGTGAATGGCGCTGAAGTAGTTGGCTGCCCACGCGACCACCGCCGCGACAAAAGCTCCGGTGGCCAGATAGGCGGCGCGCCGTCCGCGCCAGCCCGCGTTCCAGCGGGTGTAGAGCATCACCATGTAGACGACCCACATCAGAACCGAAAGCAGAATCTTGGGATCAAGCAAATTCACGCGCCCGAACGTCGCCTGTGCCACCACCGTGCCGGCGATCAGACCCAGCGTCATGAAGGGAAAGCCGAGAAGAAGCGAGCGGTATCCGATTTCGTCGATCACCTCCAGGGCAGGCAGCCGTAGCAGTATTCCCGCCGGCTTCTTCGATTTCAAGCTATGTTCCTGAACCAGGTACAAAAGGCTCGCTCCGAAACTCAGGAAGAGGGCGGCGTATCCAGTAAAAATCAGTGCGATATGAGCGAACAGCCAGCCAGTACGCAGACCTGGCGATGTCAGCAGGAAAGGTTGCTGGCCAGTGGCGGCAACGAACGTCAGTACGAAGACGAGGGGAAAAACCACTATGCCGGGCGACGTGGTGCGGTACACCAGGTACACAATCATGAACGCTCCCATGATCAGCAGAGCCAGAAGCGACTCCGAGTTGTGCACCGAGGTGAGGGTTAGCTGTCCGGAAAGAAGTACAGATTCCGTCAGCGAAACGAAGTGAAATACCATACCCAGGCTCATGGCCGGGAATCCGATGCGATTCAGCAGACCGCTGGTGCGGGTGAGCGCCAGCAGCGCATAGAGCAATCCCACGGCGTAGAACCCCAGCGCGACTCGCAGCCAAAGTATGGGCATAGCGTGATCTATCGTACGGGAGCGGCGGAGGCCTCCCTCGCCCCATCCGCTGGGGTGATTATAGTCTGCGTTGGGAATGACGCGAAGGCCGGAAATGGGGTCTGGCTATTGCACGCCCAGCGTAGCCAGGACTTGTTCCAGTGTATCGGTGCCTACAGGCAGGCTGCGGCCATCGGTCATCATGTCTTCGATTTCGTCGAAACCCTGGAACAAGCGCATCTTGACGGCGCCATACTGTTCGGCATCGGTCAGGGCGCGACCGTGAGCAGCGGCCCAGCCTCGTACCGCCTGCTCCGGCAGGAAGACGCTCACCGCGAACTTCGTCTTGCGATCAGAGGTGACGTCGAAAATGTATTCCGTCGCTGGGCCAGGGGAGTCACTGGCCAGGGCGGCGCGTTGGCCCACAAAATAGTACTGGTAGACGTATCCCTGGCCGCCCGTGTAGGTCTTCATGCGACGGATAGTCATTGGTGAGTCGTCAGTCCCTTCGCTTCGCTCAGGGCAGGCTAAAAACGGGTGTCAGACGCCAGGATCGAGCTAGTTGGTAACGGCATCTCGATTCAGTATTTCACAAACCCTCAATCGGAAGGCGCCACATGCCTGACGCTTGACGACTATTTGCTACTGTTCCCCGGTGAAATCACGCGCCCATACTCCGACGCTCGCGCCATCCGGTCAAACATGCGATACGTGGCCAGAGAAATCCTCCGAATCGCGTCTTCCCCGTCCCGTTCGTTCCTCAGATAGGTGGTCATCACACAGATCACGTAAGGACGGTTGTCGAGGAACACTACTCCCGAATCGTTGCGCACTCCTTCGAGCTCTCCGGGTTTGTTGGCAATCTTCAATCCTTCCGGCAGGTCACGCGGAATGAAGCTGGCCTTGTGCGTGCTCAGGACCTTGAAGAAATCCTCTGTCATCTCTTTGTCGAGCACCTTGCCGCGGTAGAGATTTTCCAAGAGGGCCATCATCTCGCCCGGCGTGGAAATGTTTTCGCGGCCCTCGCTGGCAGCTTTCAGGTCCATCATTTTGCGGCGCAGGCGGGTATGGCTGAGCCCGTGCGAATCCAGCAGCGCGTTGACGTTCTCCATGCCTACGCGGTCGATCAGGACATTGGTGGCACTGTTGTCGCTGACCGCAACCATCATCGTGGCCAGGTCACGCAAAGTGATCCGCGTGACTCCGGGAGTAAGGCCGCCCATGATGTCGCTGTCGGGGACCAGGTCGGAGGATTGCACGGTATAGAGATCAGAGAGCTTCAGTTTGCCGGTTTGCGCCTGACGGTAGAGCTCGGCCAGGACAGCGATCTTGATGGAACTGGCCTGGGGAAAGATCTGGTCAGCGTGCAGGAGAAATTTCTGGCCGGAAGTTAGATCAAGGATGGCGACGCCGAGCACGCCGTCGAGGTTGTGGTCCACATCATTGATGTTGGATTCGAGTTTTTGCCAGAGCAGTTGCTGCTTCTCCGCCGCCGTGGTCTGGCTGGTTTGAGCGCAGGCCGAGGCGAGCAGGACGAGTATGACGACGAGGTGCCTCACCGGGATGGTTCCTCCGAAGGAAGGATATTATAGGCTGGCAATGGACCAAAATTACGGGTCGATTTTCGCTTCCCGCAGTCGGGTGACCGCGGTCTCAGAGGCCACCGGCGAGTAGTACACTTCTTTGAATGTGTACGATTTCGCTTTCGACGAAATAATTGGCAGGATCTCGATGTGCCAGTGGTAATCCTCATCGATCGTTTTCCAGTACCCCAGGCTCTCTGACTGATGCAGGCTGTTGGGCGAGGTATGGAGCACAAGATGAAACTCCTCGGTCGGGGTGCGGATGCGCCGTAGGGTACGACGCAGAAGCACGCCCAGATCGCGCATCGTGCCCGGCCGGGCCAGCCCGAAGCGTTCGAACGCAGCTTCGTGAGTGCGCGGCAGGATCCAGGTTTCGTAGGGCACGCGCGGCGCGTAGGGGCACACCGCAATAAAATCGCCACGAACTTCGAGCACGCGCAGGTTCTGCTGCAACTCCTGGGACACGATGTCGCAGAAGACACAGCGCTCCTTCTGCTTGAAATAGTCGCGGCCGGCGCGTAGTTCGTACAACACGCGCCGCGGCACGAAAATGGTCGCCGTAAGCTGCGAGGTGGGATGCTCGAACTCCTGCCCGGCATTCGCCCCGTGGTTCTTGAAGATGCTGACGTACTTGAAACGCCCGTCGCGCTTGAGGTCCTGGATGCGGTGCGCGGCCAGCAGCAGAAACTGCTCGATTTCAGCATCGCTTGCGTTCCACAGATTACGGTCGTGGCGTGGGTTCTCGATCAACACCTCATGGGCGCCGACCGAGCTCATGCGGTCGTAGATGCCCTCGCCGCGCCGGCTGGGCTCTCCTTCGATGTGATACAACGGCGTGGGATGCACCACAGCCCGCGCTGACCACGGGCCGCCCTCAACCCCGGGCATGGTGGAGACCAGTTGTGGCGGGACGGGCGAATCGGCACAGAACCGGCAAAACGGTTCGGAGCGCGGCGTGGTGTCGGGGACGTCGTCGCCGGTAATCACCCAGGAGCGGGTGATGGGATCTTTTCGGAGCTCCATGGCTTTAGGAAAGCACCAGTTCGGAGGGTGCGTCAACTGGTGATTTCCGCCACCGAAAATCGCTGCCTCTGTTTGTTATAATCCGCGCACGAAGCCGCCCGAAATGACCGAGCCGTCCACGCCGTTGATGCGGCAGTATGCTGCCATCAAGAAGGAGCATCCCACTGCCCTGCTGTTCTTTCGCTTGGGAGATTTCTACGAACTCTTTTTCGACGATGCTATCCTGGCGGCGCGCGAATTGCAGATCACGCTGACCTCGCGCAATAAGGAAAAGGGCGTTGCCGTGCCCATGTGTGGGGTGCCTTATCACGCGGCCGAAGGCTACATTTCCAAACTCATTCGCAAGGGATTCAAGGTCGCCATCTGCGACCAGGTGGAAGACGCGCGCTTGGCTAAAAAGCTGGTGCGGCGTGAAGTGACGCGCGTGGTCACACCGGGCACGGTGGCCGATTCGTCGCTGAGTTCGGAAGAGAACAATTTCCTGGCGGCCGTAGCCCAAACGGGCGAGCGCGCGGGATTTGCCGCTCTCGACCTTTCCACGGGTGAGTTTCGCGCCACCGAATTTCAAGGCGAGGATGCGGGACGGCGTATTCAGGAGGAACTGCAGCAGTTGCGGCCGAAAGAAGTTTTGTACGGATCATCGGCGCCGCTGTTTGAAGGAGCGGGGCGTCCGAACAGTACTGGACCAGACGGGAGAGTCGCCCGTCCCCCCACGAGCACTGGTTTTTCCGAGACTCCGCTCGATGACTGGATCTTTGCGCCGGACCACGCCATTCCTCTGCTGGAAAACCACTTTGGCGTGCTTTCGCTCGAGGGATTTGGCTTGGCGGGCAAGCCGGCCGCTGCCGCTGCTGCGGGGGCGATCCTTTACTACGTGCGTTCCACCCAACGCGGGACGTTGGACCACGTGGACCGAATCGGATTCTACGAGCGACAGAACTGCCTGGTTCTGGATGCGGTCACGGTGCGCAACCTGGAGCTGATCGAGCCACTGTTTGCCGGGACAGACGCGGGCGTGACGCTATTTCGGTCGATTGACGCCACGGTTACGCCCATGGGCAAGCGGCTGCTGCGCGCTTGGATGCTGCGGCCCTCGGTAGAACTGTCGGAGATCAACGGCCGCTTGGACGCGGTCGAGATCCAGGTGAAGGAAACGGTCGCACGGGAGGAACTGCGACGGGCGCTAGATGGAATCCTCGATCTGGAGCGACTGCTCAGCCGGGTGACGCTCGAGACTGCGAACCCCCGCGATGTGCTCGCGCTGGCAGTTTCTTTGGGAAAGATTCCTGCGGTTCGAGCGGGACTGGGGCGTCTGGAAGCAAGCCGACTCAAGACGTTGCACGGATCTGTGGACGAACTGAGCGACCTGCGGGTGCACATCGACAAGAGCATCGTGCCCGAGCCACCCATCTCTCTCAGCGACGGCGGTGTGATTCAGGCTGGCGTAGATAAAGAACTCGATGAACTGCGTGACCTGAGCCGCAACAGCAAGCAGTTCGTGGCGCAAATCGAGCAGCGCGAACGGCAGAGGACGGGAATCGCCTCGCTGAAGGTCAAGTTCAACTCCATATTTGGCTACTACCTCGAAATATCAAAGCCCAACTTGCATCTGGTTCCTGCCGACTACGAGCGCAAGCAGACACTGGTCAATGCCGAGCGCTTCACTACGCCAGAGTTGAAGGAGTACGAGTCCAAGATCCTCGACGCGCAAGAAAAGATTGTGGAGATCGAGCGGCGACTGTTTGCCGAACTACGGTCGGCGATTGCCGGAGAAGCCCGCCGGATACGGCAGACTGCGCTGGCGCTGGCCGAAGTGGACGTACTGGCGGCTTTGGCGCATATCGCGGCCCTCCGCGACTATTGCCGGCCGAAGTTTGACGAGTCTTCCGACATCGAGATCATCGAAGGACGGCATCCGGTTATTGAGCAGCAAGAGTGGGCAGGTGGCGGCGAGCGCTTCGTGCCCAACGATCTGTATCTAAGCTCGACCACGCACACCGTACTCGTGCTCACCGGACCGAACATGGGAGGCAAGTCGACCTACCTGCGGCAGGCGGCGCTGGTTGTGATTCTGGCGCAAATGGGGTCGTTCGTGCCGGCTCGTTCGGCTCGCCTGGGCGTTGTGGACCGCGTGTTCACCCGCATTGGGGCGAGTGACAACCTGGCGCGTGGTCGCTCGACGTTCATGGTCGAGATGACCGAGACGGCTGCGATTCTGCACACCGCCACACTACGGTCGCTGATTCTGCTCGACGAAGTAGGCCGCGGGACATCCACCTACGACGGGCTGGCGATCGCCTGGGCGGCGGTTGAGTATATCCATGCTCGCACGCGTGCGAAGACGCTTTTTGCCACCCACTACTTTGAATTGACCGAATTGGCAGAACAGCTTTCCGGGGTGAAGAACTATCACGTCTCGGTAAAGGAGACCGGCGGCGGGATCGTCTTTCTGCGAAAAGTGGAACCCGGTGCCGCCGACCGTAGCTACGGGATTGAAGTAGCTAAGCTTGCTGGCTTACCAAACGAAGTGATCGAGCGGGCGCGGGAAGTGCTTGCGGAACACGAGACTGCCGAACGTCAGGTGACCGGGCATCTTTCACCTGGGGCTGAGCCTCCGCCGGCGCAGTTGACTATCTTCACGCCGATTTCGCAGCCGGTGCTCGAGCGTCTGCGCGAAGTGGATTTGAATCGGTTGACTCCGCTCGAGGCGCTGAACTTGCTGGCTGAGTTGAAGAAGCAAATTGAATGAAGCTGCTAAGACAAGTCGGCTGGAAAATCAGTTGTCAGTTGTCAGTTCCCCAGTTCTCAGTTAGCCCCGGGTAGCTGTTCCGAAGATGATGTATTTGTTGAGAAGCTGCTCATAAATGACTGACTCTACACAGTTGCATAAAGAAGTCTCTCGGCGGGTCGGCCAGCTTCTCATCATGGGCTTCGAAGGCATGGAGGTCTCACCGCAACTCCGTTCCCTGCTGGTGCGAGTGCAGCCCGCTGGTGTTATTCTTTTCGCCCGCAACATCGCCAGCGCGGAGCAGACCTGCCAGCTTCTCAAGGATTGCCAGGCTTGCGTTACCCCACCTATGTTTCTGTGCGTTGATATGGAAGGGGGTCAGGTCGATCGTTTCCGCAACGTCACCGGCCCAGCGCCCTCCGCGGCGGATGTTTTTGCCACGGGCGACCGCCGGCTCTTTCGCAAGCATGGGAAGGTGATTGGAGAATCCTGCCGGGCGTTGGGGTTCAACACCGACTTCGCGCCGGTCGTGGACCTGGCATTTGAGGCGTCACGCACGGTCATGAGCTCGCGCGCGGTTTCAGCGGATCCGAGGCAGACGGTCGTCTATGCGCGTGAATTTCTGGCTGGACTCCGATCCGTGGGCGTGCTGGGCGCAGCCAAACATTTCCCCGGGCTAGGCGAGGCCAATCTCGACACGCACCATGAACTTCCCAGCGTGGAGAAGCCGTGGAAGAAATTGTGGGACGAAGACGTCTATCCATATCGCACCATGCGCCGGGAGCTGTCCATGGTGCTGGTCGGCCACGCGAGTTATCCCACGGTTACGGGCGACAGCACGCCGGCGTCGCTTTCGAGAAAATGGATCACCGATGTTCTTCGAAAGAAGATTGGCTATCGCGGACTCGTGATCTCCGACGATCTGGAGATGGGTGGCGTGCTCAAGGCGGCTCCGATTGAGCAGGCAGCCGTGGAGCATATTCGTGCCGGCGGAGACTTGTGTTTAATCTGTCATCAGGCGGATTACATCACGCGCTCGTATGAAGCGCTCGTTCGGGAGGCGGAACGCGACCGCAGGTTTGCGCGGCGGGTGGCGGAATCGGCGGCGCGGGTGCTGGCGTTCAAGAAGAAATCGGTGGCATTGAAGCGCAGGGCCCCGGCGCCCACTCCTGCAAAGGTAGAACGGCTTTCGCGGCAGTTGTGGGAGTTCGGCGAGCAGGTGCGGCTGGAAGCCATAAGCCGGCAGGGTCGAGCATGATCGTGGCCGGAGTCATGAGCGGAACCTCGGCAGACGGCGTCAACGTGGCGCTGGTGCGGGTCCGGGAAGGCACTCGCATGGATGCGCCACGGTTCAGGCTCCTCGCGCACGCGGAATATCCCTATCCCAAAGACGTGCGCCGCGCTGTGCTGAGGGCGATGAACGCGCCGCGGGCGAGCGTGGCTGATCTGGCGCGATTGAATTTCCTGCTGGCGGAATTGTATGCCGATGCCGTACGGGCTACGCAGCGTCGTTATCATCGGAAGGTGGAATTGGTCGGGTGTCATGGGCAGACGCTTTATCACCAGGGCGAACCAGCCCCGTTTCTAGGACGCAAGCTCGCCGTCACCTGGCAGAGTGGCGAAGGCGCGGTGCTGGCGGCACGTGTAGGCGTGCCCGTGGTCTCTGATTTTCGGCCCGCGGATATGGCGGCGGGTGGCAAAGGCGCACCGCTGGTTCCATTCCTCGATTATTTGCTGTATCGCGACCAACGCGTCGGACGGATCGTGCAGAATATCGGCGGGATTGCCAACCTCACCGCGATTCCGGCGGCGGCCTCGCCGGAACAAGTGATGGCTTTCGACACCGGGCCAGGCAACATGGTGATGGATGCAGTCACCGAGCGCCTTTTCGGCCAGCCCTATGATCGCGCGGGGCGGATCGCAGCCTCGGGCGTGGTACTCGAGCATGTGGTGAGTGCTTTGTTGCGTGCCCCTTTCTTCCGGCGCAAGCCGCCCAAGACTGCCGGGCGCGAGGAGTTTGGTCATGAATTTGTGCGGGAGTTTGTGAGACGCTGTGGGCGCGCTAACCAGAGTGACGTTGTCGCGACCGCTACTGCACTGACCGCGCGCTCGATCGCGGATGCGCTGCAGCGTTTTGTCATGCGGTGGGGTGCGTTCGGCGAGTTTATCGTTTCCGGCGGTGGAGTGAAGAATCCCACGCTGCTGGCGATGCTGGCGAATGAGGCGCACAACCTGGGTCTGCAGATTCGTTCCTCGGACGAATTCGGATTACCTTCGGAGGCGAAGGAAGCAGTGGCATTTGCGCTGCTGGCGTATCAGACGTGGAACCGGAGACCGTCGAACGTCCCCTCCGCAACTGGGGCGAAGAGATTGGCTGTGCTGGGAAAGATTTCCTATGCGTGAGAGACCGGCGGCGCCTTGCAGCCGCTGCGCGGCAAATGCACAGCCGGGGGCGGCTATGCCTACGTGGTCCGTGGCGATGCGGGCACTCGTTCTCTCTATCGTTATTGGCTTGGTTGCTCCTCTGCTCTCCTGTTCCTCCAGGCCCGACCCCGACACGCTAGTGATGATCATCGAAAGCAGTCCCACCAACCTCGACCCACGGGTGGGACTGGACGCGCAATCGGAGCGCATTGACGATCTGCTGTTTGATGATCTACTCACCCGCGACGCGCACCTCAACGTCCAGCCCGGGCTGGCTGAACGCTGGGAAATTCCCGATCCTCGCACCTACGTGTTTCACCTGCATCAGGGGGTGAGGTTTCATGACGGGCATCCGCTGACCTCTCGCGATGTGAAGTGGACCTTCGATTCCCTGCTCCAGGGCAAGATTCGCAGCACTAAGGCGGCTGTGTACCGATTCGTGGATCAGGTTGAAGCGCCGGATGACTACACCGTGGTCTTTCATATGAAGCAGCCCTTTGCCACGCTGCTGTGGAATCTTTCCGATGGAGCAATGGGAATTGTGCCCTACGGTAGCGGTGACGAGATCAGCCAGCATCCCATTGGCTCGGGGCCTTTTCGCTTTGTCAGCGCGGAGCAGGACAAGGAAGTCATCATTGAACGTAACGACAATTATTGGGGCGAGAAGGCGCGTCTGAAGCGAGTGCGCTTTACCGTCGTTCCCGATGCCACCACGCGGGCGCTCGAACTGCGCAAAGGTAGCGCCGACATCGCCAGCAATGCGCTGACCCCGGACATGGTGTTGGCGCTCGAGCGTGAGCCCAATTTGCAGGTGCTGCGGGGGCCGGGCACGGTGCTCGCCTACATGGCGTTCAATGTCCGTGATCCCATCCTGAAAGATGCGCGCGTGCGGCAGGCGATTGCCTACGCGATTGACCGGGGTCCGATGATCCACTATCTGTGGCGCGACTTTGCGCGGCCCGCGGCAAGCATTCTTCCGCCTGAAAGCTGGGCCTACGACTCTGACGTGCCACATTACGACTACAACCCCGAGAAAGCGCGGCAATTGCTCGAGCAGGCCGGCTATCCCGCGGTGAACGGCGTGCGCTTTCATCTTGCCATGAAGACTTCGACCGAGGAGAGTACACGCCTGCTGGCGGCGGTGCTGCAACAACAGCTGCGTGAAGTGGGGATTGCACTCGACATCCGCACTTTTGAATTTGCCACTTTCTTCTCCGACGTTACCCGTGGCGCTTTCCAGCTCTACTCCTTGCGCTGGATCGGAGGCAATGAAGATCCCGACATTTTCGAGTATGTCTTTCACTCCGACAAATTTCCTCCCCACGGCGCCAACCGCAGCTACTACGCCAACCCACGGCTCGATGCCCTGGTTGACCAGGCCCGCAGCGAACTCGACCAGAACACTCGCAAGCAGCTCTACGCTGAGATTCAGCGGATTTTGGCCGAGGAGTTGCCATATATCAACTTGTGGTATTTCGACAATGTTGTGGTGCATTCCAGGCGGGTGCAGAATCTGGCTCTGAATCCTGCGGGAAATTACGATTTTCTGAAGACGGCGACATTGGTCGTTGGTCGATAGTCGTTGGCCGTGAGTTTCACGGGCTGTGTCAGGGCGAACGACCAACGGCCTACGACCAACGACGGTTTTTCACGTGTTACCATCGACGCGGTAAGACTTCCTATGCGAATTCTTTTCATCGGCGACATTTTTGGCCGGCCGGGGCGGACTATCGTCAAGGATCAGCTGCCACGCCTGGTTAAAGAACACGCCGCCGATATTGTCATTGCCAATGGGGAAAACGCGGCGGCCGGGTTCGGCATCACGCCGCCGCTGGCGGAAGAGTTGTTCGAGATGGGAATCGATGTGCTCACTACCGGGAACCACATTTGGGACAAGCGCGAGATCATGGATTACTTCCAGATGGCGGACGGCAACCAGCACAGCATGGCGCGCCGACTGCTGCGCCCCGCCAACTATCCGTCGGGAACGCCGGGTTGGGGCGTGTTTGAAGGCCGGAAAAGTGATGTCGCCTACGCGGTCATCAATCTGCAAGGACGAGTGTTCATGGCCGCCAACGATGATCCGTTCCGGATCGCCGACCAACTGTTGAAGGAGATCAATGCAAAGGTCGTGTTGGTCGATATCCACGCGGAGGCGACCTCGGAGAAGATCTCGATGGGCTGGTACCTGGATGGCCGGGTCACGGCGGTGGTGGGCACGCACACCCATGTTCCCACTGCCGATGAGCGCGTGTTGCCCGGAGGAACGGCCTATATCACTGACGTGGGCATGTCTGGTCCATACGACAGCGTCATCGGCGTTAAGAAGGAGCAGATCATGGCTCGGTTCTTGAATAATATGCCGGCGCGGTTTGAAGCGGCGACCGGCGACGTCCGGCTGTGTGCCGTGGTGGTGGATTGTGATCCGACTACCGGCCGGGCGCGAAAAATTGAGAGAGTGATGATTAGTTAGAAGCAGCCGTCGGTCGTCAGCTCTCACCAATTATTTTGCGTCGTCGACGCGCTCTAGGAATTCCGGCTCAACCCAGATGGAGTGAGCCGCGGGAAACCTCCCAATGGCCCTTCCAACTTCGAGCTCGATCAAACCTTTTTGGAACCCAGCGATCGAAAACACTTTGCCAAGGCAGCGCTGAAAGATGGCACGTGTTTCTTGTTCCCTTAAATCAGAAGGGATTTCCTTAACTCGAACCTTGTCGCCAACCTCTACCGCACCCAGAATCTGTCTCGCACGTGATCCAAGTACTCTTCCAAGTTCGGCCCTCTTTTGAGTCGGCAAATGTCGCAGTGCCAAGCGTGCTAGTGTTGCATAGACTTCCTTCGCGCCTGGCACTTTCTTCAACATCTGCAGATGCGCGCGCACGATGGCGACATCACCACGCACGATAGGCCCACTGAAAGCTCCCGCCGGACCGAGCCTCGCATAATTTTCGACCGTCTGCCTTACGATAGGCAGCATGTTCCGGCGCGCCTCCGCCGCGGAGAGCCCCGCCTGGCGGGCCACCTTCTCTGCCGTCACTAGTGCTGCCACCAGGAGCGGCGAAGCGAACGTCCCCCAGGCGTGATACGCAACTTTGTTCTGCTTGCGGATGGTGAACGCCCTCCCACCGAGGTCTTTGGCGATCCGTCGGGCCACGCGTACCGCCGCTACGTCCCCCTCTACGGCGAACGGCACGTCCTTGAGTGATGGAATGGCTCCGCGCACGAACGTCATCATGGGATGCACCGATGCCACCGCCGCGCCCACTCGCCGTAGCGCATTCAATTCGTCGCTGAGCAGTGCTCCGCTGGAATGGAATGCGGTTTTTCCCTTCCACTGGGTCGCCGCAGCCAGTTCGCGGGCGGCATCGGAGATTTCCCGGTCGGGCACACAGAACCAGACCACGTCAGCATCGAGGCGGGCATTCTTGGCTGTGGTCGCGCGGGACCCCGTGCGCCGGGCCAGTTGGCGGGCCTTGCGTTGTGAAGCGGACGTGTTGCGCGAAACCACTTCGCGGACGCGGTATCCAGCGCGCTTCAGTTCTACTGCCAGCGTGCTGCCCAGCCTGCCGGGGCCTACGATCGCAATGCTTGGCTTGGTGGCCATCGCGGCAGCATATCAGGGCGATTCCCCAGGCGGCAAAATGTGTTGTTCAGCCTTTTCGGTCCCAGAGGCGAGCTGCGCTCGGTTGGACAGCCGGGGGCGGCTGTCCCTACGTGGTTCGTTGTGCTGGCTTATATTGTTGCTATGGCCAGATCATCCCGCCGTAATACCAAAGCGCGTGTGCTCTCCTCCCGCGAGGTCTATCGCGGGCCTGTGTTCTGGGTCACTACCGACCACGTAGTTGAGCCTGGAGGCGTGCGTGCCCGCCGCGATGTTGTGCGCCACTCCGGTTCGGTGGTTATCCTTGCCGTCGAGGAAAACCGCGCCCAACCCCGTGTGCTGTTGGAGCGTCAATACCGCCACGCCGCCCAAGGGTATCTCTGGGAACTGCCGGCGGGACGCATTGACGAGGGGGAAAGCGAACTGGCAGCAGCCAAGCGTGAACTGCTGGAAGAAACCGGTTACACCGCTACCCGCTGGCGGCGCATCCTGAATTTCTACGCCAGCCCCGGTTTTGTGGCTGAGACCATGAAGGTTTATATGGCGCGCGGTCTGCGTCCGGGCATCGCTCAGCCGGAGGAGGATGAGAGGATCCAGCTGCGGCTGGTTCCACTTTCCACCGCTGCCCGCATGGTAATGAAGGGGAGCATTCGAGATGCCAAAACCATCTCTTCCGTGCTCTGGCTCAGTAACCATGGTAAGAGCCGAAGGCCGCGTGGATAGCGGTTTTCCTGTCATCTACTCCCTTGACAGTCCTCCCGGCTAGCAGCACAATTGCTGCAAATTGAAAGGCACGGCCTCGGAGCGAAAGGGTACGTGCCCGAGGGGGCGCAAGTGGAACGTCTGAAAGGTACGGTAAAGTGGTTTAACAACGCCAAGGGCTATGGATTTATCGGACGCGACGATGGCAGTCCGGACGTTTTTGTGCATTACAGCGCGATCACGTCGGAAGGCTACAAGAGCCTGCAGGAAGGCGACGCCGTAGAATTCAAGATCACGCAAGGCCAAAAGGGCGCGCAAGCGGCTAACGTCACCAAGGCTTCCTGAAGGCCGAGCGGATCGCTAGTTTTCCCCAGCCTGATTTTGCTCCCGGCGGGGCGAGATTGTCCCTTCGCCGTTGTGCGTAAATATTCTGCCCTCCTTAAGCTTTCCCTCCTGCCCCAACTTGTTTACTCTTTACCTCTGCATGGACAACAAAGCCATCGCCGGTATTCTCTACGAAACCGCCGACCTGCTGGAGATCGACGGTCAGGACTCATTCCGCATCCGCTCTTACCGCAACGCCGCGCAGGCCATCGAAGCCCTGCCGCAGCAGATGGCGGACCTGATCAGCGAACCCAAGAAGGTGCTGGAAATTCCCGGCATCGGCAAAGGCATGCTGCTCAACCTACAGGAGATTTTCAAGGACGGCCGCCTCACCGTGCACGCCGATTTGCTGAAGAAATACCATCCCTCGATGCTCGACCTGCTGAAAATCCAGGGACTGGGTCCAAAGACCATTGCGCTGATCTGGAGCGCCTACCACGTATGCGATCTGGAAGGCGTGGCGAAACTGGCGCGCGAAGGCAAGATCCGCGAACTGCCCCGCATGGGCGAGAAGCAGGAACAGAAACTGCTCAAGGCCATTGAGGACTATCGCCGCATCTCTGGACGCTTCCTGCTCGATGCGGCGGAACGCGAAGCGCAGAAGATCATCGAGCATCTGCGCAGCTATCCCGGAGTTGAGAAGGTCACTCCCGCCGGCTCGCTGCGCCGCGGACGCGAGACCGTGGGGGACCTCGATATTTTGGTGACTGGGAAGGCCTGTGTAAATGACGCGCAGCGCGAGAGACTGATCGAGCACATCATCAAGCTTCCCGGCCTGATGGAGGTCATCGCCCGCGGTGAAAACAAGGTCAGCTTCCGGCTGCGCGGCGGTATGCAGGTGGACGTTCGCTTGCTATCTCCCGATTCATTTGGCGCTGCGATGCAGTACTTCACCGGCTCCAAGGCCCACAACGTGGCCCTGCGCCAGCGCGCGCTGAAGATGGGCTATACCCTGAGTGAATACAGCCTGGCGCGCCTGGACAACGAGAAGGTGGTCGCGGCAAAAACCGAAGAAGAAATCTACGCCAAGCTCAAGCTGGATTACATTTCCCCCGAACTGCGCGAGAACCTGGGCGAGATTGACGCCGCCGCAGAGCACACCCTGCCCCCGCTAATCTCACAAGACGATTTGCAGGGCGACGTACACATGCACACCGTCGAAACCGACGGCCGCAATACCATCGAAGAAATGGCCGAGGCGGCCAAGGCGCATGGCTACAAATATATCGCCATTACTGACCATTCCAAGAATCTGGCCTTCGCCAACGGGTTGGATGACAAGCGGGCCGTGGAGCATGTCAAGCGAATTCGCGCCGCCAATGACGCGATCGGGGGCATCAGAATTTTCGCCGGCGTCGAAGTGGATATCCTGGCCGACGGCACGCTCGACCTGTCTGATTCGGTGTTGGAGCAGATGGACATCGTCATCGCCAGCGTGCACTCCCACTTCAACCAGGGCGCATCCGAGATGACGGAGCGCCTGCTCAAGGCCCTAGAGAATGCGAACACTTCTCTAATTGGCCATCCCACCGGACGGTTGTTGCTCCGGCGCGAGGCTTACCAGTTCGACGTGGACGCGGTATTGAAGGCCGCGGCTCAGCGGAAAGTTGCCATGGAGCTGAACTCCTATCCCGACCGGCTCGACTTGTGCGATCGCCATCTGCGCCTGGCCAAACAGCACGGCGTGAAGATCGTGATCAACACCGACTCGCACCATACTTCGCATCTCGACAAGATTCGCTATGGCGTGCTGCAGGCGCGCCGTGCCTGGCTAACCAAGGAGGATGTGCTCAACACCTTGCCGGCGGTGAAGTTCAGTAAGGCTATGAAGCATGGGCGGTGATGGAGAAGCCTCCAGCTGAATTCCGGTCGTAGTGCACTTTGATTTGGTGGTCTCCGGGAACACGTTGGAGGTTGATCGGGGTTGCTCTGCGCTCTCGGCGGGTCCTCAGCGCACTCTGCGGTTAAAAGCTCTTAACCGCAGAGTGCGCCAAGTTAACGCAAAGGACGCTGAGAAACCCACTAAATCTGAAACTGCACCATTACCTGAATTCCTTGCGTAAAGCATTTTCCTACCAAAGCGATTAGAATCACGGCAAAAGAAAGCTGCCATGTCAGAAGACAAGCCGCCCTCGCCTCCGACGCCATCCGCGCCAGAAATTCCGTCAAATCCGCCCGAGCCGCCCATCCCCTTCCACATCGGCGAGGAATATGGCACGGCGGCGAAGAACCTCCCTCCGGTCAAGATTGTCCTGATCGGTTTGGCCATCATCGTGGTGATCGCGGTTGTGGTCAGCCTGGTGGAACGGCCGCATTCGCCCGCGACCGGCTCCATTGATGACGTCGCTTCGATTGAAATCCCCGACCAGAACGCCGTCATGGTGGCCATCAACGTCTCATTTCAGAACCATGGCAAGAAACCGTTCTGGGTTCGCAACATCAAGGTTGATCTGGAGACTGGCAGCGGCAATTTTAGCGATGAGGCAGCTCCGGCAGTGGATGTTCAGCGCTATCTCCAAGCGTTCCCCGCACTCAAGGAACACGCGCTTGAGCTACTGAAGCGTGAGACTATGGTCGAGCCGGGCGATGCGACCAAGGGAACGATCATGGTGAGCTTTCCGTTGATGCCGGATGCTTTTGCGAACCGCAAGTCGCTGAAGGTGATCATCCAGCCTTATGACCAGCCGGTTCCGCTGGTGCTGACGAAATAGTCCCAGGTTTACTGGTGTTTCTGCAGGAATTTCCTGTGCGCGAGGTGGGAGCCCGTAGTGGGCGTGATCTCCTCATACTTCAGGCAGCTGATGGAACCATCCACTTCCAGCACGGCCAGCGCCACGTCATGATAGCTGGCGATCCCATGTTCCCTCAGGGCACGCTGCAGTTCGTCCATGCTGACATGTTCCTTCGCCATGTGCGCTGTGAGGACCTCGCCGTCGTGAACCAGCAGGCTGGGCTGCCCCTGGACGAACTTGCGGAAACGGCGGTTGCCGCCGGAAACCTCCGCCACCAGGTAGTTCAGCAACAGCAGCGTCGAAGCCGCGATCACTCCGCCCAGCAGTGAGGTGTCTGGGCCGGTCATGGCATTCTGCACGGCGTTGCTGATGAGGAGCAGTAGAGTGAGATCGAAGGGCGTCATCTGCCCCACTTCCCGCTTGCCGCTCAGACGCATGCCTAGCAGGACGACAGAGTAGATCACCGCCGTCCGCAGAGCGATTCCGATCAGGACATGGCTGCCGGGATACATCGTGGCGCTACCGATTCGCGCTCACCGGCACCGGCGCATTTTTCGGTGTGCTCAGGTAGCCGGTGGCCTTGTTCTTGTCCACCGACCAGACCACCAACTCGTAAAGCATGTGGTCGCGCCCGGTATAGAACTGGATCGGCTCATTGATGTTGCGATCCTTCTTCTCGATGGTTCGGTCGTCGGAGGTGACATTCATGGTGAACTTGCCCTTTTTCTGGTCTGACTTCTTGAGCTGCAGGCTGATCGTGGAAACCGGTTGGGGGTTGGCGCCCTTGAGCAAGGTGAACTCGTAGTAATTACGGTCGCCGCGGTGTTTAAGGGAGTCAAGGTCATCCCGAGTCCTGGCGATCAAGCCGCTCTGGACGCCCAGGTCACCGATGGCGCTCTCCAGCTTGGCCTTGGTAGCTTCCAGTTCGGACTTGGTGGAAGCGACATCGGTTTTGACTCCGCCCACGTCGGTTTTCACGCCTGCCACTTCTCCACTGACCGCGCTAATCTGCTGTTTCTGCTCTTCCGCCAGGCGTGCTTCCGCGGCCTTCTGTTGACGCTGTAATTCGGCGGCGCGATCGTTAAGCTCCTTCTTGGTCATGCCGAGCTGCTTGGCCAGCGCCTCGTCATCCGCTTCGGCGGACTGCATGCGTTTACTTAATTCTGCAACCTGCGCCTTGCTGGCGTCCTGGTCCTTGCCCTGCTTGTCGAGGCGTCCCCGCATGTCAAACAAAAGGTAGAGCGACCCGGCGACGTAGACCACGGCGAGCAACAGCAAGATCCACTTGCCCGCATTACTCTCCCCGGTATGAACATCGCCCTGGTCGGGCATAAGGTTCCTCCAATGTGGTTGTGATGAGATGCTGGGGTTCATTGTTGAGCAGAGCGGGCGAGGTGTCAATTCCCAGCATGGTGCGGGCGCCGCCCCAAAAGCAAGAACGAAGCGGGCCTTTAGAGCTTCATTTTCCTCAGACGTAGCGAATTGGTAATCACCGATACGGAACTGAAGCTCATGGCGGCGGCAGCCAGGATTGGACTCAGCAGCAAACCAAAGAACGGATACAGCACTCCTGCCGCTATCGGCACGCCCAGCGAGTTGTAGATGAACGCGAAGAACAGATTTTGCCGGATGTTGCGCATGGTGGCCCGGCTGAGCCTGCGCGCGCGCACGATGCCAGCGAGGTCACCCTTCACTAGAGTCACGCCGCCGCTCTCCATGGCCACGTCGGTGCCGGTGCCCATGGCAATGCCTACGTCGGCCTGAGCCAGTGCGGGAGCGTCGTTGATGCCGTCGCCCGCCATCGCGACGACATGGCCTTCCCCTTGTAGCCGCCGCACGATTTCAGATTTCTGGTCGGGTAGTACTTCCGCTTCAAAATCGTCGATACCCAGGTCTCGGGCGACGGCTTCCGCGGTGGCACGGCTATCGCCCGTGAGCATTACAATGCGCACGCCTTCGGCCGCGAGATCGCGCAACGCTTGCGGAGTGGATGGTTTGATCGGATCCGCAACGCCAATCAATCCGGCCGGACGCCCATCCACGGCGGCAAAGATCACGGTCTGGCCTTTGGGACGCAGTTCCTCTGCCCGCGGCAAGAGCGTACTAGTCGAAACACCCAGCTCTTGCAGAAGCTTTTCGTTCCCAACGGCGACGAGCTTGTTCTCCACCTTGCCGCTGATGCCACGTCCGGTTAGGGACTGGAGGTCATGCGCCTCGGCCAGAGCCAGGCCACGGTCCTTCGCGGCGCGAACAACCGCGGCTCCGAGCGGGTGTTCGCTTCCCTGCTCCAGGCTCGCCAGCAAGCGAATTAATTCGGATTCATCGACACCCAGGGAGACCACCGACACCACCTGCGGTTTGCCCTCTGTCAGAGTGCCGGTTTTGTCCACGACCAGAGTGTCGACCTTTTCCAAAATCTCCAGCGCTTCCGCGTTCTTTATGAGAACGCCGGCGGCGGCGCCTCGACCGGTCCCGACCATGATCGCCACCGGCGTGGCCAATCCCAAAGCACAAGGACAGGCGATGATCAGCACGGCCACGGCGTTCACCAGTGCATGTGCCAATCGCGGCTCCGGCCCGAGGAAGCTCCAGACAATGAAAGTGAGAACCGCAATGGCGATCACAGCCGGAACGAACCAAGCGGCAACGCGGTCGGCAAGCCGCTGAATTGGCGCGCGGCTACGCTGCGCCTGACTGACCAATCGGACGATCTGCGCCAACAACGTCTCGCTGCCAACGTGCTCGGCGCGCATCACGAACGATCCCGTCCCGTTCACGGTGGCGCCGATTACACGGCTGTCCACCTGTTTTTCCACGGGCATGGATTCGCCCGTAATCATGGACTCATCAATCGAACTCGTGCCTTCCAGCACTACACCGTCGACCGGAATCTTTTCGCCTGGGCGCACGCGCAGCCGGTCGCCGGACTGCACCTGCTCCAGCGGAATGTCTTCTTCCTTGCCCTCACGCAGGACGCGGGCGGTTTTGGGACTCAGGTCAAGCAGGGCACGTATGGCGGCGCCCGTGCGGCTGCGGGCGCGAAGTTCGAGCACCTGCCCCAGGAGCACGAGGGTGACAATGGCGGCCGCAGCTTCGAAATACACAGGAGGAGTGCCGCTCATATCTCGGAATGACGCCGGGAAAATCTGCGGGAACACGATCGCCACCAGGCTGTACAGGTAAGCAACACCGGTGCCCATGGCGATCAGAGTGAACATATTCGTCGAACGGTTGACAATGGACGTCCACCCGCGCTGAAAGAATGGTGAGCCACCCCACAGAACAACGGGAGTGGCCAGCAGCAGCTCGATCCACGGCAGCCAGCCCGTGGGAAGTGCATGCTGGACGGGCATGCCCGGCAACATGTCGGCCATGGCGACCGCCAGCAGAGGCGCAGTCAGCAGCAAGCTGATCCAGAAGCGGCGCGTCATATCACGCAGCTCGGGATTGTCTTCTTCCGTCGCAGTTACCGTGCGCGGCTCCAGTGCCATACCGCAGATGGGGCACGATCCCGGGCCAGAGCGCACGATTTCGGGGTGCATCGGACAGGTGTACTCAACGCGAGTGGACGCTGCGGGCAACTCAGGTTCCAGCGCCATGCCACAGCTTGGACAAGGGCCGGGCTTCGTTTCCCGCACCTCTGGGCACATGGGGCAGACATAATTATCTCTGACCGGAGACGCAGCAAGCTGCGTCTCTACAGCCGAGGCTGCTCTCACCGGGGCGGGCATGATGCTTACGACGTGCATTCCCGCAGGGGGCGCTGCCGGCGCCAGATAAGTCTGTGGGTTAGCCCTGAATTTCTCCGCGCAGTGACCACAACAGAAGTAATAGGCTTTCCCGGCGTGCTCCAAAGTGTGTTTAGCAGTGGCGGGGTTTACCGTCATCCCGCACACGGGGTCTTTCACGAGGGTCGTGGACTTGGCAAGATCACCCATTGGCACCAGAAGCTGACTGAGATTCGAGTCCGACTGAAATATTAGATTCTCCGGAGGCTTTCGTCGACTGTTGTATCTATTGTTGTATCTTGGGAGGAGAGGTACGGCTGCCAGATGACACAACTGGAAGTGGCTTACCACTACGGCACCACGCCAGGCGAGGCGGCGATGCGCGCTATCGACAGTGTGCGCGAGGTTTACGGCGTCCGCCGGATTACTTTCGACGAGAAGCAGCAGATTCTCCGGGTGGAGTTTGACGCTTCCCGTTTCAAGGAACCAGTGATTGCGGCTCTCTTGCGACGGGCGGGGGTGGACTTGCGGGAACGGCTTGCGCTGGCTTGATCCTAGTTTCTGGACATTTCTGGGCAGGGGTTACGCGGCAAGACGGCGGGTCGGGTGAAAAAGCAAGGGGCGCCCAAGAAAACCTCTGGCCGAAGTTATTCTCGAGAGCGCCCCGTTGCGCGCCACTTCGTCTAGCGGTTCCTGTAGCATCCTTCATGCCAATCCCAAAGCTCTGAAAACATAGGTCTGGCAGGTCTTCCCGGCTGGTAGGAATTGCCACAGGCCAGGAAAGATTTACTTTGGCGGCGGGTGAAGGCACGAACGCTGCCGAAGCCGCGCGGTTGAGTGCCGGGCAGGTTGTTCAGATTTTCGGCACTCCAAGCCTCACTCACTACCCTCCCACCGATCCCGCCGCTACGGTTTTGCGAGGCCGGTCTGCGCCGATGCTGCCCGGAGATGCTCCGCCTTCCAGCGCATGGCAGCCGTGAGCCGGGTACGCCCGCTGGGGTGGTCGAAGAATAAGAACTCCTCCACTGGCCCCGGATCCAGCTTGCGGTAGTCACCCAGTTTCAGGTCAACTTCAGCCTCGCCGTCTGGCTGCCCGCTCGCATTCAGACCGAAGATGTCAGCTTCGTATTCCATGGTTCGGGTAATAGTGTTGCTCACTGGAGTCAAGACCAGGAAGTAAACTGCCAGAAGCAACGCGGCCAGAGGGATAACCGCGACATCGGTGATCCCACGCACTCCCCAACTCTCTCCCCAGCGCGCCAACGCAGCGTTTATGCCCCAGTTCAGGAAAGCGAACGCGAGCACGTACAAGATTCCGGTGGCCAAGAGGCCCTTGTATTGATGGTTCATCACGTAGTGTCCCATCTCGTGCCCCATCACGGCCTCGATTTCGGGGAGGGTACAGCGCTTCAGCAAATTGTCATTGAGCGAAATTCGGGTGGTTCCGGCAAAACCGCTGACGTTGGCGCTAACCCGGTCCGATTGCCGCGAAGCATCGAACTCGTACACCTCGGTGGCCGGAATACCATTGGCGCGGGCCATGCTGAGAATGGGATCCTTGATTCGCGGGTCTTCCAATTTGGTGAACTTGTTGAAGAGCGGGAAGATATAAACCGGCGCAATCAAGGTCACGAAAGCCAGAAATACGATCGAGACCACTCCCGCCCACACCCACCAGTTTTTCCCCAAGCGCCGCACCACGCCGAACAGGAACATGAGCAGGAGCGCCCACAGAACCAAATTCACGCACAGGTTGACCGTTTGATCCCGCATCCAGGGCCCGAAGGTCTGGTTCGAGAGACCGTACTGGTGCTCACGGAAGTAGCTCTCATACACCGTCCAGGGGAAGGTAATCACGAAAAAGGCCACGAAGAATTGGAACCAGTAGAGGGCCGTTTGCAGCGGACGGAAGCGGGTGATGCGTTCGGCGAAGTCACGCATACGGGCCGACCAGCGGAAGCGAAGAAACAACCACATCACGACCACCGTGACCAGGAAATCCCAGAGGATAAGCCAGTAGCCTCCCTCAAAATAGGCGTCGGAACGGGCGCGTTTGTCCGGTGGCACCTTGGCCAGATAGGCGTCCACCGCGGCCTTGACGTCGAACGGCTGTGCGGTTGGGTTAGTGCCTGCGGTGGCCAATGAAGGCGTGTTGTCAGTCTGGGCGACGGCTGACGCAGCCCAGACGGCAGACAAAAGCAGGATTAGGTGGATCATCCGAGTGGTCCAGGTCATCAGGCCCTCCTGAGGTCACGGCACTATAACAGACGTCTTGCTCGGGAAAAGGTTGTGGCGAAACTGGAACCATAGCGAGGTTTGGGGGCGCTGCTCTTTCTGCTGGTCTCGACAACGGCAGCTTATAAAGTCTGCCGAGTTTCGCTATAATCGGATTCACCGCTGAAACTGCACATCGCGCCCTTAGCTCAGTTGGATAGAGCGTCTGGCTACGAACCAGAAGGTCGGGAGTTCGAATCTCTCAGGGCGCACCATCTTCAGATCTCACATCGCTGGCGCCACCTTCACTTCTGAATCAAGTTAGTGTGGCTGGCGACGCATTGCCACTTGTTGTCGTGGTAAATCCAGGTGTCAGTGAATCGCCCATAGTGGTCGAAAGGCTTGCGTTTGTAGGTGCCTTTGGTGTGGTAGGTGCCGATCACAATGGCCACATTCTTGTAGGGATACACTTTCACATCCTGATTTGTGATCAGGGTCGCGTGATAGGCCGGGTCTTTTAGGTCGGCCAGAAATTGGGCCTTGTTCATGACTGTGCCGTCGTAGTCGGTGTAGACGAATGTGCTGGGAACCAGATCATCGAGGGCTTTGTCGTCGTGGCGGAGCTGGGCCTGATTCCACGCATTTTCCAGGGCGATGAGTCTGCTCTCGTCCGCGGTAAAGTCGCTTGATGCCATGCGTGCGCCCAGTAGCAAACCGACAAACAACAGGACGCAAAGGGCCATCTTTTTCATGTATGCCTACCTCACAGGGTCGCTGGATGGAGTGTCACAACCTTGCGCGTTACTGTCAATCGCTGTGTGGTGGTGGAACCGGGATGAGTACGAGCGCCAGCAACGTAGGCATCTTAGAGCGGTTGGGGCGGGGCGTTCACCATCAGCGGACCAGCGTATGATCCTTTGGTCGTAATCAACCCAAATTCTGAGGAGAGATCAAGATGAAGCGACTCAATTGGCTGCTCGCGGGCCTGCTGCTTTGCGCGCTCGCCGTCATCGCGCAGGAACACTACACCGAGGGTCCGGTGTGGCGGGTAACGCTGATCCGGGTGAAGCCCACACAAATGGATGCCTATCTCACCACTCTGCGGCAGTCCACCAAGCCGCTGCTCGAAGAGGAGAAACGGCAGGGCATCATTGTGGACTACAAGGTATTCCTCAAGGAGACCAACCAGGGTTCCCAGGACTGGGACATCGCTTTGGCGGTGGAATACAAGAATCATGCCGCCTTGGATGGCCTGACTGCCAAAGGCGAAGCTGTTCGTGACAAGCTGATGGGTGGCAAACAACCAGCGCAGCAGCTTGCCGAGAAGCGTACTGAAATGCGAGAGGTCATCAGTTCGGAGTTGATGCAGGAAATTACGCTGAAGTGAAGCGCTGAGGTTTCAATTCAGATTTCCATGAAAGGCCCCGGCTTCTGCTCTCGGGGCCTTTTGTCGCTTACGGGACGTTGAGCGTAAAGTTGTGGCCGAGAATAATACCTCAATGAGGAGAATGTAAAGCTTTTCAGTCAGCGGGACGCCCTCCCACTTGACATCGGCTCTCAGGCGCAGCAGAATGCGCGCTTCCCTAACTTTCCCCCAACGGAGCGCCATGCCTATTCCAGTCCGTGTCATTTGCGCTTTCCTTCTGTTGATTGCCAGCGTGTCCGCCCAGGACCGATCCCACGCTCGCTCCATGGTGGTCACGCGCTATGGAATCGTGGCCACCAGCCATGTACAGGCCTCGCAGGCTGGCGCGGAGATCCTGGCGCACGGCGGGTCCGCGGTGGATGCGGCCATCGCCGCTAATGCCGTGCTCGGCGTCACTGAACCGATGATGAACGGTATCGGTGGTGATCTGTATGCCATTTATTGGGAGGCTAAGACCGGCAAGCTCTACGGGTTGAATGCCAGCGGGTGGGCGCCTCAGGGTCTGACCCTCGAGCATATGAAGGCTAAAGGCGCAACCTCGATGCCGGAATACAGCATTGATGCGGTCACCGTCCCCGGTGCGGTTGCGGGATGGAGCCAGTTGCATGAACGCTTCGGGCGGCTTCCCTGGAAGGACATCTTTCAGCCCGCGATTTTCTATGCCGAGCAGGGATATCCCGTCCCTGAACTGATTCACACCTTCTGGGAGGACTCGGCGCGGGACTTGATGCAGGATGCGGAAAGCCGCCGCGTCTTTCTGCCCAACGGCAAACCTCCAGCAGTCGGAGAGATTTTCCAGAATCCCGATCTTGCGAAGGCGCTGCGGGCGATTGCGCAGGATGGAGCCGGAGCTTTCTATCGCGGCGAGATCGCGCGTGCGATTCTGAGCACATCACAGACGCTCGGCGGAACCCTGGCGGCCGATGACCTGGCCCAGTTTTCGCCGGAGTGGGTGCAGCCGGTCTCGACCACCTATCGTGGCTGGACCATCTACGAACTTCCTCCCAATGGGCAGGGGATGGCGGCTCTGGAAATGCTGAATATCATGGAAACATCTCCAGCTTCACCCGACGGTCCGCTCAACGTTGTTGAGCTGCACAAGAAGATCGAGGCCATGAAGCTGGCCTACGCTGACTTGGGCCGTTACAATGCCGATCCCCACTTCGCCAAAGTGCCAGTGCAGGGACTGCTTTCCAAGAAGTATGCCAAAGAGCGCGCGAAACGGATCGACCCGGGCAAAGCCAATTGCGAGGTTGCGGCCGGTGCACCGCCCTCGAGCGACACAACTTATCTTTCGGTGGTTGACCGGGACGGCAATATAGTGTCGCTGATCCAAAGCAATTATGAAGCGTTCGGATCGGGCATTACCGTTCGCGGCATGGGATTTGTACTCCAGGACCGAGGTGCGCTGTTTTCGCTCGACCCGTCGCATCCCAATGTTCTGGCGCCGCGCAAGCGCCCGTTTCACACGATTATTCCGGCCTTCATGGAGCACGGAGATCAGCACATCGGATTTGGAATCATGGGAGGAGCGAACCAACCGCTGGCACACGCGCAGTTTGTTTCGAACATTGTGGATTACGGCATGAACATTCAGGCAGCGCTGGAGAATGCACGCTTCACGGTCAGCGGACAGCGTGGATGCAACATCCGGATCGAGTCCCGGGTAAAGGCGGAAGTGCGGGAGAAGCTTTCGGCCATGGGACACAAGCTGGAAGTTCAGGGAGAGTACTCGACCGCCATGGGCCGGGGACAGGCGGTGCTGCACGACTCCAAAGCCAAGGTAAACTACGGTGCGTCCGATGCGCGGGCCGATGGCTCGGCCGAACCTGAGCCGCCGCCGCTTGGACGTTGAGGCCTGGGCTTTCACCGAAAACGTAACCGTCGTCCAGGAAATCATTGATCAGGAGATCATTGATGCCAGCAGTTGCCAAATCAACCACCAAGTCCATCTATAGCGTCCACCCGGGTGTTGCCATGGTGCAGAAGTGGATCGCTGAATTACCGCAGAAGACCGGCCGCTCGCTGGAAGAGTGGATCGCCCTAGTGAAGAAATCTGGCCCGCCAACGGAAAAGGAACGCAGGGAGTGGCTCAAGAAGGAATACAAACTGGGCACCAACGGCGCCTGGTGGATCGCCGAACGGGCGGAGGGTAAGGGTATAGAAGATGCCGACCCGGAGGCCTACCTTGTCGCCGCCGAGAGCTACGTCGAGGCGATGTTCAGCGGCAGGAAGTCCGCCCTGCGCCCCATTTATAACCAACTGTTAAAGCTTGGGTTCAGCATCGGCAAGGATGTAAGAGCCTGTCCCGGCAGGACCATTGTCCCGTTGTACCGGAATCACGTATTCGCACAGATCAAACCCACCACCAACACGCGCATCGATTTGGGGTGCGCCTTGGGAAACCGTAAAATCCCCACGCGGCTGATTGATACCGGAGGTTACGCCAAGAAGGATCGCATAACCCATCGCATAGAGATCACCAAGCTGTCCGATATTGACCAAGAAGTGAAACGCTGGTTGAAGACCGCGTACGACCTCGATGCCTGAGGCATGCGGGAGGGCGGGAAAAAGGGTCCTAAAATTAAGAAGCGCCCCTTGACTCTTTCGAGTCTTGGGACGCCCGAACAGCCCTCCCCCAGAACTGCTCACTGCCAAGATACTTTTCCCCTCCGTCACTGTAAATCCCACGTTAGTGCCAGCAGGTGGCACGAAACGGGTACCCTCATGCGAAAACCGGTAGAAGAGGCAATCTCTTGCTTGCGGTCACGCGGATTCCCTGCCGCGTTGCCTCGGTAACCGAGTTAGTCCGGTTTCCGTAGCCCAAGTTGCTCTTTGTCCTGAAGATGCTCTTCCTGCACCCAGCAGGTCCAGTTGTTTCATCTACTTCCAGCACTCATCGCGGGGTGGTGCGAGATCCATCGGCGGTTACTCCGGTAATCTGCGCTAGGGGGATTGCCGTTGACGGGTCTCGACTTAGTCCTTAAATTCGCTAAACAGGGGGTTGTATGAAAGATATTCACGAGGTCTTGCGGCGTAAGCAAGCCAAGTATGCCCAGTTGGCCAAGCAGATAGAGTCGCTGCAGCAGGCAGCGGAAAAGCTGCGTGAGGTAGCCCCTCTGCTGGCGGAGAACGAAGACGACGACAGTGCGGTGCTGGCGGAAGTGGACGAGCCTAACACCATGGCCGCAAAGGCTGCCTCGGGTAGCCCGGCCGCACCCGCCAAGCCGGCGACGCGCGCCCCACGCTGGCCGTAATCGCGTGGCATTCCACTGGCAGCACTTGGGCGGCATATGACGTTTCAGGCACTCCTGGTTTCCAAAGACGAAGAGGCAACAGCGGTGCTGACTCCGGTTCTGTCCGGGTTTGGCGTCGGAGTGCAGTGCTGCGGCTATCCCGACGCCCTGGTGCAGCTCACTGAGCAAAAATTTGATGCGGTGATCGTGGACTATGACGATCCGCATAGCGCCGCGCTGGTGCTGCAGAACGCGTACCAGGCTTCGTCAGGAAACAGCGCGGTAACCGTCGCCCTGTTGAGCGACAAGACGAAAGTGCGCAACGTGTTTGGCGCGGGCGCGAATTTCGTGCTGTACAAACCCATTTCTGAACCACAGGCCCAGGCCAGTCTGCGGGCCGCAACTGCTTTGATAAAACGTGAACGCCGCCGGTCGTTCCGCGTTCCGGTGCAGGTTCCGGTACAGCTCCGGGTGCAGAACGGACCGGAGCTGGAGGGCATCCTGCTGGACCTGAGCGAGGACGGCATGGACGTGCTGGCGGCGCAGCCGCTTTGTCCTGCCGCCGCTATCACCGCACGGTTCAATCTTCCCGACGGCAATACTGAAATCGAACCGCGCGGTGAAGTCGCATGGGCAAATCCCAACGGACAATCCGGCGTGCGTTTTGTAGATCTCTCCGACAATGTTCGCAACAGCCTCAGGGCCTGGGTTAACGCGAATGCTCCGGAACTGCCGCCGGATGATCCCGAGCCAGTTTCACAATGCAAGCTGACCGACCTGAGCCTGGGCGGGTGTTACGTGGAAACCGAATCACCTTTTCCGGAGCGTTCCGGAATTACCCTCACCCTGAAGGTCGCCGAGATGGAAGTCCAGGCCGAGGGCATGGTGCGGGTGATGCATCCTGAATTCGGCATGGGAATCGAATTCGCTTCGCGCACCGAGGAACAGCGCGCCCAAGTGGAAAACTTTATCGGACTCCTGTCCAGCCGCCCGGGAACGCTGCCCGAGCTGCTGATCACCCCGCGTGCTCTAGCGGCAGGCGATGGCTACGACGACCTTAGAAAATCAGGAGACCTTGAAGATCCGCTGCTCGAATTGCTACGCAGCCATGAGTCGCTGAGCCAGGAAGAATTTCTGCAGGCACTCCGCAAGCAGCGCAGCGGAGAAGAAGTGGCCTCGTCCTGAGCCGGCCGGCTACGACACCACCTACTTCTTGAACAGATTCTCGAAAGCCTGGCGGGCACTACTCGGCCGCGCAGCGCTCGGCGTCGAAGTTTCTTTCTCCACCATTACGCGTATGGAATAAAACGTACACTCGTTGCGCTCGTCCTTGCGTGGAATCCTCTCCGTAACCGGTTGCATACACTCAAAGCGGCTGGAGGGGTCGAAATACGTGCACTGCTTGCAGGAATGCAGCTCAAAGCCGCACTTGGGACAGCGGCCGACAGGTTCGGCGAGCGATTGCAGGACAGCACCGCACTGTGAGCAACGGGAGACGGAACGCGTGCCCGGCATCTGGATTGGCCGCGGGCCGAAGGTATCCTTCTTGACCGGCTTCTCGGCGGATGGTTGTTTCTGCTGCTTTTCGTCACCGCGATCCTGGTATCCGCGCTGGCGATACTTCCTGTCGGACAAAGTAGCCTCCCGTGGCAGCTGACATTGTCTCGCTAGTGTCAGTTCCCTACAAGCCCAGCTTCACGGACCGAGCCGACTAATCCCTTCCAGCTCGAATGCGGATGAAAAAAACGTGGTGCGCGCCTACCCACCGCTCAGAATTGTATTTCGTCAGACCGGGTGCTACCATCGAATTATCTAGCGATCATCGTGGAGGTTTGATTATGTCGGACAGAGAGGGCAACAGTTTCCTCTGGTTTCTCGCGGGTCTCGGTGTAGGCGCGCTGGCTGGTGTTCTCTACGCACCGCGGGCCGGGAGCGAAACTCGGGAGGCGCTACGTTCCAGAGCCGAGGATGGACGGGAATTCGTGCGCAATCGCGCGCGCCAGGCTCGTGAGCAAGCCTCCGAATGGGTGGATCGTGGACGCGATGTCCTCAATCAGCAGAAGGAGCAGTTTCGCTCTGCGTATGAGGCGGGACGCCAGGCCTATCGCGAGGAAGTTACTGCCAAGGAAGGCGGCGCCTCGCAGAATCTGTGAGGCCGTTATTCTCCTCAGGGTTTCGCCGATGGCGCGGTAAGGCGGAGCAACGTTTATGGACAACAACCTTCTTACGATTTTTGTCATTGCCACCGCAGTTGCGGTGACGCTGCAGGCGGGCATTCTGGTGGCCATGTATCTGGCCGTCCGCCAGAGCAGCGCTCGCATGGAAGCGCTGGCTACCGAGGTAAAAACCAAGGTCCTGCCCACGGCGGAAATCGCACACTCGATGTTGGTGGAGTTGCGGCCCAAGATCGAGACTGTCATCAGCAATGTCAGCGAGACGACCACGATGGTGCGGGCTCAAATTGGGCGCCTGGACGCGACTGTCACTGACGTCATTGACCGCAGCCGTTTGCAGGTCATTCGTGCCGATGAATTGCTCAACCGCACCCTGGATCGCGTCGAGGAGACCACTGACATGGTGCACAAGACTGTGGTCTCGCCGATTCGACAGGTTTCTGGCTTGATGCAGGGCTTGACTGCCGGTCTGGAATTCTTCTTCAGCGCAAAGCGCCACCGGGGCAACGGCGCCACCGTGCCCCAGGACGAAATGTTTATCTAGGCTTGCACAGAGCGAAAGATCACAAGGTAGCGCCTGCGCGCTACCTTTTTCTTTGCCTCCGCTGAGAACTGAGAACTCACAACGGGGAACTGGTTACACAATCCACCCGCCGCCAACGACTATCGCATCGTCATAGAACACGGCCGCCTGGCCGGGGGTGATAGCCCGCTGCGGCTCATCAAACGTGACCAACACTTCGTCGTTGCCGGACTTTTCGATTTGGGCCGGGGCGGGCGCGTGGCGATGGCGAATCTTTACCGCGACCCGCATGGGCTCTTGCAGGTCTTCCACCGCGATAAAATTTATTTTCTGCGTACGGAGAGTCCGTGAGTAAAGATCCTCTTGCTTCCCAACCACCACCTGCCGAGTGTCCCCCTTAATCTGGATGACGTACAGCGGCGACCCCGTGGCCACACCCAGGCCCTTGCGCTGTCCCACGGTGAAGTTGTGGATGCCGCCATGCTCACCAATGACCTGCCCGTCGCTGGTAACAAGTTCACCGGCGGTGTCAGGAAGCGCGTCGCCTCGCTCAGCCAAGTAGGCATCCAGGAAGTTCTTGTAGTCGCCGCCGGGGACAAAACAAATCTCCTGCGAGTCCGGCTTTTCGGCGAGAACCAGTCCGTGGCGGCGGGCCAGTTCGCGAACCTCGGGCTTGGTCATTTCACCCAGAGGAAACAAGGTCCGGCTGAGCTGCTCCTGGGTCAGACCAAAGAGGAAGTAGGTTTGGTCCTTGGAAGAATCGGCGGGGCGCTTGAGTAGCCAGCGTCCGCGGGGCTGGTCAAATTCCACGCGAGCGTAGTGGCCCGTGGCCAGGGCGTCGGCACCAATCTGTTGGGCCACAATCAATAACTGATCAAACTTCAAGTGATTGTTGCACAGGCTGCAAGGGATGGGCGTGCGCCCGGAGAGATACTCCTGGACGAACGGCTGCACCACGTCGCGCTCGAAACGCTCCTCGTGATTGACCACGTAGTAAGGAATGCCGATGGTTTCTGCCACACGGCGGGCATCGTAGACGTCGTCCAGCGAGCAGCATCGCCCCTGGACCGCTTCGGGCATGCCTTCGTGGCCCGCCAGGCGGCGCTGGTTCCATAGCTGCATGGTCAGGCCGATGACCTGGTGCCCCTCGGCGCGCAGCATGGCCGCGACAGTGGAAGAATCGACTCCACCGGACATGGCGACGGCGATGGTCTTGGAAGACACAGCTTCTAGCTCCTATCTCCTAGCTTTAGATTAACTGTTTCCTACGGCGTTTTCGACGCCCTGAGCGTCCTGCCTTGATTTGGAGTTGCAGGAAAGCGGCCGCGCGCTAGAAGCTAGTAGCTGCTTTATTGTAAACCGGCGAGAGCTCCCGCAAGCGCGCCGCGGTTTGAGGAACCAGGCTGAGAGCGAACTCTACCTCCTCCGGCGTGTTCTGCTTGCCCAGACTAAAGCGGAGGCTGGCTCGAGCCCGATCAGGCCGCAATCCCATCGCGGTAAGGACGTGCGAAGGCTCAATGGCGCCAGAGGAACAGGCTGCGCCGGTGGAAACCGCAAGCCCCTTCAAGTCAAGGGCGATCACCAGGGCTTCGCCTTCAATGTAGTCGAAGTAGATGTTGGTGGTGTTGGGAACCCGCGGTGCACCTTCACCGCTCACTCCCGTAGCCTCCACAGTCCCGAGGATTGTTCGTTCGATGCGGTCACGCATAGCGGACATGCGTGCTGCATCGCCACGTTGGAGTGCTTCCCTGGCCAACTCCGCCGCCTTGCCCAGCGCAACGATCCCCGGCACGTTTTCGGTTCCCGCCCGCCGTGAACGCTCGTGACTTCCGCCGTAAAGCATCGGCTGCAGAATCGTTCCCTTCCGCACGTAGAGAGCTCCCACTCCCTGCGGCGCATGCATCTTGTGGCCGGAAATCGAAAGCAGGTCGCAACCGATTCGCGCCACATCGATGGGCACCTTCCCGGCCGCTTGCACGCCATCGGTGTGGAAGTACACATCTGCTTCGGCGGCGATTTTCCCGATTTCCTCGACTGGCTGCAGAACACCGGTTTCGTTGTTGGCCAACATGATGGTGATGAGCCTGGTATTTGGACGCAACGCCCGGCGCACGTCATCCGGATCTACCAACCCGCAGCCATCCACCGGAACGTAGGTGACTTCGCATGGGATGGACTCCAGGTGCTTGCAAGAATTCAGCACCGCGTGATGTTCGATGGTTGAAGTGATGACATGGTCGCCGGCCCGGGCCAGTCCGAAGATAGCAAGGTTGTCACCCTCGGTGCCGCCGCTGGTAAAAACGATCTCGGAGGGCCGGCTTCCCAGGAGGGTTGCGACCGACTCGCGGGCGCGCTCCACGGCTGCCCGCGTCTCCTGTCCGTGATGGTGGATGGAGGACGCGTTGCCGAAGTGTTCTCCGAAGTAGGGCCGCATGGCCTCAACGACTTCGGGCAGCGCGGGCGTGGTGGCGTTGTTGTCGAAATAAACGCGGCGCATGAGCTAAAACCTATTTTACGCCTGCTTGGGAACGGGCATACGCGAGGTGTGAGAAGAAATTCCTGTTCCGAGATGGGCTTTGGACTCCCAGCCTTTGGACTCTAAGGCTGCTGCAAGGCTATGGATTAACGAGGCCGTGGGGGAGAGGCGTGTCCAAGGTGCCATCCTCCGTGCAAAAAGCGCTCGAAAACTACGCAAGATCGTTATACACTGCGCACCCCAGGTTTGCTCAGCCTCTGGTCCGGTAAAGGCCGCTCCGGCCAAAGCATGCAGGGGCTGAAGAGATCCCTGAATGTCCGCGGAGAATTATCCATGATGCATCGGTTCCCTGCCCCTTTCAACGCTCGCGTCGAATTCTTGAAACTCAGTTTGAAGCTAACGCTCGTTTTACCGCTCGTACTGGCAGGCATCGCCTGGGCACAGATACCTTTGGTGCAAATCAGCTCCGACCCGTACACAAATACAGACACGCAGCATGCCACCGAAGTAGAGCCGGACACATTTGCGTTTGGCAACACCATCGTCGCCACCTTCCAAGTCGGCCGCGGTGGACAGGGTGGATCCTCCGACACTGGCTGGGCCACATCAATCGACGGCGGCGCAAACTGGGCTCACGGATTCCTGCCCGGCCTCACCAAGGTTGATAATCCCAATAACCCCTACGATCTCGCCAACGATCCCGGTGTGGGCTACGATGCCGCGCACGGCCTCTGGCTCATCGTTACCATGCCCTGGGCGTATCCTATCGGCAAGCGTCCGCCAGTACCCAACCCAGCTGTGGTCGTCAGTCGCTCAATCGATGGTCTCAACTGGGACAATCCCATCCCGGTTACGCCTGATGTACTCGTTTCCGACAAGCCCTGGATTACGTGCGATAACTTCCCCACCAGTCCTTTCTTCGGCCACTGCTACGTAGAGTGGGATCAACCTGACGCCGCGGGTCTTCTCCATATGAATACTTCCACCGACGGTGGCTTGACCTGGGGACCGACGCTCAACACCGGCGACAACGCCCTGGGCGTTGGCGGCCTGCCTCTGGTGCAGCCGAACGGCAGAGTGATCGTACCCACTCTGACCTTCATCCAAAACAGAATGCTGGCTTATACCTCGACGGATGGTGGCGCCAGTTGGTCGAATACGGTGCTGATTTCGCCGGTGACCCAACATCATGCGGCGGGCAACTTCCGAACCAGCGCGATGCCCACTGCTGAAATCGACGCGCGGGGCCGGGTGTACGTAGTCTGGCAGGATTGCAAGTTCCGCACAAACTGCACCTCCAACGACCTCGTCCTGAGCACTTCCACCGACGGCGTAACCTGGACCACTCCGGCCCGTATCCCCATTGACGCCGTTAATAGCACAGTGGACCACTTCATCCCCGGCCTGGCCGTGGATCCTACGACTGCCGGCCCTCACGCTCACTTGGCCCTTACCTACTATTACTACTCCCAAGCAAATTGCAGCATCGACACATGCCGGCTGAACGTCGGATTTATCTCCTCGCAGGATGGCGGCAAAACCTGGACCGCAGCCCGACAGCTGGCTGGGCCGATGAGCCTCAGATGGCTGCCAACCAAAAGCCAGCGGCCTATGGTGGCGGACTACATCTCAACCTCGTTTTCCCATGGCCAGGCGTTCCCGGCTATCGTGGTCGCTCACGCCAGGGTCGGTACAGCGTTCAATGTCGCGATGTACACGACAAAAAACGGATTGAGCGTGATAACGAACGGGCCGGTGTTTTCATCCGCGGGAGAACTGCCGCTGCTGAATGCCGCGTCCGATTTCGACATGACCGGGGATGAGGACGGGGAAGAATCTGAAAGCCTGAGTGACGTCTTCCGTCTGCTTCCCGGTTTCGATTTGACAACCTTGGGAGACAGCTGGCAGCAAACCGACATCCCCGAAGGGCTGCGCGTCTTTTAGCGGAAAAAGGGCAGCTCTGTGCCGTCCCATCAAGGCAGAGTGAACGCCACCACGGCGTCACCCTGCGCTTCTTCGGTGATTTTGGCATGGCCACCCGCCGCGATCACCAGATATTGTTTGCCCTTCGCGCTCAACTGGTAGGTCATCGGTGTGGCGTGGCCGCTCGCCGGAAGTTGTGCCTTCCAGAGCTCCTTTCCTGTTTCCACGTCAAAGGCACGGATGTACGGATCAAAAGTGCCGGCGATGAAGATCAGCCCTCCCGCGGTGACGATGGGACCACCGAAGCTGGGTGATCCGGGTGGGACCGGCGAATGACCGGGAGCAAAGTCCTGAAAGGAGCCAAGAGGCACCTGCCAGCGAATCCTACCCTCGATCATGTCCACGGCTGCGAGTGTTCCCCACGGGGGTGCGATGCAAGGCAAGCGTCCGGGCGAAAACAGGGGACGCCGGAACATTCCGTAGGGCGCCCCGGTCTGCTCCGTGTAGTCGCCAGGCTCGGTACGGCTGGCGTGGTCATCGAACTCGGCCCTTGGGATTACTCTAACCTTGAACGGCAAGTTCGTGGTGTTGGCGATAAGCAAATTGCGCTGTGGATCGAATGCGTAGCCGCTCCAGTTCAGCCCCCCAATGTTGCCCGGGATGGCCAGTGTGCCCTTCACCGTGGGAGGTGTGAAGATGCCCTCATTCCGGACCTCACCCAGCCATTTCCGGCAGGTTTCGCGGTCCGCGGGAGTAAGCCCCCAGGCATCGTCTGGTGAAAGTTTCTGCGGAGCCAGCGCTGGCGGCGCCACCGGGAAGGGTTGGGTCGGCGAGGTCACTTCTCCGGGCGCATCGCTCTGTGGCACCGGACGCTCTTCGACCGGAAATAGCGGCGCGCCCGTGTCGCGGTTGAGGACGTAAAGAAAACCAGTCTTGTTGCCTTGGATTACGACAGGAACATTGGCTCCATCATGCCGCAACGTAGCCAGTAAAGGCTGCGAGGCTGTGTCGTAATCCCAAAGATCATGATGGACAAGCTGGAATCCCCAGGCCATTTCGCCGGTTTTGGCACGTAAAGCGACTACCGAATTTGCCCATTTGTCGTCGCCAGGGCGAAGGCCGCCATAATAGTCAGGGCTGGCGCTTCCGGTAGGAACAAAAACGAGATCACGCTCCGCATCCACCGTCATGATCGACCAGGCATTGGCGGCGCCGGTGCGCCACGTCTTCGCCGAGTCGCCATTGCCAGGTCTCGCGGCATTGGGCGGAATCGGATCCCAACTCCAGCGCAATGCACCGGTGCGCGCATCAAAGGCCCGCACTACGCCGGCCGGCATGTCCACGCGGCTGTTGTCGTCGATGGCCGAGCCCACCACAACCACGTCGTCAATCACTGCAGGCGGTGAGGTCATGTGATATTGGCCGGAACGGTATCCGGGAACGTCCCGCAGGCTGACCTGACCGCCCTTGCCGAAATCCGCGCAGGGAGCGCCGGTGGCGGCGTCGAGGGCAATCAGTCGCGCGTCGAGGGTCGCTTCAAAAATACGACGGTGGCACGGCTTCCCCGCCGGGCGCGCTGTGTCAAGCCAAGTGGAGACGCCACGGTTGATCAGCCCGTCGCCGTAGTCCCATGTCGGGTCGACCTTGGGGTCGTACGCCCAGCGCTGGTTGCCGGTTTCGGGATCGAGGGCAATTACTCGGTTGAAGGGCGTGGTCAGAAACAGGGTCCCGTCCACCAGGATGGGTGTGGTCTCAAACCCGCTCCTGCGCCGGCCTTGGTCGCCATCTGAGATGTCGCCGGTGTGAAACACCCAAGCAACCTTGAGTTGGGATACATTCTGAGGATTGATCTGAGTGAGGGACGAGTAGCGCATACCTCCCGGATCGTGGCCGTAAGAGGGCCAATCATCGGTCGGACCTCCGGATTGGCCCGCAGCCATGACGCTGGTCACGCAAGCGACGATGAGAACAATAATCAAAGTACGGGTGATCGCCTTCATGAGGGACTCCGACAAGAATCTTTAGGTCTGGCACTGGCTTTCGATCGGGTGGCGGCGGGCTCATCACGGTGGAGAGAAGGTCCGCCTCACAGCACCCACATGCTGAGGATACACGAGCGCCATGGACCCCGGGCGCAGGAAGACCCGCGAACTGTGATCATCTAGAAAACTGGTGGTGAACCGCACGATCACATTTCCGTCACGGATTATGCTTTGTCTTTGAGCCTTTGCTTTCCGCGGACGCTGCCGCCTCATCCTTCAGATAAGCAGGGCTGAGCGTTCCCTTCTGCTTCGCAATGTCCAGCAAGGTCGGATAAAACTGCACAAACGTGGTATCCACCGCAGCATGCTGCTCATGGCAGGAATAGCAGGCTGCTTCCTTAGGGACCTGCTTGGAGGGGTTGGCATCGTCGAAACCAAAGAACGCCCACTTGCCTGGAAAACGCGACTCGTCTTTTACGTGAACCTCGCGGCCCATCAAATCAGAAGTCTGAAAGTGGCCGTTTTTGTTTATCGATGCCTTGCTGCCTGCCATACGGACCTCCAGGACCAGCATGGTCTTGTCCGGCCAGGTGCCGGTCTGCAGGAAGGCTTTGTATGCCTCGGGGTTCACAAACACGTTGTCAAACATGGAGTGCCCCATCCCTGCATTCGGGCTGTAGCTCATGTCCAGACCGGAGGTCAGATAGACCCACTCCCGGTAGTTTGCCGGGAACATCAGGCGGCCATCCGCCGTATAGGTGGGTGTCTGCCCGGTTGAGACACCCTCGCCGGTCTGATTGGTTGCCGGCTTGGAGTCATATTGGAAGAGCAACAGGCATAACAGCATCAAGGTTCGCAACATTGACACCTCACAGAAGCTATCGAAGGACTGATTCGGAAGTCTAACAAGGCTGGAAGATCGCGTCTTGAAAAAACACAACCTTTTCAGGGTGAGGATATATGGCGGAAGTCCAAACAGAAACAAGCCGGGAGCACAGACTGGGCGGCGGCAGCTTTTACGGTTCTATTCAAAAGAAGCAGGAACTGCATGACGCTATCTTTACCGACTTGCAACACTCGTCGGCGCGAAAGATGCCGGCCCACTCGCACGAGCTCGCGTTTTTCGCTCTTCTGCTGGAAGGCGATTACCGTGAGCAGTACGGCCGTCAGCACACGTGTTTTGGCCCGTTCACCATCTCATTCCGGCCAGCGGGTATTCCCCACCAGGACGAAGTCGGCCCGCGAGGTGTGAGGTTCTTCGAGATCGAGATTCGGCCTAGTTGGCAGCGGCGCCTGAAAGAATGCTCCGGAACCCTGGACTTGCCCCTTAATGATTGCGAAGGGGGTGAACTTCTTTGGCTGGGCATGAAATTGTTTCGCGAAACCCGTGGATCGACGGTCACCCCCGACTTGTGCATTGAAACCCTGCTCGCTGAGCTATTGGGCACCGTGGCCCGCATGCCTCGGGGAAACATCAAAGACGCTCCAAAGTGGCTGAATCACACCGTGGACAAGCTCAGGACCGAATGCTGCGAACGGCTTACTCTGGACGAATTGGGTAAGGACGCCGGAGTCCACCCCGTGCATCTTTCGCGTGTCTTTCGAAGATGCACCGGTGAGGGAATTGGGGAGTACGTCCACCGCCTTCGCATACGCGCGGCTTGTGAGCAAATGCTCAGCCCAGAGATGCCCCTCGCTGAAATCGGCCTGGCGACAGGCTTCGCGGATCAGAGCCACTTTACGCGCACATTCCGAAGAGTTACGGGGATGAGTCCGGGAGCATTCCGGGCGGTGATTGCGTCGAGGGCTTGAGGATTACAACTCCGAGGAGCGATGGCCGAATCCGCAGTTGCCGAGGGTTGCTCGGCTGGACAGCCGAGGCGGCTCTCCCCACGCGGCTGTTGCCGTCTTTCCCTACCGCTGCTGCATGGGCACGTAGGGCTGCGGATACGACGGGCCGATATAGTCCGCGCGTGGACGGATCAACCGGTTATCGTCGAGTTGTTCGATGACGTGCGCGGTCCAGCCGCTGACTCGCGACACGGCGAAGACCGGCGTAAACAAGTCCACGTTGATGCCCAGCGTGTGGTAAGTCGAGGCCGAGTAGAAATCCACGTTGGCGTTCAGTTTCTTGTCGGCCTTCACGAACTCTTCAATTCTGCGCGACATTTCGAACCACTTGTCCTGGCCGCTGGCATGGCCCAGGTCCCGTGCCATCTGCCGCAGGTGAGTGGCCCGCGGGTCCTCGGTGTGATAGACGCGATGGCCGAACCCGGGAACTTTCTTTT
Organism: Terriglobia bacterium; assembly: GCA_041494805.1. Lineage (GTDB taxonomy): Bacteria > Acidobacteriota > Terriglobia > Terriglobales > Acidobacteriaceae > JBGQBN01. The sequence goes on along the minus strand of JBGQBN010000001.1, from coordinate 139,366 downwards.
TCTGCGTCAGCATTTTCTTGATGTACTCCACCGGGTCTGCGCCCGCACTGTCGATCGCCTCCAGAATGTGGAACACCGCTTCGTTCGCCCCACCGTGTAGCGGACCCTTGAGGGTCCCAATAGCCGAAGTGATGGCCGAATGCATATCCGAAAGCGTGGCCGCCGTAACCCGGGCCGCGAAGGTCGACGCATTCAACTCGTGGTCCGCATGCAGGATCAGCGCGATATCCAGTGCGCGCTCGGCAGTGGCCGAAGGCTTTGTGCCGTTGAGCAGCAGCAGGAAGTTAGCTGCGTGCGAAAGCGCTCGATCCGGCTCGACCACGTTCTTTCCTTTGCGGATGCGGTCATACGCCGCCACGATCATCGCAATCTGCGAGGTCAGCCGGATCGCCTTGTTTACATTGGCGTCGTGATCATTTTTCTTGTCCTCCGGATCATAGAAGGACAAAGCCGAAACCGCGGTGCGCAGCACATCCATGGGCAGCGTTTGCTTGGGCGCGGTGCGAACCAGATTGATGATCGCGGGGTCCAGCTTGCGCTCTGCCGCCAGGCGCTCGTGGAGTTCTTTGAGTTCGTTGCGCGTCGGCAACTTGCCGAACCACAACAGGTAGCAGGTTTCTTCAAAGTTGGAGTTGTCAGCCAATTCGTGGATGTCAATGCCACGGTAGGCCAAAACGCCCTGCTCGCCGTCGATATAACAAATACTGGAAGTAGTGGCGACCACTCCTTCCAATCCTTTCGGGGCATGCGCGGTGGTCAGGCTGGACATGGTGCCTCGCTCGAGCTCCAGGGTTGCGGTCACGACAGCTCCAGAAAGGAACGGTGTGCCTTCGCGACTAAAACTTTTATACGCCAAAATCGTCAAGTTTCCAACCCGGGCAGTTTGGCCATGTCGCTTGTCACCGCGTATATTCAGGGGTTTCTTCACGCCCTCTTTAGGTCATGTCCCATTTGGCGGAGTCATTTTTGTAAATCGTCGCCGTTTATCCAAAGGTACAGGCCCCTTCCGGTAGCCGCTCCGCCAACCCCAATCCCGGTTACAATCGGCTTATGCGATGGGGTTGGTCCATTCTGCTGGTCGGCGGGCTAACAGTCGCCGGATTCTGCTCCGACCAACCAGAGAACCTACTTCTGCTGCCCTGCGCACAGAGTGTTCCTGACGCTCCCGGCTGCAATCCTTCCAGGAAGGACCTGAAAGCGGCGAAGGTTGCATTCGCCCAGGGCGTGAAGCTGCAGAACGCTAAGCGCACGCAAGAAGCGTTCGACAAATTCGACACCGCAGCACGCCTCGCTCCGCGGGTAGTCGATTACGTGACGACGCTCGAAATGGCCCGCCAGCAACTGGTCTTCGATCATCTGGAGCACGGCAACGCAGAGTTGCTCCAGGGCCGCCAGGTGCAGGCACTGGGTGAGTTTCGCAGTGCCCTGCACATGGATCCGCAGAACGAATTCGCCCAGCAGCGCATGCGCGACGCGCTCGGGGAATGGACGCCGAAGACCACACAGAAACCACGGGTGCTTGCGGATGCAGGAGAGCTGCGGGTTGTGCCAAAACAGGTACGGGTCGACTTCCATTACCGTGGCGATGGTCGCGGCCTGTTGACCCAAGTGGCGGAGGCGTTCGGCGTAGCCGCCATCTTCGACGATTCCGTGGTCACACGCCGCGTGCGCTTCGACATTGAGAATGTAGATTTCTACACCGCCATTCGCGCTGCTTGCGATGTGACGCGAACTTTCTGGACTCCGCTGGCCGAAAAACAGATTCTGCTGGCAGCCGAATCCCCCGAAAATCACCGGGTGTTCGATCGCATGGCGATGCGCACTTTTTACGTGGCTGGAGCCACGTCGCCACAGGATATGACCGAGGTCGTCAATCTATTCCGTAACCTGTTTGAGATCCGGTTTGTTACTCCACAGGCGCAGGCCGGAACCGTCGTGGTGCGCGCACCCCAGCGGGTGCTGGATGCCGCCACCGAATTCATGACGGCTCTGGGCGACTCCCGCCCCCAGGTCATGTTGGACATACGGGTATACCAGGTCAGCCACACTCTGACGCGCAACATGGGACTGCATATACCCAACCAGTTCCAGCTGTTCAACATTCCGGCCGGCGCGTTGGCGGCCCTGGGTGGTCAGAACATCCAGGACCTGATCAATCAGTTGATCTCGGGTGGCGGAATCAACCAGGGAAGTTCGCAGGCGATCTCGGCGCTCCTGGCACAGTTGCAGAGCCAGCAGAGTTCAATCTTCAGCCAACCCCTGGCCACCTTCGGAGGTGGCCTGACCCTTATGGGATTAGGCCTGGGCACTGCGGGCGGACAGTTGTCGTTGAACGAAAGCTGGGTGAGAACGCTGGAACACGCCACCCTGCGGGTCTTACAGGGTAACGATGCTACCTTCCGCATGGGCAGCCGCTACCCCATCCTGAATGCCAGCTTTGCGCCCGTCTTCAATACTCCCGCGATTTCGCAGGTGATCCAGAACAATTCTTTCCGGGCGGCATTTCCTTCCTTCAACTACGAGGACATCGGCCTGAACCTGAAGGCCAAGCCGGTGGTGAACGGGAACTCCGATGTCAGCCTGCAACTGGAGTTGCAGTTCCGCTCGCTGCAGGGACAATCCTTCAATGGCGTGCCCGTGATCTCCAATCGCGAGTACAAGGGCACCATTACCCTGATGGACGGTGAACCGGCGTTGGTGGCCGGGGCTATAGACCGTACCGACCAGCGCAGCCTGAATGGCATCCCCGGGCTGGGGGCAGTTCCGGGCCTGAACAAACTGATGGTCAGTAACAGCAAGGAAGAGGACGAAGACGAGTTGCTGCTGGTGGTCACGCCCCACGTGATTGGCGGCGCACGTCAGAGCCAGGAGTCCGAGGTGTGGATGGCGAGGTAGGGCTCCGTGGCGCTGTTCTGCCGAACCCCGCCAGTCTGGTCAACGCTTGGTGCTTCTAGGCCCCCGGCTTAGCCGCGAACTCGAAAAGGTTTTTGAGGACGTTGTAAGGAATTCCGCTGGGGTTGCCGATTTTACGTCCGTTGATGAACAACGTGGGCGTCCCGGTAACATCTAGCGACCTGCCGAGTGCCAGGGAATGCTCCACCCGGCTGGTGGTCTCCGCCTTGGCCGAGCAGGCCGCTGCTTCCGCTCCGTTCACGCCAGCTTTCTCCGCCAGTCCGGTCAGCTTCTCATCTGCATTTGCCACCGTGATTTCCGCCTGAGAATCATAGGCGCCCTGAATGAACTTCCAGAAAGCGTCATTGGATTTGACCGCGACGCAGTCGCCATAGGCGGCAGCTTTGGCGGCCCAATCGTGCGATGGCAACGGAAAGTTCTGGAATACCAAGCGGCCGCCCTTTTCCTCCGCCAGTAGCTTGTCAATCGTGGGCTGCGCCTCTTTGCAGTGCGGGCATTGCAAGTCGCTGAACTCGACCACGGTCACAGGCGCATCCGCAGGTCCGCGCGACGGACCATTCATCCCCTTTGCCAGCTCTTGGCTAGTGCGAGTAAAGGGATGTTCCCCGAATGGGATGATGTCTCCGATCACCGCATGTTGTCCGTCGGCCGTGATGTACAGCTTGCTGTTCTGGGCTGGGCCCTGGGCGCTGCTGATGACTAACGAGACCTCGGCCAGGCCTTCGGCTTGCGAGGGCTTGATCTCCGCCACCTTCCAGGTCAATGAGGGGTCGTAGCCAAACATCTGCTGCATGAAAGCACTCACCGTTTCCTCGGAAGGAAGGTTAGTGGCCGCTGCAGCCTTGGGTGCGGCGGGTGCAGCCTTGGCATGAGGCGCTGCCGGTTTTTGTTGTGCGCCCGCGATCACGGTCAAGCCGAAGAGGAAGAACAATCGGATCAATTGACGAAACATGAGTCCCTTTCTGGTTACAAAACTGGTTTACGACTTGCTTGCAACCCGCGCGCAGCGGCCGCACCGCATACCCGGCCTACACCTATGTCTTGGCTGCGATGGGAAAGCGCCGGCCATAGCCGAAGGCCTTCGCCGAAATTTTCAGTCCTGGAGCAGCCTGCTGGCGTTTGTATTCGCTGCGCTCGACCATGCGGACGACCCGCTCGACCAGCGCAACCTCGAAGCCACGCTCCACTGCAATCTGCTGCACGCTGTGTGACTCCTCGACGTAGTCTTCCAGGATGGCGTCGAGTACTTCGTACGGCGGCAGCGTGTCGCTATCTTTCTGATCGCGACGCAACTCGGCCGACGGGGCTTTCTCCAGACTGGCCTGAGGGATCACGGGGCGGCGTGAATTCACATAGCGGCTAAGCCGGTAGACCATGGTTTTGGGAACATCTGAGATCACGGCCAGTCCGCCCACCATGTCACCATACAGGGTGCAGTAGCCCACGCCCAGCTCGCTCTTGTTTCCAGTGCTGAGCACGATCGCCCCGAACTTGTTGGAGAGCGCCATGAGCAGAGCGCCGCGGGCCCGCGACTGGATGTTCTCTTCGGTCGCGTCTTCCTTGCATCCGGCAAACACCTTCTGCAAAGTTTTCCGGTAGCTCTCGAAAATGTCAGTAATGTACAGCAATTCGAAACGGATGCCGAGATTCTTCGCCAAGGCGCGAGCGTCGTCAATCGAGCCTGGCGATGAGTACGGTCCGGGCATGCCAACCCCAATCACGTTCTCTGGACTAACCGCATCGCAGGCTATCGCCGCGGTTAGGGCGGAGTCGATGCCGCCACTCAGACCGATAATCACCTTCTGGAAACCGCACTTCCGCACGTAATCGCACGTACCCAGAACCAGCGCGGCGTAGGAACTGGCCTCTTCGCCCTTCATCTGGTCGTGGATTTCTCCGGTCAACTGATCGGAGTCAAAATAGACCAGGTCTTCCTCGAACGACTTACCCTGCGCGATCACGTCGCCAGCGGGATTCAGCACCAGACTGGAGCCGTCGAACACCAGACTGTCATTTCCACCGACCTGATTGACCATGGCCACCGGTACTTTGTAACTACGCGCGATCGTCGCCAGCATGTTGCGGCGAAACTCTCGCTTCCCCAGCCAGAACGGCGACGCTGAAATGTTCAGCAGAAAATTGCCGCCGGCATGAATCAGCGCCTCAACCGGATCAAAAGTGTAGAGACGTTTGTTCCAGAAGTGCTTGTCGTTCCAGGCGTCCTCGCAGATGGTGAGCGCCATCTGTTTGCCGCAGAACGGAAACAGCGCCTGGCTCTTGCCGGGCGCAAAGTTTCGCATCTCGTCGAACACATCGTAAGTCGGCAAGAGCATCTTGGACTGCAGAAACGCAACCTTGCCATCCTTGAGCAGAGCTGCAGAGTTCATCACGGACTTGCCGCTCTCGGCCTGTGCCGGCGTGGCCAGTCCGCAAATGACAGCCATGCCACGCGTCTCCCCCGCAATGCGTTCCACCGCTTCCCGGTTGTGGGCGACGAAGGATGTCCGCTCCACCAGGTCGCGGGGCGGATAACCACAGACGGAGAGTTCCGGAAACAGAATCAACCCAGCGCCCGCACTTTGTGCCCGGCGAGCAAATTCGACGATCCTGGCGGCGTTGCCAGTGAAATCTCCCACCGTGGGATTGATCTGTCCCAACGCGATCTTCACAGTTCCAGTGTAAAGCGGGGATGCCTGGCAGCCAAGTCAGAGGAGGGGTATGGTTCCATTCCTGTCACAACGAGTTTCCGACGCCAATGTAGGCCGGGGCCAGTCAGGATTCCGCCAGTTCGTCCCACCCACCAATCGGTGGCGGGGGTGGTAACGGTGCCGGTGCCTTACCGCCCGCAGGCGCAGTCTTCGGGGTTTGGTCCGGGCGCGCTTCTCCGGGCCGCCTCAAGGTAGGAGCGTTGACCGGACGCTCCTGAGGCGCCTGTTCCTTGGCGACGCTGGGGCCGGCCTCAAGATCCACTTCCTTCTCCGTGCGCAGAATTTTCTCGCCGTCCACCTTCATGGTCTCCACCCGCACCACCTGATCGCCCACAAGGCGGATAAAGTCCACATCTTGCGGTGGCTCGCCATAGATCCACTCTTCGTACTCGATGTCGCCATCCTTTTCGCGAATTTTCTTGGAAGCGTGGCCCTTGGCGTAAATCACCATGTCGCGGTTCATGCCGACCAGGACCTGATGCTTCTGAATGGCCTCCTTTGCCCTCGGAGGAATCGTCTCCAGGTAGGCCTCCACGGCAGACTTGGCATCAAAATCGAACACCGGACGGAGAAGATCCTTGAGTTGCTGCGGACTTAGTTCCGGCACGTAGTGATCGAACATCAGGTCCACATAGGAGCCGCGCGGGTTGGCATTGGGATCGGTGGGTGCAATCGGAGTCGAGCCGCCCGCGCCCGCAATCTGGATGTGCTGATACCACTTCAGCTTCTTGACCGGACCGCCGTTGATCTCGAAGTGAATGGACTTGTCTTTGATAATGATGTCGCTGATTCGCGCCTGATCCCCGGCTTTGGCAGCCGGCCCCCACATCGCCATCATCTGTTGCAACTCCCCGCCGTTGGGAGAGACCACACCGTTCTTGAGCGTAAGGCCTTTTTTCCCCATGGGGAACGATGTGCGGAGGTACACCAATTCGGCATTGAAAGCGCGGACCAGGTCCATCCGTGTTTGTTTGGAAATTCTTTGCGGTGGAGACGAGGGTTGTTGATCAGTCCGGGCCAGGGCCGCGCAGGATAGCAGAAGGAGCAAAAAGGCTGGAAGATAGCGTGGCTTCATGGTGCACCCCGGGCCGCCGGCTAGTCCGATTATAGCGCCGTTTCAGCGGGTCAGCGCAGCGGTCTTGGCGGTCGTTTCACAGCGATTCTGGATGACATGCAGAATCGTCTTCTGCTGTTAACCAGCGGAAAGCCGCAGCCCATCTCTGGCCACCCGCAGCGGCAGGACGCGCCCTCCGTTGTCTCCGATTGCATCAGCCACGCGGCTGGCCGCGCCCTTCTCCACCAGGAAGAGTACGCAGCCTCCGCCTCCCGCTCCGCAGGCTTTGGCCGCCCGGCCACCATGTTTCGCAGCCGTGGCAATCAGTTTGTCAATCAGCGGCGTCGTAATACCGGGAGCGTTCGTTCGCCGGAACCTCCACTCCTCCCGCAGCAGGCGGCCAACTTCGTCCCAATCGCCACGAACCAACGCCTGATGCATGGCGCCCGCAATTTCGACAATGCGTTCGAAGTTGCGGAACACACGCTTGTCACCATTGATGTGAGCCTTGAATACTTCCCAGTTGTTGATGCCCGACTGCCGCGGCGCCCCAGTATAGGCGAGCACGAACCTCGACTCGATCTCCTCCGGCGTCATCGGAACCGCCTCGCGGTGAATGCCGTCTGCATCGAGATGAATCGCGCTCACGCCACCGTACAGCGCCGGATAGTAGTCCTGGCACCCGGTAGGCACGTTGATGATCTGCGCCTCGACGTTCTGCGCGATCACTCGCATCTGTTCCAGGGTCAGATTACGGTCGGTAAACCGCGCCAGAGCGGCGGTAGTGGCGATCATCAGCGCCGAAGATCCGGAAATCCCAGCCCCCGCCGGCGATTCGGAATCAGTCTCAATCAGCAATCCTTCTTTGGGCGCAAAGAACTGCAACAATCTCGCCGCCAAGGGAAGGCGAAAACGATTAGTCCGGCGCAGCACATCGAAACTGGCGAACTGCTCTTCCTTCCTGGTATCGAGCGAGCGCAAGTGAATGCGCTTCCCTTTCAGCGGCGTAATGCGGCAGGTAGTAAGAATGTTGACCGCAAAATTCAGCGTGAGGGCGCCCGGATGAAACAAGTAGAGCGGCCAAAGATCAATCGTCCCCCCGGCCAGGTCGGCGCGGCAGGGCGCCTGCGCGACGATGCTTGGGCCACTCCTGTTGTAGATCTTCTCTTGCATGCAGTGTGTTTGTACCATGCCGGTGACTCGAGTGCGCGACATCTCCAGCCCTACAGATCGAGTTCCTTCACCACAGCCAACACCTCTGCTATCACGCTATCCACATCAGCCTCCGTGCTGCGGTGATTAACCACGCAAGCCCGCAAACAAAACTTTCCCCCCAAAGTCGCATTCGAAAGATAAACCCGCCCACGGCCAACCACGTTCTTCAGGATTGCGGCATTCCAACGATTGAGTTCGGCTTCGGAGGAATCCCCAGCCCCCTTATAACGAAAGCAAACCGCACTGAGCTCGACCGCCGCCAGCACTTCCAATTCAGGCCGTTTTGCCACAGCCGCAGCCAACCGCTGTGCCAGCCCTAAGTCCTTCCGGATAGCCACCCGGAATGCCTCGAACCCGTGGTAGCGTAACGAAAGCCAGAGCTTCAAAGCCCGGAAACGCCGCGAGAGCTCCAACGATTCCTCAAAGAAGCAGAAACCCTCGACCGGATCTGCCCTCTGCGACCGCGCATAGTCCCCGGTGTAAGCAAACGCAGCCCGCGCCGCGTTCGCCTCCCGATACAGCAGGCACCCGCAGTCCAAAGCCTGGTATAGCCACTTGTGGGGATCGAGAGAAACCGAATCGGCCAGATCGAGTCCAGCGAACTTCTCCGGCACAGCCATCGCAGCCAGCGCCCCATAAGCTCCATCCACGTGAAGCCAGACGCCGTGCCGCCGCGCGACAGCGGCAATCTCCGTCAGAGGATCAATGGCCCCCGTGTTCACGGTTCCCGCCGAGGCCACCACCGCGATAGGGATTTTCGCCGCGTCCCGGTCGCGCTCGATGGCACGTTCGAGCTCTGATGGAACCATGCGAAAGGCGTGGTCAACAGCAACCAGCCGCAGATTTTCACGCCCGATCCCCAGCAGTCCAACGCTCTTGGGAATCGACATGTGTACTTCCTCCGAGGCATAGACCACACCCTGCGGCCCACACGCCACGCCATGTTCGTTTGCCGGCGCCTTGGCCTCACGCGCCATGGCCAGCGCCATTAGGTTGGCTGAAGAGCCGCCGCCGGTCAGGCTGCCACGAAAACCAGGACAGCCGATGGCGCCTGCCAGCCACTCCACTACAGTCCGCTCCAACGTCACCGCCGCCGGCCCCGATCGCCACGCGGTTACGTTCTGGTTGAGCACGCTGGCCAGAAGATCAGCAACCGCGCCCACGGGTTCGCCCGAGCCGAGCACATATCCGAAGAATCGCGCATTCTGCACCCGCGAGTACTTGATCACTTCCTGAAGTGCAGCGATGGCCTCGGTGCCCAAACCTTTTTCAGGAGGCGCCGTGTGGAACAAGCGTTCTGTCTCAGCGCCGCTGGTGGTAGGAAATGTTGCCCGGGAATCCAGGCTCGCGAGATATTCGGCAGCGAACTGCGTCACCTGACCCGCAAGCCGGCGAAACTCATCTGGAGAGATTTCGAGGGAGCTCATGGTGGGGGATTTTACACGCGCTCGGCACCATCGAGGCTGGAACAGACAGGAGGGGAAGGAATCTTAGGACAGGTTCAGCGCCCGCTTCAACGTGCCACGCTCTTTCTGGATTTTCTGCTGCAGGAGCGTGATGGCGTAGATCAACTGCTCAGGACGCGGCGGACAGCCTGGAACGTACACGTCGACAGGTATGACTTGATTCACGCTCTGCACCAGCGCGTAGTTATTAAACACCCCGCCCGAAGTCGCGCACGCCCCCATGGAGATGACCCACTTGGGCTCGGGCATCTGCTCCCAGAGTTGGCGAATGACGGGAGCCATCTTGTTGGACACCCGCCCGGCGATGATCATCAAGTCCGATTGCCGCGGCGACGGCCGGAATACCTCGGCCCCAAAGCGCGCGATATCAAAGCGCGAGGCGCCCATGGACATCATCTCAATGGCGCAGCAAGCCAAGCCAAACGTCATGGGCCAGATGGAATTCTTGCGCATCCAGTTGATGGCGTTGTCCAGGGTGGTAAGCACCACCCCCTCCGGCGTAGGGTTGCCGAAGGTCAGATCCTTGACGACTTTCTTGCCGTTCTCGGTGGTGACGTAGGAGCCAAAATTGAGGTCGCGGGACATGCTGGGACTATTGTAAACCACGGCAAGCGGGTGGGAATTTCCGATTTCCAATTGCCAATTGCCGATTGATACAACCATTGGGTTTTCAATCGGAAATGAGCTTCACGGGTTCAACACAATCTTCCCAAACATCTGGCTCTTCTCCATGTGCTCGTGGGCGGCGCGGATTTCCTTCAACGGAAACGCCCGGTCCACCACCGGCTTCAGCCGTCCGGCGAACACATGGCCCAGCACATCGTACAACTCGCCCATCGTTCCCATATAAGAGCCGAGAATGGAAAGCTGGCGCGAGTAGACGAAGCGCAGGTCCATCGAGGCATTGGGCCCGGTGGTGGCGCCGCAAGTCATGAGCGTACCCCCCGGTCTTAAAGACTTCATGCTTTCATCCCAGGTCGCGGCGCCAACGTGCTCGACCACCATGTCCACGCCTTCCCGGTTGGTAATTTTCTTCACTTCGTCGGAAATCTTTTGCTTGTAGTGATTGATGCCGTAATCGGCGCCGAGGGCAAGCGCTTTCTCCAGCTTGGCCTCATCGCCCGCGGTAGTGATCACACGCGCATGGAAAAGTTTAGCGACTTGAATCGCCGCAATGCCGACGCCCGAACCTGCGCCCAGCACCAGCACGGTTTGTCCTAGACGAATGGCGGCTCGGCCCACCAGCATGTGCCAGGCCGTGAGAAAAACCAGGGGTACGCTGGCAGCCTGGTTGAAGTCGAGGCTGTCTGGAATGGGGATGACGTTCACCGCGGGCACGGCCATCAGTTCACAGTTGCCGCCATCTACGCGGTTGCCGAGCACGGTGAATTGCGCGCACTGGTTTTGCCGTCCCGAAGTGCAGTAGACGCAGTGATTGCAGAAGCTCATGGGCGCCAGCAGCACGCGCTGTCCTGGCTTGAAGCCAGTGATGTACTCGCCGACCTCAGCGATCTCCCCCGCAATGTCGCTGCCCAGAATATGGGGCAGTGGACTGCCCGGAATTCCCTTGCGCACCCAGAGGTCGAGATGGTTCATGGCGCAGGCCCGGATCCGAAGGAGCACCTGGTCCTGGCGCGGCCTCGGGTCGGGGACGTCTTCGTAACGGAGTACTTCGGGGCCTCCGAATTCGTGAATGCGAACGGCTTTCATGCGAGCGGATCCCTCCTTGCTGCAATCGTCGGCTTGCAGGAAACCTACCAACCTAACACAGAATGTTTCGCAGAAAGAGCGGAGACGCGCACGTCGCTCGCGCGGGCTGGACAAACTTGGGATTACAGTGGCACGGTCAACGACGCCGGTGGTTACTCGCAGGTTTGACTTGTCCCCGGAAACCCCGAATAATCAGGCTGAAATGGACCTCTACGAGGAGATCGTGAAGCTAAGGCAGGAGGGGCGCCGGGGGGCGGTGGCTACCATCGTCAACGTGCGTGGTTCGATCCCCTCGTTCGAGACCGCCAAGATGCTGGTGCGCGACGACGGCTCCATCCTGGGCACCATCGGCGGTGGCTGTGTCGAGGCTGAGGTCTGGCAGGCTGCGCGGGAAGTTATGGAGAGCGAAAAGCCTCGCACCCTCACGTTCAACCTCAACCAGGATCCCAAGTACGATACCGGGCTGGTGTGCGGTGGAACCCTGGACATCTTCATCGAGCCCGTATTACCTCCAGCATTACTTTATATCTTTGGCGCAGGTCATGTATCTGTAAACCTTTATAAGATTGCTAGAGGGGCGGGCTTCGACGTGACCGTGGTGGACGACCGCGAGGCCTACGCCAACCGCGAACGCTTCCCCGAGGCCAAAGAAGTGATTGCGGAGGACTTCGAGCAGGCGATGGCGCGGCTGGCGCCGAGTGCGTCGTCGTACATTGTGATCGTGACTCGCGGGCATCGTGACGATATGCGCGTGCTGCGCTGGGCGGTGCAAACTCAAGCCCGCTATGTCGGGATGATCGGTTCGAAGCGTAAGACGATCACCATCTTCCGCGAACTGACCAAAGAAGGAATCCCCGCCGAGTTGTTCGACCGTGTGCATGCCCCGGTGGGCCTGGATATCGGAGCGATTACGCCGGAAGAGATCGGCGTGGCCATTACCGCGGAATTGATCGCCATCCGGCGCCACGCCGAGCGTGCCTTGCCGCACATGAGCTGGTTCCATCGCCACAAGAGCGAGGCCACGGATACGCGTGATGCTGCGGCCGAGGCCTTGGAAGAGCCGGAGTAATTGTTGATTGTTGAATTGGTGATTGAGGCCCGAGCTTTCCAATTCAACAATCAAAAATCAACAATCAACAATGCCTCTTTCTGCTATCTTCCCCACATGACCCGTGCACCGAGTCTTTGCGCCGTAATTCTTGCCGCGGGCGAGTCCACGCGTATGGGCACGGACAAGGCGCTGCTGCCCTGGCCGCCGGTTGCAGCCGGGCGGATACCGACCGGGCAGACTTTTCTCTCCGCAGCTATTCAGGCACTTACCGCTTTCAATGACATGGTCATTGTGGTCGTGGGGAAAAACGAATCGAGCCTGGCCCCGGTGGTGTACAGTGCCGGCGCCTCGCTGGTACGGAATCCGGCGCCGGAACGCGGGCAGTTCAGCTCTCTACAGGTGGGTCTGCAAGAGATCCTGGCCCAGGGCCGCGATGCCGCCATGATCACGCTGGTCGACCGGCCGCCGGTACGTGCTGCTACTATGGAAACGCTGCGCGCCGCATTTGGAACGGCGCTATCGAGCGGAAAGTGGGCCGTAGTGCCCGAATACGGCGGGAAGCACGGGCATCCCATCCTGGTGGGACGCGAGATGATCGAGGTATTCCTGAAGGCTCCTCCGGGAGCGACTGCGCGCGATGTCGAGCACGAACATAGCTCGCATATCGAATACGTCACGGTGGACGATCCGTTTGTTGCTTTGAACGTGGACACGCCTGAGGAGTATCGGGCGTTGCAGAATCTGCCAGTGCCATAGTGAATTTGATCCAGACGCCGCTTCACAGCTGTTCATGTGAGAAACCTTGACCTCTGAGAACTTCTCCACCACCGCCGCCGATTTTGTTGCCTCTGTCCTTCGCCTTCAGCCTCGCGTTGCCGCTTTCGACTGCGACGGCACTCTGTGGGCAGGGGATGCCGGTGGGGACTTCTTCAGTTGGGAACTGGATCGCGGCGTGGTTTCGCAGGAGATCGTGCGCTGGGCCCGTCCGCGCTTCGCCGAATACAACGCCGGCAGCGTGGATGAGGACACCATGTGCGGCGAAATGGTTACCATGCATCGCGGGTTGACGGAGGCCGAGGTGCAGCGCGCTGCCGAGCAGTTTTTCGATGAGAAGTTTGCCGATGGCATCTTTCCCGAGATGCGCCAACTGGTGCGGCGATTGCAGGAATCGGGATGCGAAGTTTGGGCGGTCTCTTCCACCAATGAGTGGGTCATTCGTGCGGGGATGAAGCATTTCGAGATTCCCGAGACCAGGATCCTGGCAGCGGCGGTGGAAATTGAAAACGGCCGCATCACTGACCGCCTGGTGCGGGTGCCTTCTGGAGCAGGCAAGCCGCAGGCGATCCGCGATGTGGTACGGCGGGATCCTGATGCAGCGTTCGGCAACTCACGCTGGGACGTGGAGATGCTGGAGATTGCTCGGCACGCTCTTGCGGTGAATCCCAACCCTGACCTTGAGCAAATAGCCCGTGCCAAGGGATGGACCATTTATCTTCCGGAATCCATCGTACGCCGCTAGAAGTTCGGGTTACGCCGCGGCATGGTATCGTGTCCGCCATGTCTCTGGACGTGGCCAGCCGTGCCCGGCGCCGCATCGCACTTCGGCTGATGCCGTTTCTCTTCCTGCTTTACATCATCGCCTTCCTGGACCGGACTAATATTTCCACCGCTGTTTTGGAAATGCCGGGCGAACTCGGGTTCAGCGACAGCGTGATTGGTCTGGGCTCAGGCATCTTTTTCATTGGCTACTTGCTTCTGGAGGTTCCCGGTGCGCTCCTCGTGGAGCGCTGGAGCGCGCGCCGCTGGATCGCTCGCATCATGGTTTCCTGGGGATTGGTCACCGCCACTATGGCTTTGATCCGCACGCCACACCAGTTCTATACGGTGCGGTTTCTCCTGGGTGCGGCGGAGGCTGGCTTTTTCCCCGGCGTGATTGTTTATCTGACGCACTGGTTCACCTCCGATGACCGGGCCAAGGCAGTCGGGTACTTTATGGCTGCAATTCCCATTTCCCAAGTAGTGGGTTCACCAATTTCAGGCTGGTTGCTGGGTGTGCACTGGTTCGGCTTAAGCGGGTGGCGTTGGCTTTTCATTCTGGAAGCAATCCCGGCGATTATCTTCGGCGTGATTACTTTTTTCTACCTGACCGACTGGCCGCATCAGGCCAAGTGGCTGCCAGCGGACGAGCGGGAATGGATCACCGATCAACTGGAAAAAGAAAAACTGACGAAGAAGTTTGCGCGCTCTTGCACCATCCGGCAGGCGCTGTGCCAACGTGACGTGATTACCCTGACCTTCGTGTACTTTGTGCAGGCCACGGCGGCGTTTAGCTTCGTCTTCTGGCTGCCTACGATGGTAAAACGGCTTTCCGGTCTACCCAACTTTACGGTGTCAGTGCTGGCGGCTTTGCCGTTCGTGGCCGCCTTTATCGCCATGCAAGCCAATGGGTGGCACTCGGATCGCACCCGAGAGCGACGCTGGCATTCGGCGATTCCTCTACTCGTGAGTGCTGCGTGCCTGCTGCCGGTTATTTTTTCTAACTCGGGAACGGTGGGTTCAGTAGTGTCATTCACTTTTGTGGTCGGCAGTCTTATGGCGTTCGTGCCCAGCTTCTGGGCGATGCCCACGGCTCTGCTGAGCGAGTCTGCGGCGGCTGCGGCCATCGGCACCATCAATTCCGTGGCCATGCTCGGTGGATTTGCCGGCCCTTCGCTGATGGGGTACCTGGTCATGCGTACTCACTCCTTCAAGCCGGCGTTCGCGTGTTTGCTGGTTGCGATGGTAATCGCGGGGTGTCTGACGCTGACGGTGCGGGTAGACACTCCCGATCGCGTGGCAGCAAACTCTTAGCGCGAGCCACTCACAGTTTCTGGAGGATCGCGGCAAGGGCATCCAACGCCAGATGACCGGCGTGGGTCGAAGCTTCCGGCAGTCCGCCGATGGCTTGCACCAGATCCTCGCGGCGCAGCTGACGGGCCTGTTCTATAGTCCTTCCCTGCACCAGCTCCGTGAGTAGCGAGCCACAGGCCATCGCGGGAACGCATCCCTTGGCGAGAAAGCGGATTTCAGTGATCCGGCCGTTCCCGACTCTCATGGTCAGTTTCAGAATGTCGCCGCAGGCGGGATTTTCCAGTTGGACCGACGCATCCGGGTTGGCAACCTCGCCGGTATTACGCGGGTTCTGGAAGTGATCGAGTAGTTGGGGAGAATACATTTATATCGAATTGTAACGTGCTGCCGGTTTGTGAAAGTATCTCTGCGGATCAATCGTGTCCTTACCCGAACCCTTGTACCATTAAGTCTCTATGCCTTCCGACCACGCTCCGCAACGCGTTGTCTGCCTGCAGCCGAGCGCCACGGTGATCTTAGCCGCAATCGGCAAGCTCGAACGTGTCGTTGCCTGCACCAAGTACTGCGTCGATGTGTGCCCCGAAGTCAAAGAAAGCGGACGGGGCATCATCGCCGACTCCTGGACCGCCAAGACTCGCGAGATTGTGGCGGCCCGGCCAGACCTAGTCATCGCTGCTGTTCCTTACCAGGAAAAGGCGGTTTCAGAAATCCTCAAAGCAGGGGCGCGTTTTCTTGGGCTGGCGCCCAAGACTTTGGCCGATATCTACACCGATATTGCTGTGATCGCCGGGGTGATGGGTGTTCCTGAGCAGGGGCAGCAAGTGATCTTGGAGATGCAGCGCAAGATTGAGGCAGTACGCGCGCAGACGAATGGTCTGCCCTGTCTACGGGTGTTCTGTGAAGAGTGGGGCAAGCCGCTGATTGCTTCACAGCGCTGGGTTGCCGAACTGGTGGAAGCTGCCGGCGGAGAGTTCGTGGGTGAGCCCGGAGCGCAAACCTCAGCTCCGGTCGTGCTTTCCGTAGACCCACAAGTGGTGGTGGCTGCCTGGTGTGGGGCTGGTGACCGGGTTCCACTGGAAAAAATCGTTCGTGATCGAGGCTGGGACGATATGCGTGCGGCCAAAGAGGGCCGGGTGTACTGCATTCGCGATGAGTTCCTAAACACGCCCGGGCCGACTTTGGTCCACGGTCTGCGTGCGCTGGCGGCCGCTATTCATCCTCAGTGTTTTCCACAAGCGCAAGGTCTAAGATGTATTAGCCTGCGTGCCGGCCCGAATGTGCAGGAGTCATTCACAGTAGGCTAGGACCCCCAATGCCCCCCAGTTCCAAGCTGGCAGACATCCTGAAGGAATTGGACAGATTGACCCAGGCAACTGGGTCGGTTGAAGACCTGATGTGGGAAATCGTGAAGCTGCTACACGACCGCATGTTGAAGTACAACTGGGTGGGTTTCTACATGCTGGAGAACTCTGCCGCGCAGGTGCTGGTATTGGGTCCGTTCCAGGGCGCCATGACGCCGCATACACGCATTCCGCTAAATCAGGGGATCTGTGGCGCTGCCGCTTCCACTGGTAAAACCATTGTCGTGGACGACGTAAGCAAAGATTCACGCTACCTGGCATGTACCATCGAAACCAAGTCTGAAATTGTGGTGCCCGTGTTTGTCCGCCGCAAGGTGGTGGGCGAACTGGACATTGACAGTCATTTCTCTGCCGCCTTCGCTCAGGAAGACCGTGAACTGGTCGAGCACTGCGCCGCGCTGGTGGGCAAACAACTGGAAAAATCTTCCGCATGAGAGTTGAGAAAGGGAAAGTACGCGCGCCGGAGATCGGGCGCGTCTGGCTCAACTCGCCACCCTTGAGTTTCCGCCAGTTGCGCGGACGGGCCGTGCTGGTCGATTTCTGGGACTATACCTGTGTGAACTATGTGGTGGTCCAGCACGCGCGGATGTACGCTCTAGTGGACAACCACGACTTCGGCAATCACATCCTGGAGTTAATTTGCCCGGCCGGTTTGGCGGCGTTTGCTTTCACCTTCACCAGTTGCGTTGACCCTAGCCGCAGCGCCGTTCCCGCCGGCGCCATTTCTGAACGATGAAGCAGGTCGTAGCTGCGCTAATCTTCAAGGACGGAAAAGTCCTGGTCTGCCAGCGTACCCGCCACCAGACCATGCCCCTCAAGTGGGAGTTTCCCGGCGGCAAGATCGAGACTGGCGAACAGCCGCGTGACGCGCTGCGCCGTGAACTGGACGAAGAACTCGGCATCGAAGCACATATCGGTGAAGAGGTAGCGCGCATCCGCCACGATTACAGGGGTGGCGGCTCGGTGGAGTTGCGCTTCTTCGTGGTGCACCATTACAAGGGAGAAATTGAGAACCGGATTTTCCGCGAGGTGCGTTGGGCGAAACGGTCGGAACTGCCGTCGTACGATTTCCTGGAAGCGGACCTGGAGTTGGTTAAGGACCTGGCCCAGGGCAAGTTTGCATGAACCTCCCGAGCTCAGCTCCCGCCGCCTTTTAACGTCCAGAACCAGGCTGCCGTCAGACCGATCATGATGATCGTGGTCGTCCACGCGACCAGGTTATCGAAGCGCGAGTTCACGTATTCGCCCATCAGTTCTTTCTTGTTCACCAGCAGCAGCATGAAAACCAGCACGAAGGGCAGCACCATGCCGTTCACTACCTGGGACAAAATGGAAATCTTTACCAGAGGCAGATTTGGAATCAGAATTACCCCGGCTCCGGCCACGATCAGGATGGTATAAAGCCAGTAGAAGACCGGCGCCTCGCGGAAACTCTTCCCCACCCCTGACTCGAAGCCCAACCCCTCACAAACCGTATAGGCAGTGGAAAGGGGAAGGATCGACGCTGCAAACAGGGAGGCATTGAACAGTCCCATGGCAAAAAGGATGTAGGCGTAATCCCCTGCCAGTGGGTGCAACGCCTGGGCGGCATCTTTGGCATCATGGATGTTGTGATAACCGTGAACATAAAGAGTGGCCGCGCAGGCCACGATGATGAACCATGCCACTACGTCGGTGAAGATGCAGCCGGTGATCACATCGAGCCGCGATGCCTTGTATTGCCGCCGGGTTACGCCTTTCTCGACGATCGAAGCCTGCAGGTAGAACTGCATCCAAGGCGCTATGGTCGTGCCCACCACGGCAATTGCCATGTAGAGATAACTCTGTTGCAGGAACATCTCATGATGGGACGGCTTCACTGTTGCCACAATGGCATCAATCCACGCCGGTTTGGCCAGCACCCCGGCGAAGATGTAGGTCAAGTAAAAGAATGATGCGACTAGAAAAACCTTCTCCACGCTCTTGTACTGGCCCTTCACCACGATCAGCCACACGATGACGGCGCAGATGGGAACGGTGATGTACTTGGAGAGACCAAACAGTTCCAGGCTACCGGCGATCCCGGCGAATTCGGTCACCACATTGCCGAAGTTGACGATGATCAGGCCGATCATCATGAAGAACGTGACCCGCAGCCCGAATTCCTCGCGAATCAGATCGCTGAGGCCTTTGCCGGTCACCGCGCCCATGCGGGCGCAGATCTCCTGCACCACGATGAGTGCCACCGTGACCGGAATGAGGGTCCAGAGCAGCAGGTGACCGAACTGCGCCCCGGCAGACGAATACGTCCAGATGCCACCGGCATCGTTGTCGACGTTCGCGGTGATAAAGCCTGGACCGACTACGGCGAAGAAGATCAGGGTCCGGGTCTTCCAGCGTCTCAAAAATCTCATGGGCACGGTTCGCGGGCATGGGGCTTAAACGTGGGAACAGAATAAATGCAGTTATGAAATCTGAACAGGTGGAAAGTGCAATGGCCGGAAGAAAAGTCTTGATTCTGACCGCCTACAGCTTCGCCCGCAGCATGCTGATGATATCGTCGGAGGTGACCACTCCGGTCAGCTTCTTGTTGTCATCCACGACCGGCAGAGTGCTGAGGTTGTACTTGTCGAACAGTTCGGCCACTTCCTTTTCCTTGGCTTCGGCGCGGCAGGAGATCAGGCGCTCCTGGGTCAGCGAAAGCAAGGGCGTGCTCGGCGAAGCCAGCACCAGCTTGGCCAGAGGCACGGCGCCGGCCAGGGTCCCGCGCGAGTCCACCAGATAAATCGTGCTGACGGTTTCGACGCCGCCTTCGAAGTGGCGCAAGGCCTCCACCGCATCGTGCGCGGTACCATTCAGGTGAACCGCCAGATACTCGGTATTCATGCGGCCGGCAGCAGTATTCTCCCCGAACTCCAGGAGTTCAACCATTTCCTTGCGCTCTTGGAGCGGCATTTCGAGCAGGATTTCGGAGGTGCGCTCTTCCGGCAGGTCGGCCAGCAGGTCGGCGGCTGCGTCGGGTTCCATCTCTTCGACGATCTCGGCGACCCGGCCGGAATCGAGCGATTCCACAATCGACTTCTGTACTTTGGGCTCGATCTCTTCCAGAGCTCCAGCGGCCACATCCTCGTCCAGGGTCTCGAATACAGCCTCCCGTTCGTCCGGAGCCAGATCTTCGACGATATCGGCAATGTCTGCGGGATGCAGGCGCGCCAGCCGTTCGTGGGAAATCTTGAGCTTTACCCGGCGGGCGGGATCGGTTTCGATGATATCCACGAAGTCCCAGGGAATAGTGCGTGGCGGAATCTTCCGCAGCAGCGCCCGCAAGGCCGCGATCGGCACTAACCCCTTGAGCAGCCTGCGGATCGCGCCCCGGGGGCCGACGTCGACTGACCCGACCTTCAGTACGGGGCGGCTGTCGACTATTTCCTCGTGCAGATCGACATCATTGACGCGCACGACTTTCCGGCCAAAGACGTCAATCACCTGCTGGTCGAGCAGATCGCGCGCCAGCAGGAACAGGCCCCCGGAGGCGTCAATCGCGGCCCAGTCCCCCGAAGCTGTGGCGGCCCAAATTCCGCCATTGATCGAAGTCACGGAACTGAGGGGCAACATGCGGTCGCCGCCTTTGGTCCGGACGATCAATATGGCGATGCGGGCGCGGTCCTCCTGCGGGGCCAAGGCCAGTTCGCGCACACGTCCGCATGGGCTTCCGGCAGTGTCGAACACCGGCGCGCCCAGCAGTTCTGTAAGCGCAAACATGGTCATATTCCTGAGAATACCCAACTGTTAACCCGGAATCCAGAAGGGTTTGAAGGTTTTTCCAGGCAGCGGTGTCTAATCATATTCGTGGGGTGCGCGGGGACGCCCCAAAGCTGTGCGTTGACATTTGCACATCGGAAGGGCAAACTACCGCATTCGCCGGCTGGGGGATTCCCCGGCGTGCACCGCGATGGCCCGCTGGTGCAGGCACGGGGGTCGGCGGAGGTTCCGGGTCTGCAGGCTTCTCACAAAATCTTTGCCATGACCGAACAACGGGTCTCCTACACGATGGATTCGACGCTGGAGACCGTCGACAGTGCGGAGCAAGCAGCCAGCCGAATAGCGGCTGAGGCTGGCTTCGACGACGAAGAGGTCATGAAGATCGCCATGGCGGTGCGCGAGGCTGCCGTCAACGCCGTCCTCCATGGCAATGCCTACGATCCGGGCAAGAAGGTGGGCCTGGATTTTGAACGGACCGGCCATGACCTGGTCATCACCATTCGTGATCAGGGCAAGGGCCTGGACCCCAAAAAGATTCCCGATCCCCTGGCCCCGGAGAACCTTTTAAAGACTTCGGGACGGGGCATTTTTCTTATCCGCTCGTTTATGGACGAGGTGCATATCCACCCGTCCCAGGCGGGCACTGAAATCAAACTCATTAAACACGTCCACGGACCAGCCGCGGGCGGCAAGGAGGCTTCCCCGTGAGCATGAAGATCAGTACTCGTCAGATCAATGGTGTGACTATTGTGGATTGCAGCGGCCGGATCACCTTGGGTGAAGGCAGTGTCACCCTGCGCGACACGGTTCGAGAGCTGCTTTCCCGAAGCCAGAAGAAGATCCTGCTGAACCTCGGCGATGTGAACTACATCGACAGCTCGGGCATCGGAGAACTGGTCAGCGCCTTCACCACCGTGCGTAACCAGGGCGGCGAACTCAAGCTGCTGAACCTGACCAAGAAAGTGCACGACCTACTGCAGATCACCAAGCTGTACACCGTCTTCGATGTAAAGGAAGACGAGACGGCGGCCGTCAAAGCGTTCGACTGAGGCTTCCAGCACGGGTCGGGCCGGTCTGCGACCGGCCCCGTTGCCTGTCTCTTTTTCTGTTTTGGGAAAGTCAGCGGATTTCATCCACCCTCCAGGTCGCATCTCTCGTCCTGCCCTTTACAATCGGTCTTGACGGGTTTGTCTCTTCAGGGCGCACCGCTCCGCGGTCGGTGCGCAGACTGAGAACCCAGGTTCCGCAATTCGCAGGAGATTACGCAGTGCTGTCCGCCCAGACGCTTCCCCGGCTCATGCTGGCACTGCTCCTCCCTACCCTTGCCCTTGCGGACTGCATCCCCATTGCCGAGGCGAAGAATCACGTGGGCGAGACGCGGTGCGTCACCGGAAAAGTCGTGCGCGTGAAAACCGGCAACCGCGGGGTCACGTTCTTTGACTTCTGCGAGGACTACCGGCTGTGTCCTTTTACCGTGGTCGTTTTTTCCAGTGACCTGAAGAGTGTGGGCGACGTGCGCCAGCTCCAGGGCCGGATCGTGGAGATCCACGGCCCGGTAATAGAGTATGACGGACGGGCGGAGATCATCCTGAAGCAGCCGAGACAACTGACAGGCGAAGGCGCCCAGATTCCACCGCTGCCCAAGAACTACGATGTGGCGAACAAGGGGCGTTACAGTGCGGGGAAGTTCAGTTATCCCAAAGCCGCCAGGAAGCCTCGAAGGAAGCGACAGACAGCACCGATTCCTACCGAGGAGTCCAGCGATGAATCTGGTTCACCTCCGTAGATTTTTGTCGTTCTGAGTTTCGGATCGGACATGGTTTTCGGCTCCGGGGCGAGATGCCCCAGGCACAGCCGATGGGCCGCCAGCGCTACACCAATCCTCGTCTGAGGTCCTCCAAGGAGTACTTGGTACCGCGCCAAACCACACCGCCATGCCACAGAGTGACAACCATCGAGCGCAACATGGTGTAGACGAACAGCGTAGTACTCACGGGGTGCAGAAAAAAGTAATAGGGCGGGACTGAAGACTTCCACGACATTCCAACGTAAATCGCAAACATCGAGAGGAGCGCGACACCATACGGCAGCCGTGCCCATCCGTGCGCCAGCCAGACTCCCAAGAAGGGCATCAGGTTCAAGAATGCCAGAGTGAAGCACGACGCCAGCGCGCGCAGCCACTGGAACGACATGAGGGCGAAGAAATTCTTGGTCAGGTTGCGGACCACGCCCATCGCACCTTTGGCCCAGCGGATGGAAACCAAGTCGGCGCCGAAGATGGTGCGCTGCGCGTAGCCAGAGGTCTTCACGATCTTGCCGAGCTTCATGTCATCGAGCACTTCCATTCGCAGGGCCCGATAGGTACCAACGGCTTCATACACGCTCCGGCGAACACAGTTAAACGCCCCCACGCCCATGTGATCCTTGGCCTTCGGATCTGCGACCTTCCAGGGGCGGTGCCCGAAGACAAACAGCGTCTGGAAAAAGGCCATCATCATTCGTTCACCCCAGCTTTTCGTAATCATGTAGGGGAGCAGCACCACGTGGTCGGCGGGTTCGGCTTCCGCATAGGCCATGGCACGCCGCAGCGTGTCTGGCTGGAATAGAACATCGGCGTCCGTGAACAGCAACCAGTCACCGGTGGCCTGTTTAGCGGCGCTCCACATGGCATGGGTCTTCCCCAGCCAGCCGGCAGGCAACTCGCGGACATGAATCACTTGCAGGATGCCGTGAGCGTTTGTGCTGTCCGCAATCCAGTCCATGATCTTTCCCGTACCGTCAGTGGAACGGTCGTCAATCGCAATGACTTCGTAGTTGTCGTACTCGAGGGCGAGCAGTTGGGTAAGGGCCTGCTCGATTGCCTCTTCTTCATTGCAGGCCGGAACAATAATGCTGACGCGTGGGTTGCCGGCAGGCGTGGCGGGCTGGCGGTCCCACTGCGGGCGGGTGATGTCGGGAACCTTCGGCATGCCGAGGGCGGCATCTATCAGGTGAGAGAGCCAGACCAGGCCCAGAAAGCTGCCTGCAATCCAGTGAAAATAAATCATTCCGCCGTGGCTCCCGCACCGGGTTCGTTTTGGAGTCGTACTGGGGGCGCAAATCGCATGCCGTAGAACAGTATGGCAGAAGAGATTGCCATCGCGATTACTGGCAGAATGAAGGCAGCCTCGAGTGAACGCCGGTCGGCGATATAACCCATCAGCGTCGGGGAGGGTACGTCACCCAGAATGTGAATGATGAAGATATTCACTGCGATTGCGGTAGCTCGGATGTGAGCTCCGACGGAATTGATGATCGCGGCATTCAGGGGGGCGGTGTTCAACAGAAGCAGGAAAGCCGCGCCCCACATGGCGGGTAACATCATGCGGCCCTTGGTGAAGAGCCCGAAAGCCATCACCGGGACTCCAAGCGCCATGCCGATGGCGGAAACGAAGTAATAGGAACTCTTCATGCGGGGCAACAACCGGTCACCGAGCCACCCGCCAGCCAACGAGGCCAGGATTCCATCCACCACGATGATTCCGCCAAAGGCCAGATTGGCCGACTCCAAAGAGTACCCGCGTTCACGGGACAGAAAAGTTGGCATCCAGATCTGAAGCCCGCCCAGCGAAAAGGTCATCATGGCCATGCCGAGGGTCGCCGTCCAGAAGGCGGGATTGCGGACGAGGCCGAGAACGGTGCCGCGCTCCGGAGTTTCTTGCAGCGAGTCGAACCGTCCACGTTCGGGCTCGGGAACGAACAAGATGGCGAGCGCCAACAGGAACCCAGGAACAGCCGCAACGTAAAACGGAAACCGCCAGCCAAAAGTCGGACCCAGCGTCCCGCCCAGAAGGTAGCCCGCCGCCGAGCCGACCGGGAGAGCCAGGTAAAAGATGCCTAGAATCCGCCCACGCTTGTCTTCCGAAAAAAGGTCCGCCACGAAAGTAGGTGCGATGGTCGAAAATGTAGCTTCCCCGACCCCCACGAGGGTATGGCGGATGAGCAGACCTCGATACGTGTGGGTGACCGCCGTCAACAAAGTAAGTCCACTCCAAAACATCGCACCCAGCACGATGATCCGCTTGCGGGAATACCGGTCTGCGAGCGGGCCGACGAAGGGCGCCGCCACCATGTAAAAAAACAGGAAGACGCTGGCAAGATATCCGAGCTGGGCGTTTGTAAGGTGGAATTCCTCCTGCACTAAAGGCTGCACTGCAAACAGCACGTTGCGGTCAGCGTAGTTGAGCAGGTTCAGCGCCGTGAGCAGGACCAGAGCGGTGCGGGGATAGAGTTTGGTCAGGGGCACTCAGCGAGGAAATATATCACGACCATTTTCGGCGCTCATGGGGAACTTGCGGACCTGCCATCTCCCAGTAATAACACTTGACGTTATTAACGCTACTCGTTATTATAAAGATGTGATCAAGACTTTCGCCAATCGGGAAACGGCGGAAATCTGGAGGACAGGCAAGACCAAAGGATCTCCCCCTGCCAGCATTACCAAGCGAAAGTTGGCCATGCTCGACGGGGCATTGGACCTGAATGACCTGAAGTCTCCACCCGGCAATCGGCTCGAAAAGCTACGCGATGACCGACGGGGACAACATAGCATTCGCATCAACGATCAGTACCGGATCTGCTTCGTTTGGCGCGATCACGATGCCTACGATGTAGAAGTCACGGACTATCACTGAGACTGTGAAGCACTGAGACTAGGGAGTAAGGTGGGACAAATTCATGAGCATCGTCAGGAAAGGGACACCAAGCTGGAGAATCCATCCGGGTGAGATTTTGCGGGAGGAGTTTTTGAGACCGATGGGAATGTCGGCCTATGAGCTGGCCAAACGGCTCCATGTGCCGCCACCCCGTATCAATGACATTGTGCTGGAGCGTCGGGGGATCACGGCCGACACCGCAGTCCGCCTGTCACGGTTTTTTGGCACCACGGAACAGTTCTGGCTAAATCTCCAAGATGCTTACGAGGTGAGCCGTGTCAAGGTGGAACGGGCCGCTGAACTGGAGCGCATCGAGCCGCTGAAAGCCAGCGCAGCGCGGCTCTGAACTCGAGCTCTGCCGGACGGACAACAGCTGCGAAAGCATCACTTGCGGTTCTTCCCCTTGGGCCGGGGCCACCTTGCCACCACCACCGTCGAGATTCCGCCCCGCGGCCGGAACTCGCCCTTCACCTCGGCCCAGACCGGCTTAGCCCAGCGCACCACGTCTTCCAGCACTCGGTTGACGATGTTTTCCTGAAAAATGCCCAGATTGCGGTAGCACTGGAGATATTCTTTTAGCGACTTGAGTTCCAGGCAGCTCTGTCTGGGCATGTAGCGGATGGTCAGCACTCCGAAATCCGGCAACCCGGTCTTGGGACAGACCGAGGTGAACTCGGGATCATCCACAATGATTTCGTAGCCGGGAAACTGGTTCGGCCAGGTTTCGATCGCGGGGAACTTTACATGGAGGCCTGCTTCGGCGTGTTCCCGGGTATAGCGTGGCGGCTTGGGCATGGCACATTGTAACTAGGGGCGAACATCCAAATCATCAAGGATTTGCGTATATTTAACCGTTCCACTGCATCTAACAGGCCAGCACTCTTTGCCGCTGGTAAAGGCAGCAGATGATACATTATTGCGTTCAGCCAGAATGTCTTTGACGGATAGCAAACCCGGTCTTCTCGCTCGCTACCGCTGGTTCATTTGGGCGGTCGGCATTGTCGTGGCGGTCGCGTTGCTCGCGTCCTTCATGTCACGCGACGACCCCGTGCCCGTGCGTGCTGCCATCCTGGCGCGCAGTACCATTCGCAGCGTTATTTCCACCAACGGCAAGATTGAACCACTGGAAAACTTCGAAGCGCATGCGCCCATCGGCACGACCGTAAGAAGATTGCTGGTGAAAGAGGGTGATCGGGTCAAGAAAGGCCAACTGCTGGTGCAATTGGACGATGCGGAAGCACGCAGCCAGGCGGCCCGGGCTTTGGCCCAGGTGAGCGCGGCCCAGGCCGGCCTTAGCGCCATCCAGAGTGGCGGTATCCAGGAGGAGATTCTGACCCTGGAAGCGCAATTGGTCAAAGCCCGAACCGAGCGCGAAGCAGCACAACGCAATCTCGAGGCGCTGCGGCGTCTGCAGCGTAACAGCGCGGCCTCTCCGGGCGAGGTCAAAGACGCCGAGAGCCAGTTTGAACGCGCGGATGCTGATCTAAAGCTGCTCCAGCAGAAACAGAAGGATCGTTATTCCGCGCCGGAGATTGCGCGGGTCGAGGCCCAGAAAGTGGAGGCACAGAGTGCGTATGCCGCCGCGAAGAATATTCTCGCCCAGCTGAACATCCGAGCTCCCTATAACGGCGTGGTGTATTCGCTGTCCGTGCGCCAGGGGGCCTATGTGGGTCCGGGTGATCTGGTGCTGCAGGAGGCGGATCTTTCCAAGGTGCTGGTGCGTGCTTTCGTAGATGAACCGGATGTGGGCCGGCTGGTGCCTGGGGAGAAGATCGAATTGACCTGGGATGCTGTGCCCGGCCGCATCTGGGAGGGCACGGTCAACACCATACCCGCGACCGTGAAGCTGCGCGGCACGCGCAACGTGGGCGAGGCCACCGGCGTGGTGGACAATCACGATTTCAGGCTCTTGCCCAACATTAATGTGGGCGTCACCGTGATTACGGCGGAGCATCACGACGTTCTTACCGCGCCGCGCGAGGCAGTTCGCCAGGCTGGCGACAAGACTTTTGTGTTCCAGGTCGTGAACGATGAATTGCGGCGCCGTGAAGTCCAGACTTCCATTTCAAATCTCACAGATGTGGAAGTAACCAGCGGAGTCCCGGAAAAAGCGTCAGTGGCGCTGAATTCAACCAATTCCAAACCGCTGCGCGATGGCCTGGTGGTAAAGGTGGTTCACTAGAGAATGCGGCCGTTGAAAACAATCCTGATCCTGGCGTTGCTGGCAGCGTTGCCTTTGCAGGCCACTGCCGCCGATTCTGCCCCGGCCCTGTTAGCCGCGGGGCGCGTCGATGACGCCATCACCACGCTGCGGGGAGAGATCGATGCATCACCCCATGATGCCGAATCCTACAACTTGCTGTGCCGCGCCTATTTCGCGCTGGAGGACTGGGACCGAGGCGTCGAAAACTGCGAGAAGGCGGTCGCCCTGGAGCCTAACAACAGCCGCTACCACCTGTGGCTGGGCCGCGTTTATGGCGAAAAGGCTGACTCCTCGAATTTCCTTACGGCGGCCGGGCTCGCCAAGAAGGTTCGCACTGAGTTTGAACGAGCGGTGCAACTAAGTCCTGACAGCGTGGATGCACGCACCGACCTGGCCGAGTTCTACCTGGAAGCTCCAGGGATCGTGGGCGGCGGACGCGACAAGGCCGCTGCCCAGGCACAGACGCTAGCTACGCTCGAGCCCGCCAAAGCCAATTGGGTCAATGGCCGGATCGCTGAAAAAAAGAAGGACATGGTTGCCGCCGAGAAGGACTATCGCGCCGCCATTGAATCCAGTCATGGCGGCGCGGACGCGTGGTTGAATCTGGCCCTGTTTTACCGCCATGTCGGCCGCCTCGGCGATATGGAAGATGCCATCAACCGCGCCAGTTCTGCGCAGATGAATCAACCGGTAGTCTTGGTGGATGCGGCCGAGACTCTCATCCGTGCCGGACGCAATTTTCCCGGAGCGACCCAGTTGCTGAAGCGCTACCTGTCCAGTTCTACCGTGGAAGAGGCACCCGCCTTCAAGGCCCACTACCTGCTGGGAACTGTCCTGGAAAAGCAGGGTGACAAGCAGGCAGCAGCCGAGGAGTACCGCGCGGCGCTTGCTTTGGCCAAGAGTTTCTCCCTCGCCCGGGAGGCCCTGAATAGGCTCACTCACTGAGAATTACGGGCCGGGCCCAAGCCAGGCCGAAGACCGTGGACTGGAAACCAGTTCTCGTTACGCTATCTCCCCGGGGCTACTCATTTACAATCGCCTTTTTCACGCGATTCCCTTCGAAGGTGAAGAGATGAAGTCTGCTTCTCGCTGTGCACCGCTGCTCTCGATTTCGTTGTGCGTGGCCATTTTGCTGCTTTCTGCTGTGCCGCTGCTGGCTGCCGAGCCCCTGCCATTAAAGCGCGCGGTCGAATTGGCGCTCAGCCACAGCACGACGGCCGGGGCCGCCTCCGCTGACGAGCAGCGGGCTTTTGCCACCTATCACGAGGCGCGCAACCAGTATTTGCCTCAGCTCGTGGTGGGTTCCGGACTGGGTGCGTCATGGGGATTTCCGCTCAGCCTGGAAGGTTCGGCGCCTTCGATCATCAACCTCAATGCCCAGTCTGCGCTGTTCAATCCAGCTCTGCGCGATTTTGTCCGCGCCGCCAAGACGGACTGGAAAGCCACTGCCCTCCAGGGTAAGAACCAGCGGAACCAGGTCATTCAAGATACGGTCCTGAGCTATGCCGAACTCAGTAAGTGGGAAGCGCTGCTGAACCATTTGCAGCAGGAAAAGGGCGATGCAGACAAGATGGAGCAGGTGGTCAGCGAGCGCATCCAGGAAGGCGTGGAGAATCCGCAGGCCCGAAACAAGGCACGACTAACGACGGCTCGTGTCCGTCTGCGCCTCGCGGAAGCACAAGGTGCGATTGATGTGCTACGCAACCGGCTTTCCCAACTGACCGGGCTACCGGCCCCTTCGATTGAAACCGTAGCGGAGTCCATTCCTCCGTTGCCCGAGGTGCGGCAGGAAGAAGACCTTGCCGGCAAAGCGGTGCAAACCAGCCCCGCGGTTCAGGCGGCTGAGACTCGCGCCGTCGCCCAAGAGCTACGCGCTCGCGGTGAGCATCGGAGTTTATGGCCGTCAGTGGATTTTGCCGGCCAGTACGCCCTGCTCGCTAACTACAACAACTACAGCGAATTCTATAAGAGCTTCGAACGGCATAACGCCACGATCGGTGTGTCCATACGTTTTTCTTTTTTGAGTTCCTCGCAGCATGCCCGAGCGCAAGGGGCGGATGCAGAGGCTTTGCGCGTTAGGAAAGACGCGGAAGCCGCCAAGAACCAGGTGTCGGAGGAAACTCTGAAGTTGCAGCGGGCGGTGGAGCAGCTGTCTGCCGCCCGGGATGTGGCCGATCTGGAGTATCAAGTTGCCCAGTCGGACCTGGAAGCGGTGCAGGTTCGCATGGACGCCAGTACCGCCACCGTGCGCGATCTCGGGCATGCCCGCAATCAGGCTAATGAGCGCCACAACGCGTTGCAGGATGCCAATTTCGAGCTGCAACGAGCTCGCATCACGCTCCTGCGCGCTACCGGGGAACTGGAAGCCTGGGCTCTGGCGGGCCAGTAGCACCGTTGAGGTCCCCGCCCGGAGAGGGCCGCCGAGGGCTTATTTTCGCCCTTCCATGCACTAAACGGCCCATTCGACCTAATCACCTCACCCTTTTTCCATAGAGGCCTTATACTCACTTGTAACTCCATCAGAGTCTTTGTGTTGCGTGAGACGTCCGACTGGCGACGTGTACCTCGAATGTACTGGGTGACACCGGGAGAATTCCTGCGGAAATGTTAATATAAGGCACTAACTTATGCCCTTAAAAACACTGTTTTTGAATCCGCCTTCCTTTGAGAACTTCGATGGCGGGGCGGGGTCGCGTTGGCCTGCCACTCGTGAGATTGAATCCTATTGGTATCCGGTCTGGCTGGCTTATCCGACTGGAATGCTTGAAGGCGCCCGCCTGTTGGATGCTCCATCCCACCACGTCTCAGCGGAAGAGACCATTCGGATTGCCCGCGATTATGAGTTCCTCGTACTGTTTACGAGTACACCCGGCTTCCCCGGCGACATTCGGCTGGTGCAGGCCATTAAGGACGTAAGTCCTGGGATCAAGATTGCCTTTGTGGGGCCGCACGTTACGGTGCTTCCGGAAAAATCATTGAAAGACTGTCCGGCGATTGATTTTGTCTGTCGCAAAGAATTCGACTACTCCGTGGTCGAGTTCGCGCAAGGCAAGCCGCTGGAAGAAATTCTGGGCATCTCCTACCGCAAGAACGGATCGGTTGTACACACTGCCGATCGGCCGCAGATCGACGACTTGGATTCCCTGCCCCACGTCACGGACGTTTATCACCGCGACCTGGATGTCCGGCGCTACAATGTTCCGTTCCTGCTGAATCCCTACGTTTCTCTTTACACCACTCGTGGCTGCCCGGCGCAGTGTACGTTCTGCCTGTGGCCGCAGACTTTGAGCGGTCATCCCTGGCGCAAGCGTTCGACCGACGATGTCGCGCGGGAGATGGCCAAGGCGAAAGAGTACTGGCCCTGGGTGAAGGAATTTTTCTTTGACGACGATACCTTCAACATCCAGAAGCCTCGGACCGTCGAATTATGCTCCAAGCTGAAGCCGCTGAACCTCACCTGGTCTTGTACCTCGCGGGTCACCACTGACTACGAGACGCTGAAGGCCATGAAAGAGGCTGGCTGCCGACTGCTCATCGTGGGCTACGAGTCGGGAGACCAGCAGATCCTGAAGAACATCAAGAAGGGCGCCACCATCGAGCGTGCGCGCCAGTTCACCAAGGATTGCCACAAGTTAGGACTGGTTGTCCATGGCGACTTCATCATGGGATTGCCGGGCGAGACGCGCGAGACGATCAACAACACGATTGCGTTTGCCAAAGAACTGGACGTGGAGACCATCCAGGTTTCAGTGGCGCACGCCTACCCGGGAACCGAACTCTATGAATACGCCGTGAAGAATGGTTTCATGGTGGCGGACAACAAAATGGTGGACGAGGGTGGCCATCAGCTTGCCCACATCCAGTATCCCGGCTTGCCGGCGGAGGAAATTCTCGACGCCGTACACCGCTTCTACGATGAGTACTACTTCCGGCCCAAGGCCGTCTTCCGAATTCTGAAAAAGGCAGCGTTTGACGCCAACGATCGCAAGCGCCTCTACAAAGAAGCCAAGAGCTTCCTTAAGTTGCGCGCCACGCGTCACAAATGGGTCACGGAAAAGCGCGAGCAACAGGACCCGACCGCGGCCGCCGAGCCCGTCAAGGCCTAGGGAAAGACAAGTGTGACGTTCCGCAAGTATCTGGTGCTGGCCGGGGTGACGATTTTCGGAGCCATCGGTGACCCTCTACTCTCCCGTGGTATGAAGGAAGTGGGCGGCATCTCGCTGCAACAACTACCCTCCGTCATTCTTGCGATTCTGAATCCCTGGGTTGCCGTGGGGATCCTTTTCTTGCTGGGATTCTTTGCGGCCTACATGACGGCCCTGTCCTGGGCCGACCTGACCTATGTGCTTCCCGCTACTTCGCTGGGTTATGTGCTGCTGGCGCTGATCGCCAAGTTTGTGCTGCACGAGCAGGTGAGCACCGCGCGCTGGCTGGGAATTCTCCTGGTCTCCGCAGGCGTGGGATTTGTCACCCGTGGTCCTGCACTGACCCACAACCCGCCTGCTGAATCGGGCGCCTACGTGCCCGAACCTGTTTCATCGAGGGCAGAGCCATGAAGCCCGCTTACGTCTGGAGCGCAATCGCGGCCATCGTGCTCGCTTCCGTAGCCGGCGACGTGCTCCTCTCCCGCGCCATGAAGCAGGTGGGCGATGTGCATGAATTTTTTCGCCGGGCAGGTCTGCTCGCGGTGGTGGGCCGCACCCTGCGGAATCCGAATTTCATGCTTGGCATTCTGGCCATGGCGGTCGCCTTCTACAGTCTGCTGTTTGCGCTGTCCTGGGGCGACGTAAGCCTGGTGGCGCCGGCATCGGCCTCGCTCACCTTCGTGGCCAACGCGGTCGCGGCTAAGCTTTTCCTGCATGAGCGCGTAGATCCCCACCGCTGGATGGCCGCATTGCTGGTGGCGGGCGGCGTGGCGCTGCTGGCCGCGTAGGCACCGCGGAACTGCCCTGCGCATCCCTGCCGGAGGACCGTTGAGACGAAAGGGACTCACTCGTGGCCGGGAGGCCCTGCCGCTATTGCCCGCACGTGCTCGGCATCCTCGGCCGAAAGAACGTCCACGGAAGTCAGGGCGGTGTAGGCCTGGACCGCTGCTCCCGCCAACATGGCCTTCGGCGCTCCGGACACCACGTCCTTCTTCAAGAGAAACGTCCCTGACTGGCCTTGCTGGAACCGGGGCGCCAGGTACCAGGCGATGTCCATGGACTTGGGAAAGCGCACCACCACCTGATTCTGGCCCTGGGCGCCCTTGATGGCCGATTGCACCTGAATTACGGCTTCCTGCCAATCAGGATTGTGCTCGCTGACGCCCCGGATCCCACCCTCTGGCTTTGACCACGGGTGGACTTGCGAGACCTTTCCTACTACTACGATGTCAGCCGCCGTCACACGGGCGCGCAAGTCTTGATCGCGCTGCTGACTACGTAGTTGTTGCAGTCGGTTCTCCGATGCCGCCTCCGCCGCTCCGGCGGGAACCAGGTCATGGGTCACTTCGCGGGCGGCGATTCCCTGCCCGTAGATCCAGGCCGTCGCATAAAACACAGCGCGAGTCCCCTTGGCAAAATGCGACGGGTCCCGCACCACCATTGTCATGGAGTCGCCGGCCTTCAACATCGCCGCCTTGGGTTTGTCCAGCACCTTCTCCACGCGGACTACGAGGTTGTTGGCGGAGGCGGGCACCGCTGCAAATGAGCTGGCGCCCGTTTGCATGACCGTCCCCACAATTGCGAGATCGAACTTCGGCGCTGCTTCCTGAGCTGGCGCGATCTGGCTGCTGGCAACCAGCACGGCCGTCGCTAGCAACGAACGGGAGAGTGAAATCCTACGCCTCATGGCTTGTCCCTCCTCCAGGCTGACCGTATCAGTCTACGTCATCACTGGAAAGCTGAAATAAAACACGTCAATGGAAACGTCTACCGTGCCTCCCTGGCCGTCCCCCAGGGTATGGCTGTTGAAATCCGCCACCCGTTGATAGGTCACGCCTTGCGGGAAGTGGCTGTTGTCCGGCGTGTTGTTGGCGCTGAACACGCCTCGAAATTCGTTCCCCACGGCCATCAGGCCCACGTAATCTCCAAGGTAAGGCAAATATTGCGCTGGCGGCTTGTCCGACGGCGTGGTCGCCAGCAGTCCGTCCTGCCTGGTAGAGAACGCGTCCTTGGTCTGGATCAGGTGGGTCTCCCAGACGCCGGCGGTTCCCGTCCCCACATGGGCCTGGTAGAGCAGGCCGACGGTGCCGTTATCGGCCACCGCCAAAGCTGAGTTGGTCGCATTTTGTTGCGTGAACAGGTCGCTTGACCAGTGCACACCACGGTCGGTGGAGCGCCGCACATGAATCGTATAAATGTCCCCGTTGCCCACCCGGTCGGCCCAGGCCACGTAGACCATCGAACTGTTGTTGGGATCCACGGCCAGAGACAGAGTGGATCCGACCCTTTCTTGGGCCAGAGTCTGCTGATTGGACCAGGGAATGTTCACGCCCTGCACAGCGCGCACGCCGACCTTAGTGTCGTTGGGATCCTTCAGGTCGGTGAAAGGAGTGGCGCCCACCCCGCCGCTATCATCACGCACGACGACTACATCACTGTTCACCATGCCGGTACTGCAGTCAAACGTTCTCCAGCCGAAGAAGGCGGCGTAGATGGTGTTGTCCTTGGCAATGCTGGGCCGGATCGAGGGCCCATCCTGACTGCCCGGAGAGCCACACGCCGTCATGTTGGCCGAATTCCTGGACTCCACTCGGACCTGGGAATAACTGCCGCCCCCGTTTCCCGAGACGTCCACGGTTGCCGTGTGCCCAGTGGTGGCGAATTGGCTGAAATCGTTGCTGCCGATGTAGATGCGATTGTTGGGGCCAACGGTTGTCGCCCGCACGAACGGCTGATCGTCGTCGGGACGCGAGGCTTGTGTAGTCATCACCGTGGGAGACGAGAAGTTGGTGGTGATCAGCTCCAGCAGGTTCCCATCCGTGCTACGCAGGATTCCTCCGAACAGGTTTCCGGAGCCGGCATCGAAGGCATGAGTGATGTCGATGGTCTGCACCGGGCTGGGAACAACGTTGTTTAGCGTCCAGGTCTGGCCGCCGTCCTGCGAAATGAAAATCGGCGCCGTCGTGCTCGACGGCCCGCCCGGATTCAGCGTGAACGCCGAGGCTGCCATCGCCTGCGGGTTGGTGGGGTGAATAGCCAGGAACGGTTCACTATCCTGCTGGGTTTCGCCGCTGAGTGCCGCCGGGATCATATCGACCACCCTCACACCCGGCGTGGGGGGTGGAGGATTGGTTTGGACGGGTGGTGGACACCCCAGGAACATGATTGCCGTAATAGCCAGAACGACAACAAGCATAGTTCTCGTGCGCATCTGAGTCCTCCCGCCAAAGGCAACGTTGGTGATGACCCGGGGAATCCTTTGCAATCACATTTCCGCGACGTCTGTGAATAACATTGGCGGGCGAGAGCAGCTTCGAGCCTGCAAAGGTCAGGGAAACAAACGGCGGACAATCCGACCAGGCAGACGCGCCCTGGGTGAAGCTAGGAGGCACCCCTATCCGGTTGGATAGCTTCGCACCCTTTCGGATAGGGTGGAGCCTGTCGTCTTGACGATGGTGGGTTTCTTCCGGAGTCTTAGCTGGTGCAGTGAAAGATGCGTGCTGGCAAGATGTTCAGCAGCGTGAAGTCTTGATGCACTCGCCCGAACGTTCTCTGTAGATAGGGCAGCACGGTGCGGGTAAATTGATACACCAGCATGGCGCCATCGGGCTGCAGCATCCCACGCGATTCGCGCAAGATGTCGCATCGGAGTTCATGCGGGATGTTGGTATAGGGAATGCCAGAGATGATGTAGTCCACGGGCGGCAGCCTCAGGCCTGCCAGGATCTCGCGGATATCCAGTGCCGACCCCTCCACCACCTGGAGCCGCGGATCATCCACGTCGCTGCGCAGAAACTCGACGAACTCTGAATTCATCTCAATTGCCACCAGCACGGCGTCCGGCCGCATGCGCTTCAAGACCTGTCGCGTGATGTTGCCAATGCCCGGACCGTACTCCACCACCACGGACGCGCGTCTCCAATCCACCGGAGCAAGCAACTGGTTCACCAGGAAAGGCGAGCTGGGTACAAACGATCCCAGCAAGCGTGGGTGCTTAAAGAAGTTCTTGGCAAACAGAACCGTCTGCTGGATCTTCGTAGAACCGGTTGCTCTGGCTAGAGTTGCTTGCTGCAGATTCTCCATGGTTTAAAGCCTCTTCTCGGGTCACTGCGGCATACCTGTACATCATCCTGGTCGCGAGTATTGAATAGAATGCCTGTTTCTAACACGCCCCGCCGCCAATCAAGAACGGTACTTTGGTCATTTTTGCCGGCACCTTCTGGTGCCGTATGCTCCAAGGTAACTTCTGTTCTGCAAGAACAAGAAAGTACTGAGGTAAGCTCCTGCCGGCCAAATACACGATGCCACGTTGGTTTCCGATTGCCACCCGTCTGGCGTTCCTGCTGCTGGCGTTGCTGACCTCTGTCTATTGCTTGCTGGCCTACATCCCCGATACGTACTTCGCATTCATTCAGGCGCCGTTCCAGCCGTGGCTGGTGGAACTGATCCAGTCTCACGCGTACTTATTAAGCGCCGTCCTGGTGGGCTTGACCCTCACGTTACTGGCCGAGTACCGCACCGGGCAATCGCGGCGGATGGCACTGCAATTCATCATATTCCATGCAGCGGTGGCCATCCTTTTTCTTGTCCGGAGACCCTTCTCTCATCTGGGCAACAACTCGCTCAGTTTTCTGTGGAGTGTGGCTGCTCTCTTCCCTGTGCTCTGGATCGGCATCCTGGACCATGCCGCGCATTGGGAGGTTCAGGCTATCCGGACGCAGAATCCGCCCAGGCAGGTGCCCTTTCGCCTGGCTTTGTCGGCCGCCATAGGGATCGGATTGCTATATCCGGGAAGCGCGTGGCTCCGCTACACACTTGCTGGCAGACCGGTCAATCTGGTTTCCGCTGATTTCATGGCATGGGGTTGGGCTCTCCTGGTCCACATCCTGTTCGCGATTTTTGCCATCTGCCTGTTCAACCTGGTTTGCGCGCTGGCGCTACGAACTCGCGGCCGCGAGCTTGCCAGATTTCTGCTGTCGACTTTTCTGGTTGCAACCGCCGTTGGCCTGATTTTTCAGCGCGTGCTCCTCGCTAGTCTTCCGTTCACTGGACTCGCAGCGACGATTTATTCAGGAATCATTGCTCTTGCTCTGGTTCTTTTCTTCGGGGGCCTTTGGCGCCACCAACGCAAGTTTGTAGATCACAGGCCCGCGCGGAACGCCATTCAGTCTTGGCGTGAGGCGCCGGGCACCCAGAATGCGCTGCTGGCGCTGGTTCTACTGGGTTCCATCTACACCGTGCCCGCGCTGATCGGAGTGCTGGACTGGAATTCCGTATTGGCCAAGCTTTGGGCTGCAATTTTGTGGATTTGCGTGCTTGTGGTTCTCGGGCGGATGTGGAGTTCCCGGGTGCACATTGACTATCCCGTGTGGCTCTTGCTGGTTCTGGGCATGGGCAGTTTTGGAATGTACCGCCTTCTGCAAACCGACTCTTTATGGCCGCAGCCGTTGAAGGCGCAAGAGGCGACGCTAGCAAACGCCCTCGGCCGGCACGCCAGCTTCGATGCCTCCTACCAGGCGGTGCGTGACCTGTGGACAATATCCGACGAAAAGCCCTGCGATTCACTGTGTGAGTTTCTGAAGGAACAAACTGGAATTCCACCTTTCATCGCCGTCCAGCCCGTGAATGTGAAGCTGGTTGATCCGCTCACGCCGGCCCCCGGACCCAAACCCAACATCTTCATTTTCGTGGTGGATAGCCTGCGGCGGGACTACGTGTCACCTTACAATCCGGCCGTCCAGTTCACTCCCCGAATCGGAGAATTCGCCGCCGAAAGCGTGGTGATGCACAACTCTTTCACCCGTTACGCTGGAACCACGCTTTCCGAACCTGCGATCTGGGCTGGCAGCCTGCTCCTGCACAAGCACTACGTTCAGCCCTTCCATCCCATGAACAATTTGGAAAAGTTGCTGGACGCGGATGGATATGACCGCTTCGTCAGCGTGGATACCGTCTTGCGACTCTTGTTGCAGTCGTCGCCGCAACTGCACAACCTGGACAGTTCACTGACCAACTGGGCGGATCAGGATCTGTGCACAACTACGATCGAAGCGGAACGGAAGATCGACGGGCGGCAAGACAAAAGCCGCCCGATCTTTCTCTACACCCAGCCGCAAAACATACACATTGTCGCGTTGCAGCGGGCATTGTCGGTGCGCCCGCCCCGCCCCGCCCAGTACCCCGGATTCCAGCCCTCGGCAGCCACCGAAATCACGCGCCTGGACGGCTGTTTCGGAAGCTTCATTCAATACTTGAAGGCTCGCCGCCTATACGATAGCAGCATTATTGTTCTCACCGCCGACCACGGCGAGTCGTATGGCGAGAGCGGACACATCAGCCACGCCTTCGGCCTTCACCCAGAAGTTCTGCGCATTCCGCTGATCATCCATCTGCCCCAGCAAATGCAGAAGAGCTATTACTACGATGCGCAGGCCATTGCCTTCAATATCGACGTGACTCCCACCCTCTATTACCTGCTGGGACACAGGCCGGTGGCCAACGACGAGAGGTTCGGCAAACCCCTGTTTACGCTAACTCAGGCGGAACATGCGGCGTACCTGCATGACTCGTATCTGGTCGCCGTTTGCTATGGTCCGATTTATGGAATTCTAGGAGGCGGGGGAGAGAGCCTCTTTGTGGCTAACGAGATGGACGCCCAGTACGAGTACTTTGATCTCGTCCACGACCCAGGAGGCACTAACAATATTGTCAACAGCAGGGTTTTGGCGGATCACCAGCGCTTGATCCGCGCAGATGTCCAGGGTGTCGCTGATCTCTACCACTACCGCTACCACCAGCTTTCCTTGATCAATTGGATGATGCGCTAGGCTCGGCGGCCTGCTCTAGCCGAACAGCCGCATGAACCCGGTGGCAGGAAGGTCAGGTTGCAGGAACGCGGCGTTGCGCAGACCGGCAACTCGCGCTACCCGTTCCGCAGCCGCATAGCCGCTGCGCACCGCGCCCTCCATGGTGGCAGGCCACCCGGTGGCGGTCCAATCTCCAGCCAGAAAAACCCGCGGCCAGACGGTTTCCGGCGGCGGGCGATAGATATCCACCCCGGGTCGCGGTGAATATGTGGCGTGGACTTCCTTTATGACCGTGGACTTCACCAGGTTCGCGGCGCGAGCAGCCGGAAAGAATTCCCGCAGTTCGCTCATCCCCAGTTCCACGATTTCAGGCCGCGACTTCTCTACCAGAGTCTTCGAAGAACTGACCACTAGCTCCACGTAGCTTCCGTTGCGCTCCGTTTCCCTTCCCAGTAATTTCGATTTGTGGAACATCCACTGGATGGTGCGGTCGAGCAGAACGGCATGCTCCAGATCGGTGATCTGGCGGTCGAACCAGAGATGGATTCCTGTGATCGGTGAAGTCTCGAACCGGCCCAGGGTTTGCCGCAGCGGCTCCGCCGCTGAGGTTTGCGGCAGCGTGTTTGAGAGCACGTCGAAGGGCAGGGCGAAGACTACGAAATCAAAGTTCTCTTCCCCTCCCGCCAGGAAGAGTGTGACTCCGGCAAACTCCGCGCGGAATGAATCCACACTGGAGCGAAAGCGCACCTCGCCGCCGCGCGCGCCGATATAGTCTCCAGCCGTGTTGTACAGCTCGGTCAAGGGGACCGTGGGTACGCCCATGCGTCCGGCCGCGGCCGACTTCAGGAATGATTCGCGCACCACCTGGGCTGCGCAGGGCACTGACACCCGGTCGATTTCCTCGTTCAGCGCGCTGACCAGCACCGTCTTCCAAAAGCGATCAATGGCCCGTTCTGTCTGCCCATGGCGCCGCAGCCAGGTAAGGAACGACTCGCCCTTGTCGCGCGGCATGACGGGAGCAAGAGCCGCCATGGCGGCGGCGATCGCCAGTTTGTCGGGCAGATTCAGGCAGGCCGCACGCAGGAAAGCGGGAGCGGTGTGCAGGGGCGCAGGCAGAGAGGAAGGCTCAATCACCGAGGCCCGGCCACCCGGTTCGAGAAACGTCAGCCGTTCGTACCAGCGGATTTTGTCCTCTACGCCGATCCGCCGGTAAAACTCGATCAGGTTGGTGCAGCAGCCCAGGAGCACGTGCTGGCAGTTGTCCACTACTTCGCCAGTGCCGGGGTGCTGGTAGGACGAGGCGCGACCGCCGAGATACGGACGCCGCTCGAACAGGGTCACGCGCAAGCCGCTATCGGCGAGGGCACAGCCAGCGGCCAATCCCGCCAAGCCGCCTCCGACGACAGCCACTCTGGGAGGTTGTGCCCATCGTTCGGTCATCAGGACAGGCGTCTCAGGAAGCCCTTTCCCAGGATGGCCAGCTTTTCACGCACCTTGAGAGTGACCTTCTCGCTGAAAACGTCGTACTGGCGATCAGCTATCTTCTCCAGCAATCGCCGGTAGATGGTCATCAGCACCCAAAGGGCGGGTTGGCTGTCTTCGTCGATAAGTGGAAGCAACTGATCGCCCGCGCGATAGAATTCACGTGCACGCCCAGCCTCATCCGCGAGCAGCAAACGCAGGCGGGCGGAATCAGTGGCAGAGCGCAGTTCAGCAGCTGAAATGTCGAACTTTGCCAGATCCTCTTCTGGCAGATATATCCTGCCCATGGCAGCGTCTTCCTTCACATCGCGGATGATGTTGGTCAACTGGAAAGCCAGCCCCAGTTGCTCCGCGAGCGGTTCCGCAGCTGCGTCGCGGTACCCGAATACCCGGATACAAACCAGCCCCACCACCGATGCCACCCGATAGCAGTAGAGACGGAGATCTTCAAAAGTCTTGTAGCGCAAGTGTGGCGCGGGCGCCCCCGCCCGCGTTTCCGGTTCGGCTCCCTCCTGCACATCCATGGCCGTACCGTAAGCTAATTGGTCGAGCAGCAGGGAGGGAATCTTATAGCGGTGCTGTGCGTCTGTGAGCGCCAACAACACCGGGTCGTCAGTCGGCTGGCCGGACTGTGCCCGATGAAAGGCATCGAGCCATGCGTCCAGCTTCTGACGCCTTTCGTGCAGCGGCAAGGCGGCGGCGTCGGTAATGTCATCGCAACGCCGCATGAAAGCATATGCGGCACACAGGGCCTGACGTTTGGGGCGAGGCAGCACCAGGAAAGCGTAATAAAAGTTCTTAGCCGCCGAGCGCGTGATGCTGCGGCAAACCGAGTAGGCTACGGCCAATTGCGACTCGGTCGGAGAAAACGGCGCCTGCATCGGCTGCACCGCTGTACTCATAGCAGCTTCCCCAGCGCAGCTCGCGCTACCAACGCTAGCCGGCGTGATTTCGAGATCGCCGGCCGCCTTCCCAGCACGTTGTACCCCTGGCGCTCGATGGCGTTGAGAATCTCCTGTCCGCCGCGGCTGAATAATCCGATATCAATCGCCAACTCACGATCCACTTTTCCGACCAGAGGCAAGCCCCGCCGAAACCAGTCGCGGGCGCGCTCGACTTCAAACCGCATCATTTCGCAGAAAGCCGCCGTATTGCGGGCGGAAGCAATGTCCTGTTCATCGACTCCGTGGCGGCGCAGGTCCTCCAGCGGAAGATAGATACGGCCTTTGGAGTAATCCACACTCACGTCCTGCCAGAAATTGGCCAATTGCAGCGCGGTGCAAGTAAAGTCAGAAAGCTCCTGGCGCTCGGCATCGCGATAACCGCACACGTAGAGGACGAGGCGACCCACAGGATTGGCCGAGTAGCGGCAGTAGCCGAGCACATCGCCAAACGTTGGATAGCGACTAACCGTCTGGTCCTGGCGAAAAGCTCGCAGCAGATCCGCGAACGGCTCCTTGGGAATCTCCAAGGTATGCACAGTTTCCGTCAATGCGACGAAGACCGGATGCCGGGGGCTGCCGTCATAACAGGCGTCCAGTTCCGCTTCCCACTGGTCAAGCAGCCTCAACGATGCCTGCGGATCACCAACCTCGTCGCCTAAATCATCCGCAATGCGGCAATAGGCGTAGACGTTGTAGAAGTGCTGACGCAACCGCGCCGGCAGGAACCACGTAGCCACGGAAAAGTTTTCGTAGTGGCTGCGGGCCAGACGACGGCAATATTCACGCGCCTCAGTCTCGGAAGGCGCCTGCCTGGGAATAGCGTACTCCGGAGGAAGACGGCTCCAGCCCGGCAAAGTGGAAGAGACAGACGCCGATCCGGAGTCGTTGCTGGCAATGGATGACATGGTCAGTTCCGTCCCCCGGTGCTCTGAAAGTGCGACCTGATTCGAAATCAAGAACAAGACGTTGCAAACGTCTCTGCCAAACACCTTTGCTGTAGAGACGTAACTTGCTACGTCTCCCTCCATACAGAAAAGTCCGCCTTAGTGGCCGGGAATGATGGCCGTCTTGATATCGCCGTTGCGATTGAGCATGTGGCGAAGGACCTGCTGCAGGCGCGAAAGCGGCGCCTCGCCGGTGATGTAGTCGTTAGAACGAATCTTCTTTTCCGCAATCAGCGCAAATGCCTTACGCACCGTCTCCGGCGTATGGTGGAACGTCGCTTTCAGCGTGACTTCCGAATAGTGGAGCCGGTTGGTATCAAGTTGGACTTTGGTGCCGTTGGCGCAGCCGCCGAAAAAGTTCACCGTACCGCCCTTGCGCACCATGTCAATAGCCCACTCCCACGCTTCTGGGCGGCCGACTGCCTCGATGACCACATCGCTGCCCCGCTTGTCCGGAGAGATGATCCGGACGGCCTCAACCGGATCCTTCACCTGGGTGATCTGTACCACTTCATGCGCGCCCATTCGCTTGGCTGCCGCCACCTGGGAATCGCGCTTTACCACCGAGATCACATTGCAACCGGTGGCCTTGGCCACCTGCACGAACATAAGGCCAATGGGGCCGCCGCCGATAACGGTGACCGTGTCCCCGATCTCCACGCCGGTCTCGTGCAAGCCGCGCAGCACGCAGGCCAGCGGCTCTACCATGGCGGCTTCCTCGTAGCTCACGTCCGGCGGGACCGCCAGCATATTGGTTTCAACAATGCGGCGCGGGATCCGGATGTATTCCGCATAGGCGCCGTTGTTGAACAACAGGTCTTCGCAGAGGTTCTCCTGGTGCTTGGAACAATAGAAGCACATCTGGCAGGGCGCTGAATTCAGCGCTACCACGCGCATTCCCCGCTTGAAGCCGCGCACGCCGCGTCCAACTTCTTCGATTACACCGGCCAGTTCGTGCCCAAACAGCGCAGGTGGGACAATCATGCGCGCATGGTAGCCGCGCTGATACACCTTCAAGTCGGTGCCACAGGTCAGTGCGACCTGTACTTTTACCAGGACCTCGCCCTCCCCGACGCGGGGAATGGGCACTTTTTCAATCTTCACGTCCTCTTTGCCATAGAGGACAGCGGCCGTCATCTTTCCGTTCACTCTGGACTTCCTTCCCACGAGCTGCCCGGCTGAATCACGATTTTCATGGATTCGGGTTGGGGATGGGCAGCCAGGTTCAAAGCTTCCACGCTGCTGGACAAGGAAAAGCGGTGGCTGATGAGTTGTTGCAAATCCATTTCACGGTCCATAACAAACCGCACCGAATCCTCTTGCAGCTCGACGGAAGCGCTATAAGACCCCAACAAGGTCTTCTCGTCCACGCAGATGGACGCGGGATCAATCGTGGTCTCGCCGCGCACCGTCTGTGCGAATAACAACACCCGGCCTCCGGGACGCACCGCGTCCATCGCCGTCCGAATCAGGCCATTGCCCCCGACCGCCAAAACGGCTGCGTCGGCGCCACGACCTTCGGTCAGCTTCCGCACCGCCTTTACAGTGTCGGTGCGCGAAGCATCAATAACGTTCCCCAAGCTGAGTTCTTCAGATATTGTAAGCCTCTGCGGATACAAATCGGAAGTAATTACCATGGCCCCTGACCGTTTGGCCAATGTTCCCAATATGATACCGATGGGCCCCTGACCGATCACTAGAACGGTCTCGCCGGGCTGCAAGCGCAGCGCATCGATTCCTTTCATGCAAGTGTTCACCGGTTCCACAAAACAGGCCTGCTCGAAGGAAACTCCGTCGGGGATGCGGACCGTACCGTGGCGGACAATCCAGTCCATGACGCGCACATATTCCGCAAATCCTCCGCCCGCGGGCTCGAATCCGGCCGTGCAGCCGACTTTTTTGTAGGTCTCACACTGGGCGAAGATTTTATGGCGGCAGTAATAACACTCGCCGCAGGGGATGTGGTGAAACACGACCACACGGTCGCCCGGTTTGAACTCGCGCACGCCCTCGCCGGCAGCGGCAACCACCCCGGCAATCTCATGGCCGAAGATACGCGGGGCGGAATGCGAACCAGTGGAAATTTTTTTCAGGTCCGTGCCACAAATGCCACAAGTGTGCACGCGGAGCAGCAATTCGCCGGCGCCGATCTGGGGCACCGGGACGGTCTCCAGGCGGACATCGTTGACGCCACGATAGACCGCTGCTAGCATCGTCGCCGGAATTCTGTCTTGCTTGTCCTGTACGGCGTATGGTTTGGCAGTCGCCATTTCTAATGCACCGTGAGGGCCGGATAGAGGCTTGGCTCGCGCCGCTCTGGTTCGTGGTTGTACTGGTCCAGCCAGGCACAAAGTGCCTGGCTCGCCTTTTCGCTGTTCTTTGCCAACCGGAATACCTTCACCCAGAGCCAAGGCCGTATCAGCGCAAAAAGTGAGAAGCTTGCGCCACGGAACTCTCCCGCGGATCCCACGAACTTGCCTACTGGGGGTATTTCGAAATCAACCTCGTCCGATATCACCTTCACACAGACAAACGGGATGCCACGGGCCTGGGCCCCACGCGCCACAGAGGCAGCCTCCATATCAACCGCATGGGCGCCATACGTCTTCGCCAGCGTTGCTTTTTGCGCAACACTCATCACCGAATCGACGCTCACCAGTACCCACGAGCCAATCGGCGAATTCGCCCGGCTACCGTCCTTCGCGTCGACCACAGTCTTCACCCCGACGACGGTTCCGACTTTCAGCTTGGGATCCAGCGCCCCCGCGAAACCAACGCTCACCACAGCAATCGGCCGATAAAGCTGGACTACCGCTTCAGTTGCCCTTCGCGCTGCTTCGGGGCCGATCCCACCACAGACGAGAACGGCTCGATCGTTCTCGTAGAACTTGGACCGACGCCCCTCATACACACTCTCGCTGACCTGCCAGTGCCGAATGATCGGCCAGACCTCACGCTCGAGTGCAGCGACGATGGCCACTTTAGGCATTGACATATCCGTGGGTCTGAAACCATTCCACCGCGCGCCGCAACGCATTGTCCACTGCAATCGTCTTCCAGCCCAGTTCACGCGCGGCCTTCGCCGAGGAGACAAACATCTTCTTGCGGCCCATACGCACGGCGTCAATGATGACGCGTGGTTCCCGACCCAGGATATGCCCGGTCACCACTTGGTCAATGACGCCGGTGGCGAGAGCCACCACGTACGGGACTCTCAGCTTCGGGGACGGCAGTCCAGTGATCGCGGCCAGCTTGTCCAGAATCTGCTTGAGCGTCAGATTCTCGCCGCCCAAAATGTAGCGCTCGCCGCTCCGGCCTCGCTCGAGCGCCGCCACGTGTCCACGAGCGCACTCTGTAACGTCCACGAGATTCAATCCCGTGTCCACGTAGGCGGGAAATTTCTTCTTCAGAAAGTCCACAATGATCCTCCCCGTGGGGGTCGGCTTGATGTCCTGCTCGCCGACCGGCGTGGTGGGATTCACCACCACCACATCCATTCCGCTCCGGGCCGCCTGCATGGCAACTTCTTCCGCCATGAATTTCGAGCGCTTGTAGTGCCCGATCATGTTGTC
This sequence comes from Terriglobia bacterium, assembly GCA_041494805.1. Classification (GTDB taxonomy): domain Bacteria; phylum Acidobacteriota; class Terriglobia; order Terriglobales; family Acidobacteriaceae; genus JBGQBN01. Next base: position 94,507 of record JBGQBN010000001.1, on the reverse strand, counting down.
GAGCGAAACCGGCGAACTTTCATCCGCCGGTTGGCCATCCGACCTGAAACCCATGGTGGCCACACTCGAGGTGTAAACCACCCGGCGCACCCGATTGTTGCGCGTCGCCTGCAGCAGCGCCCGTGTGCCCTCGACATTGGCCAGGTACATCTGTGCCGGATCGCGGACCCAGAGCCGGTAATCAGCCGCGACGTGAAACACCGCGTCACAGCCCGCCATGGCCTTTACTAGGGTCGAGGGATCGCGCAGGTCGCCAACCACCTGCTCCGCCTTCAGTCCCTGGATGTTTTTCTGATCGCTGCCGGAACGGACCAGCAGCCGCAGGTCGGCTCCCTGTTCAGCCAGTACGCGGGCGATGTGGCTGCCGACAAATCCCGTCGCGCCTGTGACGAAAGCCAGCATTTAGCAATTGGCACTTAGCATTTAGCCAGCCGGGTTCTGTGCCAACTACTAGCGACTCTGCAATGCTGTTTAGGGGCTAAATGCCAAGTGCTAACTGCTAAGTGCTGTCTCTACTCCAGCTTTTCCGGCTGGAGCGAAATGTCGCTCTCTCCTGCCGTCTTCTTCTCCCAATAGTGCGAGACCCAAGTCTCCCAGCTCTTGCCCGCCGCCATGTCGCGTCCGGTAAAGGCCAAGGCGGCAACATCGGCATAAGGGACAGACGTCTTCGGACTGCCATCCTTGGGCAACAAGCGCACGAAAGAGTCCGCCAGCGTCTTCCCGGTGCGACGGTCGAAGATATAGCCTTCGATCTTCGTGCCATCTTTGCGGGTGATCAGCACATCTCCGCGGTAGTCGAAGGCTTGCTCCAAGGCGGCACGGAGCTCCTCGGGAGTAGCCACTTCGGGCACCCAGCCTTGCAGCTTTTCGTGGGCTGAACCCGGCACGACTTCTAGTGAGTTCGGATCAGTCAGCACGGGCTGTGGACCTGCGGGTGTTCGGCCTGATTCTCTCCCGCTCAAACCCGCGTCTCCTCGCCTACTGGGTTATCAATCTGGACCAGCGGACTAAAGGCATGGACCGGGCGCACCGGTTCATCGAGCAAGGGCAGGGCGGAAGGGTCCTTGTAGCGGTTCAAGAGCGTGGCCTTTGCCGTATGCCACAGGCCACGTAGCGAGCCGAAAGTATCGCTCACCGCGGATGCTTCGTAACCGCTGTGCACCATGCAATTCGCGCACTTGGGATTTCCGGATTCCGTGCCATAGCGCTCCCATTCCGTGGTCTCCAGCAGTTCCGCGAAGCTATCCGCGTAGCCATCCTGCAGCAGATAGCAGGGTTTTTGCCACCCGAAGATATTGAACGTTGGCATACCCCAGGGGGTGCAGGCGTAATCGCGCTTGCCCATCAGGAATTCGAGAAATAGCGGCGACATATTGAAACGCCACTCCGGCTTGCGGTTGGACAAGATAGCCCGAAACAGCCGCCGGGTGCGGGCGCGCCCCAGGAAGTGACTCTGGTCCGGCGCTTTGTCGTAGGAGTATCCCGGAGACAGCATCATGCCCTCGACGCCGAGTTCCATCATCTCGTCAAAGAATGCACGCACGCTCTTGGGATCGGCGCCATCAAACAAAGTAGTGTTGGTGGTGACACGGAAGCCGTGGCTCAGCGCCTCCTTGATCCCCTCAAACGCCTTCTCGTAGCCGCCTTCCAGGCACACCGAAAAGTCGTGGTGCTCGCGCTGGCCATCCATGTGGACGGAGAAGGTCAGGTATTTGCTCGGCTTGAACAAATGGATTTTCTGGTTCAACAGCAGCGCATTGGTGCACAGGTAGACGTACTTCTTGCGTGCAACCAGGCCTTCAACGATTTCGCCAATCTGGGGATGCAGTAAGGGCTCTCCGCCCGGGATGGCCACGGTCGGCGCACCACACTCATCGACCGCGCGGAAGCACTCTTCCGGGGTAAGCTGCGCCTTCAGCACGTGGCTGGGATATTGAATCTTGCCGCAACCGGCGCACGCCAGATTGCAGCGGAACAGCGGCTCCAGCATCAGCACAAGCGGATACTGCTTGCGTCCCTTAAGCTTCTGCTTGAGGACGTAGGTTGCCACCGTCCACATCTGCGAAATTGGTACTGCCATTTTCCCTATCTCTTTCGTTCTGCGTCAGTAACCCGATTGCTGATTTCTTGTTGTTGATTGAAACCCCACTGGCCTCGTCGATTTCAATCAACAATCAAAAATCAATAATCAACAATTTCCTATTGCCCCGCCCGCGCAGCCGCTCCCTGCCCCGTCCCCGCCATCACTTTGGCATAGGTCGTCAAGGCCACCAGCGGGAAATATTGCCGGTACATGTGATACCTCAGGTAAAACACCCGCGCGAAGCCAGTTCCCGTGTAATAAGGTTCATCCCACGAGCCGTCTTTCTTCTGCGTACGCAGCAGATACGCGATCCCTCGCGCAACGCTGTCGCTGCGAGTGTCCTGAGCCGCCAGCACCCCCATGACTGCCCAGGCGGTCTGTGACGGTGTGCTCGGCCCCACGCCTTTCATATTGGGATCATCATAGGAGCCGCAGCTTTCTCCCCAGCCGCCGTCTGGATTCTGCATCATGCGCAGCCACTCGGCGGCCTGCTGCACGTAAGGCTCGTGGTGATCCACGCCGATCGCTTCGAGGCCGCGCAGCACCAGCATGGTACCGTAGATATAGTTCACTCCCCAGCGGCCAAACCACGACCCGTCCGGCTCCTGCTCCGCCCGGATGAACTGAATCGCCCTCTGCACCGCGGGATGGTTCTTGTCGTAGCCGTATGCTGCCAGCATCTCCAGAACACGCCCGGTAATGTCCACGGTCGCCGGATCCAGCATGGCGTTATGGTCGGCGAAGGGCACGTACTGGAACACCATGCGGTCGTTGTCTTTGTCGAATGACGCCCATCCACCGTTACGGCACTGCATGGACAACATCCAGTCAATGGCCCGTTGCACCGACTCGCGCTGGTAGCGCCCATTGGGATGCTCCACATGACTCAAGGCCAGACACACCATCGCGCTGTCATCCACATCGGGATAAAACTCGTTGTTGAACTCAAAGTACCAGCCGCCCGGCTGCCCTTTCTTGTTTTTCACCTTCCAATCGCCCACGGTTCGTACCTGCTTCTGCAGGATCCAATCGGCGCACTTCACCATGCGCGGATCGCTGGCCGGCACACCGCTCTCGCCCAGGGCGAACAAGGCATAGGCCGCATCCCACACCGGTGATTTGCAGGGCTGCATGCGGAAGGTGTGACCCTCCTCGATGCCCAGCTTCTCAAACTCATCCATGGCGCGAATCACTTGAGGATCATCCACGGAGTACCCCAGGCAGCGCATAGCAATAATCGAATTCATGATCGAAGGGAAGATGCCGCCCAGCCCATCGCTCATCTCGAAGCGTTCCAGCATCCACTTTTCGGCTTTCTTCAGCGCGACCGAACGTAACGGCCGGATGTGCACGAGCTCAAACCAGTGGGTCAACCGGTCCAGGAGCAGAAAGAAGTTGCGCCATGAGAACCGCTTCTTGGCCCAGTGCAGGTGCATCCGCGACTTGTCGCGGCCACCCACAAACAACTCTTCCACGCCCATCTCAGCCGGGATTTTTTTGAACGGCTTCTTGGCGTAACAGATGGACAGCGGCACCAGCATCGCCCGCGACCATGACGAAATTTCGTAGATGTTGAACCAGAACCATTTGGGAAACAGCACGATCTCCGGCGGGATGGCGGGAACCGCGTCGTAGTCGTACTGCCCGAAGAAGCACAGATAGAGCTTGGTGAAGGTGTTGACCTCGGTCACCCCACCCATCTCCAGTATCTTCTTGCGAGCACGTATCAGCGCGGGGTGATCAAACTTGTAGCCCGCCAGCTTCAGTCCGAAATACGACTTCACCGACGCACTGACGTTGGAGGGCCCACCCGGATAGATGCTCCAGCCGCCATCCTCATTCTGATGCTGCAAGATGTAACGGCCAGCCTTTTCGAAGCGCTCCTGATTACCCGTGCCCAGCAAGGTGTGCAGGGTGAGGTAATCGGCTTCCAGCGTGGTGTCGGCTTCCAGTTCGCCGCACCAGTAGCCCGCTTCGTGCTGCTCGGAAAACAAAGCCTTGCGCGCGCCGTCAATGGCGGCGGCAACCCGGCTGGCGAGATCATCGATTTTTCCGAAGCGCAGCTGCGGTACAGCCGAGGTTGGAGGCGAGGAGGAGGTATCGTCCATATCAGTTCTTCTACTACTCTACGGTCACTCCCGTCGGCGCGCTGGCAATGGCCTCCACAATCTCCGGCGGCAAACCGAAGCGCACGTTCTCGGGCATGACCTCAACTTCCTTCACGTTTCCGAAGCCCTTGGTGCCCAGAAATTGCACTACCTCTTCCACCAGGCACTCAGGCGCGGAGGCGCCCGCTGTCAAGGCAATCGTCTTCACGCCTTCCAGCCACTCCGGCCTGATGTTCTGGAAGCTATCAATGAGATGCGAACTGGTGCCCAGGTTCCGTGCCACTTCCACCAGACGATTGGAATTCGAGCTGTTGTCGGAACCCACCACCAGTAGCAGGTCGGCATCGGAAGCCACATGCTTCACCGCTACCTGGCGGTTCTCCGTGGCATAGCAAATGTCCTGCGCGGCCGGGCCGGTGATGTTGGGAAACCGCTTCCGCAGCGCGGCAATAATGTCCTTGGTCTCATCTAGGCTGAGCGTGGTCTGGGTAGTGTAAGCGACCCGGTTAGGATCAGGCACGGTAAGCGCTTCCACCTCTTCCGGCGAGCCCACCACCTGGGTCACCAGCGGGGCCTCCCCGAGAGTGCCGATCACCTCGTCGTGGTCGCGGTGGCCGATCAGAATAAGCGAATACCCTTCTCTAGCGAACTTTACCGCCTCCACGTGGACTTTGGTCACCAGCGGGCAGGTTGCGTCAATCACTCGCAGTTCCCGCTGCTGGCTGGCTTCCCGCACCTCGGGAGACACTCCGTGGGCACTGTAAATCACGCGTTCGCCGTTGGGCACCTCGTCCACACTGTCCACGAAAATCGCACCCTTGCCCTGCAGCTCTTCGACCACAAACCGGTTGTGAACGATCTCCTTGCGCACATAGATGGGCGGCCCAAAGGCTTCCAGCGCAATGCGGACAATATCAATGGCTCGTACCACCCCGGCACAAAAGCCCCTGGGCTTAAGCAATAGAAGTGTCTTGTTGTCCTCAGGCAAAATAATTTCCCTGCTCTCTAGGGTACACGTTCCCCACGGGTGGATACCTAATAAACTACCGGAAAGTTCTCTTTTGGTCAACGTAAGCCATAGAAACGCATGGGATTAGCATCGGTTGGGGATATTTGCCTGCTGAATGGTCACGCATTGGCCTTAATCATCTGCTCGGCATGTTTGCGGGAGGTGTCGGTCAGTTTCGCCCCGCTGAGCATGCGGGCCACTTCCTCGGTACGCTCGTCCCCGCTGATGAGGCGGACGGTAGTTCGAGTCCGGCCCGCGGTGTCCTTTTTCTCGATCAGGTAATGGTGATCGGCGAAGGTGGCGATCTGGGGCAGGTGGGTCACACAGAGCACCTGGTTAGCCCGAGACAGGCCCTTGAGCTTTTTGCCGACTGCTTCCGCCGCCCGGCCACCGATGCCCGCATCAATTTCATCGAACACCAGCGTCCGTTGCGCGCCAGAATACTTATTCTTCCCGGAGCCTGTCTCGACACCCGCTTTCAATGCCAGCATCACTCGCGACAGTTCTCCCCCTGAGGCGATGTTCTCCAGCCGCCGCAGCGGTTCTCCGGGATTGGTGGAGATCATGTAAACCACCTGGTCGAAGCCTGAGGCGGTCCAGTTCCCTTCCTCGTCGGTGCCGCTGACCTCGATGCGGAAATTTGACTTCATAGCCAAATCGTTGATCTCGGACTCCACCAGTTTCTCCAGCTTGCGAGCCGCGTCATACCGTTTCTTGGAAATTACGCGCGCAGCGTGCAGGTACCCCCCCGCCGCCACCGCCAGTTCTCGCCGCAACTGGGCGAGAACCTCGTCTTTGTTCTCCATCTCCGAAAGCTTGCGGCTGACCTCGGCGCCGAACCGCATGACATCTTCCAGCGTAGGCCCGTACTTGCGCCTCAGCCGATCGATCGCCGCCAGACGGTCTTCCACTTCCGCCAGGTGCTCGGGAGAAGCTTCGATGCCACCGGCATAATCCCGCAAACTCGCGCCCACATCTTCCACGCTGATGCGGGCGGCCTCGAGCGCTCCCGTGGCCTCCTGAAATTTCGCTTCGTAGCGGGCCAGCTCTTCCAGATTTTTCTGCGCCGCCCGCAGCGATGCCGAAGTGGAAGCATTGCCTTCATACAGCAAGTCGAAGGCATTCATGGCCGCGCTGTAGATCTTTTCCGCATTGGCCAGCACGCGCTTCTTGGCTTCCAGGCGTTCATCTTCGCCCGGCTGCAATTTCGCGTCTTCGATTTCACGATTCTGAAAAGTCCAGAGGTCAAGCAAACGTAGGCGGTCCTGCTCGTCCCGCTGCAGTTCTTCGATACGAGAAGCAATGCCTTGCCACTTCGAAAATGCTGTGCTCGTCGCATCGAGTTGGGGGCCGGCAAAAGTGTCGAGCAGATCGAGGCGGGCGGCAGCGTCGAAAGAAAGGACCGATTCGCTCTGCGCGTGGATGGTGGCCAGGTGGGGCGCCAGTTGGCGCAATACCGCTACGGTCGCAGGCTGGTTGTTGACGAAGACGCGCCCCTTGCCGCCCACGGCCACTTCGCGCCGCAAGATGATCGACTCGTCTTCGCAGTCGATGCCGTTGGTTTCAAGAATCTGCGCAACACTCTTTTCCGCGCTACCCTCGATCTCAAAAACGGCCGAGAGCAAGGCCCGCGCTGCGCCCCCACGAATCACATCACTCGAAGCCTTGTCACCCAGGAGCAGAGCAAGAGCGTCAATCAGGATGGACTTTCCAGCGCCGGTTTCGCCGGTCAACAGATTCAGCCCCGGCCCGAACGCCACCGCCAGGTTGTCTATGACCGCGTAGTTTTCAAGCCGCAGTTCGACGAGCACCGGCCGTCCTGGGACAAACGTTAAGATGATGAAGTTGAGCGCAGGATAGCATGAAACCAGCTCTCAGTTCTCAGATTCGCAATAGTTTCGATGGATGCTGCCCGAATTACATAGAGACAGCCGCCTCGGCTGTCCGTTTACCAGCCAGCAGGCCTCAAGCCGGTAGGTTAATCCATGGGATTCGCCCACGAAATCCGCACGCTTCCATGGTCTATAATTCAATGAAGGCATCAGCCAAAACACAATGCACCTGCTCTTCTTCCCCGCAGTCGTGATCGGTGGCGAGATCGTTAGTCTCGTGGCAGAAACCGGTGTCGTCGCCAAAGTTGTCCTCTTGCTTCTGTTGATCTTCAGCTTGATCTCATGGGCGATCATCCTCTCCAAGTGGAGTCTGCTGCGGCGGGCACGGGTGCAGAGTGGGCGTTTCGTGCGCGCTTTCCGCAAGGCCCAGCGTCTGCAGGACGTGGCTGCCGTGGCCGAGCAATTCCGGCCCAGTCCGCTGGTTGGCGTCTTTGAAGGGGGCTTTGAGGAGTACCGGCGCCAGGTGGGCACTCCGGGCGGGATGATCCGGAGCCTGCTGGCCATCCAGCGCGCCATGCAGATCGCAGCCTCCGAAGAGTTGACACGTTTTGAGCGCAATATGCCGTGGCTGGCCATCACCGGAGCGGTCACACCGTTCGTCGGTCTCTTCGGCACGGTCTGGGGCATTATTGACGCGTTCCACGGTCTCGGGACCGCGGGCGCGGCGACTCTGCGAGCCGTGGCGCCGGGCATCTCCGAGGCTCTCATCACAACCGCCGCTGGACTTGCGGCCGCGATCCCGGCCGTTATTGCCTACAACCTGATCGGCAGCTCGATTCGCGAATTCGCTGCCCGCGGCGACGACTTCGCATTGGAGATGTTGAATGCGGTCGAGCGCCAACAGCCGCAGCCTGCCTATCGCACGGCTGAGGCTCCGGAGGTGCGGCGGTAATGGCCTTTACGGCTTCCAACGGGCGCACTCAAACCTCTCTTTCCGATATCAACATCACGCCGCTGGTGGACGTAGTTCTGGTGTTGCTCATCATCTTCATGGTCACCGCACCGGTGCTGCAATCCGGCATTGAGGTGAATGTCCCCAAGACGCGTAGCGTGAAGGAGATCACTGAAGAGCGTCTGGTGATCAGCATCAACAAGCAGCAGCGCGTTTTCCTGGGCAACGACGCCGTCAATATCAACGAAATCGGCGCCAAACTGCGGCAAAAGATCAGAGACCCGCAGCATCAGTTCATCTTCGTCCGCGCCGATGAGGACGTCCCCTTCGGCGCCTTCGCCACCGTGATGGACGCAGTCAAACAGTCCGGCATTACCAACGTGAGTATCGTGACGCAACCGCTCGAAACCCATGGCAGCCGCTGAGATTTTTTTCGAGCACGGAGACTGGGGCCGGTCGCTGGCCTGGTCGGCGGCGCTGCATGCCGCTTTCACCGGGCTGATTGTGCTCTATGCCGTATTCGTTCCCGGAGGACGCGGCGAAGGTTGGGGCGCGGGCGGCGGCGGGGACGCCATCGGAGTCACGCTAGTGAGCACGGTTCCGCTGCCTGCGAATCCAACCCAGACTAACAACGTCTTGGCCAATGAGTCCAAGGGGCTGGCGCAATCTTTGCCCAAACCGGAAGAAAAAGAGCCGGACGCCATCCCCATCGCCGACAAGAACTCCAAGAAGAAACCGAAGCCTGAAACTAGCGCCAGCCACCAGAGACCGCAGCCCGAGCCGGCGGAAGAAGCGAACAACGTAGTCCCGTTCGGACAGGGCGGCCCGGTCAGCGGACCCTACGGCATGTTCAGCGCGGGCGGGGCCAAGGGCGGTTTCGGTTTTACCGGCGGAGGCGGCGACTTCGGCACGCGCTTCGCGTGGTACGTCCGGGTGGTCCAGCAGAAGGTTTCCGAAAACTGGCTGAAGTATGAAGTGGACCCGCGCATTACCGACGCGCAACGAGTTTATGTGATGTTTGACGTAATGCGCGATGGGAGACCGACGAACGTGCAGATCGAGCAGTCGAGTGGAGTGCCCTCGCTGGACCAGTCGGCAGTCCGGGCCGTCCAGCGCATTGACACTTTTGGTCCCCTGCCCCCGGATTATTCCGGAAACAGCGTTTCGGTCGAGTTCTGGTTCGATTACAAAAGATAGCTACTAGCTCTTCGAATGTTTTGAACCAATAAGGAAGCAGCCATTGATAAAGCGATTTCTTAACCTCTTCTTGCTTCTGCTTCTAGGGATGCCGGCCTTCGCCCAGCAGGACTGGATCCGCACCGGCACGGGGCTGGGGGTGGAGAAAGTTCGCCTGGCAGCCCCCGACTTCAAGGCCTCCACTCAGGATCCCAAGAACGCCGATCTTCTCAAGGTGTTCAACGACACACTGTGGAATGATCTGGACAATGCCGGCATCTTCGACATGGTCTCGAAGAGCTTCTATCCGCTCGACGTGCCCGGCACTCCGCTGGACGTCAAGTTCGAAGCTTGGAATACCCAGCCGCCCAACGCGTCTATGCTGGCGTTCGGTAATCTCGGTGCTTCGGACAAGAACCTGACCGTACAGGGCTGGCTATTTGACGTGAAGAACACTTCCTCGCCGCAGGTGCTGGGCAAGCAGTACCAGGATGCTGCGACTACGGAGGCAGTCCGCACCATCGCCCACAAGTTTGCCAATGAGATCATCTTCCGTTTGGGCGGCGGGATTCCCGGGGTTGCGGAGAGCAAGGTTTTCTATGTAAGCAGCCGGACCGGACACAAGGAAATCTGGGCGATGGATTACGACGGCGCCAACCAGCATGCCGTGACCCAGGTAGGCTCGATTTCTTTGTCGCCGCGGGTTTCGCCCGACGGTTCGCGCCTGGCCTTCAGTTCGCTGGGCAAGACTGGCTGGGAAATCCTGATGTACTCGCTGGATATCAATCGCCTGGTTAGCTTCCCGAAGTTTGGCGGCACCAACCTTTCTCCGGCATGGTCCGCGGACGGGACCAAACTGGCTTTCTCGTCCTCCCGCAGTGGAGATTCCGAGATCTACGTGATGGATTCCTCCGGCGGCAACCTAAGGCGCCTCACGACGTCCAAGGGCCCGGATGTTTCTCCGGTCTGGAACCGCAAGACCGGAGCACAGATCGCCTGGGTGAGCGGCCGGACAGGATTGCCCCAGATTTACACCATGGAAGCCGACGGCACCAACGACCAGCGGCTTACGGACGAAGGCTACGCCGTTTCGCCGGCGTGGTCCCCGAATGGGCAATTCCTGGTATTTTCATGGATTCGCCACTATGGACCCGGGGCGCCGGGGGCGCAAGATATTTACATCATGGACATTGCCAGTAAGCAGTGGGTACAGTTAACTCATGACGGTGGACGCAATGATTTTCCATCGTGGTCGCCCGACGGCCGGCATATCGTCTTTCAGTCCAGCCGCTCGGGGAGCGAACAAGTCTGGACCATGCTGGCGGACGGCACTAATCAAAAGCAATTAACTTTTACGGGTAGCAACACGCAACCGAACTGGAGCTGGAAGTAGTTTCTCAATTCTCATGGCTGGCTATCGTCTATCCAATTCAGATCCGGGGGAATGCGGAGAAGTAGGCCCACTCCTGCCGGACTCGAGCCGCGCGCTACAGGCAAGGCGCGCCATTTCGTAGGAGGAGAAAGTGAAACAGCAAAAATTAAAGTGGATCACGCTGGTGTTCGCGTTGGGCGCCATTATGATGCTGGGCGCCTGCAAGAAGAAAGTGGCACCCCCGCCGCCGCCCCCACCCCCACCGCCGGCCGCACCGACGGCTTCGTTGACCGCCAATCCCGACACGATTGAAAGAGGTCAGTCCACGACGTTGACCTGGCAAACCAGCAACGCCACCGATGCCAGCATTGATGGCATTGGCGCGGTGCAACCCAACGGCTCGCAACAGGTCTCGCCCAGCGACTCGACCACCTATCATCTGACTGCCAAGGGACCAGGAGGCACACAGGAAGCCACGGCTCGAGTCACTGTGACCGCGCCTCCTCCTCCGCCACCTCCTGCGCCTTCACCGACCGAAGAGGAACTCTTCGCCCGGACCGTTAGGGATGTTTTCTTCGATTACGACAAGTACGACATCCGGGCGGATCAGCATGCGGCGCTGCAGGGCGACATTGATTTCCTGAAGCAGCATCCTGGAATCCACGTCACGGTCGAGGGACACTGCGACGAACGCGGATCCACCGAGTACAATCTGGCCCTCGGCGACAACCGTGCCAATGCAGTGAGGAACGCCTTGACGCAAGGTGGTGTCGCGGCCGACCACGTCAGGACCATCAGCTACGGCAAGGAGAAGCCGTTCTGCACCGAGTCCAACGAGGCATGCTGGCAGCAGAACCGGCGCGGCCACTTCGTCTATCAGAAGTAGCGCTCTTTGTAACGCCGGTGTCTTGCCTCCGGAACTCCGGGGTAAGATGCCGGCGCTATACCTGACAACACTACGGAGGATTCGCCCTGGAAGGTGACTGTGTCCAGCCGCGTTATCCTGCAGGGTGTTCCACAATTCTCTGCTACTCGGTGGGACACGCCACATATTTTTCGCATCTTAGGAATGGGACTATGAGAATTCAGCGATCTACAAGCCTTCTTGCCCTGTTAGCAGTGCTCTGCTTGGGGGCAACACCCGCTTGGGGTGTAAGCAAAGAAATCGTCCAATTACAGACACAAGTGCAAGCCCTGCAAGACCAGATGGCACGCATGCAACAGTCCTTCGACGAACGCATGGGCGTGATGCAGCACCTGGTGGAGCAGAGCACCGACAACGTCAACAAAGTCGCGGCGTCGATCACTCAGCTGCAGACGGTCTTACAAAAGCAGCAAGCGGACAGCGGCGCCCATGCGGACCAGCTTTCCGGCCAGATCCAGGCGCTCAACGACACGCTGGACGAACTAAAGGCGCGCCTGGCCAAGGTCAGCAAGCAACTGGAAGACATGCAGGCGGTTCAGCAGAGCCTGGCCGCGCAGCAGGCGCAGCAGCAACAGCAGGCCCAGGCACCTCCGCCGGACATCCTTTACAACAATGCCTTGCGCGACTACAACGCAGGCAAAAATGATCTGGCGGTGCAGGAGTTTTCGGACTACATCAAGTACTATCCGAACACGGACCTGGCTGGGAATTGCTACTACTACCTGGCCGACATCGAGTACAAGCAAGGAAACTTCCAGCAGGCGGCCAAAGACTACGACCAGGTGCTACAGAACTTCCCCACCGGCAACAAGGCTCCCGCGGCGCAACTGAAGAAGGGACTCGCGCTCATCGAGCTGGGGCAGAACGATGACGGCATCGCGGAGCTCCGCCACCTCATCCAGCGCTATCCCCGTACCAACGAGGCGGTTCAGGCCAGGGACAAGCTGCGCAAGATGGGCGTTTCTGCTACCGGCAGCACGGCACGGAAGACGCCCCAGTAGAACTGGATTTCCGATTGCCAATTGCGGATTTCCGATTTGTAGCATCGACAATCTTCAGGAGCCGGGGTTTAAATCGGCAATCGGCAATTGGAAATTGGCGCTCGGAAATCCTACTTCTCTTCTTCGCCTTGCCCGAGCGTCCGCAAACAATACCTGATCTCCGTGGTGGCTTCCGTCACCCGCATGCCCTCCTGCACCATGAGCTTGCAAGAGAGCGCGGCCCGGCTGGGACTTCCCTTACCCAGGTCGAATGTCACACGGCAGTATTGGCAATCCTCGTTCCAGCAGAAGCGGCCATAAGAAACCGTTTCCGGCGCTAAATACTGAAAGCAGCGCAGCAACGGATTGTTCTCCGGGACTTCGAACTCCCTGCCCAGCACCATGATCTTCACCAGGCGGGCAAAGGGCCGGAACAGTGTGGTCGGAGCGGTCATTTTCAGGAAACCCAACTGCCGGGGACGCAACTGAGGGCATTCTAGGACAGCTTGCCGATTCCCAAGAAAACGAAGGTGGCTGTCCGCCGGGGAGGGTCGGACAGCCAGCTTCCGAGTGCTACCAGAATCTTCCAGTTCAACGATCAACTGCTAAGAATGCCTGTGGTGCCGATGATGGCGCCGTCCGTGCCGATGCCGGCGATGCCGTTCCCGGTGTTCTTCCCGCCGGGTTTCCGAGCTTCTTGCTTCCCCTGGCGCCGAGGTCACAGAGCCCGGGGTTGACGGGCTTGGTGGTGGCGTTGCCGGAGACTGCGCCCATGAGGTCACGGTGCACAACAGAGTCGCTGAAATGGCTAGAATCAGGCGTTTCATGCACTTTTCTCGACTTTCCCTCGTTCTAGACTTGCTAAACCCCTGATCCGCAAGAAAGTTTCGGTGCGGGCAAGCTTCCCCGCCGGCCGGCTTTCGCGCCACCCAGGCTGGATGCGAAGAGCTGCCGGTCCTGTTCGCATAAACGAACATTTCCGTGCGCCGGTTGACATTCCGGCCAAGCCGTATATAAATGCCTCGATTCTCTGGAACGGAGTAGTTCGATGTATTGGATGATTACAAATCGCGATCTCAAGAAGGATGGCTTCGGCGACGATTTTTCTAAACTGACATTCTGGAAAAACGAGTCGAACAATGCCGGAGACGTGGTCAAGTTCGACGCGTGGAAACAGCAGGAGCAACCCGACTTCCAGAATTCGTTAGTGCAAGTCGCGAATACTTTTCCCCATCCTGACGAAACTCCGAACGAGGATCAGAAACACCTGAATATATTCGTGCATGGATTCGACAACACCTGGTCCTCTGCTGCCCAGCGTTACGCGAAGATCGTGGACAACCTGTTCAGTGGGCCGAAGTCATTGGGCATTTGTGTATTGTTTACCTGGCCGTCGAAAGGCTCTCCCCTGGGCTATCTTCCGGACCGCTCCGAAGCGCGCCAGTCGGCGGCGGACTTCGCCGAGGTGCTGAGCGCCCTTTATGACTGGATGGCAAAGAAGCAAGACCAAGGCGCGAAGGATTCCGCCGACGCATGCCGGGCCAAAACTTCGGTCATCGCACACAGCATGGGTAATTACGTTGTGGAAAACGCCATGAACTACGCCTGGACCCGCAAGAACCGCCCGCTCCTGATGAGCCTCATTAACCAGATGGTGATGGTCGCGGCCGACGTGGACAATGACATTTTCCGCAGTGGCGAAATCGTCGAACATGGCGATGGGGAAGGCATCGCCAATCTCACCTATCGCGTCACCGCGATGTATACGGGAAGAGATTCCGTGTTAGGCACCTCAGCTGGGCTTAAACACTTTGGCAAACGCCGGCTGGGCAGAAGCGGGCTCGACCGATCCTATCCCCTGCCCGATAACGTATGGGACTTCGACTGTTCCGCCCTGATTGACCCTCCCGACCTCAATGGCTTGGCAGTGCACGGCGCCTATTTCGATCAGCCGAAGTGCTACGACTTGATGAGACAACTGCTGCGCGGCTTCGACAGGAACGTTGTAAAGGGCGGAGGGACGCCTGGGGGCCTTCCCAAGACTGCCGCATGAGCAGGCACGCTTCCGCAGCCTGTTAGACCGGCATGTCAGGCCTCCAGCAGCACCTGCGGATATTTTCGGGCGATGGTCAGGAGCTTCAGCGCCGCTTGCCGCGGCTGCCGGACTCCCTGCTCCCAGCTTTCCACCGTGTTCGGGCTGACGTTGATCAACTTGGCGAACTTTGCCTGGCTGGCGTTCAGAGCAAGCCTGATCCGCCGGATTTCGGCCGGGCTGATCCTCTTGGCCGGTGCGGGAATCTCAGTTATCCGCAGGTCCACCTTCCCGCCCCGCTCGTACTGCAGGGCATCGCTCAAGGCCAACTTCAGTTCTTCAAATACTTTCCGCTTTGCCATTCATTCCCCCGGGTCTCAGCCCTCTTGTTTGATCGCCCCGACAATCTTTCTCAAGGCCGTTCGTTCGTCTGGTGCAAGATCCTCTTGCTCATCCTTATCGAGTAAGAGCAATAGGTGGATGTGATCCTGACGCGTGAGATAGAGAAAGAAATACCGGTAGCCGCCCCGCTTGCCTTTCCTTCTAGTCGGGTTGGCGCTTCTTGCCTTCCTTGCGCCGCCCAGCCCCTGTAGCAGGTTTCCACGCTCGGGGTTCTTCAGGAGATCGCCCTGAATCCGCCTTAGAACCTCCTGCGCATCGTCTCCCGCCAACTCCCGCAGCCTCTTTGTAAACGGACGGGATTCGATGAATACCACATAGTGTTATATACCACTTAGTGGTACACGTGTCAAGAGGAAATGATATTGTGCCCGTAAAGAAGTTCTGAAGGAGGGCGTGCGCAGACCGGAAAGGGCGTCCCGACGAGGTAGTGGAAACTCCTCTTGAAGTCGCTGGTGGCGCGCACTCGCAAGCGGTTGTTCGCTTTGCTCAGAATGACAGAGAATCAAGAGATTAGTGAGGTCTTTTCCGAGCCTGACCGACTCCGGCAACCTGCTCCTACCGCAATTCCTCCATCACCTGCTCCAGCACTTCCCTACCCGGACGCACCACCGACTCCGGCAGCGTAGCCAGCGGATGCTCGGTGATGTTCAGCAGGTCGATGAAACTCGGCGTCTTGGTGTTGACGTAGAACACACCCGTCAGCACTTCGCCGTTTTCGTGCGCTTCGTTTAGCCGAGTGATGGCGTCGATCCGGTTGGTCGCGTCGTAATCCTCTTCCAGCTTGCGCAGCCGCAGGCGCGAGCCGTCGTGCATGGTGACCTCGACCGTGGTACCCGGATCGTATTCAACGGAGATATCCTCGAACGAGGGCACGAAGTCGATGTCCTGCAGCGGCTCCTCGTGGTCTTTCATGTACTTGTAGGATTTTGTCGAGCCCTCGTGGTCGTTGAAAGTCACGCAGGGCGAGACCACATCGAGCATGACGGTACCGTGATGGGCGATCGCCGCCTTCAACATGCTGTGCAGCTGCTTCTTGTCGCCGGAGAACGAGCGTCCCACAAAGGTCGCACCCAGAGTGATCGCCATGGCGCAGGTATCAATGGGCGGAAGGTCGTTCAGCACTCCCGTCTTCAGCTTGGAGCCCACGTCGGCGGTGGCGGAGAATTGGCCCTTGGTCAGGCCGTACACCCCGTTGTCCTCGATGATGTAGATGATGGGCAGATTGCGCCGCATGAGGTGGACAAACTGGCCTACGCCGATGGACGCCGTGTCACCATCGCCGCTGACGCCCAGTGCGATCAGGTCACGATTTGCCAGCACGGCCCCCGTGGCGATTGAAGGCATGCGGCCGTGCACGGCGTTGAAGCTGTGCGAACGGCCCATGAAGTAAGCGGGGCTCTTGGAAGAGCAGCCGATGCCGCTGGGCTTGATCACGCGCTCCGGGGCAACACCCATTTCGTACATGGCGTCGATGATGCGCTCGGAGATGGCATTGTGCCCGCAGCCGGCGCATAGGGTCGTCTTCCCGCCTTTGTAGTCGATCACCGACAGGCCGATGCGATTCGTCTTGGGCCCGGGTGCGCTGGTGGTTGTCGTCGCCATGTTACTTGCCCTCCATGGTCATGAGTTCGTCGGTCACCGAGCGCGCATCGAGCGGCAGCCCGTGAATGTGGGCGATGCTGCGCAGGCGTGTGACCAGCGCCGGCTCGACATCCAGTTTGAGCAGGCTCAGCATCTGCGCGTCGCGGTTCTGCTCGACCACATAAACCCGGTCATGCTGCTTGACGAAATCGTGCACCTCGCGCGTGAACGGGTAAGCGCGGAGCCGCAAATAGTCGGTCTCAATGTTGTATTCCTTGCGCAACTGGTCGCGGCTTTCCAGGATCGCCCAATGCGAGGTGCCGTAGGCGATGATGCCGATCTTCGATTTTCCGGTTGCCACCTCCGGCCGCGGCACAAAGGAACGCGCCGTCTCAAACTTGCGGTTGATGCGCTCCATGTTCCGCTCAAAGTCGTCAGGCCGCTCGCTGTATTGAGACTTCTCGTTGTGCCCGGTGCCGCGGGTGAAATACGCGGCGGCAGGATGGTCCGTGCCCGGCAGAGTGCGGTACCCGATGCCGTCGCCGTCCACGTCTTTGTAGCGGGCGAACCCGCCCAGCCGGTCCAGATCTTCCTTGCTGAGCACTTTGCCGCGCTTGATGGGTTTCTCTGGATACTTGAACGGATCCGCCATCCAGTTGTTCATGCCCAGGTCGAGGTCCGACATCACGAACACCAGGGTTTGGAATTGCTCGGCCAGATCGAAGGCATCCTGCGCCATAGTGAAGCATTCTTCCGCCGAAGACGGCATCAGCAGGATGTGCTTGGTGTCGCCGTGCGATAGAAACGCGGTCGAGAGAATATCGCCTTGGGAAGTCCGCGTAGGCAGTCCGGTGGACGGCCCGACCCGCTGGATGTCCCAGACCACTCCCGGAACCTCGGCGTAGTAGGCCAGACCGGCAAACTCCGCCATCAGCGAAATGCCTGGGCCTGCAGTGGCGGTCATGGCGCGCGCCCCCGCCCATCCCGCACCCACCACCATGCCAATTGCCGCCAACTCATCTTCTGCCTGCACGATGGCAAAAGTCGCCTTGCCGTCAGGCCCGATGCGGAACCGCTTCATATACTCGATCACGCTCTCCGGCAAAGAAGACGACGGAGTAATGGGATACCAGCTGACCACCGTCACTCCAGCGAACATGCAGCCGAGCGCCGCCGCCGAGTTGCCGTCAATGATGATTTTGCCTTTGGTCTTGTCCATGCGCTGAATGAAGTAGGGATCGCGCTTGGGCAGATTGGCCGTCGCATAATCGAACCCGGCCTGGACTGCGGCCAGGTTGAGGTTCGCCGCTTTCGCTTTCTTGGAAAACTGCTTGCGCAGGGCCTTCTCCACCTCGCCCATGTCAAGCTCAAGCAGCTTGGCCACTACGCCCACGTAAATCATGTTCTTGACCAGCTTGCGCAGCTTAGCTTCAGGGCAAACCGGAGCCACCAGCTTGTCGTACGGAACAGAGTAAAAAATCAAATCATTGCGAAGAGTGCTGAGGTTCAGCGGCTCGTCATAAAGTACGGCGGCGCCGGGCGCCAGCGACATGACATCTTCCTGCGCCGTCTCCGCATTCATGGCGATGACGAAATCGATCTCCTTCTTCCGGGCGATGTACCCGTCCTTGTTGGCGCGGATGGTGTACCAGGTCGGCAGCCCTGCGATGTTCGAGGGGAACAGGTTCTTACCAGAAACCGGAACACCCATCTGAAAAATACTGCGCAACAGCACGGTGTTCGAACTCTGCGAGCCCGAACCGTTGACCGTCGCAACCTGGAGGCTCATGTTGTTGACGACGCGCTTCGGCTCCACCTGCCCAGAAGCCTTGTGGAGCGCTACATCCGTGGTGGCCATCCCTGATCCTTCCTTTAGCCAGGGCGGGTTCAGCCCGCCCAAGAGTATTGTGAAATGAACACGCGAAACTTTTAATTATACGGCACAAGGGTTGTTGCTGGCAGTTACAGCGCTGGAGTTCCAGCACCAAGGTATCGGGTTTGGAACTAGCCGTCGTCGCGGAGAAAACGCGCCATGTTGCGGAATTTCTGATAGCGGGAAGCTACTAATTCCTCGATCGGCAGCCGGCGAATCTCGGCAAAATGTTTCACCAGAGCGGCATCCAGCAACGCGGCTGCGGCCTCATGATCCATGTGCGCCCCGCCATCGGGCTCGGCCACAATGTCATCAACGCAGCCCAGTTCGGTCAGGTCCGTGGCGGTGATACGCAGCGCCTGAGCGGCCAGGTCTTTTTTGGTCGCATCGCGCACATGATGGCGGCACACCCTTCCGGAGAAATCACCGAATAGATGGCATTCTCCATCATCAACACCCGGTCAGCCACGGCGATGGCGAGCGCTCCGCCGCTCCCCCCTTCGCCGGTGATAGTGGTGATGATGGGCACGCGCAGCCGCGACATTTCCCGCAGATTGCGGGCAATCGCCTCCGCCTGGCCACGTTCTTCGGCGCCCAGCCCGGGGTTCGCTCCGGTGACATCCACAAACGTGAAGAGGGGACGAGAAAACTTTTCCGCAATCTTCATCACCCGCAACGCCTTGCGGTAGCCCTCGGGATTGGGCAGTCCAAAGTTGCGGGATACTTTCTGCTTCATGTCCCGCCCCTTCTGCGTGCCTAGAACAATGACTTCCTCACCGTGAAAGCGCGCCATACCGCAGACCATGGCGTTATCATCCGCGAAGCCGCGGTCGCCGTGGATCTCGCTCCAGTCGGTGAAGATGCGCTCGATGTAGTCCAGGGTATAAGGACGCTGCGGATGCCGTGCCAATTCCGTCTTCTCCCAGGCGCTGAAATGGGTGGCCACCTGGCTGCGCAGCGCATGGATGCGTTCCTGCAGTTGCTGGATCTGGCGGTGGGCCTCGTCGTCCTGTCCGGCCACGGTCTGCAGCTTGCCGAGTTGCTGCTCGATCTTCTCCAGTTCCTGCCGCGCTCTCAGTCCGGAATCCATCTTGGTGAGGTCACCGTTCCTGGCGGCCCATCGCGCCTCCACCATCGACAGGAGAAACTCGGCGCCCGTGACCGCGACCCATGCACTTGCCATGGCTGGCTTGACCGCCGCTTGCACGCTGGAACTCCTGTGAATGGAGGCTCTCATCCGCCGCAGATTTCAGTCCATCATCCTGCAGTCAATGATCTGTGGATCAATGATCTTTGGATCGATGATCTTTGGATCAACGATCTCTTAGTCAATCACACGCACTGCGCCGCGGCCGCACAATTCCTCGACGCGCGCGATAAAGTTGCGATCTGGGAGGACATTATAGCCTTCCGCTTCCATGACCACCATGAAATCATCGCGGCGCTCCACGTCAAACAACACTTTAGCCTCTCCCTTTTGCTGCACGCAAAGCTGGTGCAGCGCGTCCACCGTGGACTCGCTGGCCGTCTCCAGCGGGACCCGGATGCGAAGCGCGCGCGGCAAGGGAACCTTGGCGTCGTCCAGGGGCATGATGTCGTTCACGGTCAGTTTGGGATTGGCGCCTTCCTCAATCCGCAATCCGCCGCGCACCAGCACTGGCACTTCGAGCGTCACCTTGTCCTGCAAGCGCCGGTAGGCCTCGGGAAACACCAGCATCTCTACTGAGCCCGCCATGTCTTCCAGCGCGCCCTGGGCGTAGAAATCTCCCTTCTTCGATTTCAACACGCGCAGATGGCTGATGATACCGGCGGTGCAAATGCTCTCGTCCTTCCCCGTGGAAGACTTCAGGCCTGCAATTTCGGTAGTGGTGAGAGCGCGCAGGTCCTCCAGTTTGTCGCGGTACTTTTCCAGTGGGTGCCCGGTGATGAAGAAGCCGAGAATTTCCTTTTCGTTGGCCAGGCGCGTGTGCTCATCCCAGTCCGGCGTATCCGGCAGTTTTTCGTTGGCGCCGTCGGCCTGCTCCTCCTCGAACACGCCGAACAAACCGTGCTGGCCGGACTCGGCATCACGCTGGGTTTTCTGCGCCCGCTCGATTGCTTTATCGAGAACGGCCATCAACGGGGCCCGCCGACCGAGCGAGTCCATGGCGCCACTCTTGATCAACGACTCCAGCACACGCTTGTTGAGCAGCCGCAAGTCAACGCTGTCGCAGAACTCGTAGATGGAACCGTAGCGTCCCAGTTTCTTGCGTCCCGCAACGATGGACTCAATCGCGTTGTGGCCGACGTTCTTCACCGCCGCCAAACCGAAGCGAATAGCCGGTCCATGCGGCGTAAAGTTCGCGTCGGAAACATTGATGTCCGGCGGTTCGACGGCAATGCCCATCTCGCGGCACTCGTTGATGTACTTCACCACGTCATCAGTGCTGCCCGTGACCGAGGTCAACAGTGCGGCCATGAACTCCACCGGGTAGTGGGTCTTGAGATACGCCGTGTGGTAGGCCAGGAGCGCGTAAGCCGCCGAGTGCGATTTGTTGAAGCCGTAACCGGCAAACTGCGCCATCAGGTCGAAGATCTTCTCGATCTTTCGAGCCGGATACCCACGCTGCCCCGCACCCTCGATGAATCGCTCCCGCTGCTGCGCCATTTCGTCTGCTTTTTTCTTTCCCATGGCGCGCCGCAACAGGTCGGCTTCTCCCAGAGAGTAACCGGCGAGCCGGTTAGCAATCTGCATCACCTGTTCCTGGTACACAATCACGCCCAGGGTTTCTTGCAGGATCTGCTGCAGCTCGGGCAGTTCGTACTCGATCCGCTTGCGCCCGTGCTTGCGATCGATGAAATCGTCGATCATGCCGCCCTGTATTGGTCCCGGGCGGTAGAGCGCATTCAAGGCCGTGAGGTCTTCGATGGAGTTGGGCTGATAACGGCGCAGCACATCGCGCATGCCGTGAGATTCAAACTGGAATACGCCCGAAGTCAATCCTTTGTGAAAGACCTTTTCGTAAGTTTCGTGATCTTCGAGCGGGATGCCTTCCAAAGTAACGCGCTCGCCACGGGTCTGCGCGATCAGCTTCAAAGTGTCATCCAGAATGGTCAGGGTGGTGAGCCCGAGAAAGTCCATCTTCAGCAGACCCATTTTCTCGATGGCCACCATATCGAAGGCCGTGACGATTTCATCATTCTTGGTCTTGTGCAAAGGAACCAGTTCGGTGAGTGGCCGTGGCGAGATCACCACGCCGGCCGCATGCACGCCCGCGTTCCGCACCAGGCCCTCGAGCTTCATTGCCGTGGTAATCAACTCCCGCACCTGCGTGTCGCTCTCGTAGGCCTGCCGCAGCGCCGGGGAGTCCTTGATCGCCTGTTCCAGCTTGATGTTGAGCGTGGTGGGCACCATCTTGGCAATGCGATCCACATCGCTATAGGGCACGCCCATGGCGCGGCCTACATCCTTGATCGCCGCTTTCGCCGCCATGGTGCCAAAGGTGATGATCTGCGCCACATTCTCCCGGCCGTACTTCTGAGTGACGTAGTTGATCACTTCGCCGCGCCGGTTCATGCAAAAATCAATGTCAATATCGGGCAAGGAAACGCGTTCCGGATTCAGGAAGCGTTCGAAAATCAACTCATGCTGCAGCGGGTCGAGATCGGTAATCCCCATTGAGTACGAAACCAGCGATCCTGCCGCCGAACCACGCCCCGGTCCAACCGGAATCCCCCGTTCCCGGGCATAGCGGATAAAATCCCAGACAATAAGAAAATATCCGGAAAACTTCATCTGCTGGATGATGCCCAACTCGCGCGCCAGCCGCTGCTCGTAGTCAGCAATGCTATGTTTCAGCCGGCCCTGCGTCTCCAGCCCGCGCAGCGCTTCCAGGCGCCTCGCGAATCCTTCCCGGGTCACGTGCTCAAAGTAGCTGTCCAGCGTGTAACCGGCGGGCACGTCGAAATGCGGGAACGGGTTGCTGACTTTCTCCAGCCGCAGGTTGCAGCGCCCGGCAATGTCGAGCGTGCGTGAGAGCACTTCGGGCGAGTCCTTGAACACCCGGTACATCTCGTCATGGCTCTTGACGTAGAAGCCCGTGCCCTGGAACTTCATGCGGTTGGTGTCCTGGATGGTCTTGCCGGTTTGAATACACAGCATCACATCCTGGGCGTGGGCATCGTCTTCGCAGAGATAGTGGCTGTCATTGGTGGCCACCATCGGCAGGCCCAGGTCTTTTTCCAGCTGGAACAAATGGGGATGGATGCGATGCTCCATTTCCAGCCCCTGATCCTGGATCTCAAGAAAGAAATTATCTTTGCCGAAGATATCGCGATACGACGCAGCCGCTTCCCGCGCGGCGTCGTACTTGTCCTCCATCAAGCGTTCGGCGACTTCGCCCTTCAGACAGCCGGAAAGCCCGATCAATCCCCTGGAGTGTTCGGCCAGAAACTTCTTGCTCACCCGCGGCTTGTAGTAGAAACCGTGCAACGAAGCTTCGGACGTAATCTTCACCAGATTACTGTAGCCTTCTTCGTTTTCCGCCAGCACCAGCAAGTGGTTGTAGGTGTCGCCCTCAGGAGGCGTGCGCTCGATGTTGTGATCTTCCTTCTTGCAGATATACAGCTCGCAACCCACGATGGGTTTCACCCCGGCCTTGTGGGCCGCGTTCACGAAGTGCACCGCGCCAAAAATGTTGCCATGGTCGGTCATGGCCACGGCGGGCATGCCTAGCCCTTTGGCTCGCTGGACAAGCTTTTCCACGTCACAGGCTCCGTCGAGCATGGAGTAATCGGTATGCAGGTGCAAGTGGACGAATTGAGGCATGGGCTCTGTAAAGGATTCTACTTCGACGTCATTCTAATGGGAAACTGTGGTGGCCTAGCGAGAGAGTTATCCACAGCCGGACGTTGGCCTGCGCCCCGCTCGTGTAGGTGTGCGGATTCTGCAACAGGATCGAAACCGTTCAGGAATTGGTCCGCCGGGGAAGAAGCCGGGCTCCTGGTCGCCCCTACTTGGGCACCTGGAAATCCACCCCGCGCTCGTCATTCGCTTTGGTAGTAGCGTCAGCATCAAGCGAAGAAAGCGGAACCTTGGTAGCGCGGCTCTCATTGAACACCCAGAGTGTCTGTCCGACGATGGCGTAGTTCTGGACTTCCTGCACGTGCTTGTCTTTGAAAACCAACACGGTGACAGGTGGTGGTGCGGCTTCTTGCTGCGCCCTGGAGGACGTACGGGGTACGTCGGCTCGGTCGCGCCGTTCCTCGCGCAGGCGGTCCACTTCGTCGCTGAGGCGATCTACTTCGCTGGACAGTTCGCGCCGATCATACTCGTCCGACCCGTCGCGGTATGCCGGATAGTAAGCCGGCGGCGGCTGCACTACGACGGGATAGGAATATCCTCCGTAGTAGGAATAGCCTCCGTAAAATGACGGATAGAAGAAAGGCCCGGAAGCAAAAAAGCGCCGGTGAGAGAAGAACGGACCTCTGCCAATAAACACGTTGAAGCGCGGCCTATTGAAACGCGGACCATTGAAGCGTGAACCATGGCCGAAACCAAAGCCGCCATGCACGAACCCGGAACTGCGGGGAGCGAATCCCCCCCGGCCCACCGACCCAAACGACCGCGAGCCGCCGCGCATCTGGCTCCAGGCTGGGGTCAGGAGCAAAACTACACTAAACGCCGCAATGGCCAACCGGCGCCGCATACAAGAATTATAGCGCCCTTGCTCAGGCCAGGGATCTGAATATTTTGGAGTCTGAGGGTGGTTGTCTCCCAGAGATGAAAGCCTAGTTCTTGTCCCCGCCGCCATGTTTGTACTGGCAAAGCTTGCAGTAGGTGGGCGGCTCGGTGTTATCCACCACATGCTTCACCGGTTTCAAAGTGCGAAGATACGCATAGATGGCTTTGAGATCACTATCAGTCAGATTCTTGAATTCGCCGAAGGGCATGATCGAAGCCAGTTTTCTCGCCTTCACGTAGCCCGTGCGCATCATTTGGACGAACAGAGCTTCGTCGTAATAGGCAATGCCGGAAGCGTCCGGCGTGATGTTGGCCGCGGCCACCACTCCCCAAGCGCCATCCAGCGTAAAACCACCGCCATACTCGAGGCCCTTGACCACCTCGCCACGATTTCGTGAGGTGTGGCATTCATTGCAGCTTCCAATCGTTACCAGGTACTCGCCCCATTTCCCCTGGTCAGCCGGATCCGGACTGCGGACTGGTTCCGTGACCGGTTCCGGCACGGTGCGAATCAAGTACTTGACTGGAGAAATAATTTCAGTCGCCGGCAGTTCATTCCGGACCGGCGCCAGCGATCGTGTGTACACGATGATCGAGGCCAGGTCTTCATCCGACATGTTACGCAGGTTGTGATAGGGCATCATCGGAAAAAGCGCTCGCCCATCGTGTCCAATGCCCTCACGGATGGCCCGCGCCAGCTGATCGTCGGTCCAGTTGCCCGAGCCAGTTTGCGGATCAGGAGTAATGTTCGAGGCCACAATCCGGCCCGGCAGATCCGAGAACCACATCACCTGGCCCACGCCTTCCTTGCCCGGCAAGGTCGGCCCTCCGTGGGTATTCCAGTCGTGGACCGAATGGCATCCGTCGCAGCCCGACAGAGAAGTGAACAGATATCGGCCGCGTTCCAAACGCTGGGGAGTCCGCTCGAACTGGCGAGCGGTTAAGGGTCGTGCCTTCGGCCCGATGATGGGACGCCAGCCGATCGTGAAAGTGATGCCGACAGCCAACAGGACAGCCAACACAACCAGTCCCACGAGCAGGACTTTACCTAGCTTCTTCATACCCACCTCCTGAACCAGTCCCAGGTCAGAGACTCGGATCAACACGTCAGTTTGAGTTTTTGACTCTGCGTTCGATGCTTACTGCGGTGGATGGGCTGCAGGTCCTAGCGCCGCTTCTTCGCTTTTGCTTTCTTGCTGAACGCTTTGGCTGCCTTCTTCGCCGCTTTGTGCTTTTCCGGTTTGTGCGCAAGGGGCTCCTTCGGCGCCTCAGGCTTGGCCACAGGCGGCACCGGCGCCGGTGTCGCAACGCCTTTCCCCTTCTTCGTGCCCTTGACCGGAGCGGGAACTGCGGCGGCTTCAGCTGCCGCCGCGGCCTTGGCCGCCCGCCCGCGCTTGGGTGGCGGCGGGGGCGGGGGCGGCGGGGGTGGCGGCGCCAGCGGCTTCAAATATTTCAAGGTCTCGGTGCGCGAGCGTAGCCGGCCGTCGAGCAGCAGCATGAACACATCGCGCGCAATCTTCGGATACTCCGGCATCTGGGGCGTGATGCGCAGTTCCGTCATCTCTGGCAACGGAATCTTCTGCTGCACCTGCCGCCACTTGGTAAAGAAATTCCTGATTTTCTGTACTACCGCCTGCTGCCGCGCCGTCACCGCCAGGAACAGGACCATCTCTGGCCGAGCTTCGGAGAGCAGGTTCCAAGTCCGCGACGGCGTGGCCGCTTCCTTGCTGGTCAATCGCTTCGCCAGACCCTTCGCGTTGTCTTCCAGATCCCGCCAGGCCTCGACCAAATCCTTGCGCGGAATCAGCTTTCGCATGTCAGAGATATCTTTGTCGCCCAGCCGCGACGTCAGGAAATACATCACTGCCGGCGCCAGATCGGGGGTGTAGCCCAACTGGTTCATCTGCTGGCGAGTTCTCAGAAGCTGGCCCAGTCCCGCGCTGTCCACCTTCGCGGAGGTCCAGTGCGGATTGAGTACCTTGAGCCAGCCTTCCTTTTCCAGCACGCGCACGATATGCAGCGGATCGTCTTCGTAGGCCAACTGCTCGATTTCGTACCCGATCGCCCGGTCGGTGATGTACTCGATGTATTTATTTTCTTTCGCCGACCCAAATCGCGCCTGGGTGCGCTCCTCCAGCGGCCAGTGGAAGCGGGCCGCGAAACGGCTGGCGCGGATCAGTCGCGAAGGATCCTCGACGAAGGCATAGTTGTGCAGAACGCGGATCAGCTTGGCCTCAATATCGGCCGCTCCATTGAAGGGATCCATTAGCAGTCCGCGCGAGCCCGGATTCAGCGACAACGCCATGGCGTTCACGGTGAAGTCCCGGCGCCGCAAATCTTCGATGATGGTGGCCGGCGAAACCAGCGGCGGCCTGCCCGCTTTCTCGTACTTCTCGGTGCGCGCCATGCTGATCTCGGCGCGGACACCTCCCGGCAGGACCAGATGTAAAGCCTTGAAGTCGTCGTCCGCGGCGGCGATTCCAGCCCCGGCTCGCTCCAACTCCTTCTGCAGCTTGAGCGGATTGCCTTGGACAGTGAAATCGAGATCGCGGATGGAAAAGCCGCTGATGATGTCGCGGACCGCGCCGCCGGTCAGGTAGATGTTCATGCCCCCAGCGCGGGCGATGTCCTGCACCAGGGTGATCCCCTTTTGCTGGTCCGGCGTCAGCCGGATTTCCATGGTGTAGATGTAATCAGCCATTCGTACGGATGCCGCTACCAGAGCAGCCTGGCCACGCCTGGCAAAAGATTTCCACAGGGGTGGCCCCCAGCCCAAAGATGGCCCCTGCCACCTGTATGTAAGTGACTCTATCCACTAGGCTTAGACTCCTTGAGATGGAACCCGGCAAGCTAGAGAAAATAACACAACGTTGACAGTTTGGCTACTACGAACATGCAACTTGCCCGTATTTTCACAGAAAAGTGCGAGAATCGGCATGCGGCGGGCGGTCTGCCACGAACCACGTAGCGACAGCCGCCCTCGCGGGGTCCAGCCGGGCAAAGCTCGGCCGTTGTAAGCTAGAACCCACATGCCCTCCACCCACAAAAAGGTCGTTATTCGGAAAATGGACCGGGACTCGATCAACGGCTACGTAGCTCCGGCGAATTTTGTCCACGACGGCAAGCTCGAGCTGCTGAACACCTCTGGCAACGTGGTTGCCATCGACCTGCGGGACATCAAGGGCGTCTATTTTGTCCGCGAGTTCGGCGACTCCGATTCACTCAGCCGCAAGACCTTCACCAGTCGGCCCCGAACCGAAGGATTGTGGGTAAGGCTCAAGTTTAAAGACAACGAAGTCCTCGAAGGCATGATGCCCAACGACCTTACCCTGACCACGGCGGAGGGCTTCCTGGTCAATCCTCCCGATCTGCGCTCCAACACCCAGCGCATCTTCGTGCCTCGCAGCGCCCTGGAATCGCTTACCGTGCTGGCAGTAATCGGAGCGACACGCCGCCATCGCAAAGGTGTGCCTACGGACACGCGCCAGGTGCAGCTGTTCGGGGAGTAGAGAGACGACAAATTGAGAGTGTGCACTCTTCGTTCGGGATACCGCTGGAGCACGATCCCCGAACGTGAGGACCCGCTCACTTCACGACCCGGAGATTATTGGTCACCGAGAAGATCCCTGACACGCCATTCGCGCGAATGCCAGCGAAGGTCTTGTCACCCTCGTTGTCGACCACTCCCTCGAGCGTCACATGTCCTCGCTTCACAATGATCCGAATGGGCTGATTCACTCCCAGCGCGTACTTCTGCAGCGGGGCATAGCCATAGATGGCGCGATAGAGGCGGAGGCGCAGGCGGTCGTCCATCGGGGACACCGGCAGCACCTCAATCTGATTATCCACGTGCTCCACGCCTTCAATTTTCTTGACAACATTTTCGGCGTCCGACTTCAACGAGGGACGCGCCACCTGTCCCAGGAGCGTGACATCGTACCCACTCACTTTGTACGCGAGGTTATCGAACACGTCGAGATAGGGCAGCATCAACAGCTCATGCCGAACCTCTTTTTCGATGCGCTGAACTGCCCGCGCCGAAGGTTCAGCGGTTTGCTGACCCAGAACCGGGCATGTCCACGCCAATAGGGAGCTAGCCAGAACCAAAGCCCGTAGTTTCATTTCTCATCCTCCATTTGCTTGTTCTCGGCAGATTAAGATGCGCCCAACAGCGTCGGGTTGTCTGCCAAGCATGTTAGCAAGATACCCCGGCAGTGATCCTCCGGAAGTTTGCGGCACCCGGAGGGTAAAACTTTTGTCGTATCCGCTCGGATCATTCCATTCTAGCTGTCATCAAATAAATGTTACATTGGGATGGTACGTATGGATGTCGGAAGCCACAGCACCAACACCGATTCCGGCCTTGAAGATAGCCACCCGCCTAACCTTTTGCTCCCCGACAGCTTGACCCGCCCTCTGTGGAAGTCTCTGCGAGCCAACCTGCGCGACCGCTTCTTCCCCGAAAAGCTACCCCCATTGCAGCTCACCTCCCGTCCGGTCGATATCGGCATGCTGGTCGGGGACATCGTCAGCCTGCCCTGGTACCGTACGGTTTTCACCAACCTGGGCAACGTGATCAACCCGGAGACGCTGCCTCCTCTGGATCTGGAGTCGAGGCCGGTGGATGTGGACGAGCTCATCAGCGATCAGCTGAGTCATCCGTGGTGGGCCTCGCTGGTGCGCAACTTGGCCGACCACATCGCGCCCGAACGCCTGCCCGCACTGCAGCTGACTTCGGCCCCCGCCGATGCCAGTTTGCTCTCGGGACCGGTGCAAGTGGTGCGCTGGTCGTCTCTGATCAGCTTGCCGAAGGTTTCCTTGCTCGATCGGCCCGTGGCAAGCGATGCATCCCGGCCGGCCACGATTGGGAACGTCCTTCTGCCTCCGAGGCTTCCCGTGACCGGAATCCAGCCAGCCCTGCCTACCTCAATCCTGGTTGGCCCTGCGCCCGCCCATGTCCACGGCGCCAAGTTGCAGAATGCCCTTTCGCGTTCTCGCCTGCGCGAGGCTTTTCTGATCGCCGTTGCCGCTACCGAGGCGCTCTATCTGGCGGCCGCGTTTTTTGGCTTGGTGTGATTCCGGGCCTCTGCCTTCCGTTACAATCACCGTCTTACCGCCATCGCGGATACACGCCTATGAAACTCGCACAGATTGCCTCAGCCCTGGGCGCGCGCCTGGAAAACGGCTCGCCCGACATGGAAATCACTGGCGTTGCCGGAATCAAGGAAGCGGCGCCCGGCCAACTCACCTTCGTTGCCAACCCCAAGTACGCCGTGGCCGCCCGGACCACGAAAGCCTCCGCTGTAATTGTGGCCGAAGACTTCTCCGCCATTTCATCGGCCATGCTGCGCAGCAAGAATCCCTATCTGGCCTTCGCGCACGCCATTGAACTTTTCCACCAACCACCGAGATATGCGCCCGGCGTACATCCGACGGCCGTGGTTCATGCGTCGGCGAAGATTGGCAACAACGCACACATTGGTCCCTACGTGGTGATCGACGAAGGCGTCCAGATCGGGGATAACGCCGTGTTGCTTGCGCATGGGGTGATCTATCGCGGCGCGAACATCGGCGACAACTTCTTCGCTCACGCCCATGCCGTGGTGCGAGAAGGCTGCCGGCTCGGCAACAATGTTCTTTTGCAGAATGGCGTGGTCATCGGCGCAGACGGCTTCGGGTTCGCCAAGGACGACGCGGGATGCTGGTACAAGATCGTGCAGTCTGTGCCGGTAGTATTGGAAGATGACGTAGAAGTGCAGGCCAACTCCTGTGTGGACCGGGCCAGCGTGGAGGAAACCCACATCGGGCGCGGCACAAAAATCGACAATCTGGTGCAGGTCGGCCACGGCTCGCGCATCGGGGAGGATTCGCTGCTGGCGGCACAGGTGGGCCTGGCGGGCTCAACCGATGTCGGCAACCGAGTGATTCTCACCGGACAGGTGGGCGTGGTCGGTCATTGCAAGATCGGCGACGGCGCTATCGTTACCCCGCAAAGTGGAGTTGCCGGAGACGTGGAGGCGGGCGCGATTGTCAGCGGTGCTCCGGCGGTGGATCACAAACTGTGGCTGAAGTACTCCGCCGTTCTGCCCAGGTTGCCGGATCTGGTGAAAGCCGTACGTGCAAGAGCGGGCGGTGGTCAGCGAGGCAAGGAGCAGTCGTAATTCTCAGATGGCACCCTAGGCTCTATCAGTACAGATCGAAGTTCACCTCCACTGTCACCAATGCTGCCACAGGCTGACCATCCTTGACCGCAGGCTGGAAACGCCACTGAGAAACGGCTGCCAACGCTCTGATATCGAGCCCTTCTCCCAAGTCCTTGACTAGCACGAGAATCTCGGGCTGGCCCTTTTCGTTTAAGATCAGCCTCATCGTGGTTGTACCGGTTACTCGTTTCTTTCTGGCGCCGTCTGAATAGTCCGGATCGGGCGTGTGGACAGATTTCGGCGGAGTGACCGCCGGGGGGCTCACGAGATACACAGGGCGATTTCCTTCCAGACGTCCGACCATTCTGTCGGGAAGACGTTGCAAGAGGGACGCCCGGTCTGTCATAAGGTCGCCAAGGTCGATTGTCGGCTTCCAATATGCGCTTATTCTCTCCTCCAGCTTCCCTCCCTGAAAAATCTGAGCTAGGGAAACATAGGTTTGTTGCAAATCCGTCATGGATGGAGCGATGTCCAGGTCAATGCGAAGATGCCGGTCAAGTTCGATCGGCACCAGTCTCGTGCCGGTCTTGTCAAGTCGCAAAGCAAGAATCAAGCGTTTGCCCCTGATTTCAATTCGATCGGACTTGACGGCAACACTTTCTACGCGAAATACGCCACTCGTCGTCCAAGGGGCCTCTTGCAAAGCGGACAAGGGTTTTCCACTAGTGTCGAAGTGCAATCTATCTGAAGTGCAGGGGGTCTTAAGTGATAACAACTTACCTTCGTACGCGTCTCTTAATTGCTTTTGTAGCGCACTGTGATCAGTGGCCCAGGCCACCGGACGAAACAGAGAAGAGACAAGCGTACAAACAATCGCGTACTTGAATGCGTGAGTCATAATGTCTTCGGTCGGTACTCTTCTGGAAGCCCGCTGCTAATCGCGCTTCTGACCTGCTCCATCAAGCACTCCCGGTCGCCGAAATCCTTGGGTTCAATGGGATCGTGGAAGGTCACGGTGACCGCACCTGACTTGATCGCGAACCGCCGCTTGGGCATGATGTAGTGCGTGCCCGCGATCGTCACCGGAACCACCGGCACCCCGCACTCCATCGCCAGGTAGAATGGGCCCTTCTTGAACGGCAAAAGTTTCCCGTCGAAGGAGCGATGGCCTTCAATGTAGATCGTCATGTTAACCCCCTGGCGAACGACCTCGGCGGCGGCCCGCACCGCGGCAATCCCGGCGTCACGGTTTCCGCGATCCACCGGGACTAGCGAACCCAGCTTCATCGTCCTCCCCAGGATGGGATAGCGGAACAACTCTTTTTTCACCATGACTGAAGTGCGGCGCGGGATCAGAGGCAAAAGCAGCGGCGGATCAACATTGGAAACGTGGTTGGACATGAAGATGTAAGTACGCTGGGGATCCAGCTTGTCCAGGCCAACCGTCCGAACCCGTATCCCGGCGAGCCGAATCCCTGTCCACGCGCCCCACATCCCCACGCGGTAAAGAAAGCTGATATCTCCGGTGATGAAAGTCCAGGGAAAGCAGATCAGCGCCGCCAGCGGCAGCAACACGCCCCAGAACGTCAGCATCAGGATGGTGCGGACCACAGGTTAGTCCCTCCCGACACCTAAGATTCGTTTTTCTGCCGTGGCGTGCTATTCTCCACATCCCTTGGCACAAACTCAACTTTTTCCGGCGCGCGTAATCACGCCTTGGCAGAGGCGTGCAAGGAACGGTTACCCGAGCCGCCTCCTGCGAGCGCATTCAGCCTCTGGGGAAGCTTCTCGTAGATCCGGCCAAAGCCCCCGTTGGAAAGAATTGCGACCACATCTCCCGGACGCATCTCCGGCGCGACCAGCTGCACGATTGCATCCGCGTCGGAAATGATACGCGCGCGCCGTCCGTACTTCTGAATTTGTGCGGCCATGGCGATCAGGTCGAGGCGCTCGTTTTCAGGAATGGCCTCAGACTTGAACACGTTCGCCACCACCACTTCGTCGGCTAGCGCCAGACTTTTCGCCAGCTCGTTCTGCAGGACGTTGCGGCGCAGGGTATTCGACCGGGGCTCAAGAATCACCCACAGGCGCGCTCCTGAATATCGTGAACGCAGAGCCGTCAGCGTGCCGGCAATGGCCGTGGGATGATGCGCGAAATCATCAATGATGGTGATGCCATTCACCTGCGCTCGAACTTCCAACCGCCGCTTTACACTCTTGAAGGTCTTGAAGGCGGCCGCAATTTCTTCATTGGAAATGCCGCATCAGGCTGCCAGCGCCGCAGCGGCGGTTGCGTTCCACACGTTGTAC
This sequence comes from Terriglobia bacterium, assembly GCA_041494805.1. Lineage (GTDB taxonomy): Bacteria > Acidobacteriota > Terriglobia > Terriglobales > Acidobacteriaceae > JBGQBN01. The sequence continues at coordinate 62,007 of JBGQBN010000001.1, read as the reverse complement.
TCGCCGGCCAGCGGAAACTCGAAATCAGCCCAAGCCGCTCCCTGGCGCAGAACTGACCACGTGGTGCGCGCCGGTTCCAGCCGTAAGTTCGTCACTCGCCACATGGTGCTGGCCCCGGTGCCATAGCGTTCCACCGGACAAAAGGCTCGCGCCAGACAGCGATCAAGACTTTCGCCCGCATCGAAGGCCAAGATGCGTCCACGCTGCGGCACCAGGTTTACGAGACGCTTGAAGGCGGTCTCTACGGCCTCGAGGTCTTTGTAAATATCGGCGTGGTCGAACTCGACTGAAGTCAGAATCGCGGCGTCGGGAAAGTAGTGCATGAACTTGGGGCCTTTGTCGAAAAACGCCGTGTCGTATTCGTCACCCTCCAGGATGAAATACTTCCCTTGTCCCAGTTGGAAGCTGCTGCCGAAATTCTCCGCGATCCCGCCAATCAAGAATGAGGGTTGCAGGCCGGCGGTATGGAAGATCCATGCCAGCATCGAAGTCGTGGTCGTCTTGCCATGCGTGCCCGCCACCACCAGCACTTCTTTGCCCCGCAAGAATTCGTCATGCAGTATCTGCGGCAGCGAGCAGAACGAAATGCGCTGGTCGAGCACATACTCCAGCTCGATGTTGCCGCGGGAAATAGCGTTGCCGATAACCACCAGGTCCGGCCTCGGCTCGAGATTCTTCGCCGAAAATGGCTGCGAAACTGGAATGTCGAGAGACCCCAGAAAATCCGACATCGGAGGATACGCCGAAGCATCCGAGCCGGTCACGCGAAAGCCGCGCTGCTTCAACATGCCGGCCAACGACGCCATCGCCGTACCGCAAATGCCAATCAGGTGAATGTGTTTCTTTCCGGTCATGGCTTCTGGGCCACCGTCCGGGAAGGTGAAGCAACCGTCGCGGGCGTGGTAGCCGCTTCCAATATTTTCACACTCACTCCCGTCCCACCCACGCGCAGCGCCGCACGCACGCCGATCGGCAACGTAATGTTACCCCGCGACACATGGCCCGAACGCAAGCCGTACGCCACCGGCACTCCCAGGTCGCCGACGATGCGCAGCACGACTTCCTCCAAGGTGTAGCCCTGGTCTTTGTGCTGCACGCAATCCAGCATCTCGCCGAAGACGATGCCGCGGACGTCCGCCAGCTTCCCCGCCAGCTTCAGTTGCATCAGCATGCGGTCAATCTGGTAGGGCTTGGCGGCAAGATCTTCAAGGAACAGGATCGTACCCGCCGGGCGAATTTCGTGCGGTGTGCCCAGCGACGCCGTCAGCATGGAAAGACACCCGCCGTACAGAATTCCTTCCCCGGAACCTTCGACCAGCGGCTTCACGCCGGAACCCGCTCCCAGATCCAGCGACCATTCCGAGAGCCCGGTGACGGCAGCCTCCCAGGAAGCCAGGTCCACCCCATCGGCCACGGCAAAATCTTTTGTGACCATGGGGCCGTGGAAAGTGACAAATCCCACGTCTGCAAAACAGGTCAGCAGGGTGGTGATATCGCTGTAGCCCACAAAAATCTTGGGATGCAGAAGGATCTTCGCTGGATCGAGCGCGCTCAAGAGATAGTTGGCGCCGTAGCCGCCACGCGCGCACAAGATCGCGCGTACATCCTCCCGGACAAACATTTCTTCCAGTTCGCGGGCGCGCCGCTCCACCGACCCTGCGAAGTAGAGATCCTGATCGAAGATGGAAGCAAAATAGAAAGGCTTGTATCCCAGGTGTCGCAGCGTCTCGCATCCTGCTTCGAGCAACTCGCGCTGGATGTTACTTGCCGGGGCCACAATACCCACGGTGTCACCCGGTTGGAGCGCAGGTGGCTTGACGCGCGAGACTGGTGGGGAAGGCATCTGAATGCAATGTTAAATGAAACGCTAAACGAAAAACTCTCCGCGACAGATGATCTGCGCCGGACCGCGCAGGAAAACCTGGTCCTCCCAGCGCACGGTCTGCGCTCCGCCTGGTGTATGCACTCGTATGGGCGACTCCGCACGCTTGGCCGCGATTGCCGCCACGGCCGAGGCACACGACCCGGTGCCCGAGGATTGGGTCTCGCCGACGCCGCGCTCAAAGAATCGGGATTCCACGTTGCTTTTGTCTTTAACCACTACCAGCTCAACGTTAATCCCGTACTTGAAGTCATGATGGCGCCCGATCTCAGCGGCCTCCGCCTGCCAGCCGGGAGCAAACTCGTTCACGAACACAACGTAGTGCGGGTTGCCCATCGACACCGGAATTCCATGCACCTCGCGGAATGCCAACTTGATCGGGAACTCGCCCCCGACCTGGGGCTCGCCCATGGCAACCTCGAACTCATATTGCGTCTCACTGCGGGCAGTGAGGGTGCAAGTTTTCAGGCCCGCACCGGTACGGATTACTATCTTTTCTTTTGCTTGCTCCGAGCACAGATAAGCCGCCACACAGCGCGTGCCATTGCCGGAAATTTCCGCCTCCGACCCGTCGGCATTGAACAGGCGCGCCCGCACATCGGCATCTTGCGCCGGAAACAGCCACTCCACTCCGTCCGCTCCCACACCGTGATGCCGGTCGCAGATGCGCCGGCTGAACCCGGCCAAATCCGCCGGAGCATGCATACCGTCAATGATCAGGAAGTCATTCCCGCAGGCGCTTGCCTTCACGAAAGGAACCGATGGAGAGGTCATTCCACCTCGACTGGTCCCAACGGAGCGATGCTTTGGAGCACCGCGGACCGCTTTAAGCTGGCCAAAATCTGGTCGTGCTGCTTGCGCGTTCCTGCCAGGTCGAACTGCACCCGCACGTGCTCCCTGGTTGCGGCCACTCGCACGTTCTTCATGACGGAGTGGCTGCTTTCGAGAAGCCGGTTTACCTCATAAGTAACCTCCTCAGCGCTCGAGCCGGTAGCTTCGTAGGCGTTCACCAGCAGCTTCAGGTTGAGCCAGTGCTCCATGCTCCCCAGCAGCAAAAGGCAAAGCACGATGACGGCTGTGGCAAATATGGCCGTCAGATAAAGCCCTCCGCCGACCGCCATGCCGATCGAAGCCACCACAAAAATAGTTGCCGCCGTAGTCAATCCGGTAACCAGTTCTCCGCGGGCGCGAAGGATGGAACCAGCTCCGATAAAACCAATTCCCGGGATGATCTGGGCGGCTATGCGCGTATGGTCCCCAGCCGGGTGCCCGGCTTGGAGCTGGTCGGAAAGGATGGTGAACAGGGCTGCGCCGATACAGATGAACATGTTGGTACGCAATCCGGCGGGCCGGTGCTTCAGTTCCCTTTCCAACCCGATCAGCCCACCCAGACTTGCCGCTATCACCAGGCGCACAATTGACAAACCCACAACGGAGGTCATCTCCTCCCGTAACATCTCGAGAACGTTTTGGGCGGTGGACATAAAGAGCTTGAGTTGGCTAGATTTTATCACTGGAAAACTGCGTCTCTACAGGCTTCCGCGGCGCGAAAGGTAACGCCGCTGATTACCGTGGTGGAGGGTGCGTCCGGTAGATGGTTGTCCTGGGCTGGCCCGGCACATCGATTTCGGCAACGGGGAACAAAGCTTGGGTCGTCACAGCCGTGGACACTGGATCGCCCTGCACCGCAACCACGAAGTCCGCGTAGCGTACCGGATCGGCCAACGCCTGCTCCCACAATCCTTCGGGATCAGCCGGCTGTCTCCACGTGCGATGGTTGCCTTCACAGATCACACGCCGCAAGGGAATCCCGGCCCGCTGCAGCGCGCCTACATGATCACCCAGATACATCAATACGCCGGACGCGGGCGGCAGCTCTCTTAGGTTTGCCGCCAGTTCGCTCTCCAGAGCAATACGGGTGCGGGAGTTCACCCAGGCCTCGCGGAGGCAGACCGGCTGGGTGCGCCAGACGGATGCATAACTCCCGACGACCAGAATTACTATCACACCCGCAACCGCGATTTTGCCGATAGTGTTTCTCACCCAGTCCGCTACAAAATACTCCACGAGCGCGACAAACACGGCGAACGCGGGCAGCAGTTCCAAGCCATATCGAGTGTTGTAGAGAGAAAAAGGCCACCATACGGGCAGGTAAATGGGTACGCCGCCGTACGCAATCGAGAGCATGTAGAACGGCAAAGGAATCAAAAGCAGCAGAAGCGGCCGCAGGCGAGAATCAATGACGCAGCTGAGCAGCACTCCGGCCAGCAATAACACGATCCAAATCCTCTGCCAACTCCCTTCTGCCAGATTGAGTTCGGCTGACTTCAGGAAATAGTTGGCGGCCACACGCAGATCATGCGAGCCGGGATGAGGCGCAACACCCAGGCGGAAGCCTCTCTGCTCGATGGCCCGCGCCGAATAGGGACCGTTGGCAAACTCCAGCGGGTTGCGGTAGATGATTGCGTTGTAACCCAGCCAGAGCACGGGAGCGGCCGCTGCCAGCAAGACAAAGTGCCTGAATTCCCGACGCAGGCTTTCCTTCTCGCGCTTCGCCTTAAGAGCGATCGGCGCCGCCAGCACACATGTCGCCGCGCTCAGGAACCAGGCATCGTAACGAGTGAGGCACGCCGCCGCTAGACAAAGACCACACTTGAGCAATGCCGAGGAATCGTGTGGATCTTCGGCGGCGACCGTTTGCGCAAACTCGCTGAAATACACCACCGCCCAGATGAACAGAGCCAGGTAAACCAGCTCGGTCATCGCCGTGGTTTGAAGGTAGATAAGATTCGGATTCGCGGCATAGATACCCACTGCCATCCACGCCGCGATCCTCGCTGCCGCATCCACCTGTGCATGGAAACTCAGCGCGCCACGAACCAGGCGAAAAATCCCCACCGCGCCGAGAACATAGCCCGCTAATGAGGGAATCGATCCGCCGACGCCACTCCGCCAAGGCCAATCGGAGAGCAGAAACGGAATCATCAGCAAGTGTGGCAGCGGCAGCCACACTGTACCCAGTTGCAGCAGCCCGGGCGTGCGCGAGTCGAAAACCCGCCGCGCAATGTTGATGTGGGCCACGGCGTCGCCGTAGAGCAGCACGGCATCATGCCGGAAATAAAACAGGAAAGATGCAACCGAGACGCAAGCTGCAAGCCCCGCCACCAGCGCGGCCTCGCGGTCCCAGCGGCGGATGTCTCGAGTCCTCATTCGAGGTGAGTCAGTTCACGGAAGATCTGGAAGCGGGCTTCTATCTCTTCGCGAGTGAGCGACTGCAGGCGCTCCGTTCCGAACTGCTCCACGGCAAACGATCCCATCACCCCGCCGTAGAAAAGAGCCCGCTTCAGCACCTCGCGATTCAACTGCTCTTGCGAAGCAATGTATCCCATGAATCCGCCCGCAAACGAGTCGCCCGCTCCGGTGGGATCTTTCACTTCCTCGATCGGCAGCGCGGGCGCGCGAAAAGGATGGCTGCCGATCCCGAAGGCGCCTTCGCGAAAGAAAATTGTTGCTCCGTACTCGCCATGCTTGATCACCAGCGCCTGTGGCCCCATGGCAAGCACCTTGCGTGCCGCCCGTGGCAAGCTGCTGTCGCCGGCCAGCATCTTGGCTTCGCCGTCGTTGATCAGCATCACGTTGATCAGCTTCAGGGTCTCGGTCAGCTCCTTGCGGGCGCCCTGAATCCAGTAATTCATGGTGTCACCACCGGTCAGCCGCACTCCATCCATTTCGAGACGCACGGCCGCCTGCAGGTCGGGGTGGATATTGCCGAGAAATAGAAACTCGGAATCCCGATACTCCGGCGGGATACGCGGCTGAAAGCGCTCGAAGACGTTCAGGTCGGTGAAATTCGTCTTCGCTTCATTCAGGTTATCCAGATACTGCCCGCCCCAACGAAACGTCTTGCCCTTGGCGTGTTCGATGCCGCGCGTGTCCACGCCCCGCTTCTTGAAGACATCTTCATACGCCGTGCTGAAGTCTTCGCCCACCACCGCGACCATACGCACATCGGTGAAATAGCTGGCCGCCAGCGAAAAGTAGGTGGCCGAGCCACCCAGCACGTTGTCCGCCCGCCCCGAAGGCGTGGCGATGGAATCGAACGCAACCGAACCAACCGCGAGAATGCTCATGCTTTTTGCGCTTTCAGGTACTTGTCCAGAATGAGTCTGAGTTTTTGACGCGTGGCTGCGGGAATCTTGGAGCGGTCGGTGAGGATGGCATGCGCCAGGGCCGATCCACACTTGCAGCCGCGACCTTTCGGCATGGCGGCAACCGTTTCTCGCAGGACTCTGGCCGCATTTTCCGCGTTTTTCAGCAGCACGGCAACAATCTGATCCACCGTGACCGAATCGTGGTGCGGATGCCAGCAGTCGTAATCGGTCACCATGGCCACGGTCACGTAGCAGATCTCCGCCTCGCGCGCCAGCTTGGCTTCCTGCAGGTTGGTCATCCCGATCACGTCCATGCCCCAACTGCGATAGACGTTCGACTCCGCCTTGGTGGAAAACTGCGGTCCTTCCATGCACACGTAAGTGCCGCCGCGTTTGCCGGTCACGCCGATTTTCTGGCATGCGCCTTCCACCACTCTCGCGAGCTCGGAGCAGATAGGATCGGCGAAGCCAATGTGGGCAACGATGCCGTTTCCGAAGAACGTGTCCACGCGATGCCGCGTACGATCGAAAAACTGGTCGGGGATGACAAAGTCCAGCGGCTTATGCTCTTCCTTCAGCGAGCCGACCGCCGAGACAGAAACGATCCGTTCCGCGCCCAGTTGCTTGAAGCCATAAATATTGGCTCGGAAGTTCAACTCGGTGGGCAACAACCGGTGCCCGCGCCCGTGCCGCGCCAGGAACGCAACTTTCCGCCCTTCGAGCGTGCCCAAGACGTAGGCGTCGGAAGGCCGGCCGAAGGGGGTCTTCAGGCGAACTTCCCTGACCTTGCTCAGCCCCGGCATCGAGTACAGCCCGCTGCCGCCGATGATTCCAATTTCAGCCTGTGGCAATCATCCTCCCGAATCGTCTGCAGGTGGTGATCAAACTCGTGATTATACAAGACGCATTCGGAAGAGCTGACCCGTTACAATTCTTCCATGAAGCTCACCAGCATAATCCTCGCCACCTGCGTGCTTACTTGCGCCGCTCTTGCACAGCCATCGCTCACTTCGGTCACCGTACCCATCACGCTCGATCACAACCGCATCATCATCGACGTGCACCTTCACCTGCCCGACGGCACCGATACCCGCGTGCGTGCCTGGGTCGACAATGGCAATCCCGGCCTGTGGATCACCGAACGCCTAGCCAAGAAGCTGGGCCTGGAGCTGTCTGGCGAGCCGAAAGAGATGATGGGCTTCAAAGAGCGTACGGCGCAGGTCCCGCGAGAATTGCTGATCGGCGGCATGTCCATTCCCTTGTCCGATCTGAAAGAAGCTCGTGCCATGCTCGATCGCCCCGGCATTTTCTCCGGCCTGAGCGCCCAAATTAACTTGCCCGCCACTGTGTTGCGAAACTACGACGTGGTCGTCGACTATCCCAACCGCGAATTGACCATTGCCACTCCCGGCAGCGCTCACTTCGAAGGTACGCGCACCAAAGCCATGCTCAACCCGCAGAACGGACTGATTCAGATTCCGGGTAACATTTCCGGCACTGATTACAACCTCGGACTCGACCTGGGCGCCACCTTCACTCTTGTCTCCAGCGACCTTGTTTCCAAGTTGCGGCACGCCCACCTTCAATGGCCACACATGACCGGCGCAATCTCCGCCGCCAACCTGTGGGGATTCGAAGACGAGCCGCTCTGGGAACTGGTGCGTATCCCTAAGATCGAGTACGGCGGAATCACGCTGACCGGAGTCGGCGTAGCCTCGTTTGCCAAGGAATACCTGGAGTGGTTTGAGCAGCGAGCCGGGGTGAAGACCATTGGCCTGATCGGAGCAAATGCTTTGCTCGACTATCGTGTAGGCATCGACTACGCTCACACATCCGTTTACTTCCAGCGGATCTCTAAGACGAGTGCGCCGGACATGGACGTTATCGGCCTGACCTTGCGCCCGGAGCCGGACGAACGGTACACCGTCATCGGCGTCGCCGACTTCGCAGGGAAACCGTCGGTGCCGGAGGTAAGGCCCGGTGACGTGCTGGTGGCCATCGACAAGGTTCCCGCCGCGAGCGGAACCATGGGCCAAGTCTGGTCTTTGCTCGGCGGGCGCCCCGGCGACGTTCGCACCCTGACGCTGGATCGGGAAGGCAAGCAGTACACCGTGAAGGCAACGGTCCACCGCTTTCTCAGTAGTGGCTCGACCAGACCCAAACCTCCAAGAATCCGTCAAGAATGAGTAGAGAAGGAGTCTACTTCCCTGCTGCCGCCGGTTGGGGGAACACCGCCTGTTCCAGCTTGTCCGTGGCCTCAAAGTCGAGACTCTCGCTGACCATCACCGTGTCACCTTGCACGTTGATAATCACCGGGCCCTCTTCCGTCAACCACATGTGTCTGCCCGTCAAAGTCTGGAGTGTGTCCAGATCAATCACCGGCTGCTTAGTCAATCTGGTTCCGCTGTGCAAGCGCTTGTATCGTTTCGCCAGCGACTTGGCGTAGATCGCAGCGAACTCCGCAGCCCTCTCCGCATTCGACCAGCGGGACACGTAAAGCAGCCCCAGCGCGTAGTCCGGATGCCCTTTGAGTCGTGCCGCGTAGTAGTATCCGCCCCGCCAGTGTGGATAAAGGGCGTGCGATGTCTCCGCCCCGGCGTATTGATCGATCAGCAGGGCCACGTCAAACTCTCCCACCGCGCCGATGTCAAAGCGCTCGTAATTTCTGAAAATCCGCTTGAAGTCAGGCAAGGGCATGGGCTCGATGCGCTCGCCTGAAAGATAGGTCTTCGGCTCCATGATTTGCCGCGTGCTGCGTGGCGGGTTGCTAAACACTCCGGCAAAGGCCTTCTCTTTCCCGCCGGCGCTCAGCAAGTCGGCCACGAATTGCGCCCCGTAACGATACGGGAACGTCATCGCTTCTTTGAGATAAAGGGGCGCATTGTGGAATTGCGCCGCGTCCGCCGTACCCACCAACATGCCTTGTGCCAGTGCGTCCAACATCTGGCGTGAATCCAGCACCGACTGACCGGTGGGCAACAGCATGTAGTCCACCAGTACCGCCATGGCCTGGCCCTCCACCACCGCCTGCCGCGCCGTGCTGATCTCGTCGTTCTCGATGTCGCCCGGGGTTGGCTCCGCCTTGCTGGCAGCCAGGTCGCTGGTGCCCCCTTTCATCCATTTTTCCAGGCCGAACGACTGGTCCTGCAGGGCGTGGGTGAGTTCGTGCGCCAGAACCGGACGCTGCTGTTCGATGTCCACCCAGTCGAGCAGGTTCACCGTTTCAGTCTTGGGATCGTAGTATCCCGCGACCTGCTCACCCAGCAGGGCCACCAGAAAGCTTTGCAGGTCGAAATCGTGCGGCAGCAAGCCAAACTTCTTCAGCACCTGTTCAGACCGGCGTAGCCGCTGCGCGTCCTCGTCCTCGGACATGTGCTTGCTGATGTAAGCCACAACCTGGTCGCGGCTGGTGAGCTTGCGTTTCACTTCCTGCTTGATGGGGAGACCCGAGTCCTTGCTGGCAAACTTCAGGATCTCGTCCACCGAGCGAAAGAGTTCTTCCGCCTCCTTAGCCGAAATCTTCTGCTCTGGCTGTGGTTGTGTCGCGGCAGGCGACTCGCCCGCCGGTGTCTGCGGTGAAGCCGCAGCCGGTGCCGCGGCCGAAGCCGGTGGTTGTTGTGCCGGTGGCTGTGCCGCCGGCTCCTGCGCCCACACCAGCGACGCCAGCAGCAACACCAGCCAAACTGTGGAAAGCCGAAAGTGTATTTTTCGATAGAATTTCATCATTGAGTTCCAGGATGCGAGTTCCAGTATGCCCGAAACTGATCCCCGTGTAACTGCTGCCGAGTACTTCCGCCAAGCCTACGAACTGCAGGTGTCCGGCGAGTACCAGCAAGCCATCGAGCTCTACAGCCGCTCGATTGACGCCTTCCCCACCGCCGAGGCCTACACTTTCCGCGGCTGGACCTATTCCTTCCTAGGTGACTGCGACCGCGCCATCGCCGAATGCTTGGAAGCTATCAAAGTAGATCCCGAGTTCGGCAATCCTTATAACGATATCGGGGCTTACCTGATTGAACAAGAGCAATGGGACGAGGCCATCCCCTGGTTCCAGAAAGCCATTGTCGCCCCGCGTTACGAGGCGCGCTGCTATCCACACTTTAATTTAGGGCGGGTGTACGAGCACAAGCACGATTGGCAGAAGGCGAAAGAGTGTTACGCGCAGGCGTATGCACTGGATAAGAGATATGTGGCGGCGCTGGCGGGATTGCGGAGACTAAGGGCGGCGTTTAATTGAAACTCTCGCACCGGAATCGAGCCGGATCGAAGCGCCCAATTCAACTCGCCACTCTCTGCTTGACCCAGTCACCGGTTTCCTGGGTCCCCAGACTTCCCCCCACATCCGGCGTGGTCTTCTTCTGCCGCACAGCTTCCAGCACTGCCGCCTCGATCTTTTCTGCCTCTGACGTCAGCCCCAAATGCGCCAGCATCATGGCTGCCGTCAAAATCGCGCCCAAGGGATTGGCAATGTTCTTCCCCGCAATCGGCGGCGCCGAGCCGTGCACCGGCTCGAACATCGAAGTTTTCCCGGGATGAATATTTGCGCTGGCCGCCATGCCCAGCCCGCCCTGCAGGCCGGCGGCCAGGTCGGTGATGATGTCGCCGAACATGTTGTTGGTGACGATAACGTCGAACTGCCGCGGGTCGCGGACCATCTGGGTGCAGAGCGCGTCCACGTACATGTGCTCGGAGGTGATCTGCGGATACTCGCGGCCCACTTCTTTGAAAACACGCTGCCACAGGCCACCGGCATGGGTCATGGCGTTCGACTTGTCGCACATGAGCACGCGCTTGCGGGGGTTGCCGTCTTGCTTCTTGTGGCGCTCACAGTATTCGAAGGCGTAGCGGACGATGCGTTCCACGCCCTTGCGCGTATTGATGTCTTCCTGCACCGCGACCTCGTCCGGTGTGCCCTGCTTGAACACACCTCCCGCATCCACGTACACGCCTTCGGTGTTCTCCCGGATCACCACGAAGTCTATGTCCTTCGGCTCGGCTCCCTTCAGCGGACATAATGCGGCGTCCAGCAGGCGCACGGGACGCACATTGGCGTAGAGGTCCATCTTGAAACGCATGCCCAGCAGAATTTCCTTGGCATGAATATTCGAGGGCACACGCGGGTCGCCGAACGCGCCTACCAGGATGGCGTCGAAGTCGCGCCCCAGCATGGTGAAACCATCCGGCGGCACGGTGATGCCGTCGGCGAGGTAGCGTTCGGCGCTCCAGTCAAAGTGGCTCATTTCGACATCGGCGCCCGAGGCGGTGATAACTTTGACGGCTTCGGGGATGACCTCCCGGCCAATGCCGTCTCCGGGAATGATGGCAATGCGCTTTTTCTGGCTCACGGGTGGAAAGGTAACACACTGGCAGTGAAATGAGTAAGATAGACGTACTATATCTATTTGATATATCTTGTTCAGCTCCTGGACTGCCCTTCTCCACCCGCTTGTGGCCTTCTAGAGTGTCTGTAGAACGCCCTGCAAACGCAATTAGAATCCCGTACGCGGGCGTTCGCACCTCGGGTGACCCCACGGGTCCTCCAGAGCCCTATAGTTACTCCAGGGCAGTCTGGCGCAAGTTGGCTTAACTGTAGGATAATGAGTAGTTCATGCTGGAACTGGCTCTAGCCCTGGTGTCGTTGGCGAATTCCCTGCGTTCTTTGCGGTTAAGCGCTTTTGAGCTCCAAGTTCGGCCGCCTACTCTTCGCTTCGCTATAATCGAAGGGTTAGCTTATGACTTCCACGGCGCTCCATGACAAGCTGGCTACCGCCTCTGCTCACTTGAGTGAGTATCTGGGTGCGGCCACGGCTGCTGACTTCGGCGACGCCACAGCAGAGTTCAACGCGCTGCTCACAGGCTGCGGTGTGTACGATCTGGGCTGGCGCGCCAAGATTCGGCTCTCCGGCAGCGACCGGGTACGCTGGCTCAATGGCATGGTCACCAATAATGTCCGCGATCTCGCGGTGGGCCATGGGGTGTACGGCTTCCTGCTGAACCCACAAGGCCGCATCCTCGCCGACCTGTATGTCTACAATCGCGGCGACTCTCTGCTGGTGGATACCGACCGCTCCCAGCTGGAGAAAGTGCTGGGGATTTTTGACCACTACATCATCATGGACGACGTTGAGGTCACGAATGCCAGCGACACGCTGACTGCCATCGGGATCGCGGGGCCGAAGGCTCGGGAAGTGCTGCAAGCGGCGGGATTGGAACTTCCGGAATTGCAGCCGCTGCAACTTTTGGATCTGAAATGGCGGCAGACGGAGGTGACGGTGGTCCGTGGCGACGACGAGAGTATCGAATCTTTCGAGCTGTGGCTCGCGCCCGCCAACGTGGCTTCTCTATGGAAAGCTTTAGTAAAGGCCGGAGCAAGGCCCGCCGGCACGACCGCGCTCGATCTGCTGCGCATCGCTTCCGGCATTCCGCGCTATGGCCAGGACATCCGCGAGCGCGACTTGCCACAGGAGACTGAGCAGCAGCGCGCTTTGCATTTCACCAAAGGTTGCTACATCGGGCAGGAGATCGTGGAACGCATTCGTTCCCGCGGCAACGTGCACCGCAAGTTCACCGGATTTGTGATGGACGGTCCGCTGCCCGCTCCGGGCACCAAGATCCAGGTTGACGGCAAAGATGTAGGTGAGATCACCAGTGCCGCTTCCCTGCCCACAGCCAGCGGCGGGCATACTGTAGCGCTCGGGTACCTTCGCCGGGAAATTGCGTTGCCCGGCCGGCAGGTCGAGATTGGCGGTGCCAAAGCGACTGTCGCCAACCTGCCGTTCGGGGAAAGTTTCAAGCACTGAAGGAAAAGCTATGGCCGAGAAGAAGCAAGAAAGCTTTACCGTAACTGACCGGCGTTTGTTCACTGCCGAGGGCGAGATTCGTAAGGAAGTTTCCGAAGAAGAAGTGCAAACTTCCACACCTGCCGCTGAGCCCGCCCCTGTCCCAAAGCAGGCCGCAGCCGCCGAAGACCCAGCTGCGCCGCCCCCACCTACAGCAGCCGAGCAGCAGGAACAGGCGGATGCTTACCGCAACTCGTCCAAAGATCTGGACACGCGGGTAGAACTCAGCGGCCATTCGGCCAGAGAACTGGAGATGACCTTCGAACGCTTTATGGCGTCGCTTTACATGACCGCCATGCTGCAGCTCGGCTTGATGCACGAAGAAGGTGGCCAGCCGCGCATTGATCTGATCGGGGCGCGCCAGACCATCGACACGCTGAGCCTGCTGTCGGAAAAGACCAAGGGCAATCTCACGAGTGCTGAAGAAAACTTTCTGCAGAACTGTCTGTATGAGTTGCGCGTGGCCTACGTCGAAGTGACCAACGCGCTGGCGCGTCCGCCGCAAGCTCCCGCCAAGACTACGGGGACCAGTTAACCATGAAGGCCAGGCTTACGGTGCTGGGCAGCGGCACGTCCATGGGCGTGCCCACTATCGGCTGCGACTGCGCTGTGTGCCATTCTTCTGATCCGCGCGACCGCCGCACCCGGCCTTCGGTGCTGGTCGAGTACGACGGCAAGAGCGTACTCATCGATACGACTCCCGACTTCCGCGAGCAGGCCATCCGTGAAGGCATCTCCAAACTGGATGCCGTGCTCTATACTCACGCCCATGCCGATCACATCCTGGGCATCGACGATCTGCGGCCGTTGAGTTTCCACCGGTCCAACAAGATTCCGCTCTACGCGCAACCGGAAGCCGCCGAATTTCTGCGCAACATGTTTCGCTACATCTTCGATGCGGAATACAAATACGGCGGGCTGGCCAGGGTGGAGTTGAACAAGATCGATGGTTCCGTCGAACTATTCGGTGCCAGCTTCCAGCCCGTGAAGGTAATGCACGGCGACGCTGAGATCATAGGATTTCGTTTCGGCTCGGCGGCCTACTTGACCGACTTCAGCGAGATTCCGGAGGAGTCGTTTACTCAGTTGAACGATCTCGACATCCTGTTCCTGGACGCGTTGCGGCACAAGCCGCATCCCACGCATTCGACTGTGGATAATTCACTGCGGATTGTGGAACGGGTGCGGCCTAAGCGGGCCTTCTTTACGCATATTTGTCATGACTTGCCCCATGCGGCCACCAACGCGGCGTTGCCGCCCCACGTGCAGCTTTCGTATGACGGGATGAAATTGGAGTTTGAGATTTGAACCGATTGCCAATTTTCAATTGCCAATTGCCGATTTGAATAATCCAATCGGCAATCGGAAATCGACAATTGAAAATCTCGTGATGCAAGTGTTTCACAAACTCGAAGACGTACCCGCCGGCTTCGGGCCCACGCTGCTCAGCGTGGGCAACTTTGACGGTGTGCATCGCGCCCACAGCCACGTGCTCCAGGACATCGTGCGGCGGGCCCGGGAGCAGGGGATGCAAGCGATTGCGGTCACCTTCGAACCACATCCCGTACGCATCCTGCGGCCCGACTCCGGACTGAAGCTGATCACGCCCACACCGGAGAAACTGCGTCTGCTCGAAGCCACAGGTCTCGACGCCGTCCTGCTGCTTCCCTTCGGCCGCGATCTCTCGTTGATGACGCCGCACAAGTTCGCCCATGACATCCTGAAAAAGGCGCTGCGCGCCCGCGAAGTGCATGAGGGCTACAACTTCCACTTCGGACACAAGGCCTCGGGAAATGTGGAGATGCTCGCCGAATTCGGGCGCGCCATGGGCTTCGAGGTGAAAGTCTATGCCGAGATGCAGTTGCGTGGGGAGCCGGTTTCGAGCAGCCATATCCGCAAACTGCTGCACCAGGGCCGGGTCAGCCGTGCGCGGCATCTGCTGGGACGTCCATTCTGTATCCTTTCGACACCAGGGCGCGGACGGGGATACGGATCAAAGTACACGGTGCCCACGATCAATCTGAGCCGTTATGAGGAGCTCGTGCCCAAAGATGGCGTGTATATCACGCACACCCGCGTCGCCCAGGAGTGCTTCGATTCGGTGACCAACATCGGGAACCGGCCCACGTTTGGGGTCGATTCATTTGCCGTCGAGAGTCACCTGTTGCACTTTCATCCCATCGAACTGACGCCCGAAACGGAGGTCGAGATCCACTTCTTCAAGCGGCTGCGGGATGAGATCAAGTTTCCTTCAGTCGAAGCATTGCGCGAGCAGATCGGGAACGATGTGAAGAAAGCGCGGCGGTATTTTCAGCTGTTGAGGTTGAAAACGTAGGAAACTCCCTGATTTCCGATTGCCAATTTCCGATTCGAACCCCGCCCGGTTCTCGCGTCTCAAAAAAGCCAGCTCTAATTGCGCTTTTCAATTGCCATTTGGTAATCGGCAATTGAAAATCCTTTCCATGGCTACGAGCGTCGCGTTTAGCTTGTCCCAAATCACCTCCGCACAACGCCGCACGCTGGTCGCCGCTTCCCTGGGCTGGATGCTGGACGCTTTCGACGCCATGCTCTATGCCCTGGTCCTGACCCACGTCATGCGCGACCTGGGCATGAGCAAGGGTACCGCTGGACTGCTCAACAGTCTGACTCTGCTGGCGTCAGGTATCGGGGGCGTTTGGTTCGGATTTATCGCCGACCGCATCGGACGCAAGCGGGCCCTGATGCTGAGCATCCTGACTTACTCGGTTTGTTCGTTCGCCTCTGGCCTGTCCACGACCGTGCTGATGCTGGCATGTTTCCGCTTCATTCTCGGGTTGGGCATGGGTGGCGAGTGGAATACCGGCGCCACGCTGGTCGCCGAAACCTGGCCCACCGAGCTGCGGGCCAAGGCGCTGGCCATCGTGCAGAGTTCCTGGGCGATCGGCTATGCGCTTGCGGCCCTGGTGGCAGGAATCGTATTGCACTACGCCGACTGGCGCATGGTGTTCTTCGTCGGCGTTCTGCCGGCGCTGGTTACGTTATGGATCCAGAAGGGCGTGCCCGAATCGGAGATGTGGCAGGAGCACCACCGCCGCAGTAGAGACGTAGCTAGCTACGTCTCTACGATGCAACCGCAGCAACCAGACGACAGCTTCGCCCGCATCTTTCAGCCGCCGTATGTCAGGCACACGTTTGCCCTGCTCTTCGTGAATTTTTTTGGGATGTTTGCCTGGTGGGGACTGTTCACCTGGATTCCGCCGTATCTGTCGCTGCCAGTCGACCAGGGCGGCCGCGGCTTCGGCGTAATGGGCACCACAACCCTGCTGGTGGTGCTGAACTTGTTCGGAATGCTTCCCGGATATGCCAGCTTCGGCTGGGTAGCAGATTCTCTTGGACGACGTAACTCATTCATAATCTACACATTCCTGGCTGCTCTTCTAGTGCCGCTTTATGCCTTGGCGCGGCAGCCGTGGGTATTACTGGTGCTGGGTACGGTCGTCGCCTACTTCGGGACGGGATTCTTCTCCGGCTCCTCAATCATCGGCAGCGAGATCTTTCCCACGCGCGTGCGCGCCCGGGCGCTGGGTTTTACCTACAACGGTGCGCGCACTATGAGCTCGATTGCGCCGTTTGTCATTGGGCGCGTGGGACAGGTGAAGGGGTTGAGCTGGGCGTTCTATCTGTGTGCGGCGTCGTTCCTGCTGGCATCGCTAGTGGCCACGCAACTGCCGGAGACGAAGGGGAAGCAACTGGAATAAACCGTGCGTTAGGCTCTCGGGCTCTATTCTTAGGCGCCCTAGAGCCTAAAGCCCAGAGCCTAGAGCCTGATTACTCGATTGGCTCCACCAGTGTTACCGCCTCGTGCGACTTCCTGTCCGGCATCTGCACCACGACAATCGCCACCAGCACCAGCACGATTCCCATTGTCTGCACAGGCCGCATGACCTCGCCCAGCACAATGGCTGCGATCACGATGGAAAACACCGGTTCCAGACAACTGACCACAATCGCGCGTGTGGGCTCCAGGTGCTGCAATCCCGCGAAGTAGAACGAAAACGGGGCCAGCACGGAGATCAGCGAGAACCCCAGCAGAAACAGCCACTGTGCGGCGGAATATTGTGCGGCGACAATCTTCCACGGCGGGTTGACCACGATCCAGAACACGGACGCGCTGAAGGTCGTGTACAGAAGCACCGTCCAGCGGTCGTAGCGGGCGAGGAGGCTGTGGCCACCGATGTTATAGAACGCGAACGAAAATGCAGCGAGCAGGGCTACGGTCACGCCAATCGTATCGGCGCGGAAGCCCCCTGGGTTGAACACGCCGATCACCATCGCGATCCCCGTCACTGCCAACCCCACGGCGGCCACGCGTTGCAGCGTCGGCTTCTGCAAACCGCGAGCCACCATGTAGAGCAGAACCCAGACCGGCGCCGTGTATTGCAGGATGATGGCCGTGGCTACATTCGTTCTTTGGATAGCCAGATAGTAAAAATAGTTTGACGCCGCCACTCCCAAGACGCCCAGCAGGAACATCCGCCCCAGATCGGCTGCCGGCAAGCGCAGTCGCTGCCAGCCGCGGGTTGCAGCGAGCACGGGCAGAAATACCAGGAACGAAAACGTCGTGCGGCTTTGGGAGAGAATCAGGGGATCGATGGGGCGCAGCGCTTCCCCGCCGGGGAGCAGACGGCCGGTGAAAGCGGCGCGGCCCAGGCTGGCCGCGACTCCCCACAGGAATGTGGCGGTTGCGATGTAAACATATCCGCGGACGGGATGCGCTCTATGGGCCAAGGAGCTGGTCGAGGCGTTTGGGGTCAAATCCAATCATAACCTCATCGCCGATCACAATGGTGGGAGTGGAGCGGCTGCCATATTTGTGAACCAGATCCTGCACCGCCGCTGGATCACGGCTAACGTCGCGGTCTTCGAACGCGATGCCTCTCTCCGAGAGGTAGGCCTTCAGCGTGTGGCACGGCGGTCAGCCCGGCTGAGTGAAAATCGCGATTTTCTTGTCTGTCACGCGAGATGGTCCTTCATCGGAACTATTTGTCGGCGTATTCGATTTCGAAATTGATCTTGGCGGTCTTTTGCAGCATGGCCGAGACCGAGCAATACTTTTCTTCGGACAGCCGTACCGCATCCTCGACTGCTTTGTGGGAGACGTTCCCTCCCACCCGGTAGATCAGCTTGATCTCAGTATAGACGGATGGCGGGCTGGCCGCGCGTTCCGCCTGGGCGCGTACTTCCAGGCTGGTGAAGGCTTCTCGTTTCTTACGCAAAATGCTAGCCACGTCGTAACCCGTGCATCCGCAAAGCCCGATCAGGACCAGTTCCATCGGACTGTTGCCGGTCTTCTTGTCGCCGTCCACCAGGATTGAGTGTCCGGAGGTGGCGGCGGCATTGAAACGATATTCGTCGATCCAGGTGGCTTTGGCTTCAGTCATGACACTCTCTTACCAGACATTGTTGATTTTTGATTGTTGATTGTCGAATGAACACCTTTTTTCGCCGTGGTGCGCGACGCGTTGAATATTGCGGCCAGCTGGTTGGCTTCCGACTTCAGGTCGACTAGCTTTTTCGCGGGGATCAGGCCAGCCTCAGAAAGCAATTCCAGCCAGAATGCCGATTCGTCAGTTTCTTCAATTACAACACTGAGCTTGGCCAAGAACTCTCCACGAGAACGTGCACGACAAACCGCCCGGTAGTTCGCGGCCACTGAAGTACCGGAACGTAACAATTGATTTGCGATAATGCGGCCCTTGGGACAGACAGGTACCGCTCGTATCAGGCGGATGATGCGCAGCGCAAAGAATTTTGTGCGGTCCTTCAGTTCCACTGCTCTATGTCCCATGGCCGCCTCCAATCAACAATCAAGAAATCAACAATCAACAATTGGAGCGCAGCACCCACAATCCGTCTGTGACCTGCATCACACTAGCGCCGGTTATCCGTGCTGGGTTCGGGATGAATCAGCACGCGGAACAACTCCGGCGCTTCCTGCTTGAAGCGGATTTCGAGCTCGGTCTGAATATCGTGCACGCGTGCCAGCGGTAAGTCGTCGGACATGGTGCTGTGGCATGAGACGTACAATCGTCCACGCACGCGCTTGATCTGCACGTCATGCATGTCGAGGATTTCCGGGAACTCGGCGGCGATGGCCTTCAAATGCTTTTCCAGTTTGGCGTCGCGCACGATCTCATCGCCGGTTTCGATGGTAGCGGGTTCGCTCTCAATGTGGGTCAGGATCGAGGAGATTTCCGGCACATCGCGGCGGATTTCGGATTCGAGCAAGGTTACGCGGTCATGGGCTTCTTTCAAGCTGAGGTGTTCGTCGAGTTCGAGGTGCTGCTCTACGTGCAGGCTTCCGCTCAAGTCCTGCACGCTGACATCGTGGACGTTGAAGTTGTTCCGCGTGGCCACCGCCCGTACGCGGTCGAAAATATTTTCTGTGTTCACGGCCCGAGGTATCGAATGGACCACTACATCGGCGTTGGGTAGGACGTTGTGCACCGCCGCAGTGACGGCATCGGCGACTTGCTCGGAGCGCTGGAAGGTCACATTGCGCGCCAGCCCAATGGAGAGATCGGCAAAATAACGGTTGCCGGCGCGGCGAATGCGCACCCGGTCCACTTCGAGCATCCCGTCCACTTTTGAGACAGCGACAATGATCTGGTTGCGCACTCCGGCGGGAGCGGCGTCCAGCAGGGCATCTATGGTTCTGCGCGCCAGCCTCCAGCTGACGTACACCACTACGCCGGCAACAAAGAGCGCGGCGACCGGGTCGGCGTCACGCAACCAATCCACCCCGTATGTCCGGCCCAGCAACACCAGCAGCAACCCCACTACGACCACACCGCTTGACCAGATATCTGTCGAAAAATGAAGGGCGTCGGCTTCCAGCGCCTGGCTGTCATACTTCACGGCAATCTTTCCCAGGGCTCGCGAACGCCAGAAGTCCACTACCATGGAAAAGAACATGACCAGAAACGCGGCCATGCTGGGCTCGATCTCCACGTGGCGGAAAAACAGGCGCTCGATGGCCTCGTAGACGATCCAGACGCAAGTCAGCAGCAGGAGACCGGTCTCGATGAAGGCGGAGAAATTCTCCACCTTGCCGTGTCCGTATTGGTGATCGGCATCGGCGGGTTTGTCGGAAACCCGAACCGAAAGCAAGGTGATGACTGCCGCCACCAGATCGAGCCCGGAATGCGCGGCCTCGGACAGAATGCCTAGGCTGCCCGTGGTAATGCCGACGACAATCTTCAACGTGGTGATGGCGACCGCCGCCAGGACCGAGTTCCCCGCCACGGCACGCTTTTCCGCGCGCATGGACCCGGAGCTGTAGACCGCCGATTCGGACATAGTGGCATTATCGCTGGAGGTGAGGTTCTCGCCAAGCGCAATGCTCTGTTGATTAGAATGCTCTGTTGATTAGAAAGGCCCCGGCGGAACCGGCAAAACCGCTCGCTGCAGGGACTCTGTGCTAGGATTTTCAGTGCACGATCCGATTTTCTCTGGAGGAATCCTCAATATGATTTATCGCGGGTTAGTATGTCTGCTGCTGGGAGCCTTGGCCTGGGGACAAGCGGCGAACTCAGCCTCGTCTGCGGCGCCACAACAACCGGCCAGTTCCGACAGCGCTGCGGCAGCGCCTGCAGCCCCGGAGGCCAAGGCTCCGGAGGCGTCGAAGGTTGCGCCGGATGCAGCGGTAATCACTATTCCGGGACTCTGTGACAACCCACCCGCCGGCCAGACTACGGCCTTGGACTGCAAGACTGTGGTCACCCGCGCCGAATTTGAAAACCTGCTCAGTGCGGTCGCGCCCAACATACCTCCACCGGCCCGCAAGCAGGTGGCTACGCGCTTCGCAATGGGATTGGTAATGGCGCACAAAGCCCATGAGATGGGGCTGGACCAGGGTCCGCGCTGGGAGGAACGCCTCAAAATTGCCCGCATGCAGGCCTTGGCACAGGCACTTAACGAGGCCCTGCAGGAGAAGGCGGCGCAGGTTCCGGACAAAGACATCGAAGACTATTACCAGAAGAATGCTGCCTCTTATGATGAAGCGAGCCTGGACCGGCTGTTCATTCCCAAGGCCAAACCATTGCCCGCATCCAAAGTGAAGCTGAGCGCGGCCGAGACCGAAAAAAGTCAGAAAGACGCCGAGGCTGCGATGAAAACCGAAGCGGATGCGCTGCGTGCGCGGGCTGCGAAGGGTGAGGACATCGCCAAGCTACAGCAGGAGGCCTATGTGTTTGCGGGGCTCAAGACCAAGGCTCCGAGTCCCAGCATGGGGAAAGTCCGGCGCAGCGGTCTGCCGCCCAACCATGTTTCGGTGATAGACCTCAAGCCTGGCGAGGTTTCGCCAGTGATCGCCGACCAGAGCGGGTATTTTGTGTACAAGATGGGAGAGAAAGACACCGTAGCTCTGGATAAGGTACGCGACGAAATCCGCGGCACACTGAAGAACCAGCGGATGCAGGAGTCCATGCAGGCGGTTCAACACGCGGCCACGCCGACGCTGGATGAAACCTACTTCGCCGTGCCGGCAGGGGCGCAGCCGCAGGAGATGCCGTTCCCGCCGCCGGGCGCCAAACCACCGGCCAAGACAAACTCACCCGAGCCCAAGTGATGGGCGACGCCGCTCCAACGGTTGTGGTTACCGGAATCGCCGGTAACCTTGGGCTGCGCTTGCTGCCGCAATTGGCCGCCTTCCAGGTCATTGGAGTGGATCTGAATCCGCCCAAGACCGGCCTTCCCCATCGTTTCGTGCGTTTGGACCTGGGGCAGGAGGAGTCCTGCCGTGAGTTATTCCTTCTGCTGCGCGAGGCCCGCCCTGCCGCCGTAATTCATCTGGCGTTTGTCCTGGACGCGGTACGCGCTGGGATCGTGGATCTCGACCACATGTGGCAGATCAATGTGGCTGGAACGGCGCGCGTGATCGAGGCCGTCACCGAGGCCAACCGCGATGACACCATCGTGCAGAAGTTTATTTTCACCAGCAGTGTGGCCGCCTACGGTCCGGACCTCCCCGAACCGGTGACCGAGGACTTCCCGCTGGGCGCTCATACGCTGCCCTACGCGGTCCACAAGATGGAAGCCGACAAAGTGATGCAGCAGCGGGCGCCGGCGCTGCGCGGTTGCAGCGTGTACCTGCTGCGTCCCCACATCTATGCCGGGGCCAGCATGGATAATTACATGGTCGGCGCCTTTCGCGGCACGCCGAATGGCCGCGGTGCGAGGGCCGCCTGGATGCGCGATCGGGGCAAGCGCCTTCCCTGCGTGCTGCCCTATGGAAAGCAATATCTGGAAAACCGAATTCAGTTCGTGCACGTGGACGATATGGCCCGCGTGATTACGCACATCCTGCACAAGACGGAGCCGGAATCACAACGCCTGACCGTACTCAATGTTGCCGGACGAGGCACGCCTTTAACTTTTGAGACTTGCGTCAGACTGGCGCGTGCCAAACTCCGCCGAGTGCCGGGGAAGTGGACGTTACGCTTGCTTCTGCAGCTTCTGTCGCAGCTGGGAATCTCGGCAACTCCCCCGGAAGCAGTGCCCTATATGACCGGCGAGTACATTATGAACACCGACCGGTTACGTAAATTTCTGGGTCAGAACTACGAAGATGTGATCCGCTACACTATCGCAGACGCCTTCGCTGATTGCTTTAAGTCCGAGGCGTCGGCAGCGGCAAAAGTCTCAGCAGCTGGATAATACTTGCTTACCCTCAAAGAGTGGAAGAGGCCTGTCCCGAGCGAGGTCGAAAGCACACCGGGCGCTACTTTTTCCCTCGGTACAATCCTGCGATGCCGAGTGTATAGGGCGTCCACGAAGCTTCGTGGAATCCGGCGCGACGCATGCGGTCGAGCATCTCCTTCGGCTCGGGAAAGCGCTCCACCGATGCCGGCAAGTAAGCGTACGGGCCCTTCACGCCCGAGATCAACGTGCCCACTGCCGGCAGCACGTGCTTGAAATAGATCCGATACAGCTTGCCGACCACGCCACGGGGCTCACCGAAATCCAGGATTCCGCATTCTCCGCCCGGCCGCAGTAGGCGCACGATCTCACGCAACCCGGCATCGTAGTCGGCCAGGTTGCGGAAACCGAAGGCTGCTGTAATGAGATCGAAGTTTGCATCGGCGAAGGGCAGGCACAATGCGTCCGCTTCCACCCAGCACAGCGAGGTACCCGCTGATTTGTCAGTGGCCCGCCGCAGCATGGCGTGGGAAAAATCCGCACCCAGGATTTTGGGCGGGGAGTCCCCGGCTTGGCGGCGCAGGGCAAACGCCATATCGCCCGTTCCACAGCACAGATCGA
Source organism: Terriglobia bacterium (assembly GCA_041494805.1). Taxonomy (GTDB): domain Bacteria; phylum Acidobacteriota; class Terriglobia; order Terriglobales; family Acidobacteriaceae; genus JBGQBN01. Next base: position 38,836 of record JBGQBN010000001.1, on the reverse strand, counting down.
GGACTTGCGCGCCCGGCCGCTCAAGGATGTGACGGAAGGTGCGCGCCGTCCTCCTCCACCACAGCCGGTCCACGTTGCAGGAGAGCACGTGGTTGAGCAAATCATAGCGCGGCGCGATGGAGGTGAACATCTCGCGGACTGCGCGGGCGGCTGACTGCGGGTCGCTCGCTCCCTCGGGGGCGGCGCCGCGGACTGCGGGTTTGGCGGAAGAGTTCACTTTGAATGCATGCCCTGCGAAATCTGCCGCAATTCCTCCACGGCCTGGATCACGACTTGCTCCGGCACGTCGTTAACGATCTCGACCTTGCCAATCTCCCGGGGCAGCACGAAGTGCGCGACACCGTTGCGTGTCTTCTTGTCCGTCTGCAGGAGTCGCAGGACGTCGTGGCCGCGGATCTCGACTTTCGGCAAGGGGCCAAGGCCGAGCACTGCGTCAGCGATCCGGCGTCCAGTGGCTGGTTCGATTCGGTCCACCATGCTGGCAATGTGGGAAGCGGCAATCATTCCCCAGGCCACGGCCTCGCCATGGAAGAAATGGCGGTATCCGCTTTCCGCCTCCAGCGCGTGCCCGATGGTGTGCCCGAAATTCAGCACGCGGCGCAGGCCACTCTCGCGCTCGTCAGCGGAAACAATTTCAGCTTTCAGTCTTACCGCTTCCGTAATGATCCATTCCACACTTGCGGGGTCACGACGCAATGCCTTTACCTGGACTTTCTCCAGGCGGAGAAACAATTCCGGGTTGCCGATCACTCCACACTTCAGCGCCTCATACAGCCCGGAGCGAAACTCACGCTCCAGCAAGGTGGAGAGAACTGCCGGATCAATCCATACCGCGCGCGGCTGATGAAATGTCCCCAGCAGGTTTTTTCCGGCAGGCAGGTTGACGCCCGTCTTGCCGCCGATGGAGGCATCCAGTTGCGCCAGCACGGTTGTGGGAATTTGCACCACGTCCACACCGCGCATATAGAGCGATGCCAGCAGGCCGACGACGTCGCCCACCACGCCGCCACCGAAGGCCAGAATAACCGTATCGCGGTCCGCGCCGAGTCCAGCTAGCTTCTCCGCCAACTTCTCGACTGTGGCTAGCTTCTTGTGGCGCTCGCCGTCTTGCATCTCTATCAGTTTGGGGGTGAATCCGGCGGTGGAAAGCGAAGTCATCAGCTTTCTTCCCCACTTGCGGCGCACCGGGGGGACGGTCACCACGAACACGCGGGACGCTGGCGAGAGCTCGCGCAGGTACACACCGGCTCGCTCCACCAGGCCGCTTTCAATGACGGCCTCGTAGGGTCGGGGGGCTGCAATGGTCACTCGCGTCATGGGCTTTCATCATAGCGTAACCTTCTGCCGGACCGGCGTGCCGCCCCGTGATAACATTTTTGGTATGAAGTGTGCGCCAGCCGAGACCGACTTTCTGGTGATTGGCGCGGGCGTCGCCGGGCTGCGCGCGAGCATCGAACTGGCGGCGGCCGGCAGAGTCGTGGTGTTGGCCAAGCGAGAGGTGGCCGACTCCGCCACCCAATGGGCGCAGGGCGGCATCGCCGCCGCGCTCAGCGACGAAGATGAAATCAGCCTTCATCTGCAGGACACACTGGCCGCCGGCGACGGCCTGTGCAACCACGATGCCGCGCAAGTGCTGGTTGAGGAAGGCCCGGAGCGCATCGAAGAACTCATCCAGTGGGGCACGGAGTTTGACCGCCAGGGTACGAAACTGGCTTTTACTCGCGAAGGCGCGCACAGCCGTAACCGCATCCTGCACGCCCACGGTGATTCCACCGGCCGCGAGATTCAGCGCGCCCTGTACGCCAAAGCCAAGACCCTGAAGAATATTTCCGTCTGCGAGTTCGAGTTCTCGACCGACTTGCGGGTGGAGGATGGACGCGTCTGCGGTATTCACCTGATCAGCGACCAAGGCGAGCCTCAACAGATGACGGCGTCCGCGGTGATGCTGGCCACCGGCGGCGCGGGACAGCTTTATCGCAACACCACGAATCCGCCAGTCGCGACCGGGGACGGGGTAGCCATGGCGTTTCGTGCCGGGGCGGAAGTCACCGACATGGAATTCATCCAGTTTCATCCCACGGCGCTTTACCTGAAAAATTCACCGCGCTTTCTGCTCTCGGAAGCATTGCGGGGCGAAGGTGCTTACCTGCGCAATACCGAGCTGCTCCGTTTCATGCCCAAGTATCACCCGATGGGGGAACTCGCGCCGCGCGATGTGGTGGCCCGGGCGATTGTTCACGAGCTTGCAATCAGTTCCGCCAAGGACCCGGTCGTGTACCTCGACCTGACCCACCTCGATGCGCAGCATGTGAAGAAACGGTTCCCCCGCATCTATGCCACGTGCCTGCAGTACAACATCGATATCACCACGGATTTCATACCTATCCGTCCCGCCGCTCACTACGTTATGGGCGGACTCCGTACCGATCTCGAAGGAAGGGCGACACTGCCTGGGTTGTATGCCGCCGGCGAAGCGGCCGGCACGGGCGTGCACGGGGCCAATCGCCTGGCCAGCAATTCCCTACTGGAAGGCCTGGTGTTCGGCGCGCGGGCCGGCAAGACGATGTGCAAGGAGTTACGTAGCGCGCCCGCAAGTCCTGAGCGCCCACGCGCCGCTTACTCCAACGGGCCGGTCGATACCTGCACCGAGGAGGTGATCCACGAAATCCAGGATCTGATGTGGACGGATGTGGGCATCGTGCGCACCGGATCAGGGCTGAAACACGCCATTCAGCAACTGGAAGGGATCGCTCCCCGGGTGGCCTACCCCAAAACGCGGCGCGCCTGCGAGGCACGGAATCTTCACGTCACCGCTCTGCTGGTCGCTCGGCCTGCCCTGGCGCGGGAAGAAAGCCGGGGAGCCCACTATCGCATCGACTTTCCTGCTCACAACGATTTGAAATTCTTGAAGCACTCTGTCATGAAGGGCGATTCTATTTGTTTTGTTTGAATCCTTAGCGCCGCCGAGGAGGCGATCCATGCGCTCCATATGTGTTTTCTTCGCCGCGATTGCCGCGCTGAGTGCGCCGAGTTCCCTGCTTACACAGGCCCAGCCGCCGCGCGCGGCGGAAACATCCCCTGCGCAAGCGGCAGCCGGGGAGGGTGGGTGCAGATCGTATTACACCATCGAACCCCTCGATCAAAGTGTGCTGAGGTTGCTGGGCACTCCGCCAGGGCGCCCCAGCCAGATTGTCTTCGCAAGCGCCGCCTACCAGCAACTGCGGGAGTGGAATTTTCCTGGCAAGGTGACTCGGTGGAGCGAGCGCCCGAGCCCCGACGAGTTAGCACGGCGGCGGGATGAACTGGGCCAGCCGTCGAGTTCCGCCAGACAGGGAGACGATCAGTCCCGGAAGTCACCCACCCCAGCGCCCGCCGGGTTTTCCAAGCCGTACGAGCTGCAGCCTTTCTCTCCCAAGGACTGGAAGGACCTGGAGAAATGGTTCGTGAAAGAAGCTCCAAAGAAACTTCCCGGCGTCTGTGTGGATCGCGACCAGGCCAGCTATGTTCTAGCGATCGGGATCATCTCGGATGGAAATGCCGACCGATCGCTGGAAAATTCCAGCACTCGAAATGAATACGGGCAGTCCACAACCGTGCGCCAGCAGGACAGCGGTATTGGACCAAATGGCCCGACTTTTTCCCCTCAACTCCGCGAACCCAATCCCCAGGAACTCTCCGGCCTGGGATTGAGTGATGCGGCGGCCAACACGTGCGCGTATGTCTATCGCACGAACGGCAAGCCGCTGGGACAGGGCGGGTTGCGGCAGGATGCTCCGGACTACTACTACTGCAAATCAGGCGGCATCGTGCCGCGGTCCGCGGTCACCACGATGCTGAAATATCTTGCCCAGACGGACCATCCCTAGGCGGGCCCCAGCTTTTCCTCGCCGGCTAGATTTTTTCCTTCGCCGGGTGAACCAGGGACGCCAGCACGGAGATGAGCAGGACTCCCGCCACCACTGGAAGCGCGACCTCGGTTGCAATCGGGTAGTAGTGGGAGAGCAGCATCTTGGCTCCGATGAAAATCAGCACCACGGAAAGCCCGTAGTGCAAGTAGTGGAACAGCTCCATCATGCCGGCCAGCGCGAAGTACATGGAGCGCAGCCCGAGGATAGCGAAAACGTTCGAGGTGTAGACAATGAATACGTCAAGCGTGATGGCCAGAATCGCTGGAATCGAGTCGACAGCAAATAGCACGTCCGTAGTCTCGACCACCAGCAGCACCACCAGCAGGGGCGTTGCGTACAGACCCGGACGCCGCACGAAAAACTTGTTGCCCTCGTAATCCTTGGTCACCGGCATCCAGCGGCGCAAAAGGCGCAGCACTGGATTCTTCTCGGGATGGATCTCCGCATTTTCCTGGCGGAAGAGCTTGATCCCGCTGTACACCAGCAGCGCCCCAAAGGCATAGATGATCCAGTGGAATCTCCGAATCAGGCCCACTCCCAGCAAAATGAAAACCGCGCGCATGATGAGCGCTCCCAGAATTCCCCAGAACAGCACCTTGTGCTGGTGAACCGCGGGCACGCGAAAGTAGCGGAAGATCAGAAGAAAGACAAAGAGGTTATCCACGCTTAAGGAGAGCTCGATCACGTACCCGGTCACGAACTCCAGCGTGGCCGGGCGCCCGTGCCAGAAGTAAACCAGGACTGCGAAGGCGGCCGCCAGGGCGATCCACATGGCACTCCAGAGCAGCGCCTCGCGGAACTTTACCGCGTGGCCCTGGCGGTGGAAGACCCCCAGGTCTAGGACCAGCATCGCCAGCACGAACAGGTTGAACAGGATCCAGAAGAGGATCAATTAAAGCCCCAGACCAGGATTTCTGATTCCCGATTCCCGATTCCCGATTTTCAAGTGCCAATTTGCCAAAGGCACGATCTCCAATCGGCAATTGGCGATCGGCAATCGAAAATCCTACTCCGTTCGTCCTCGCTGGCCCTTCTCCCATTGCTGCCAGATGCCGAAGACCTTCAACTGTTTATCCAGATGAGTTTCGCGCATGGTCTGTTCGACCTGCGCGCGGTTCAGGCGAGAGCCCAGTTTGTCCGGAGCATCAGCGATAGCGAAAGATACGGCCGCAGCTTCGGCGACATGCTTTTTCAACTGTGGCAGATCCACCTTGTCGAACGTGTCAGACATGGCATGGTAGTTGATCAGGTAGTTCCCTTCTTCCTGATTGGCCACCAGAGTCGGTACGCCTTCGAGCATGAAGTCGAAATTGTCGGTGCCCCATTCGGCGTCGGTGGTGAGAATAGCCGCGTCAAACTGCTGCAGAGGCGCGACCAGGCCGGTGGCGGCCGCCACCACGTCTTTGCGTCCGCCCAGTGAAAAGCCAGTAGTCCGGCCGATGCCGGCGTCAAAGACAACCACGCCTGCGGCCTTATCGAGCTCACCGCGGTGGGCCACAACGTAGGCGTGTGAGCCGACCATCCCCTCCTCCTCCCCGGAAAACAGGATAAAGCGGATGCTGCGCCGCGGACGCAGGCCTGAGGCCTTGATGGCACGCAGAGCATCGATCACGAGAGCCGCATTGCAGCCGTTGTCGAGAGCGCCGGTGCCGAGTTCCCAAGAATCGAGATGCGCGCCCAGCACCACAAACTCGCCTGGCGTCTCGCCGCCGCGAAGCTCGGCGACCACGTTGGCGGCGGTAATTGCGCCGCCGACATGATTAGGGATGGCCAGGTCGGCGTAGAGCTTCTGCCCCGAAGCCAGTAGGCGGGCCATGCGTCCGGCGTCTTCGCGAGCCACCAGCACCATGGGCATGCGATCCAACTCGCCCGCGATGGAGTTATTGTGCCGGTAGAGCAGGTCGTGCGGGCGGGTGGACTGGAAGGCGATGGCCAGAGCCTTCGCCTGGAGCGCGCGGTCGATAATGCCGGGAGCGTTCAGATATTCAGCGAACAGGTCATCCCATTTTTTCATTTCCTCGGAATGCACCAGCAAGACAGCGCCGGCCAGGTTCCCTGCTTTGGCGAAGTCGTCGGGAGTTCCGTCGCCCACATCGATCACCGGCACGTGATGGACCGCCGCCAGGGCCGGCGCCCACGCTAGCGACACCACGCGCAGCTTGAATTGCTCTGGCGCGGTAACACTCATTTCCGTGGCGCCCTCCGACCAGGAAACCGGGATGGTGAAATTCTCGGTGTGAACGCTGTCAGCACCGGCCTCCTTGAACGCCTCCGTTCCCCAGTCCACGGCTTTCTGCATGGCGGGCGTGCCCGGAACCCGGCCACCAATCTCATCGGTGAGCTGGTGCAGGTTAGTCGCCAGGGGAGACGCCTTCAGGGCCTCCGCGATCACGCGTTCACTGGAGTCTTGCGCAACTGCCGCGCAAAGGAGAACGGCTGGAAGGAAAATGCACAACTTTGCTCTTCGCATAAGGCCGCATTAGAAATGAAAACTGGAAAAAGGGGAAGAGCAAAAGCTTACCGCAGAGAACGCAAAGGAACCGCGAAGTTTCGCTGAGAAAAGCCTAGTCTGGAGAACTTCTTCGCGAACTTCGCGGCTTTTCTTGGCGTTCTTTGCGGTTAAGATCTTTGGGTTTTGTCTGTTGATGGTCTACTTCAAATCATCCAGCAGCCGCACCGTCTCCAGGATTACGCTGCCCACGATCTCCAGGCTCTTGGGACTAAGCTTGTCGAGCGTGTCCTGCGGTGTGTGGTGGAAGACGTTGCCATAGCCGTAGTCGAGATCGATTAGGTCGGCGGACGGCACGCCCCGCTGTACGAAGGGTATGTGGTCGTCCTCCACTCCTCCGATGGCGCGTGCGAAGAAATGGGACTGATATCCCAGTCGCGTAGCCGCTTGCAGCACCGTGCTCTCCAGCCAGGGTGTGGAGTTGGTGTCCTGGTCGATGTTCAGGTCGGCATCGCCGACCATGTCCGCCAAAAGGAATGCTTTGATTCTTTTTAGAGTGCTGTCTTTCTGCCACTTCTCCGCTAGGTGCCGCGTCCCGTAGAGGCTGTCAGTAGCGGTCCATTGCTTCACGGCTTCCTCGCCGTCGGTCCACAGCAGCCAGACGCTGTAGCCGTCGAGTTTCTTGCCGCGAAACTGGTTGGCCAGTTCGAGCAGGAGGGCGGTCGAAGAGCCGCCGTCGTTGGCCCCGACATAGCCGGTGTTTCGCAGCGGGTAATTGGTATCGTAGTGGCCAGCGATCACGACAATACCGTCGCGTTTGCCGGGAAACTTGGCGATGATGTTTCGCACCGGCAACTTGCCTTCGGGAGTGTCGGCAATGAAGGCATCGTCTTCCACCGTGTCGCCCTTCAGGTGGGAGAGGATGTAGGCCTCGACCTTCTTGTGCTTCGCGCTCCCGATGGGACGCGGGCCGAAAGCCACTACCTCCCGCACGTATTGCATGGCCCGGGTGGAGTTGAAGGAAGGCGCGGGCGTGGGTGCGGCCGAGGAATCCAGCGCGGCTGGTATCAGAGTCGAAGACTGCGTTTGCGCAGGCGCTTTCGCCGGCTTTTCCTGGGCGCAAGCCATAAGGACCGCCATAAGAACCAATGAGAATATCAGGAACGGCGCCAAGCGGAGGCTGCCTCGGCGGCGCTCCGCACTATTCTTGCGCCGCTGCGCGGCTGGACAGCCGGGGGCGGCTGTCGCTACGTGACTTGTACGTGCTTTCATTTTTCCTTTCGGGCTTGGCGCGCTTTGCGTTGTTTGGGATGCACCAACCAAGCTACCCCGATGCTCACAACGTACAGCACCACCATCGGCGCGGCAAAAAGGCACATGTTGACGATGTCGGTGGTTGGCGTCAGGACGGCGGCGATGATGAAGATCACCAGGATGGAATAGCGTACGTTACGCCACATCCAGCCGGCGCTTACCACACCCATCAAAGCCAGAAAGAAAACTACGATGGGCAACTCGAAGACGAGGCCCAACCCGAGGATGATGGTCAGAAATAAATCCGTATATTCGCCGATGGTGATCATCGGCTGGAACTGCTTACCGTACTTGATCAGAAAATCCAGCGCGGCTGGATAGACCATCTTGTAGCCGAAGAGGCCGCCGGCCAGGAACAGGCCGACCGTCGAGAACATGAACGGGAGCACGTAGCGTTGCTCGTGCCGGTACAGTCCCGGGGAGATGAAGAGCCACAGCTGATACAGAACGAAGGGCGAGGCGACAAACAGGCCGGCCATGAATCCGACCTTCAGGTAAAGGTTGAAGGGCTCAGTCGGGTTTAAATACACCAGCTTCTCGGCCATCCCGTTGCGCTGCAGCGCTTCCATGATCGGCCGCTGCATCACGGCGAATATCTTCTCGGCATAGCCCCAGCAAACTAAAAAGCCTACCGCCACGGCGAGGAGGGAGTAGATGATCCGCCTGCGCAGCTCCTCGAGGTGATCGAGGAAGCTCATGGCGGGCATGGCATCCCGGGGGCTGGGGGAGGCTTCGGCGGCGCTTTCAGACATCGGAAGCCTTAGGGGCAGAATTCAATTCCGGGCTGGGCACGGGTTCCGGTGACAGGCTTCCGGCGGCCACTGCGCCCACCGGTGGCTGGGAGGGCGGCAGAATAGTCTGACGGATATTCTCGACGTCCAATTGCGATATTTCCGACTCGATCTGGGTCTTGAACTCGTTGGAAGCGCGCTTGAACTCGTTCAGCGCCCGCCCGATCTGGCGTCCGATCTCCGGCAACTTCTTGGGCCCAAAGATGATCAAGGCCAGCACGAAGATGAAGATCATTTCGGGAAAGCCCAGGTTCATAGATTCATGATACTGCCGGAGGCCCTTACCATCAATCCACCGGGACTGTACCGCCACAACATTTGTAGCCTGTTTAGAGAATCCACTTGAGTCGTGCAGTCAGACTGTCGCATCTTACCAAGCAGGCGCAAGCAACCGGCTCCATTACCCAAGGTGGTTACTTACGAGCGGAATGAACGGTTTTCGTCTCTGGGAGACATGCTATACTGCGCTCAGAAGCGGTTCCAGGGGCATTTTCTCGCCCGAACCGAAGGATACTGAAGATGGCCGGTAGTTCTTGTCGCTCACTCTTCCTGGTTGTTTTCTTGCTGGTCACCTGCGGCTTCCTGGGGATGCTCTTCGGGCAGAAGATCAACCCGGCGGCGGCTCCGGGCGGCGATTCCGACGTGCGTGACAGCCTGCGCCAGTTCGCCACTGTCTATGACATGGTGGAGCAGAACTACGCCGAACCGGTGAACGCGGACAAGGCTATTTACAATGGCGCCATTCCGGGCATGCTGCACGTGCTCGATCCGCATTCCAATTTCTTTGATCCCAAGTCGTACGCTTTGCTGCGCGAAGACCAGCGCGGCAAGTACTACGGCGTGGGCATGACCGTCGGTCCGCGCAACAACAAGGTCATCGTGATCGCGCCTTTCGTGGGCACGCCCGCCTACCGGGCTGGCATCCGCCCGGGTGACATCATCATCGCGGTGGATGGAAAACCAACCGACAACATGAGCACGGGCGATGTGGCGGACCTGCTGAAGGGACCCAAAGGGACTACCGTTCACATCACCATCCTGCGCGAGGGCGCGGACAAGCCGCTGGAATTCTCCGTGGTCCGCGACGAGATTCCGCGCTATAGCGTGGACCTCCATTTCCTGATCCGGCCCGGGATCGGTTACATGCACGTCTCCGGCTTCAACGAAACCACGGAACACGAAGTGGCGGACGCGCTCGACCAAATGGGTGACCTGAAGGGATTGATCCTCGACCTGCGCCAGAATCCCGGCGGCCTGCTGAGTGAAGGTGTGGGCGTGGCGGACAAGTTCCTGCGCAAAGGCCAGCTTATCGTCTCCCACCATGGCCGCTCGTCTCCGGAGAAGCGGTATGTGGCCAGCCACGGGAATGGCGGCAAAGATTATCCGCTAGTGGTGCTGGTGAATCGCGGCACGGCTTCCGCGGCTGAAATCGTCGCCGGCGCCATTCAGGACCATGACCGGGGACTGATCGTCGGTGAAATCACGTTCGGCAAGGGACTGGTGCAGACGGTGTACCCGCTTTCGGAAAACACTGGGCTGGCCCTGACTACGGCCAAGTACTACACCCCGAGCGGCCGCCTGATTCAGCGCGATTATTCCAACGTTTCTCTCTACGACTATTACTTCAACCGCGAGAGCGACGACAATAACCCCGGCCGGGAAGTCAAACTTTCCGACGGCGGTCGCGCGATGTACGGCGGGGGCGGCATCACACCGGACGTAAAAATTGCGCCCACCAAGAGCAACCATTTCCAGGATTCTCTGCTGCAGCATTACGCCTTCTTCAATTTCGCCAAGCATTACGTGTTGAATCACCATCCCACCAAGAGCTTTGAAGTGGACGATGTGGTGATGCAGGAATTTCGCAAGTTCCTCGATGAGGAGAAGGTGCCCTACACGGAAGCGGACCTGCTGGAAAGCAACGACTGGCTGCGTTCTAATATTCGGAGCGAAGTCTTCGTAGACGCGTTTGGCCAGGAAGAGGGTTTGAAAGTTCGGGCGGAGAGCGATCCACAAGTGATCAAGGCTCTGGATCTTTTGCCCCAGGCCAAGCAGTTGGCGGACAATGCCAAGCGCGTGGTCGCAGAGCGGACGAGCGCTCACGCCGTGAGTCGCTGATTGCAGGTTCGAGTTTGGAGCGCAGGCCCGAGCCATTTCGGGCCTTTTGCTTTTTGTGGGTTGACGGGCATTGCGGAGCTACGCTCGGCAGACAACCGGGGCGGCTTTCCCTACGCGAGTCGCGGTATGTGCGCGGTCCGTGTGGCGTTGACTTGGCTTCTTGACTGTGTGAAAATCCGCGCTGAATCCGCCCCCAAGGCCGTTCCGCGCGGATGGCTGGCCGTCAGCCTGGAGCTTCGGTGATAATTTCACTTCTTCATTTCCGGCAGGTTGCTGGCCCAGCAAAATGCTGCGTGCTGCGTATTCCCCGCCCATGGTGAAAGAGGGAGTGGGAATACTGGCCGCCTTGCTTGCCGTCGCCGCGGGATGGACCGACTGGCGCTCGCGTCGTATCCCCAACTGGCTGACACTACCGAGCCTTGTGCTGGGGGTGGGGGCGAATTCTCTGGCCTGGGGCTGGGCCGGTGCCAGAGAAGCTCTGTTGGGGGCTGGATTGGGGCTGGCGTTACTGCTCCCGCTGGTACTGGTAAAAGGCCTTGGTGCGGGGGATTGGAAGCTGGTGGGAGCGCTGGGCGCTTTCCTGGGGCCGGGAAACCTGCTGGTGGTGCTGATGGGCACAATTCTGGTAGCCGGCGTGATGGCAGCTGTTATGGTGGTGTGGAAGAAGCGGGTGCGTCAGACACTCCGCAACCTCGGGCACATGCTGGCGGCTTTCCTCAGCTTTCATCTTCCCGGACCAGGACTTTCGCTCGATAGCCCGGAATCGATGAAGATACCGTTCGGCGTAGCAGTGGCAGTGGCGGTTATTCTTTATACTGCAAGGCAGGTATGGGGATTCTCTTAAAACACATGGGACCCAATAACACCAGGCGATGGAACCTGGGACATTTGAAAAAGATCGTGGCGGAGGGCACCGGCTCTGAGGTGGCCGAAGCAGCTCTGGTCCTGCCGCTGATGTTCACCATCCTGCTGGGGATCTTCTGGTTGGGACGCGGCTATAACATCTATGCTTCGATGAATCATGCCGCGCGGGATGGGGCGCGCGCAGCGGGCACTGCGGATTGCGCCACCTGCACGAATTCAATGCTGCCGGCGGACCAGGTCGCGCGGGAGTATGTAGCGCCCATCCTTAAAGCTTCTGGGGTCGATCCGGTGCTAGTCACCCCGGTGACTCCGGCCTTCTGTGCTTGTCAGCAACCGAACTGCTCGGTAGCCGTCGCCTGCGATCCTCTGGGGACCGGCGCCATTCCATCGATCTGTGTGCAACGGGACGTGGACATCGGCGTTCCTGGTTACACTCCCCAGACTTGTGGTACGGCGGTCAGTTTCAAGTACCCGTTCCATTTGCCCCTTCCCATGCTATACGAACCCTGGAATCTGCAAACTATCACCCTCAACGCGCAGGCGCAGGCGAGGAGCGAGAAGTGAGAGGCAGGTATGGCCAACGCGGAGCGGCCGCGAGCGCCAGTAGCTGCTGGTTCTTTCCCGCTCTTTGGGGTGACACTCGAGCCTCACAAATTGTTGAATTTGCCGTGACCTTGCCGCTGCTGGCGATTTTTGTAGTGGGCATTTTCGATTTCGGAAATGCTTTCAGTGTGAAATACAAAGTGACCAACGCAGCTCGAGAGGGAGCACGTCTGGCCGCCAGTCAGCCCACGCTTGACCTGACTGACCCTAACGCCGGGCAGCAGGGTTCTGTCGAGACCATTGCCGAGCTAGTGGGGACCTACCTGCTGGCTTCCAAGCTCGACGACTGTGGTCTGGCAGCAGTCGGCCAGCAGACCGTCATCCATACCAATGGAACGCTAACCTGGACTTATACGACTGATGCGGCCAGATGCGCGGGCACACTGACGCTGGAGGTCAATCGTGGATACACGTTTCTGGATCCCACGACCACATCCTACCCCAGTGGCATGACGGTCGAAGCCACACGAGTCACGTTGAGCTACCCTTACCGCTGGCAGTTCAACAAAGTAGTCCAGCTTCTTGTTCCCGGAGGCAGCTTCACTGGCCCCACCCAAATCACCTCGGTGGCGATTATGCAGAACCTGAACTGACAAGAACTTGACATGCGACCCGCTAACAACATTTCGAAGCGGCAGGGCGAGCGCGGCGTGACCCTCCTGCTGGTGGTGGTGGCGCTGGTGGTGATACTGGGCATGGCGGCGCTGGCTATCGATGTAGTGACACTTTATGTTGCCCGCGCGGAGGCGCAGCGGGCGGCGGACGCGGCTGCCCTGGCCGGGGCCAAGATGTTCGTCACCTCCGGTTTCACCTCGGGGCAACTGGGACTGGTCACTGATCTTGGCGCCCAGAACCTGGCGTGCGTTAATTCCGGAGCGGGGGGCACGGGCGCGGCCAATCAAGAAGCGGAAGCGGTGCTGGCCCAGAACCCCATCGCCGGACAAGGCGCTACCAGTCTCTCCATTACTTGCAATTTCGCCCCCGCTTCGCAACCAGAGAATCCGCAGATTACCGTTACCCTGCAGCGCACCGGTCTGCCAACTTTTTTCGCCAAGATTTGGGGCATTCAGGGTAGTAGCGTCAGCGCCACGGCGACGGCCGAGGCGTTTAATCCCTCGGGTTCGTCGTTGCCCATCAAGGTGGCTTTCGTAAAGCCCTGGCTGATTCCCAACTGTTCTCCGGGCGGATCGTGCGGCACTTATTTCGTCGATCCGGGTGCGAGCTACGCCTTGAACACCCCCAGCAATTACATCGGTCAGTCATTCACATTCAAGCAACTCAATCTCGGGCCACCGCCACCGCCACCGCCTGGGGCCTGGTACTATGCGATCGACCCGCCGGCGCTGCCGCCGCTTTCATCTGCCGGGATCTGTCCGGCCAATACAGCCGTGTCTTGCGGTAACGTGCATAACGGCGACGCCTATGAGGACAATATCAGCTGCGGCCACACTTTCGAGTTTTCCTGTGGCCAGCGAATTGGGCCGGGCGAGACGGTAACCTTCGAGCAGCGGCCCAACTCGGTCCTGAGGACTTTCACTACGGAAGGAACCCAGTGCCTGATCCATGCCTCCGGCACGGGGCCAGGCAACGGTCAAGACAGTTTCAACAATGGGACAAGTCCGGTGATCATCGATGGCGGGGACAACAACCCGAACACGGCATTGCAGGGAAAGCCAAAGATCAGCCGTAGTGATTCGGTGGTCACGGTGCCAATCTACGATGGGACGACGGACCTGTGTCCGGGCGCGGTATGCACGGGAACCGCGACTGTAATCGGGTTTTTGCAACTGGGAATTCAGGACGTCAACTCTGATGGAAGCATCGATACCGTGATCTTGAATGCCACGGGTTGCAACCCTGGCGCCTTGGGCACTCCTGTGTCGGGCGGCAGTGTCGCTCCCATCCCGGTCCGCTTGATTCACAATTAGACTGTTTTAGCGCTGCGGCTCAGGAGCATCCCCAGGCTCACGCTGGTCGGGGAGGATTTCGGGCTGCTCAGGCGCTTGCGTTGGCGCCGGCTCCGGGACCATCTGGGCCACTGGAGGCGGTGGAGAATAGGAGACTGGCTGCGGGATAGCATTTCCCCTGGGAGTGAGCAGGACGCTGCGTAGTTGAGCTGGGTTGCGGGCCGAGCCCACCATGATGAAGTTGAATCGGGAACCGTTCAGCAACGAAGCCAGCACGTCTCGCGCGGGAGCGGGTCCGAAGTTGGCGGCCACTGGTTCCTGGTCCGCCCCGGCTGGGATGGGAATATCCGCGCCGGTCTGCCGCTGCACTGCGGTAAGAACTTCTGCCAACGTGGCTTTGTCCGCCCAAATACTCAGCTTTCCATTTTGAAAATGAACTTCAACCCGAGGCCGAGGCGTCACTGGCTGTAGCGGAGAAGCTGGCGTACTCGAAGCGATTGCTGACGAGCCGGGCGATGCCGTTTGATTTCCGCCCGCCTGCAACTTCACAATCAGCGTCTTGCCGGAAGGAAAAAGTTGATAGGGTTGCGGAGTCTTCAGATCCAGCACTACCCGCGTGACCGGCGGGTGCGCTGTCAGAAGGCCCACACGAATATCTTTTACTGCGCCGCGATTGACGGTGAAGTTATGCAAATCGGCGCCGGGGACGGCATTAGGAAAATCAATTACCAGCCGGTCTGGGTTGGTCACCACCTGCCCTTGTCCTATAACCGGCTCACTGGCTACGATTTCCACCTCCACGCTGCCGCCGCCCAGCACGGCGACCCGGCGGATGGTGGCTGCGGGCTTGCCGCCTGGTGCCTGCGGCGCCGCCAACAACGCAGGCGAGCCGCCGCCGATCACCAGCGTGCAGACTAACGCAATCTTTCGAGGACTTTGCATGGCTCCGGTGAGACTAAATTCTAGCAGTGCAGCCGGGCGCCTCGAGGGTACTTCGGTCGTAGTACCAACCGGCGGCCACAGTGGGCAAGATCTGGCCCGGGGAAGCCATTCGGATTTGACATTTCCTTGACAACCGGGACCCGCACGCTTGTGTACCCTTTCTCTCCGGGGCGCGCCTGTGCTAGTGCGGACAATTGCCGCCACTCTCTCTGAGAAGAAGGAAATCTATCCATGCATCGCACTCTGCTTGTCCTGACCCTGTTGTTATTCCTCTGCCGTGCGGTTGGTCAAAGCAGCGGAGGCTCGGCACAGACCGAATTTAAGCTTCAAACCGACTGGCCCATGTTCCACCTGACACGGCAGCACACCGGATTCAACCGCTCCGAGAACGTCATCAATCGCAGCAATGTCAAATTTCTGGCGAAGAAGTGGGTGGGTATCGCGGGTGATCTCATTGACTTCTCTTCCCCCGCGGTGGTGGGCGGCTTTGTTTATCTTGGCTCTACCGATGGCAATCTATACGTATTCAACGCCGGCGGCTGCGGCAGCGACACTTGTAACCCTGTCTGGACGGGAACAGCCGGCGGCGCACTCTTTTCTTCCCCGGCGGTAGTGAATGGAACTGTGTACGTCGGCTCCAACAATCACCACCTCTACGCCTTCCCCGCGGCGGGTTGCGGGCAGAGTTCGTGCCAACCCCTGTGGAGCGGAAACCTGGGTGGGGGCATTTTGCAATCTTCCCCGGTGGTCGCGGGTGGGTTGGTCTTCGTGGGCAGCTTCGACAACAAGTTGTACGCCTTTAAGGCTGCCGGCTGCGGGAAGCCGGGTTGCTCACCGGTGTGGACAGGTACTACGGGAGATCACATCGAGTCATCTCCGGCGGTGTCTGGCAACGTGGTGTACGTGGGGTCCAATGACGGCAAACTTTATGCTTTCCAGGCGTCGGGTTGCGGTAACGCCGAATGCAATCCCTTATGGACCGGTCGGACCGGCGGGCAGATTTTCGAATCGTCACCCACCATCGCGAATGGCATTGTCTACATCGGGGCATTCGACAGCAAAATTCACGCCTTCGATGCCAACGGTTGCGGCCAGGACACCTGCGACGAGTTGTGGAGCGGGGTTACAGGCAGCCTCTTTGTGGACTCCACGCCTGCGGTAGCCGGTGGTTCGGTCTTCATCGGCTCGGGGGATGGACTGGTGTACGCATTTCCTGCCGCCGGATGCGGTCAGAGCAAGTGCCAGCCGACATGGGCCGGCATTGGAGATGGTTTCGTGGCGGCCATTTTGTCGTCTCCAATTGTGGCCAACGGAGTCGTGTACGTAGGCAAGAACACAAGTCAGGTACTGGCCTATGCTGCGGCCGGCTGTGGCCGCGCTTTTTGCTCTCCGCTCTGGTCAGGGTTAACCGAGGATTCGATTGTTTCGTCTTCTCCCGCGGTGGTGGATGGCACGCTCTACATCGGATCGTCGAACAAGTTCGACGGTGCCCATCCCGGCCGTTTGTATGTATTCACCTTGCGCAACTGACTGAGTGGAGAAAAACCAGAGGGCATGGCTGGTGAGCCGTGCCCTTTGATTTGGAAAGTTCGGATCCCTTACTTTTTCTCGCTCTCGGCGGGAAGGCTGGCCGTTTCCGAGAGTCTTGCAATCTCCGCTAACTGTTTCTTTGCATCATCCACGTCCGCTGGTTTCGTCGCCAGGTGGAGATATTGCTGCATGTGCATGGCAGCCTGCTGATAGTCGTGCTGGCGCACCAGGATCATGGCCATCAGGTATTCGATTTTCGGGACGTGGTGTGCCTCATCGAGTTCCAGGCCCTTGCGCGCGCTTCTCTCCGCGGCCTGGAAGTCCTTCAGGTAGTAGTTTCCCACGCCGTTGAGCAACCAAGCGTCAGGAAAGTCCACCGGATTCAGCCCCAGCAGTTTGCTGGTGACGTCCACCAGTTCCTGCCAATGATTCGCGCGTGCTGCCAACTGTGCCAATCCCTGATAAGGACTTACATACTTGGGATCCGCCTCCAGCGCCTGGCCAAACGAATGCCGCGACCCCTCGAGGTCATTCTTCTGCCCCAGCACGCGACCCAGCTCAAACCAGGCGACCGCGTACTTGGGATAGATTTCGACTGCCTTCTGCAGCCACTTCTGCGCCTCATCCCATTTGCCCTTTTTCCCCAGCTCGCGGCCTTTTTCCAAGGCCTTCTGTGCCTTGGCGGGAGCGAGGGCGCTGGTCACGCTGATGGTGAAACCCTCGACGTGATTCAGGCGGTGTAAGACCACCCTCCCGATGTCGCTACCATCGAGGCCTGCAACCCTATCCCCGAGCTGAATCACGTCGGACGAAAAACCGGGCAGCACGGCCTGCAGTTCACAGTCGCGCGTATCGCGCCGGGAGCCCCTTGCGACGGTGGTACTGGCATCGCCGAGCGCGGAGTTGGCCGCGGACGCACGACTGGCAAATTCGAAGGTGAAGCTCCCATGAGAGTCGGTGTAGGTTTCGGTCCGCTTCTGGCCCTTACAAATGGTCTGAATGGCAGCCGCTTCCGTAAGCGGCGTTCCATCCTCCACCACTACGTTGCCGGAGAGGAAGGTGTTTCCCGCGGTCGGGTTGACTGCTCTGGGAGTCGCGGAAGCCCTCGGTGTGCGCACACCCAGGGGGAACTGGTCCATATCAGATTGTGCTGAAGCCGAAAGCAGGAAAGCCAGGGTGAGGACAGTACAAGCAATCAGGATTTTCATGGCACACCGCCAAGCGATCTGAGCGGATTATAAGCCCGATTGGAATGGAGCGATGCAACGTTTTTTGTGCTTCGTTGCGCTCCTGGAATAGCTGCCAACTTGACCACAAACTCACCAGGGGCCGCCCCCCCACCGGCAATAAATAACAAACGACAAATCTGAAGATTCACGACGGACTTGCCCGCCGTCGCTTCCCATAGTGGGACTAAAGTTTGTGGCCAATGCGGGCGATCTTCATGATATGACAGGCCTACCACATCTTCCCGTGGATTGCCCTTTCCATCCCCACCTCGGCGTCAATGAAGCCCCGTGGATGGAGTGACAGGATTGAACTATGAAGGTCTTGATTGCCGAGGATGATGCTTTCTTTCGCAGGCTCTTGCAGCAATCGCTGTCCAGTGAGTTTGAGGTCTCGGCTGCGGAAGACGGCTCCCGGGCGTGGGCTATGCTGCAGCAGGACGACGGTCCGAAACTGGCCATTCTCGATTGGGTCATGCCGGGAATGACGGGACCAGAAATCTGCCGGGAGGTACGGGCCAATTCCAGGACTGCCCCCACCTACCTGATCCTGCTAACCGCAAGAAACAGCACCGCCGACATCACCGCAGGCCTGCGGGCTGGGGCGGATGATTACGTCACCAAGCCGATTGCGCTGGAAGAGCTTCGGGCACGGCTGCGAGTGGGGCGGCGGATCGTCGAACTGCAGGCAGGTTTGCAAGCCCAGAGCACAGCGCTGGAAGATGCCCTTACCCGAGAACAGCTGCTGCAAACTCGCATGAGTTTGCTCGGTACGAGGCTAAATGTAGGGACCTCTTCGAGCCGGGCGATTCCGCTTGCTGAGCTTTCCAAGTGACCGAGGATCTCGCAATTCAGGTCCCGGATTAGAAACACACTGCTTGTTCTTCCCCGCCGCCTAGTCAGAGGTGGTGAGGTCTCCTGTTACCACGCCTCCCGAAGTTATTGAAGAGCGAATAAGCTGTGGCGAAAACTGGCGCACCCGACTGTCCACCTGGCTCAAGAGTGGGCCCTTGCTCTTGGTGTGCAAAATCATGCATCTTGACACCCGGACGACTCACACCTAGCATTCTTGGGCTTTTATAGTAGCTCCCACATCCACCTGTCGGCGTGCCGTCGCTTCACAAACCTTGATTCAGAGTCTCCTTAAAGGACGCAACCATGCGAGGACAAGACATGAAAGTGTTACGAACGCTGGGAATTGCGCTTGTGGTTTTGCTGGCCTGGTCCCGCGCTGCCCGCTCACAATCGTGGCAACCGATGCAGCACCAACCTATCTTTAGTGCAAGCACCGCTCTGCTGCTCACCGATGGCACTGTGATGGTGCACGTCACGGGCCTCCAGGCTTGGTGGCGGCTGACCCCGGATATCAACGGCAGTTACCTGGCTGGGACATGGTCCAGGCTGGCCTCGATGCCACCGGGCTACAGCCCGCTTTATTACGCCTCTGCGGTGCTGCCCGACGGCCGGGTTATTATCGAGGGTGGAGAATACAATCTCGGTCAAGCTGCCTGGACCAACCTGGGGGCTATCTACGACCCGATAACCAAGAAGTGGAAATCGGTAGCGCCCCCCAGCGGGTGGGCCAATATTGGCGATGCCCAGAGTGTAATTCTGCGTAACGGACAGTTTATGCTGGCCAATTGCTGCAGTACCCAGGCCGCTTTGTTGGACCCCACGACGTTAACCTGGACCGCCACCGGCACAGGCAAGGCCGACGGTAATGACGAAGAAGGATGGACGCTACTGGTCGATGGGACTGTGCTGACGGTCGACGCAAACAACCCCGGCGACCTTACTCACTCTGAGCGATATAGTGCGCGGTTGGGAAGGTGGCGCAGCGCCGGGAGCACGATTGTCAAACTGGCGGATATAAACTCAGACGGCAGCGGATCGCACGAGGTGGGACCGGCAGTACTACGGCCCGACGGTACCGTCTTTGCCACCGGAGCCACCGGCCACAACTCCATCTACCACCCGGGAAATCCTGGCACCTGGGTGCCTGGTCCGGATTTTCCGAATATCGGGGGCCAACTGGATATAGCCGATGGCCCCGCGGAGCTGCTACCCAACGGGAACGTACTTTGCGCTGCGAGCCCGAGTGTCTTCAGCATACCTGTCCATTTCTTCGAGTTCGATGGGACCAACCTGATCCAGGTCTCCGATCCGCCCAACGCACCCAACGATTCGTCCTTCTACGGACGTATGCTCATGCTTCCGACGGGCCAAGTCATGTTCACTGATGGCTCGGCGGATGTCGAGATTTACACAGCCAGCGGCAGCGCCGATCGTGCTTGGGCGCCAACGATCGTCTCCGCCCCGGCTACAGTTAGTCCCGGGGGGTCGTATGTCATCTCGGGTAAACAGTTCAACGGCCTTTCGCAAGCCGGCGGATACGGAGACGATGCCCAAGCTGCCACCAACTACCCGCTGGTGCGTATTACCAACCAGGCGACCGGGCACGTCTTCTATGCTCGGACGCACGACCATAGCACCATGGGTGTAGCGACCGGGAAACACAAGGTATCCACAAATTTCGATGTTCCGGTCGGCGTGGAACTGGGCGCCAGCAGCCTGGAGGTGGTAGCCAACGGCATCGCCTCTGATCCCGTTGCGGTTACCGTGCAGTGAGGGTTGGGCAGTAGCGGGCGGCGATTTGGGACGTGCGCACAGCCAGCACCGCTAAGTGATTGACAACATGGTGGAGCTAGTCGGGATCGAACCGACGACCTCATCGTTGCGAACGATGCGCTCTCCCATCTGAGCTATAGCCCCACTCGCAGAACAAAAAACGATACGGCGCAACACAATCTTAGCAGCGTTCTCGGACGAAGACCAAGTCCCCGCATCCACCCGCGTCGATAAGAGAATGAAGCTTTATCCATGCCCTAACTGCTCCCAACTCGAAGAACCATGGTGTTACCAGCAGCGCTTTCCAACCTCTATGAAGTAGCTTACTCTAGGTAAATGTTCGCGCAAGCCAGTGACGTCCTGCCTCAAAAACGACTGCGGTCGCTGGGCGTTTCTCTGTTGCTCCACTGCCTGTTTTTGGGGTGGCTGCTGTACAGTTCCAGGCCCAGGTTCCTGACTCCTTCCTCGGTGGTCTACGGGGAAAACGGAAGCACGATCACGCAGCTTTACTGGCCCTCTCTTGATGGGACCGCTGCTTTGCCCGACACCTCCGCTGCAGCGCTGGACCAGCAGACCGCGTCGCAGACACACATTACCTGGCAACAACAGGCGAAGAAGTTGCGGGCGCGCAAGCGCGATCTCCCGCTCTCGCGGGTGGAGCCGGATACTCCGGCAGTCGCGTCCGGTACGGGTAGCCAGGCGACATCTGCAGGCACTCCCTACGGATCGGCGGGCAGCGGTTCGGCGACAGGTGACGAGGTCCGACCCGCCTTGCCGGTTTCGGCTTCCGATCCCGTGGTGAGCCATGCTGATCTGGTGGGCGTGGTTGAGGGTGATGTGGTGGTCGAGATTACGATCGACGAGAAAGGCAACATCGTTCAGAAGGTAGTACTGCAGACTCTCGGACCGGCCATTGACGCCAAAGTGCTGGCAGCCCTGGAGAATTGGCGCTTTCGTCCGGCGACGCGAAACGGTGTCGCCATCCCTTCCAAGCAAGACGTCTACTACCACTTCAGACCAGGCAACGTTTAGCTCTTGGCCTGACACATCGCGCACGTCCTCGTGTTCGTCCGCCTCCTGTGTCCCGCTATAATGCTGGTGTGAGTTCTGATTCGGTTCGAAAGGTCGCCTCCGCCGACTTCCCTACCCGTTGGGGCAAGTTCCGCATCCTGGGTTTCGAAGGGCCGCTCGGAGAGGACGGTCGTCCGGAAACTGCTGTCGCCCTGGTGATGGGCGATGTCCACTCCGCGCCACCGCTGGTGCGGATACATTCTCAGTGTCTCACCGGGGACGTATTCGGCTCGCTGCGCTGCGATTGCCGCCAGCAACTCGAGATGGCTCTCTCCATGATCGCCCAACAAGGGGCGGGCGTGTTGATCTACGAACAGCAGGAAGGCCGTGGCATTGGGTTGATGGCCAAACTGCAGGCCTACGAACTGCAGGACTCCGGGCTGGATACTGTCGAAGCCAATGAGCGCCTCGGCTTCAAGGCTGACCACCGCGAATTCGCGTTGCCCGGCGCAATCCTGAAAAGCCTGGGCATTTCGCGGGTGCGGCTGCTTTCCAATAATCCCGACAAAGTGGCTGCGCTCGAACGCGATGGCATTGCAGTGACCGAGCGTGTGCCTTGTGAAGTCTCGCCTAATCCTCATGCCGAGGATTACCTCAAGACCAAGAAAGAGAAGTTAGGCCACTTATTCTCGTCGCGCTAGCGCGGGTGTCGGCCCTGACGATCTCAATTCCCGGCGACCGCCAGCAGCGCGCGCTTGGTGAACACCCGGATCATCTCCCGCCGATATTCCGGGGTGATCGCCGAGGTGGTCAGGGGCTTGGCGGTCTTGGCTGCCAGATTGCCCACGGCGTCCGCGAGGGCTTCGTCCACCATTTTTCCTGCCAGCAGTTCGCTTGCTCCCTTCACCAGCATTGGTGCGGGATTCACTGCGGTGATGGCCACGCGGGCATCGGCGACGTGGCCATTCGAACGCTTCATGGCAACGGCCACGCCGGCCAGGGGATAATCAATCGAGCCGCGAATACGCAGCTTGCGATAGATGCCCCGGTAGTCCGCCGAAGATTCCGGCAAGAACACTCGGGTCAATAACTCGTTGGCTTGCAGCTTGCGATAATCATCGCCCACGCCGGTATAGAACTCACGCAGCGGCATGCGGCGCGGGCCAGCCGCGCTGGCGATCTCAACCTCGGCATTCAGACACAGCAGCGCCGGAGGCGTATCGCCGGAAAACACCGCCCAGCACTTGGTTCCGCCAGGCGCGACGTGGCACAGATCACCGTCTTTCTTGATGCAGAAGCCGCAGCCCTTGCGCCAGGTGAGAGACTGGTTGTACCAGAGGCAGCGCGTGTCGAGACAGATATTCCCGCCGATCGTGCCCATGTTGCGCAGCAGTGGAGAGGCTACCGTCGCAGCCGCCTCGGTCAGCACTGGATAGCGGCGCCGCAGGATCTGGGATTGCTCGATCGTAGTGAGTGTGGTTAGGGCGCCGATCTCCACGCCGTTCCCCTGGTGCGGCCGGATGCCGTTCAGTTCCGCAATGTGACGGATGTCGAGCACGAATTCGGGCTCGAACAACTTCTGGCGCATCGACGGCACCAGGTCGGTGCCGCCCGCTAGCACGCGGATGTTATTGGCATCCTTTGCCAGATAGCCAACCGCTTCCTCCAGCGTGCGCGGGCGCAGCAGCCTGAACTCTGGGAGGCTCAATCGTCGCCTTCCGCTTCTGCCGGAACTTCCCGCCGCGCGGGATCGAGCGGATGCCGCTCCGGGCCCTTACCGCGAAACCACAAGGATCCACCATGTTCGCGAAAACGCGTGGGTGAAGTTGGATCAACGCCTTCAGTCAGGTTGATGTGCTTGGCATTTTTCTTGGCGCGCAGCGCCGCCAAAACACGTTCCGGTGTGAACGGACACTCGCGCAGGCGGATGCCGACCGCATCGTAAATCGCGTTTGAGATCGCTGGAATAGTCGCGGCCAGAGAGCCTTCGCTGCACTCTTTGGCACCGAACGGGCCTTCGGGATCGATGCTTTCGACGATAATCGGTTCCACTTCCGGCGATTCCACGGAGGACGGGCTGCGGTACTCGAGCATGCCCGGGTTCATCAGCATGCCATCTTTCCAGACCATTTCTTCGGTGAGTGCCTGGCCCATGCCCATCCAGACTGATCCAATGATCTGGCCTTCGACTGAGACCGGGTTCAAGGCACGGCCGCAATCGTGCGCTGCCCACACTTTGTGGACCGCGACTTCTCCGGTGTCCTCGTCCACGCTGACTTCGGCTACCTGCGCCGAGTAGGAATAGGCGGGTGACGGGCCCACACCGGCGCCTTTGTGCTTCCCGCCACGGGCTTCCGTCGGTGGAGCATAGGAACCGGTTCCGGTCAGCGTGCCGTGGAAGTCGATGGCAGCGACCACGGCTTCTTCGAACGTCATCGTGTCTTTCGGGCCTTCATCTTTGCGCTTCTGCTGCAAGGAGCCGCGGAGAATCTGGCCTTCCACGCGGCCACTGACCGAGGCCTGATTCTCCGGGAGACTCGCGGGCGAGGGCGCCCGCGCCACACCTGCATCTTTCCGCGACACGACGTCGTTGCGGAAAATCAAGTCCTCCGGTGAACAGTTCATCTTGCGGGCCGCCGCCAAAGCAATCTGCTTCTTTACTTCTTGCGCGGCGCGCAGCGTGGCATTGCCCGCCATGAAGGTCACCCGGCTGGAATAAGAGCCGATGTCAATGGGTGTGAGGTCGGTATCGGCAGCTATGATTTTCACCCGCCCCAGTGAGCAACCCAGCACTTCGGCGGCGATCTGAGCAGTCATAGTGTCGGAGCCCTGGCCGATCTCCGACGCACCCGTATAGACGACTACCCCGCCATCACGATCAATCTTGATGTTGACCGTGGAGTGCGGCATGTCAGACCGAATGATCGAGTTGGCCGCGCCGCTCACGTAGTGGCTGCAGGCGATGCCCAGCCCACGACTCCGCGCCAACTTGCCCTTGCGCTCCTTCCAGCCTGAGCGCTCGACCACTTTCTCGATGCACTCTGGCAAGCCGTAACTCTGCACCCGCAGGCCGTTGATCGTCACACAGGGCGGCTGGAGCAGATTGCGCTGACGGATTTCCGCGGTATCAAGTCCCAGCTTGGCCGCCAGTTCGTCCAGTTGTGACTCGAACGCAAAGCGGACGTTGACCGTGCCATGCCCGCGCATGGCGCCGCAGGCGGGCTTGTTGGTCAGCACACGATAGCCGTCATATTGAATGTTGGGAATGTCGTAAAGCGCACCCAGCAGCGCGCCAGAGTAGAGAATGGTTACGACCCCATAGGAACAGTACGCGCCGCCATCCTGAACCACCCGCGCTTTGACTGCGGTAATGTGGCCGTCGTTCTTGACTCCGGTCTTGAGATCAATAATCGTTCGCGGGCGCCCGCGATGGGCCCAGAAGACTTCTTCCCGCGTGTAGGTGATCTTCACCGGCGCACGGGCTGCGCGGGCTGCTATGGCGGCAATGATCTCCAGCGGAATGACTTCACTCTTGCCCCCGAACCCACCACCTACGAGGGGCTTGATGACGCGAATTTGCGCCATCGGCATTTCGAGCACCAGCGACAACTTGTGCTGCAGGTAATAGGGGACCTGCGTTGACGACCAAACGGTGAGCCGCCCCGGCTTGCCGGTTTGCGAGTCGATCTCGAATGCGGCCAGCGTGGAGTGCGGTTCCATGGCCGCATGGGTGACTTCGTTGGCGATGAAGCGGGCTTCGGCAACCTGGTCAGCCTCGGCAAAACCCTTGTCCGGATCGCCAAAGACGTGATGATAGTCTTTCTCCAGATTCTGCGGCTTGTTGTCGTGGATGAGGTTGGTCTCCGCCTTCATCGATTCTTCGGGATCGAAGTAGGCGGGCAGGACTTCGTACTCGACGTCAATTAGTTCCAGCGCCTTGTCAGCCGTGGCCTCGTCCACTGCGGCTACGCAGGCCACGTTGTCGCCAACGTAGCGGACTTTGTCCAGAGCAAGCGCGTGCTCATCATGGCCGACGGGCAGAATGCCGTACGGGTTGGGCGCGTCCTTCCCCGTGGCAATCGCTACGACACCCTCAAGCTTCGCCGCGCGGCTAGTGTCAATCCGCTTGATGCGGGCGTGCGGATACGGTGAATGCAGGATTCTGCCGACAAGCATACCGGGCAGGCTGAGATCGTCCGTGTACTTGCCGGCGCCGGTGGTTTTGCCGGCGGCGTCGACCATGGCGATAGGTTTTCCGATGATGGAGAAGTCAGTCATGATTGGTCAGTTGTCGCTCGTCGGTCCTCAGTCGTCAGGGTAGCGTCTATCGAGCCGCTGCCATTCCCTTCTGCTCGGCCTCAATCGCGGCCTTGATCGCCTGATACATCTGGCTATAACCAGTGCAGCGGCAGAGATTGCCGCTCAACGCGCTGCGGATTTCTTGCTCCGTCGGATTCGAGTTTTGCGTCAGCAGATGCTTGACCGTCATGATGAAACCCGGAGTGCAGAAGCCGCACTGCGCCCCTCCCCAGTCGCCATAGGCTTTCTGGATGGCGGCCAGGCTGCCGTGCTCGCTCACTCCTTCGACGGTCGTGATCTCCTGCCCTTCGCAACTGGCGGCCAGCATGGTGCAAGAAAGCATCGGGACACCATCCACCTGCACCGTGCAAGCGCCGCAGGAGGAATCGTCACAGCCGCGCTTGGATCCGGTGAGCTGCAAGTCCTGGCGCAGCGCGTCCAGCAGCAATTTGCTGGGTTCGACCGCCAGCTCGTGGGTACGGCCGTTGACGCGTAGCTCGATGAGTTCTTTTTTCATTGCAAGCTCTTAGCTCTTGGCTGTTAGCTCTTAGCTGGTGCCCAATGCTTCAGGCTAAACCTAACAGCCAACAGCTGCCCTCAATACAGCGGCACCTTGGGATCCACCGTGCGCGCCCAGCCGTCGATCCCGCCACGCATGGACTGCACCTTCTCGAATCCCTGCTGGCGTAGCCAGTTGGTGACACTGAGCGAACGCACGCCGTGATGGCACATCACTACGATGTGTTCCTCCGGGTCGAGTTCCTGATGCGCGCGCGCCGGCACATCGCCCATGGGAATGTGCTTGCTTCCCTCGAGCCGCGACTTCTCCAGCTCCCCAGGTTCACGCACGTCCAACAACATGAACTTGTCGCCCTGCTTGAGCATGGCCTTTACCTGCCCGGCACTGATTTCGAAGTCCACAGTAGCCTTCAGCACTCAGCCATCTTGCATTCCAGAGATTCACTGAATGCTGAGCGCTGGCTGCTGAGTGCTAATATCCAAAATCCGTCTGCGCCGCGTACGCGTGCTGCTTCACGCCCAACTCGTCCACGCGGCAGGCGCCAAGCTGATTCATGTAGGCTCGGCGGTCCGCCATACCGTACACCCAGCGATCCAGCCAGGCGGCGCTGTCAGCCTTGGTCTTTGTGTGTTCGTGGTACTGCCGAAAGAACGCGTCATCGCGCTTGTAGTATCCCTGCACTGGCGACGGGTGCGCGCCGTACCGGCACTCGACCACCGCATTCACCAGAAATCCTGGAATTACCGTGCGGTTAGGATCGCTGGTGATTACCTCGGGTTCAACGATTTCCTCCGCTACCAAAATCACTCGCTTCGCTGCGCGCACGCCTTCAATCATCACGCCGAAATTGCCCCAGCAATGCGCGTTGCCTTGGCTGTCGGCGCGCTGTACATGGACGATTGTGACATCGGGTGACAAGGCGCGAACGGCGTGGAGCTTCTCACTAGCCTGGGCCCGCCCGGATGGACGGGTCGAAGACCTGTCCCCACACCGGCTGGGAAAGGGCGAATCAATCTCAACAAAGAACTTATTGTCATGGGCGATGTCGCTGCCCAGCGCGGTGCGCGTGGGCAGAAACGGCACGCCCATCGCCGAGGCTTGCAGTGCGAGTGCTACGCTGAAATTCGTGAGGTTCGTGACCTTCACTGCGCCTTGCTCCACGCCTCGCCGAAAGTTGTAGGCAGATCCCATCATTACGCTGCCTACCCAGGCGGCGATCACCTGCTCCACACATCCAGCGCCAATCAGCTGATCAAACAGAATGTCTGAGATCGGACCGATGAGAGTGAGACCGCACTTTTTCTGGCGGATAATTTCATGGCCGGCGGCGAAAGGGATCATCTGCTCCATCTGCAGGCCGAGCGCGACCGAAGCGCCGTCGGGCACCAGGTTCGCAATGGCCTCGTGCATGGTCACGAGCTTAGACATCATTCAGCCTTTTTTCTCAGACTCGCGGTCGTTCCCGGGGCCAGAGTGATCGCGAAACTCACTACCGCCGCCAGTCCCCACAAGCCCGCAGCAATCATTCTCACGTCGCGAACGGCTTCTCTCGGCGCACTTGCCCAAACGGTCAGCAGAAAGCCCAACACGAAATTCGTCAGTACCAGCCCGAAGAACATGCGCTCGCGCCAGCAGCGGGTTGCGCTGGTCAATCCGGCCAGCAGCAACACCCAAGCCGCGTAAGTCACAATCGACCACGCATCATGCTTCCAGTTGAAACCCTGCCGGCGGATATGTTCGTAGGACACGTAGGCCAGATACAAGGAGCCCAGCAAGCCGGCAATCCCCCACACCGGCATGCCGCACATCAGGTGCGCGGCTTTGATCCCGGATGGCTTGGCGGCTGCCACTATTTGCCCTTCCACACCGGCTCCCGCTTCTGCAAGAAAGCGTTGATTCCCTCCTGCGTGTCTTCCGTCTTCATCAATTCGTCCAGATAAATCTTTTCGGCGCGGGCCAGACCTTTGTCGAAGTGGATGGAGTCCCAGGCATAGATCGCCTTCTTGGTGATGGCGAGAGCTGCTGGACTCAGCTTCAACAAGCGATCCACCGACTCCTGAACGGCTGACTCGACGTCCCCGTCAGGTACGGCGCGGTTGGCTAAGCCGATGCAGGCTGCTTCCGTGCCAGTGATGCTCCGGCCACTCAGTACCAGGTCTGACGCGTGTTTCTGCCCGACCAGCGCCGCCAGCGCGGTTGCCGCCACCGGCGGATAGCATCCCAGTTTGATCTCGGGAAATCCCCAGGTGGCGGATTCCGAGGAGTACACCAGGTCGCAGACCATGGCCAGCTCCGCGCCTCCGCCCAGGCAATGCCCACGCACGGCGGCGATTGTGACCTTCTTTGTGCCCACCAGCGCGCGAATGACGGCGTGAAACTTGGCCAGCATGGTTTCGACTTTGTCCGGCGTGTGGGCGGCGACGTCCACGCCGACAGAGAAGGCTTTTCCCGATCCCGTAATTACGGCGACCGACATATCTGGCCGCGACTCAATCTCCGCCAATGTTTGCGCCAGTTCCTCCATCATGGGGATGTCTATGATGTTGAGCGGCGGATTGTGTAGGGAAATGCGCGCCACTGGAGCGTTGACTTCCAGGGAAAGCCGAGATAATTTGGCTACAGTTTGCGTACTCATCGCGTCCAGAACCCATCCTTGTCATACTCGCGGATGGCGGCTAACTCCTCAGCGCTCGGTGCCGGAGTCTGAGTAGTCTTTTCGGCAATCCGCAGCTTCCAGCCGGTGTTGGTCAGAATGTCATCCATTTCAACCCCGGGATGTACCGATGCAAGATACGCTTCGCCGTCCTCGCCGAAACGCAGCACCGCCTTGGTTGTAATCACGGCCGACGGTCCGCCCCGCGGCAGACCGACACGCTGCCGCCAGCCGTGGCCGTCTCCATTGCCCGGACTGGTCACATATGAAACCCGCTCCGGCAGGCGCTGCTTACTGTGTTCGAGCAACACCACGAAGCGTTGCGCCAGCGACGCAATGTCGCAAGCTCCGCCGGAACCGGGCAACCGTGTGAGCCCCTTGGGCCCGCGCACTTGAGTCGAGTTCAGGTTGCCGAAGCGGTCTACCTCGGCCGCGCCCAGAAAGCCGACATGCACGCGCCCGGACTGTAGCAGGCTCATGACTCCCATCATGTCCAGACACTGCGTCGCGCCCAGAATATTCGGTGGATCGGCCATGGTGTAGATCAACTCAGCCGCGGGAGTGGAGCGAATCACTCCGTTCTCGAACAAACCTACTGCATTCGGGGCATGGGTTCTCTTGGCCACCACAAACGCAATCAGCGGCAAGCGCATGCCGACGAACACGACCTCGCGGTCGCGGATCTCGCGGGCGGCAGTGGCGACCATCAGTTCGCCCAGCGTGCAGGCCAAGGACCCGCCAGCCTGCGGGCCTCGATCCGAAATGTCGGTGGGAGCAGTGGTCATGTTCTAGATCGCTTCAAAAGACTTTAACCACAGAGGACACAGAGCATACGGAGGTAATATCACTTTGATTCTTCTCTGTGCCTCCGCGTCTCCGTGGCGAAAAGAACCTACAAATTGATCGCCGACTTCCGTACCTCGCCAATCGAAGCCAACGGGTCGCGTGCGCCCTCTTTCGGCGCAATCCATTTTTTCTCGTTGCTGATGATGTCGAGCAGCAGTTTCTTGTCTTCCGCCGTCGGCATGTGTTCCTTCAAATGCTGCTCATACGCCTTGTCGTCGACCGGCTCACCGGTCTGCGCATGGAACTTCTGTCCCGCCCACCTTCCGATGTTCCGGTTAAACTTGATGTTTGGAGCGTAAAGTCTTGGTTCACCGGTCCTTAATACGTTATTGAAACGTTCGATCAGGCCCGCCACTTCATCGCGGTACAAATGCCGGTTGTAGTCATTCAACTCCTCGACCTCGGCTGCCTTCTCGTTCTTGGGCTCATCGTAGCGGCCCTTGATACCCCAGACATAGGCCCAATGCGCCGAACCGGAATGGTCCGTGCCAAACAGGTCATACGAGCACGAGATCCATTTGTTGAGATACTTCTGGATCAGCCATGCCGGAACCACACCCGCCTCGACGATGCGGCGCAGCCCGTCGTTGCCCGTGCCCATGTGGAAAGCTTCTTCGCGCAGCATGTACGACATGGACCGGCCCAGCGGCGCGAAGGCCGAATACTTCAGCATCTGCAACTGGAACTTGCCGTCGCGATCGACGAAGTCGGTGTAGGTGAAGAAATCCATCCAGTTGTCCACGTCCACGTTGAAGGCGCCGAGCAGTCGCTTGTTTTCAAAGGCGCGGCGCTCGAGCATTTTCTGCGCCTCCACCTTGCCCGAGTAGCCGAAGTGGTCCACCAACAGGGCGCACATCTGCCAGCCGTGACGCATTTCTTCGATCATCACGCGGGTGAGCGCCTTGCGGTCCCAGTCCGTGGGCGCCGTCTGGAACAGGTTTCGCTGCTGCTCGACGCTGGCGAATTCGGTATCGCCCTGGTAGACGATGAGGTTGATCAGCGCATCGCGCATCTGTTGCGTGGGCACCTGGCGCAGGTTCTCCCACTTGCGGCGGCCTTTGAACGCGCCAAACTGAATCTCCTCCGTCTCGATCGCGCCGAAGAGCGTGTCGAACTTGAAACTGGCAATCTCGTCGGTGTTGACGCCAATGTCCTTGCGCCAATCGTCAAACAGGCCGATCCAGTCACTGAAGGTTCCGATTTTTGCTACTTTTCCTGGCATAAGTCCTCTATGAAAGAGAGGTTGCAAGCAACCTCTCTACAGTTTCATTTCTCTCCGTAGAGACGTAGCTTGCTACGTCTCGCTCACGCTAAATTCAACCAAACAGTTTTGAGTTCCGTGTAATGCTCAATGGCATGCATGCCCAACTCGCGACCGAAACCCGAACTTTTGTAGCCGCCAAAGGGCAACGCCGCATCCATCAGCCCGTACGTATTGATCCACACCGTTCCAGCTTTGAGTCGCCGTGAGACAGAATGCGCTTTCTTGACGTCGCGAGTCCAGACCGCTGACGCCAAGCCATAGGGATTGTTATTGGCCTGCTCAATCACCTGATCCACATCGTCAAAGCTCAACGCAGCCAGCACCGGCCCGAAGATTTCCTCCTGCGCAATCTTCATGTCGTTGTTCACGCCGCCGAAAATCGTCGGCTCAATAAAGAATCCCTTGCCACCATCCACCGACACGCGATTTCCACCCGCAATCAGCTTTGCGCCTTCCTTCTTCCCGGCCTCGATGTAGCCGAGAACCGTTTGCATCTGCTCCTGGCTGACGATCGCGCCCATGCGGGTCTTGGGATCAAGCGGATCCGCAGGCTGCATCTTCTTGGCCCGCGCAACCAGTTTCTCCAGGAACTCGTCCTGCACCTTGCTTTCGACAAACAACCGCGAGCCTGCATTGCAGACCTCGCCCTTGCCGTAAAAAATCCCGGTGATCGCCCCTTTCACGGCGTTATCAATATCGGAATCGGCAAACACGATATTCGGTGACTTCCCGCCCAGCTCAAGGGTCAGGCGCTTCATGCTGTCGGCCGCGCTGCGCATGATCTCCTGGCCGACCGAGGTTGATCCCGTAAAGGCAATCTTGTCGATTCCCGGGTGGCGCACCATCGTTCTTCCGACTTCAGAGCTGCCGGTCACGATGTTCAGTACACCCGCGGGCACACCCGCTTCTACCGCCAACTCGCCGAATCGCAACGCAGTCAGCGACGTCAGGCTGGCCGGCTTCCACACGATCGTGTTGCCACAGGCCAACGCCGGCCCAACCTTCCAGGAAGCCAGGAGCAGCGGAAAATTCCACGGAACAATCAGGCCGACCACGCCTACCGGCTCGCGCACCGTGTAGGTAAAAGCGTTTTCAGACGTGTTGACTGTCTCGCCATGAATCTTCGTGGCCCAGCCCGCGTAATAGCGGAGAACATCGATCACCATGGGCATGTCGACGTAGCGGGATTCGAAGATAGGCTTGCCGTTGTCGAGGGTTTCAAGCTCGGCAAGTTCCTCGATGTTCTTTTCGACCAGATCAGCCAGGCGCCAGATGAGACGGCCGCGCTCGCTGGCCGATATTTTGCGCCAGGGGCCGCCGCGGTTTTCAAAAGCACGGCGGGCGGCTTGGACCGCGCGGTCGACATCATCCGACGAAGCCTGGGCGATCTGCGTCAGAATCTCGCCAGTCGCCGGATTGATGGTGTCGAACTTCTGGGCACTGTCGCTCCACTGTCCGTCGATCAAGAGGCGGCCGGGTGTGATTTTCGTTTTTGTAGCTGCGATCATTTGTTTCCTTCGTACGTAATGCGGTGCTACTTCGCTTTGAATATCGCCGGCCGCTTCTCCACGTACGCCGCCAGGCCTTCCTTGGCGTCTTCACTCTGGAAAAGTAACTGCTGGTTCTCACGCTCGACCGCCAGTGCCGACTCCATCGGAATCTCCCATCCGGTCTGCACCGCGCGCTTGATGCGTCCCACAGCCTTGGCTGCCTTGTTGGGCGGGCAGAACTGGCGGGCGTACTCCATGATGTTCGCCATGAAGTTCTCCCGGTCGAAGATGTCGTTGATGATCCCCAGCTCTTTCGCTTCTTCGAACGAGAAGGTATTGCCCGTAACCATCAGCTCAATGGCTTTGCTCTTCCCCACCAGGCGTGACAGCCGCTGGGTTCCGCCGGTTCCCGGCAATACACCCAGATTCACTTCTGGCAGGCCGATCTTGCCCGCATCCTGGCGCGCGATGCGGATGTCCGCCGCCATGGCGATTTCCAGCCCGCCGCCGACGCAGTGTCCGTTGATTGCAGCGATCACCAGCTTGGGCGTGTGCTCCAGGCGCAGCAGCATCTCATTCGCGTGCAGGCAGAAGTAGTACTTGAACGTGGGATCGACGCTGGCCAGCATTTTGATGTTGGCGCCAGCGGAAAAGAACTTGTCGCCCGAACCGGTGAGTACAATGACATAAGCGTCGTTGTCCATGCGGGCTTTGAGAATCGCCTCGTCGAGCTGGCGGTTCATTTCGTAGGTGTAGGTATTGGCCGGCGGGTCGAACATCTCGATCACTGCCACGCCAGCATCGACGCGGTAGTTGATCAGTTGCCTGGTGGTCTCGCTGGCTGTCGGCTGTACGGTAGTCGCCATGGTCAAACTCCTTTTCGCAATGGTTAGAATGTCAGTTTAATTTCGATGTCCCAGATTTCGATACCCAGGCTTCTTCTTCTGCGCTGCTTTGCCCGGCGCTACGCGGATGCCCTGCACAAAGATGTCGCCCATTTCGCGCGCCAGCTCTTCGGCGCCGGCATCCACGCGCGGGTTGTACCAGGTGTAGATCCAGTTCATCATCCCGAACAGGCTGAGCACCGCAGTCCGACTGGAGAATTCTAGTCCTTTCGCGCGCTTGTAGCTGTCCAGCAACTCCACACAAATGCGGTAGTACTCGCGCTTGATGGCGGCAATCTCGGCGCCAAAACCGTTCTTCAACACATCATCCTCGTGCGAGAGAACCTTCATCGCCTTCTGATTGGACAGAAAATATTCGAGGTGATTGTGAATGAACGCGCGAATCCGCTCTTCGGGGCTGGAGGTATCCTTGAGTCGTCCACGCAGCTGCTCGACAATGGTGGTGAACGTATGTTTCTGGATGAGATAGAGCAGCTTTTCTTTGGACTCGAAGTAGTAGTAGAGGTTCGACAGCGACATTCCACTGGAGCGCGCCAGATCGCGCATGGACGCGCCTTCGTAACCTTTCTCGTAGAAAACGTTGGTGGCGTGGCTCAGGAGCTTAGCCTGGCGGCGGTCGAAACGAGTCTCCAGGCGCGGTGTGGCGCTGGACCCTCGGCGTTGGCCTGAGAGCTGCGAGCTGACTGGAGAAATAGTCGCCATTGTTCGAACGTTCGTTCAAATAATAGCGCGTTGGGCGCGAAGTGACAAGCTCGTTGTGATTCGAAAGTGAACGGTCGCTTCAGCCTGCT
The DNA here is from genome assembly GCA_041494805.1 of Terriglobia bacterium. GTDB lineage: Bacteria > Acidobacteriota > Terriglobia > Terriglobales > Acidobacteriaceae > JBGQBN01. Next base: position 4,777 of record JBGQBN010000001.1, on the reverse strand, counting down.
GCTTCATAGGCACGGCCGAGCCAATCGAGTGCGGAATGGAGGTCCGCATCAGAGCCTATCTCGAAGCGCAACCATCGAGCTTTCTGCATCTCAGTAAATGCGATGCGCGGATCGCGCCGGGCACGGGCCAGGATCCGCGGCCCCATAGATTCCAGTTTGAAGGCGAGCGAGTTGGGAGTTTCCATGCCACGCGTGCGTGGCAGCACGGTAAAGATCTGGCCCCGCCGATACAGGGCGGTGAAGCCGAACATCGGCCGCGTAGTCACGCCTGGCCACGTCGTGACTTCGTTCGCAAGCGCTGCAGACCAGGCCTTCATTTCTTCGGAAACCTTGGGCAGGCGTGGACGGATGGACTTCTCTACTGTCTTTTTCATTGGCTAAGCTGAAGTGTCCTTACTCTTAGTTCCTAATGTCCGCTAGCAACCGCTCCACCTCAGCCTTCAGATCAGCGGTCAGCGGTAACAGCGGCAACCGCACCGGCCCGCCGAAATAACCGTTGAAGTCCATGGCGTACTTCACGCCCGGAATGCCCAACTCGCCGACGATCCGCTGGGCAGCCTTGACAATGCGTTCCTGTTTCAGCCGTGCCAACTCCGTGTCGCCTTCCTTCCACGCCGTGTAGATTTCGTAGCAGGCCGTGGGGGCAGGGTCAGCGAAGGCCAAAACCGCGCCCACCGCACCTGCTTGCAGCGCTGGTTCGAGTTTCTGCGCGGAACCGAACAGTACCTGGAACCCGATTTCCTTTTGCCGCGTCTTCAATCCGGCAACCACGCTCACCGCAGAGGATGATGGCACGGATAACAACGGCTTCGACGTCCCCGCAAGCGCCGCCACCGGCACCAGTTCCCCGCCCTGTCCGTTGCCTCCAGCAGCGGCTTTCAACATGCGCGGCGTGACCGCCTCAAAGGTTTCGGTCACCGTGGCAGCGCGCTTCACATGCCGCGTGCCTTCCACCATCTTGCGGGCTTTCTCCACATCCCCGCCCGATTCCTTAATGCCGACGATGTTGAAGTGCTCGGCCAGCTCGATCACGACTTCGGCGGGAATGTCGTATGCCGTGAAAGGGGGGACGTTGTAGATCATGAGCGGCAGCGGCGAACGGTCGGCAACCGTTCGGTAAAACGCCAAGAGATTCGCGGGCTGCATCTGCTTCCTGTAGAAGTGCGGCGTGCGTACTAGGGCAACGTCGTAGCCGAGCTCTGCGGCGTACTCAGTCAAGCGGAGCGTTTCCGACGCAGATTCAATCCCCGTGCCCGCAATTAGCACCTTGTTGGGAGCAGCAGCCTCGCGGACCGTCTTGAGCACCTCCCGCCGTTCCTGGTCCGAAAGCAGGATGGCCTCGCCGGTTGAGCCCAGGACAACGATTCCCGCCACCGGCGTCTTGGAGTAGCGTTCGACGTTGTGCTCAAGCTTCTTGAAGTACACCTTGCCGTCGGGATAAAAGGGCGTCGTGATCGGGGAAAAGATGCCGTGAAGAAGCATGGGAGCACGCAGCCTCAGCTGTCAGCTATCAGCTTTCAGTTCTTAGCTTATCAGCTTCCCCTTCTACCTTGTCATCCTGAGCGCAGCGGGCTGCTTCGCGAAGCGAAGCAGCCGCGGAGTCGAAGGACCCCGTGTTTGATGGTACTGGCACCGGCGCGTCAAGGCATTCTCACGATGCGGTCGATCACGTTGCATGCGATCAACCGCAGACCGAGAATACCTCGACGCTGCGACGTAAGAGTTCGACCGGGTAGAGGTCCTTCGACTCGGCCAGGATGACAAAGGGAGAACGCGGTCACTACCGCCGGGCGTGGCGTTCCGCGTGCAAGTGTTGCAGGGCCTGGACTCTAACTTCCCCGCGCTGCAAGGCCGCTATCCCCTCCGCCGCGGCGCGGGCAGCTGAAAGAGTCGTGATCGATGTAATACGCGCGTTCACCGCCGCCCGGCGAATAGCTTTTTCATCGAACCACGGTTCAAGTCCGGTAGGCGTGTTGACGATGAGCTGGATGCGCTCGCCCTTGATCAGATCCACTACGTTCGGCCGGCCTTCTTTCACTTTGTAGACGCGCTCCACAGTCATGCCGGCATTCTCCAGAATGTCGGCGGTGCCCGCCGTGGCCACCAGCTTGAAACCCATGTCGACAAACTTACGGGCAACTTCGGCCACGTGCGGTTTGTCGTGGTCAGTCACACTGATGAAGACCGTTCCCTGCGTCGGCAGCTTCTGTCCCGCGGCGATCTGGGCCTTGGCGAAAGCCTCGCCAAAGTTGTCCGCCACTCCCATCACTTCGCCGGTGGACTTCATCTCCGGGCCCAGCACGGTGTCCACTCCGGGGAATTTGTTCCACGGGAAGACCGGAGATTTCACGTAGTAGCAGCGTCCGGTGTCGAGATCGGCGCGGCGCTCGATGAAGTCAGGCAGGAACTCGCGCAGTTTGCGTCCCGTCATCAAGCGGGCCGCGATCTTGGCCAGGGGAACACCCGTTGCCTTCGATACGTAGGGCACGGTGCGTGAAGCCCGCGGATTTACCTCCAGCACGTAAACTTTGCCGCCATTGCCCCCGTTGGTGCGCGGGATGGCAAATTGGATGTTCATCAGACCGATCACCTTGAGAGCGCGAGCCAAACGGAAAGTGTAGTCACGCATACGGGCCAGCAGTGGCTCGGGGATGTCCACGGCAGGCAGCACGCAGGAAGAATCGCCGGAGTGGATGCCAGCCTCCTCGATGTGCTGCATAATGCCGCCGATCACCACGTCTTCGCCATCGGAGAGCGCGTCCACGTCCACCTCGACTGCATCTTCGAGGAAATGGTCAATCAGCACCGGACGGTCGTGAGAATATTCCACCGCCTCCTTCATGTAGCGGACTACGGTTTCCTCATCGTAGGCGATCACCATGGCGCGTCCGCCCAGCACATAGGACGGCCGCACCAGTACGGGATACTCGACCCGTCGCGCGCCGGTCACGGCTTCCTCGATCGACGCCGCCATCGCGCCCGGAGCTTGCGGAATGTCCAGCTCTTCGAGCAACTTGTTAAAGCGCTTGCGATCTTCCGCCAGATCAATCGACTCGGGGGAGGTTCCAATAATGTTCACTCCCGCAGCCTTCAACGGCAGCGCCAGGTTGAGCGGCGTCTGTCCACCGAACTGCACGATCACACCGACTGGCACGCCCGCAGCGGCTTCGTGCTCGTAGATCGCAAAAACGTCTTCCAGAGTCAGCGGTTCGAAGTAGAGGCGGTCGCTGGTGTCGTAATCGGTCGAGACAGTCTCGGGATTGCAGTTGATCATAATCGTCTCGAACCCGTCGTCGCGCAGCGCAAACGCCGCATGGCAGCAGCAATAATCGAACTCAATTCCCTGGCCAATGCGGTTGGGCCCGCTGCCCAGGATGATGACTTTCTTTTTCTGGGTCGGCGCGGCTTCGTCTTCTTCCTCGTAAGTCGAGTACAGATACGGCGTGAAGCTTTCGAATTCGGCGGCGCAGGTATCCACGCGCTTGTAGACCGGCAGCACGCCGCGCTTCTTGCGCAGGTGGCGAACTTTTTCCTGTCCCCCTTTGCCATCGAGACGCCACACGCCCGCCAGCCGGCCATCGGAAAAGCCCATGCGCTTGCACTCGCGCAACACCTCGGTGGGGACGGATTCCATGGGGTGCTTCTCCAGCTCAAGCTGCATGTCGTTGATCTCTTTGAGCTGGTAAAGGAACCAGGGATCAAGCGACGTCATCTTGGCCAACTGCTTGACGGTGTGTCCCTGGCGCAAAGCGTAGCGGATGTAGGAGAGCCGCTCGGGATGCGGCGTCACCAGCCGCTGGGTGAGGATCTTGGGCTCGATCTTTTCTCCGCCAATACGCTTGCCGGTATCGAGCGCACGCACGCCCTTCATCAGCGCTTCCTTGAATGTGCGGCCAATAGCCATAACTTCGCCCACCGATTTCATCTGTGGGCCCAGATTCTCATCCGCGCCGGGAAATTTTTCAAACTGCCACTTGGGAATTTTCACTACTACGTAGTCGAGCGTAGGCTCGAAGCAGGCCGGCGTCTTGCGCGTGATGTCGTTCGGGATTTCGTCCAGCGTGTAACCCACCGCCAGCTTGGCGGCAATCTTGGCAATCGGAAACCCAGTCGCCTTCGAGGCCAGGGCCGACGACCGTGAGACGCGCGGATTCATCTCGATCACCACCATCCGCCCGGTGCCGGGATGCACGCCGAACTGGATGTTCGATCCGCCGGTTTCCACGCCGATCTCGCGAATGACCGCGATGGCGGCATCCCGCATGGCCTGATACTCGCGGTCGGTAAGGGTCTGCGCGGGCGCAACGGTGATGGAATCGCCGGTGTGCACTCCCATGGGATCGAAGTTCTCGATCGAGCAGATGATGATGACGTTGTCCTTCAGATCGCGCATCACCTCCAGCTCGTATTCCTTCCATCCCAGCACCGACTCTTCGATCAGCGCTTCATGCACCGGAGAAAAATCCAGACCACGCGCCAGCACTTCCAAGAGTTCTTCCCTGTTGTAAGCGATGCCACCGCCGCTGCCACCCAGCGTGAACGAAGGACGAACGATTACTGGGAAACCGATCTTGCCGGCGAATTCCAGACCGTCCTTGAGATTGTTGACCAGCGCCGATTTGGGGACGTCGAGGCCAATCTTCTGCATCGCGTCCTTGAAGACCAGCCGGTCTTCAGCCTTCTTGATGGCCGTGATGTTGGCCCCGATGAGCTGCACGTTGTACTTGTCGAGAATGCCGCCATCGGAAAGTTCTACGGCGAGGTTGAGCGCGGTCTG
>JBGQBN010000085.1:0-11335 GCA_041494805.1 Terriglobia bacterium | reverse complement strand
GGTCGTGGCGTAAGGATAAGCGTCGAGCACCGGATGCTCTGCGTGCTCGCTCCAGGCTCGCAGCAGGCACCATCCGCTGCGTGAAATGGGAATGGTGTCCGTGACGTCTGCGGTCTGGTGATCACCGCTGAGGCTCAGGTCGCGTACCACCTGCCCATTGCAGATCACCTCCAGGTGGTCGATGGGAACGAACGACCGCAACCACGCCGCAAACTTCACCGAACGCTCACCGGCGGGCAGTCGCACCTCGTCGCCAATCTGCTGGCCACCGAGGGTGAACCCGAGCAACGGACCATTGGTCGCGAAGGTCCGTCCCTGTTTCAGCGCGCTCAGCCACGGATGGATGCCCAGCGGACCTAGCGGAACCCTGGCATAAACCCGGTTCAAACCGACCGGCCCGTGCAGAGAAGCGAAGTTGGCCATCGCATCCGTGCCTGCCGCGGTTGGCAAATGAAAGCCGCAGTTCAGCAGCCGGTACCATACGGCGGCGGTTGACTTGTGGTCGCTGAAGCCGAGCACTTCGATGTAGTCCACCTTGCCCAGAGCGACATCGACTGGCAGCTCGTGGTTGAGTGACGCATCCTTGGCCGGATCCGGGATCGATTCGTAGGGGTGAACGTACCCGACCACTGCCTGCTGTTCGTGCGCCATGTCCGCGATCATCGCGTTCGCGGGAAACAGGCTGGCTGCGGCGGTATTGGGATAGGCCGCATAGATCGGGATCAGAAAGTTGCGGGTCAAATTCAGCAGCCCTAGATGTCCCCAATAGCTGGTGTGGAATTCCTGGCCGAACAGCAGCAGATTGTGCGGAGTCGAAGCCGGATCGGGGGTCGTACTGAAGTAGGCGATGTCCGGGACGCGCTGCTCTTTGTTGACCACAAGACTTTCGACGAGGGAGAGATTTTCCGCCGCCGCCTGTGCCACAAGATTCTTCGGCGTGTTGCGATAGGCGCCTCCATAATTCATGTGGATGTGCACGTCCCCGCTCACCCAGCTGGAATGCGTGTCCCGCGGCAGTTTCAGCGGTTGCAAGCGGATGACTAGGTTCGCGTGCCCGCTCGCGGCAACCTGAACCGTCTTTTTCACGATGTGATATTCGAGGCCCTTCGTCACTTCTACATCGACCCGGCCCGCTGGAACGGTCATCGTGGCATGCCCGGAAGTATGGAAGTAGTGCGCTTCGAAGGGGCGCTCGGCGCGGTCGAATCCGTCATCGGCGTGCATCCAGGCATTGTCGGGCGCGTAGGCGCGGCCATCTTCGCCCGTGATTGAGACGCGTGCCGGCGTAGGCAAGCCGGCTTGGTCGAGCGCCCTGATGGTCAGTTGCCCCATGGCTCTTAAATAATGTCTCTCACCAGCGACAAGCTGGGTCTGTGCCCCGCCCGGAACGTTCTCGACCCAAAGTGATGTACTGCCGCTGCGATTGGAAATGAACGCGATTCGCTTTCCATCTGGAGACCAGCGCGGATTGATGTTGTCAAAATCGCCGTAGGAGAGTGGGAAGGCATCGCCACCCTGGGAAGGCATGACCCAGAGCTGGTGCCACTGCTGGCCCAAATAGGATGCGTACACGATTCGCGTGCCATCGGGAGAATAGTCCGGGCGCGCCTTCCAGGTGGTTTCTTCGTAGTGGATCTCGCGGGCCTCGGCGCCAGGCTCGGCCTTCATCCTCCAGAAGCCGCCCGTTCCTTGGATGTGGCCGCGGTTCGAGATGAACAGCAATTCGTTGCCGTCGCGTGACCAGACGGGGCTTATCTCATGATCAAACTGGCTGTAGTAGTAGCGAGGTAAGGTGCTGCGATTTTCTCCGGTGAAGCGTTGCACGTTCTTCAGTTCGCCGTTGTTGAAGTCTCCCACAAAGATATGAAAGTGTCCGTTGAACGACGTGGACACAAAGGCGACGCGCTTGCCGTCAGGTGAAAAGCGCGGTTCAAGGTTGACGGCTCCGCCCGACGTGAGGTCGTGAGTCTGTTTGGTTGCCAGATTCAAAGCGCGTAATTCGATTGCATCTTTGGCATAGGACGCGTACACAACCCAGTGTCCGTCCGGCGAAACATCAGGTTGGTAGTCGTAGCCTGGGCCGTCGGTCAACTGGGTCGTGATGGGGGAGTCCAGTTTCTGCTGCCACAGCGAGCCTGCCATCGAGTACACAAGGGAACTGGAATCGGGCAACCAAGCCAGCGAACTCGGCCCGGTCGTGAGCTGAGGCAAATACATTTCACGGTAGTAGTAGGAATGAGGCAGGTCGATTTGTTTGAGGACGGGGTCGCGCTGCGCCGCCAGCGGAAGAGAGACGGTCAACAGAGCCAGCAGCAGTCGCATTCGGTATCGCGTGGACACGAAATCCTCCCAGTCTTGGTGAAGGCGGATTATATCGAAAGAACGCGGGCGGGAGCGCCCGTGGCGCACTTAAATTCCTACCGCGCCACTACCGGCAGGATGATCCGTGATGGATAGCGCCGGCCACTATGGATGGAAATCTGCGCCTTCTGCATACTTGCCGATGCAGACTCCAATTCGCCGGTGTGCAGATTGCGGGAGAAATTCGGAAAGAACGTGGTCGAAATCTGCACCCGAATGCGGTGCCCCTTCTGGAAAACATTGCTGGTGATCAGGTTGTCCAGGTGTAATTCATAGACGCGGCGTGGCGTGAGCAGTTTTCGCCCGCGTTTCAAATCACGGTAGCTGGCCCGCACAACATCCAGCCCCGGGCTCATCAGGTTTAGAGCAGTTCCGTCCGGCGCTAGGTCCAGCAACCGTACCCACAGGTCGGTGTCGCGGCAATCGCAGGAGAGATAGATTCGGGCGTGGATCGGACCTGTGACTTCAGTGTCTTGCTCGAGTGGAGCAGAATCGAAAATCAGAACATCATTGTGCTTGGCTAATTCCCGATAATCGTGCGCGCCCGATGAATCGTACGGATTGGTTACTGGGTTGGCCGGGTCGGAAACGAATGAGTTGAGCTGTCGCGCGGCTTTGGGAGCTTCCGTCGAGAGGGCCCGCTCGCCTTCTTTCGCAGTGAGGTAATAAGGAGTCGCTTTAGCCGCCGGTGGCCAGGAATCGGCATCACGCCATTGGTTGTCTCCCATAACGAAGTAGCGGATCGATTTTTCCTTCTCGACGCCATTGTTGATGCCGCGCAGATAGTGATCCATCCAGCGCAGAACGAGCTCGTCGTAATCGATGGAGGCCGTCGGGCCGAGCTCGCGCTCACCCGACTTTGTTTTTCCGGTTTCGTCCACGCCGTGGACCCAGGGGCCGATCAGCAGGTGCGTGCGCGGGTTGGCCTCTCCGGCACGCGACTTGAGTAAGCCGGTGAAATTTGTGGTCGCGCCCTCGGGACCGTAGTTGTCGTCATACCAGGCGGACAAGTTAAGCACGGCAGCGGGATTGCGGCTGTACTTGTTGCGCAGCTCACACCAGTCCCACCAGGAATCGTCCGCCGGATGACTCAGCCAGTCGTAGTAATACGGGGCAACGCCACGTAATTCCTCGAGTTGGTTCAAAGGCAGCGTGTTCAGCATTTTCGGTCCGACGTTGTCCCACGCGGCGACAGCTTCTTCGTGGGTTTTGGGCCCGGGCAGATTGCTCTTGTGGCGAGCATCGGGTGCGATGTTGTACCAGATCCATTCCATCCACGACATGTCCCAGATGCCGCCCGAGTAAAAGAAATTCTGCGGCGTGGAAAAAGTCATGGCTGGAACCATGGCCTTGAGATGGGGCGGACTTTCGACTGCCGCGAGCCACTGTACGGCGCCGGGATAAGAGAGGCCGAAAGTTCCGACCACACTATTCGACCACGGCTGGTGCGCGGCCCACTCGATGGTGTCGTACCCGTCCCGTCCTTCATTCTGGTAGGGTCGGAATTCGCCATCAGAGGCGTAGCGTCCGCGAACGTCTTCCACCACGACGGCGTATCCGCGTTCGACAGCGTGGCGGAAGGTGGTGTAGTCCTTCAGCGCGAACTCTTTTCCGTAGGGTGTACGGTACACGAGCACCGGGAAGCGTCCATCACCGCGTGGCCGCAGCACGGCGGCGCGAAGTAGGACACCGTCGCGCATGGGCACGGCAACATCATTTTCGGTTAGGAACTCTGGCGCTGTTGGCGGGGCCTGCCACGCTTGAGCCCTTGGGCCCGTGATGACAACCAGCACGGTGAAGCAGAAAAAAAGCCGTTTCATGGGACGGCGTAGCCTAGCATTCCGCGCGGACAGAGAACAAGGAAATCATGGCGCAGGAAGTACGGGCCGCCGGCTGCGGACTCCCAACCAATTCAGCAGAGCAATGACTATGGTGGCGGCCAAAATGAGCGATCCGCCCAGGTCCACGCGAGTCACCAGCACCAGGCATATCACGATGCCCACTAGGGCGAATGCAGGCCCCCCGGGAAGGCGGAACAATGCAGCTCCCGGTTGCTTCCTCCGCAAGGCAGGCAGCGCGGCGCATCCCACGGCGTAGTAAAACAATCGCGCCACGGCGGAAAGGGTAAGGTTCCAAGAGAAGCTGCCGAAGATGGCGAGCAACCAGGTGAGCAGCGCGAAAACGAGAATCGAAACATACGGCGTATGAAACCTGGGATGCACCGCGGCAAAAATACGCGGAAAATCACCGCCTTCGGCAAGCGCGTAGGTAATACGCGGAACCGCGAGAATTTTGGAGCTGAGATAGCCATAGAGCGAAACCAGCGCGCCCGCGGCCACGAGAGCCGCGCCTTTTGGACCCATGAAAAGCCGCACTACGTCCGCCAACGGGCGCTCGCTGCTCGCCGGATCGGCAAGCAGGCCAACCACAATCCATTGGATGAGGGTGTATACGAGAGTGCAGGTCACCAGCGCCGCAAAGAGTCCGAAGACGGCGTCCTTGCGCGGATCCTTGGCTTCACTCATAGGCGTGAGCGCGGTTTCAAAGCCACCGTAGGCGAACAACAACAGCAGCATCGCCTTTAACCAGGCTTGAGCATCTGCCGCAGGCGAAGCAGCAGGCATTCCTCCATGGCCGGCAAGCAGATAGAAACCTCCTCCGACGATCACGATCCCGAGGGGCACTAACTTGGCGATGGTGGAAACATTGCTGACCTGCGCCCCGGCACGCACGCCTCGATAATTCACAAACGCCAGGAGCCCGACCAACAAAGTGAGGCTCAGCAAGCGGGGAAACGGTTCCTTCGCTTGCGGCCAAAACTCCGCCAGATAGAGGACGAACAGGTTGGCGTTCGCTGCGGGTGCTGCCAACTGCGCCAGCCACAACATCCATCCCGTCTGAATACCGATCAGCCGGCCGAAGGCGACGCGGGCATAAAGATAAGGTCCGCCGGCATGGGTGAACTGGGAAGCCACCTCGGCGAAGCAGGCCATAATCACGCCGATCGCCCCTGCGGCGAGCAGCACTGCCCATGGGCTGGCCTTCCCCACCATTCCGGCCACCACCGAGGGCAAGCCAAAAATCCCGCTTCCGATGATGGAATTCACCATCAGCGCGGCCACGCTCCAGCGGCCCATGGCGCGCACCAGGCCGGGTTGGTTGGCTTGAGGCATTCGGGCGTTTGTAACACAAAAGCAGCTTTCAGCACTCAGCAATCAGCAATCAGCCATGACTGGGCTGGGTTGCCACGCGTGGCGGACTTCAGGGAGAATCCGCCTCGGAGTCGCCTGCGTACTGGACATACGTATTGGACAATGAAGCAACTCTGACACAAGAGACTGACTATGGCCGTACATGCTGCTGCCGATGTACTGGCTGATGGAGCTTATTCCCGCAACGCGCACCGGCGCCCAGCGCCTCGGGCTGGTTACGCGTGAGCAGATGATCTGTGCTCTTGTCCATGCGGTGGAGAATCCCTGCCAGGGCTTGCGCATGGTCGAGGTCCATGAAATCCGCGCCAGTGGCTGGCTTCCGAGGGCGAGCCGCCGTTAGAAAACCTTTCCCATACCAAAGTAACTGCGCGAATTACTAAAGCGCATGCACATGGGACATCTGTTCGCGCCGGGTTGTGGGTGAGATGTTGAGTTGTCTTTTGTCTCGGGAGAGCCGCGAACCATGGGGAAAGACGAGTACCTGGACGACATTCACCTCCGGATCCTGCGCGTGACGGAGGATCTGCGCGCCATCCAGCGGGAGTTGAATTGTGCCGCCATGGAAGCGCCGGGTGATCCGGAGCTGATGGAAGCCCTAACCCAGCTGCCGGAAATGGATTCACTGCAAATGCTGAAATCGGCGCTGGACCAGATGCGCCACTTCCTGTGGTTCTACATGCAAATCATGACGAATGAATCCGAGGCGGGCGAGAGAATGCGGCAAAGCATCCGGCAGAAGCCCGCCGCAGATGCCGTGCTTAGCCCAGAAGCCGTATTCCTGGAAAAGTTCAAACACGTAGCCGATGCGGCCATGCTGCGATATCTCTCGGACGGCAAGAACCGAAAGCCGAATTAGTTCAGCCGTCAGGTGTCAGTCGTCAGTCGTCGGGCAACCCTATTCCAACGTAACTGATTTCACCAGGTTGCGTGGGCGATCTACGTCCAAACCCTTGCGCACGGCCATGTAGTAGGCGAACAGTTGCAGGGGCACGATCTCGAGAATCGGAAGCAGCAGCTCGGGCGCCTGCGGGACGAAAATCGTCTGGTCAGCCAGTTTGCGGACCGCGTCATCGCCTGCGGACGCGATCGCAATTACGCGTCCCGCCTGCAGCTTGAACCCCCGGATATTGGCCAGATTTTTTTCGTAGCGCAGCACGGCGCCGGCGTCGTTGCGGTCGCAGGTGGCGATGATCACCACCGGCAGGCTCTCGTCAATCAGTGCGTTGGGACCGTGCTTGGTCTCACCTGTGGGGTAGCCCTCGGCATGGACATACGAAACCTCTTTCAGCTTGAGCGCGCCGTCCATGGCCACGGGATAATGAATGGCGCGGCCCAGAAAAAGAAAATCCTGTACTTGATGATAGCGATCGGCCAGCCGTTCGCAGTCGGGCGCAGATTCCAGGACAGTTTCTACTTTGCGGGGCAGATCGAGCAACTCGCGGATGTAGTGGCGCAGCCGCTCTTTCGTCAGCCTGCCGCGCACCTGTCCAAGGTAAAGGCCAAAGAGGAAGAGTGCGGCCATCTGAGCGGTGAAAGCCTTGGTCGAAGCGATGCTGATCTCTGGCCCGGCGTGCGTATAAATGACGCCATCGGCTTCGCGGGCGATGGTGGAATCCACCACATTTGAAATCGCGATGGTGCGTGAACCCTTGGCCCGGGCCTCACGCTGCGCCGCGGTTGTATCGGCAGTCTCACCGGACTGCGTGATTACAATGGTGAGCTCACCCCGACCGATCAGGGGGTTACGGTACTCAAACTCGCTGGCGTAATCGACATCCACCGGCAAGTTCACCAACTCCTGGATCATGTACTGACCGGTCATGCCCGCGTGACGGCTGGTGCCCGAAGCTACGATGTTGATGCGCCGCAATGCGCGCAGTTCGTCCTCGCCGATGCGGACTTCGTCGAGCCGTACCAATCCTTCCTCCAGCGAGACTCGCGGCCCAATGGTGTCGCGCAAACCCTGGGGCTGCTCGAAGATCTCCTTGAGCATGTAATGGGGAAATTTCCCCTTATCGGGCATTTCTCACTCCTCGAATCGGGGCGGCCTTCAGATGCCGGCGCCGCCGACTATCGTATTTTTCACATCGCCCGCCGGACTCAATACGACGAAATCTGCTTGCGCCCCAGCTTTGATCGAGCCTTGGTCCGTCAGGCCGGCCACTCGCGCCGGGTTCAAGGTTGCGGGGCGCAGCGCCTGCTGCAGGTCCCATTGAGCGAACCGCATCACATTGCGAACCGCGCGGTCCATGGTGAGCACGCTACCGGCAAGAATGCCGCCAGCAAGACATCTGCCCTGCTTGACTTCCATTTCAAGAGTTCCGATGCGGTAGGTGCCGTCGGGCATGCCGGTGGCGGAAGTGGCGTCAGTGATGAGTACCGAGAGATCGGAGCCTTTCGCATTCAGGAACAACTGTATGAGCACAGGGTCGACGTGCATTCCGTCGGCAATGATGTCGGCGGTGAGTCGTGAATCGGTCAGCACTGCGCCGACGATTCCGGGATCGCGGTGACCCAGCGGCCTCATAGCGTTGAAGGTGTGAGTCGCATGGCGCGCGCCCGCAGCCACGGCTGCGCGGGCCGTGCCGAGGTCGGCATCGGTGTGACCCAGACTTACGCACACTCCGCGGCTCGCGGCTTCGGCAATTACTTCCCGAGCCCCTTCCAGTTCCGCCGCAATGGTCATGATCCGGATATGCCCCCGTGACGCTTGCCAAAGGCGCTCAAACATGGCAGGGGTGGGAGGCAACAGATTTTCCGGCGGGTGTACGCCACGGCGCGCGTGGCTGAGAAAGGGACCCTCGATATGGATACCGCGTGGCTGCGCCCTCAGGGCATTTGAGTCTGGGCGTTGATCGATAGCTTCGATGGCATCGGCGAGCCACTCCAGGGCGCGCAGGGTTGCATCCACCGAAGCCGTTACGGTAGTAGGGAGGTAGCTGCAGACGCCATGTTGCGCCAGGAAGCGCTCCATTGCGGCCAGTCCATCGGGATCGGACTGCATCACGTCATAGCCGGCACCACCGTGAATGTGGATATCGATGAAGCCGGGAGCGAGGATGGCATCGCCAAGGTCCACGGGGCGGGATCCCTGGGGAAGCTCGTGGGTGGACCGGGACGTGACTTCGACGATGGTCTTGCCGTCCAGCAGCAGCAACGGGCGTTCGATACGCTCGAGCGGCGTGTACAGGACTCCTGCAGTAAGGGCGATCATTTAGGGACAACCACTATGGAAACGTTTCAATAGCCAGAATATTGTAAACCAAACCACCCGAGTCTCCAGAGAGTGACGTCCTTGAATCTTCGTGAGACGGTTTCAAGTTATACGACATTCTCTGCGCAGGCGGAATGTTTTCGTGGATGCAGGCTTACCTCGCGGTGAAGGAGAGCGGCGGCCCCGGACGGTTCGGGAGTGAGATGGATGTTATAATCTCTGCTGGGTTGCGGTCTGCGAAGGCCGCGTCACACCTGCGCCTTCTTACCTTCTCAGCGCAGGGTCACGAGTTTGTCGGGGAGTGGCTCAGCCTGGTAGAGCACCTGGTTCGGGACCAGGGGGTCGGAGGTTCAAATCCTCTCTCCCCGACCAATCTTTTCAAGCACATAAACTGCGCTTCTGGTTTTCCGTCTACAGTGCTGTAGTCGATTCTGTAGACGGTGAGCTCCTCAGAGTTCAACAACCGGGGTTCCGACGAGCTCTCCGTCACGTGAAGTCTGTGTCTGCCTGCAGAGATTCGCCGACTGGCGGCCGATCAGTCGGACTTCTCACCGCAACTAACTGACAACTCTTTCACGAACGCCGAGTTGACGGCGATGCTCGCGGGAGACGTTCGCGCCATCATTCATGACGACGCGGGAGTGGCCGAAGTCGAAGCGCTTCTCACGGGCGTCGCCACTACCGAGTTCGCGGTTACCGCTGTGCAGCAGATTCTAAGAACAACGCGACAGGTCGAACCCTGGCGGGTCGGCGAAGCCATAGCTGAGGTGTACCTAGTGGAACACCGGCACTGCGAATTTCCATGGCCGGGCGGCAGGGACTTGAAGAATCCCGTGTCCAGCCCGGCGGGCACCGATCTTGTCGGATTCCAGCTTCCTGCGGAAGCGAGCGTGCGGTTCTCTTTCGACGAAGTCAAAACTTCCAACCACCAGAACTATCCACCATCACTGGTGTACGGACGTCATGGCCTGAAACAACAGCTCGAAAATCTCCGCGACTCGACCGCAGTGAAAGACGCGTTGGTCAGATGAACAGATAACTTCAAGTAAGACATAGACTTAGGATTCGGTTTCCTCTGCTCACCATACTTGTTCCATTTTCGGAACAAGTCTTACTTTCTTGTTGGCGCCCAGACCTCGTGGAGCACAATTCGCGCGAATCGTCTCTGCGAAGAGCAGTTCCCACCGAGGGGGCAGGAAAGGCATTTCTCCCTGAGGCGATTGGGCCCCGCTGTAAGTTCACAAATCACAGACACTTGTGTACGCACGTGTCGGTTTTGAGCTTCGCCTCACCGCCATTAAGGAGGCAACTATCATGGGCACAACATCAAACCAGCCCCGTGGATTGGGATGCCTTCCGGATATCCCTAGCGTCAAAGACTACACGGCAAATACTCCCGAGGTTTCAACGCCGCTAGAATTTGTGGAGGCGTACGGCGAGCCGAGTGAGAAACCAGAACTGATTGACGAAAGTACAGTCACGCAACTGGTCGCTGCACTCGCGTAGGTGATGCAAATCCGGCAACGCAAGCCGTGATCCTGAATCGCGGCGAGTTCCAGGAGGCAAAGCGATGCTCAAGACACTCGATATTCTGATTGGCGCCACGATGGTTTTGCTGTTATTCAGCATGGCGGTGACCGTGATCACGCAGGCGGTAACCAGTATCGGCGGGAGACGAGGCAGGCACCTCAAGGCCGGGCTGGCGGGATTGCTGCAGCAACTCGGCATTCCAACGAAGGATTATGCGCTGAAAATTGCGGAGACGGTCTTGAAGCATCCCATGGTTGCAGACGGGAAGGGAAAACTGGGCAGTGTGATTCATCGGGAGGAGTTCACGAAACTGCTGCTCGATTTCGCCAGCGATCAGGGCGCGAAGACGCTGGACGAAGATTCCAAAAGGGCGCTCACCGAGGTGCTAGCGAGCAATGGAATCTCCGATCCGGGGCAAACCCTCAAGAATATCCGCGCCATGGCGCTGAAAATTGAAGCGTCGAACCCCGAACTGGGCAACCATGCGCGTGACGGACTTGCCGTCTTGCATGAGGCTGGAAGTGATTTTGTGGCACGTGTGAATTCGTGGTTCGACCAGACCATTGATCGTGTCAGTCAACGATTCACGCATTACACGCACTGGATCACGCTCTGCGCAGCGGTCATCGTAGTGGTGGGCGTACAACTCGATATCATTGCCGTGGTGGATCGTCTGTCCATCGATGATCAGTTCAGAAACGGGGTGGTCAACAAAGCCATAAGTGACTTTTCGACCGCCAAGCTCTCGGGCGATGCGACTGAGCCCACGGTCGACCCGCATCCTTACTATAACCTTCTCAACCAAACTGGACTGATCACATTACCGGTGAACCGAGGCTGGGTCCAGCAACTGAACGATCCGCGAAAGATTCCCGGGATGCTGATGGCCATCTTGTTGATCAGCCTGGGTGCGCCGTTCTGGTACAACATCCTGAAAGACCTGATAGGGCTGCGATCTACGCTGGCCAAAAAAGATGATTCACAGCGGGCGCAACGCCAGGCAACGCAGGCGGGGAGT
>JBGQBN010000103.1:0-5658 GCA_041494805.1 Terriglobia bacterium | reverse complement strand
GAGATTGGCGGCGGGTGATGATTTTGTGCCACCCGGAACGCCACCAATTTCAGCCCGAACCGACTTTTTCCGCAGCCTGCTAAAGGGCCGCTGTCACCCTTTAGAATTCGTAGCGCAATGCGAACTGCATCACGCGTGGATTGGTGAGCATGCCGCTATAAGTCCCGAACGAACTTGAAGAAATATCCGTCGTGACTGTCTGGACGTCGAAGCGCGCCAAGTTCGGGACGTTAAAGACCTCCCAACGGAACAGCAAATTGTGGGATTCGCCAAACGGCATCTTCCAACGCTTACTCAGTCCCATGTCCAGGCCAGCAAAGCCCTGGCCCCGAACGCTGTTGCGGGTGCCACTCTCACCCGGCAAATCATGGCGGAATGGGCCAAGCCCGACGTCCGTTAGGGGCAGGTCCGTCGGGAAAAGGTTCACTGTCCCGTCCGGCCGCTTGGTTGTCTGCGGGTGGGCGGGCCCAATCTGTACCGCGGCACCGCCGAGCTGCCAGTTCGTGGGCCAAGTGGCACCATTGGAGATCGACACTGGGAAACCGCTGGTCCAGCGTGCCAACCCTGACAGTTGCCAGCCGCCAATAATGGCCTCAACGGCGCCGTGAGCGTTCCGGCCAAGCCACTTACCCTTGCCGAACGGCAGTTCAGCAATCCAGTTCAAATTAAACTGGTGAGTTGTGTCGTAGTCAGACACCGCACGCAAAGCATTGGGTGACCAGGAATTGATGACTTGGCCGCCCAAGCCGCCCCAAGCGCCGATACGTTCCGCATCCGAAGAGATGTCAATCGACTTCGAATACGTATAGTTGAAATCGAACTGCACTCCGTGCGACATCCGCTTTCGCAAATTGACCTGCATGGCATGGTAATTCGCATTGCCCACTGATCTCCAGGCGTATAGCGAGTGAAACTGGCTATTAAAAAAGGCGTTCGGACCGAAGATCGATGGATAGTAAGTGCCGGATTCGCCGAGGATGCCCGCGGTTCCGTTGAAGTCAGAACCCCAGTAGTCCAGGTTGGCGAGGGGGGTCGTCTCATCACCGAAGCCAAATACCGGTCCCCCGCCACAGGCAAAAAGGTCGTACATCGCCTGGGAGACGTCAGTTGTGAAACCCCCGCTGCAAGCAAGTGAATACCGGTCGCCGGGCTTCAAGGGCGCGACCATATTTTGCCAGTAAGCTGCGGTAGGACCGACCACGCTCGCATTGATCGCCGATGTGGGTGTGCCCTGGAATCCGAGCTCACTGAGACGCCGAGCGGCTGTGAAGTAGTCGATCTTGGACTTCGGGTCCGTGATGTTGAGCGGCATCGCCATGTCTTGCTGGGACAGCAGCCGGTGCGCGAGGCGTCCGACATAAGAGACTTCAAGGCTTACGCCGCCAGGAAGCTGGCGCCCAACCGATAAATCGAGCGTGTAGGCATAGGGAGTCTTTATCCCGTCATCCAATCCCCATTGAATTGCCAGACCGGTGCCGGCGGGGGGATAGGTAAACGGGAAGCCTCCCGTGGGAGTGGCTGGAAAATATGGATTACCAGATCCGTCGAGCTGCGGAACGGTATTCAGGTCGGTGACTCGCGGCGCGATGGGCCCACACGGGTTACCAGCGGTAGGTCCTACACATGGAACAGGGGCGGTGATCCCGGTAGAAAGACCGAAGGAACCGTTCTGGTCGAAGGTGTTGAGCAAACCCGCTCCGATGCGGTCAAACACGATGCCGAAACCGCCGCGGAGGACCGTCTTATCTCCCTCGCCAAACAGACTCTTCAGCAAGCCACTGCTGGCCCGAGGCGTGTACGCAAAGGCCAGGCGTGGCCCGAAGTTCTTATAGTCCCAATTGTAATATCCGGGCTTTCCGTTGGCCGGTCCTGCCAGGTCGTATGTGAGAAGCGGATCCGTAACCGAGGAACCGCCGGTCAGCATCTTGTTCGCACGGTCCCGATACCATTGCGCCAAGGTCACAGGACTCCCGCCGCCAGCAGGAAATCCCTTCGGGGTCACCTGGAGACCGTTGGTCTCCCAAGGTGGCGAGAACATGGAATATCGCAAACCAAGGGTCAGGGTGAGGTTGGATTTCATCCGGTAGGAATCTTGTACGTAGAACTCATACTCGTCCGCGCCGAACCGGCGCTTCAGCGGCGATCCCTGGGGCAAAGCGTTGCCGGCCTTATCGAAGTTGAACGTCGCATCCACTTCGCTGACAATTCCCATCATTGCCATCATGGGCCAGTTGTAGCCGAGTCTAAATCCGGAATTGACTGCTGGAAAACCGTCGCTCGAGTGGTTCGCTGGGTCAAGTGGAGAGCTGGAGCCCACGATGCCGGCCGTGTCCAGCCCCGAAGAGTTGGTTGATGCAGAGGAAAAGGAGCTGATGAAGTTCGCGCGAGGATTCCGGATGAATCGGATATTCGTACCGAACTGGAGTGTGTGCTTCCCCTTCGTCCAGGACAAGTCATCCACAATGTTGTACACCGGCGTCTGGAAAGAACTGCTGCGAGTGACCGCTAACTCAGAGTTGTTGGCTCCTTCGTTATCGTTGAGCCCACGGAAGAAAATGAAAGGCTGGGTGTCATTGTTGCCGATATTGCCGAAACTCTGCCGCGTGAAGCCAAAGTGGAAATTGTTGATCACGGTCGGCTTCAGCAGGGCCGTGTAACCAACCACATAACCCTTACTGAAATCCGCCAGGGTCTGTAGAGGTGCGGTGCCTGGAAGATAAGGGGCGGTAGCGTGAAGATCGTTTCGCATGGCGCCGCGCCAGAACAGCGTGTGGCTCCCACTGCTCGTGAGCTTGTAATCGGCCCGCGCGATGTACCACTTGTTGTTGGTCGGCACAGGCCCCCGAAAGCGGTATCCCACAAAATTCAGTTTGTCACCCTGGCCAAAATCATTGGGTTCCGGAAAAGACTTGAAATAGTTCAACATGACCGTGTTATTTCCGATTCCCAATGGATCCATTGCCTGGATCTGCGCCGGGGTCAAAGTAGCCACGAGGTTGGACCCAAACCTGGGGTCACTTACTACAGCCACGTTGGAATTAGCCACATTACAATTCGGGTCGATGGGCACGTTAGTCTCGGGATCAGTCGCTGTGCTGCACACATACTGAATCTTGCCCTGGCGCAGGGCGTCGCTGGGCACAATCCGTATGACGCTGGCCTCTTCACGCTGGCGGGAGGCCTCATAGTTGAGGAAGAAGAAGAACCGGTCCTTGAGAATCGGCCCGCCGAGCGAGCCGCCGAAGATGTTGCGAAGGAGTTTGGGAGGCACGTTTGGCTGACCCGATTGCAATTCCGATACTTTTACGAAGTAATCGTTGGCGCTAGTAGCGGTGTTGCGATGATACTCGTAGAGCGAACCGTGAAAATTGTTTGTGCCGCTCTTAGTGATCAGAGATACCTGGGCGCCCGAAGAACGCCCCTGGTCAGCGTTAGCATTGCTCGTCGTGACACGGAACTCCTGGATCGAGTCCAAGGTGACTGGCAAGACGGAAGTAAAGGCATTGCCGCTTACCTGATCGTTGACATCGACGCCGTCCAGTGTAAGGTTGCTCTGGTCACTACGCGCTCCATTCACGGCCCCGCTGCGCGTATCGACGTTCCGGTCGACATCCGACCGATTTCCCGTGTAGGTGACCCCCGCCTGCAGAGTCAGCAGGTCTGGTATGTTCCGCCCCTCCAGGGGCAACTGCTTTACCTGGTTTTCACCGAAGGCGCTTCCCAATGACGCATCCGTGGTATTCAATGCCACCGCCGAGGCGGAGACTTCCACGACCTGTGACGTCGTTCCCAATTCGAGCGTCGGGTTGATGGTCACAGGCTGGTTCACGAGCAATTGCAAGTTCCTCTGCTCATACTTCCGGAACCCGGCCTTTTCAATAGTCAGCACATACGTGCCCGGCGGCAAGCCCGCGAAATCGTAGTCACCGGTATTGCGTGACTGAACCTCGCGATGGAAGGCTTGGGCCAGGTTATCCACCGCCACCCTGGCATCCCCTACGCTGGCACCTGTCTTATCCAAAACGGTGCCTCGCAGAGACGTTGTGCCCGTCTGCGCCGAGGCATACGATACCGACAACAGAATTACGACCAGGCAAACCAATAGATTGCGCTTCATGGAAGACCCTTTCATAGACTGCCCCTTTCGCGCACCAGGATTGAAGATCGAACCAAACCCAAAAGGAAGGTGCCGGACAAATGAGAAGTGGCGCCGACTGACCGCCGACTCAAGACTCTTATCGAGATGTAATTGATCCCCGGGCAACCTTACCCACCGCTCGACCTAATCTACCGTTGGCGTAGCTTTTAGAACAGATTAATGGAGGTTGTCAAGAAAAGTTATTCTAAATTGTTTATCAACTCCGGTTCATTTGGAATTTCGATTTACCTGCGATGAAGACATGCAGGCCTTGGAACTCAAACTCTATCCAAGCAGAACCAACTTCGCCTCGGTAATGGCAGGGATCGCCCGGATGGGCTCGAGAATCGCGGGAGACACTTTGCCGTCAACGCGGACCAAAGAGACGGCATCGGCCCCCCGTTGAGCTTCGCGGCGCCCGAGGGCGAAGGTAGCGATATTGACGCCGAGCTTGCCCAGTGTGGTGCCGATCTGGCCGATAACTCCGGGCTCGTCGCGGTTTCTCAAATAGAGAATAGTGCCTTCGAGCTGGGCTTCCAGCGGAATTCCTTCGATCTGCAGCACCCGCGGCGAGCCGTCGTGGAGGACCGTGCCTTCCGCGGTAAAGCCCGGCGCTGATCCGGTTTTTTCGGGCAGTGCGGAGACTTCCAGAGTGTTTGGGAAGCCATGTTCGCGCCTTCGCGTCTCTTCTTCCACGGTCAAGCCTCTTGCCGCGGCCACTGCCGGTGCATTCACGACGTTCACCTTTTCGTCCAGCACGGCGTTGAGCACCCCCGCCAGCACCGCGCTGCGCAGCAGGTGCGTGCCCACCTCGGCCACTTCGCCCGCATACCGGATGCGAATCCGTGCCGGGCGCGACGCCGCCGCCTGCGAAACCAGCGACCCGAGCCGCTCCGCCAGTTCCAGGTACGGCCGCACGCGCCGGTATTGGTCCGCCGAGAGCGCCGGCAGGTTCACCGCATTGCGAATCACTCCTTCCACAAGATAGTCCCGGATCTGCAACGCCACCTGCGTACCCAGCTCTTCCTGGGCCTCGGCCGTGGAGCCCGCAACATGCGGCGTGGTGATCACGTTGGGAAGGCCGATCAGCGGGCAATTTTTCGGCGGCTCTTCCGCAAAAACATCGAGCGCAGCTCCGGCAACGTGCCCGCTCTTGATAGCCGCCGCCAGGTCCGCTTCGTTGATGAGCTCCCCGCGGGCGGCGTTGACGATGCGAACGCCTTTCTTCATTTTCGCAATGGACCCGGCGTTGATCATCTCCCGCGTTTGCGGACTTACGGCCGTGTGAAGGGAGATAAAGTCGCATTCGGCCAGAAGTTGCTCGAGCGGCACGAGTTCCACGGACAGTTCTCGCGCTGCCGCTTCGCTGATGAATGGATCATACGCAACAACGCGCATATCGAACGCTTCCGCCCGGGATGCCACCTCGCTGCCGATGCGGCCCAGACCGATGAGACCCAGAGTCTTGCCGCGCACCTCGGCGCCCGACGACGATTTTTCCCAGCGGCCCTCACGCATGG
>JBGQBN010000055.1:0-30431 GCA_041494805.1 Terriglobia bacterium | reverse complement strand
GCATCGGATGGAGGCAGAATATCATAGTATTATAGCTAGTCAACATTTTTTTCGATTTTTTCACAGCTTCTAAACCAGCGGGCTGTACGCACCCAAGCCCCCCGAGGGGGGGCTGTGATTGTGCACAAAGGATGGTGAAATATGGGACTTGATGCCTTTGTGTTTTGTGATTGTGTAGAAAAGAAGCGTTTGAAAACTCGGCACCCGTTTTCCGAACTGCCGGGTACCGCAGGCATGTGTTTTTTGCATGCCTGCGAACCATGCCACGAGGGGAATGTCCTGGGGGATATGGATGCGAAGCGCAGGCATGCAGAGAGCACATGCCTGCGGCACCCGGAAACGTCGGGCACCCCGTGCGCATGCCTGCGGCACCTTACAATTTCAAAGCGGCCGCTCATTCATATCGCAGCGCCTCCGTGGGATCCAACCGGCATGCCCTTCGAACCGGCATCCATGACGCCGAGGCCGAGATCACCATCATGAGGGCGCTGACGGAGAGCAACGTCAGCGGATCGGTGGGATTCACCTCGAAAAGCAGTGACTGCATCAGGCGAGTCAGCGTCGGGGTTGCGACCAGTGCGACCAGCAGTCCTGCCGCGGAGAGCAGGAGGGCTTCCTTCATCACCAGCGTGGCAATCTGGAAGCGTCCGGCGCCGAGCGCCACTCGAATCCCTAATTCCTGCGTCCGCTGTCGCACCGAGTAGGAGATCACGCCATACACGCCGATGCTGGCCAGGCCCAGCGCCAGGCCGGCAAAAATCAACAGCAGCTGCATTTGAAAGCGCGGCCGCGACACCGAGTTGCTCAACACAGAGTCCATGGTCTCGATGCCCGAGATCGCCTGTTCCGGATCCACGCGATGCACCGCCTTCTCCGCGGACCGCATGATCTGGCGTGCATCGCCGCGGGCGCGAACCACCAGGGTGGCAAAGAACATGGATGCCTGCGAGTTGGAAAGAAAGATGGTGGGCACCGGCGCCTCGTCCAACCCTTGTTGCCGCGCATCGGCCACCACCCCGATGATCCGCGCCGGGTTGGGAATGTCCCAGCAGACGCTGAATGGCCTTCCGATCGGATCTTGGCCCTCCATGTAGTGTCTCACAAAGGACTGGTTGACCATCATCACGCTGGGCGACCCGAAATGGTCCTGCTCGCCGAAATCCCGTCCTGCCACCAGGCGCGTCCCCATCGCCTGGAGATATCCCGGGTTGATGATGAGAAACTGTGCCGATTGGGACTTGGCAGGAACCGGCTCTTCCGTTGAGGTGCCGGGGGCGAAGCAGGAAGCGGAGATCTGTCCGCGCAACGGAAGAAAATGGACACTGCCGGCCGCCTCCACTCCCGGCATCATCCGCAGTTGCGCGAGCAGGCTGTCGATGTGCCGCGAGCGTTTCTCGGTGGTGCTGTACTTTCCCGACGGAACGAAGATCCGCATGGTGACCACGTGTTCGGGATCAAATCCCGGGTCCACCGACGTCAGCCGTTGAAAGCTTCGCAGCAGTAGTCCCGCGCCAATGGAAAGCAGGATGGCCAGGGAGATCTCCACCACCACCAGGGCCTGTCGCAACAAGCGGTTGCTGCTGCCCGTGCTCTGCAAGGTGCCCTGCTTGAGGCCGGTTTGCGCGTCAACCCGGGAGAGCCGGAGGGCGGGAAGCAGTGCGAACAGCGCCACCGTTACCAGGGAGACCAGCAACGCAAAGGCGAACACCCGGGCGTCGATGGTGACCGGCTCGCTGCGGGGCAGTGGGCTGCTCTGCGGGATGATGGCCAGCAGTCCCTGCAAGCTGAATCGTGCGAATGCCATCCCTGCCGCCAGGCCCGCGAGCGCCAGCACGAGGCCTTCGACCAAAAACTGCTGCACCAGGCGTCCTCGCGTGGCGCCCAGGGCATGGCGCACGGCCACTTCGCGCCACCGGCCTGTGCTGCGCATCAGAAGCAGGTTGGCCACATTGGCGCAGGCGATCAACAGCAGAAATCCCACCGCGGCCAACAGCACCAGCAGCGGCCGCCGGACATCGGTCGTCACGTCCTGGAGAAGCGGCGCGACCTCAGCACTCCAGTTCCGATTGAAGTCCGGACGCATCGCAATCGTTACCCGGGCGGCGGCCTCCATATCCTGCTGGGCCTGCGGCAGGCTGACGCCCGGCTTGAGCCGTGCCAGCACCGTCAGATAGCGGCCCCTCTCCCAGTCCTTGGAACGGGTGATGCCGAGGGGAGTCCAGATCTGCGCCCGCGTCCTGGGAAGTTTGAACCCCGGGGGCATCACCCCGATGATGACGCGAGGAACGGAGTTAACGGTGACCGTTTTGCCCAGGACGTTGGGGTCGCCACCAAAGCGCTCTTGCCATAATCCATAGCTGAGGACAGTGTTGCGGTCGTGCCCCGGCGCTTCGTCTTCGGCCTCAAAGGTCCGCCCGAGATAGGGCGGGACTCCAAGAATGGAAAAGTAGGGTGCGGACACCGAAAGTCCGGGAAGTGCAACCGGGTCGCCCGCGCCGACGATGTTGACTTCGGTCTCCATCACGGCGGCCATGTCTTCGAAGCTGCGGGCGTTCTCGCGCCAGTCCAGGAAATTGGATGGATTGACGACATTGCGGTGGTAGCCCTGGCTGGGGTACGTCTCCCACAGGCGCACCAAACGATCGGGCTGCGGAAAAGGGAGCGGGCGGAGCAGCATGGCATTGACCACGCTGAAGATGGCGCTGTTCGCGCCGATCCCAAGAGCGAGGGTGAGGACCGCCACGGCCGTGAAGCCGGGAGACTTCTTGAGTATCCGCAACGCATAGCGCACGTCTTGAAACAGCGTCTCGATGAAGTTTACTCCGCGCGCTTCGCGGCACTCTTCTTTCACCTGATCGAGCCCGCCAAATTCAAGCCGGGCGCGGCGGCGCGCTTCGGGGGGTGTTAATCCCGACTGGACGTACTTCTCGACCTGCTGCTCGAAATGAAAGCGGAGTTCCTCGTCCATCTCGGTTTCGACGGCATCGCGTCGAAACAGCGACCGGACACGAAAAAAAAGATCGCTCAGCATGACGCCCTCCCAGCAGATTGCCGCAAGAGTCTTTAATTGGGTTGTAAAGGAACCGGATTCAGCACGCGCCAGGCTTCAGAATTCTGCGGGACCTCGGAAGTCTCAAACGCTCTCCAGCACCTGGCCGACAGCCACGGTCAGCTTCTTCCAGGTGCTCTCTCCCGCCTCGAGCTGTTGACGCCCTTTTCGCGTGAGTTCGTAATACTTCGCACGGCGGTTGTTTTCCGACGCCCCCCACCGCGCCTTGATCCAGCCGCGGCGTTCCAGTCGGTGAAGGGCCGGATACAACGATCCTTGCTGAACCTGGAGGACCTTGCTGGAGATCTGATGGATGCGCTCCGAAATCGCCCAGCCGTGCTGAGGCTCCAGCGCCAGGGTCTTCAGGATGAGAAGGTCCAAGGTTCCCTGTGGAAGATCGATACGCTCACCGGTCATTTCATTCCCCTTTCACTTCGACAGGAGACGATACTCCTCTTCCTGTCGAAGTGCAAGGGGAAAACATTTCAGGGGGGGACATATATTGCATTCTTTGCGATGTGTCTGGGCGGCACTTATTTCCGCTCTGCCTGGGGCGAAAGATCAGCCGGGTGCCGCAGGCATGCCCGCCGCGGCGGGCATACCTGCGGCACCCGGCTTTTTGCAGGTCTGCGGTGGGAGGGGGAAGAGGTCTCGGTCTCAGGTTTGGAGGTAGTGGAGATAAGAGTCGCAGGCATGCAAAGAGCGCATGCGTGCGGCACCCGGCTTTTTGCAGGTCTGCAAACGATATGGGGGGGGAAATGGTCTTGGGAGTCTGGATGCAAAGCGCAGGCATGCAAAGAGCGCATGCGTGCGGCACCCGGCTTTTTGTAGGTCTGCGGTGGGAGGGGGTAGAGGTCTCGGTCTCAGGTTTGGAGGTAGTGGAGATAAGAGTCGCAGGCATGCAAAGAGCGCATACCTGCGGCACCCGGCTTTTTGCAGGTCTGCAAACGATATGGGGGGGATATGGTCTTGGGAGTCTGGATGCAAAGCGCAGGCATCCGCCGCGGCGGACATACCTGCGGCACCCGGCTTATGAGCGGATCTCCCCCATCTTCCGGGCGCTTTGAACGGTTCAGCTGTGGATCTCTGGCTGGACGGGCACGAATTCGTTTTCTATCGAAGCTTCGTTTTCCGAGGTATCGATTCCCGCGCGCTTCGCGAGTTTTTTCTCCGCGCGGCGCTCCGCCTTAGTTCGTTGCTTTTCCAGTCTCTTCATTTCCTTCTGGCGCTTTTGGAATGTAGTTGGCATCGGGTCTCCTTGGATATGGCAGTGGACGCTGGGATTGCCGCAAAGGCTGTCCTTGAGGTTACCAGCGAGGTTCGCGCGGCTGGCGTGCAGCATCGCGATAATCCTCGTTTGAGAATCCGCCCCGGGCGCGCCCGCTGTCGCCTCGTGGGCCACTCCGCTCCGTCTTGGGACGTGCTTCGTTCACCTTGAGATTGCGCCCTCCCACCTCTTTTCCATCGAGGGCTGCAATCGCCTTGGCGGCTTCTTCGTCATTGGGCATTTCCACAAAGGCAAAGCCCCGGGCTCGGCCAGTCTCCCGGTCCATGACCAGGTGGATGCGCCCAACCTGTCCGAACGGATTGAACAGGGCATTCAATTCGCTTTCGGTGGTTTGAAAACTTATGTTCCCTACAAATAGATTCTTCATTGTTTCTCTCCTTAACGGTGCGCCGCGTCGGGGGCGCGGGGTTTTCGAGCATCGGCTGGTGCCGCATTATAGACAGGGGTCAGAAAGCGCTTTCGAGAAAGTTCCGGAACTGGCCCGAGCGAGAGGGATGGCGCAGTTTTCTGAGCGCCTTGGCTTCGATCTGGCGGATGCGTTCGCGAGTCACGGCGAACACCTGGCCCACTTCCTCGAGGGTGTGCTCACTGCCATCATCCAGGCCGAAGCGCATCTTGATGATCCGTTCCTCGCGCGGGGTAAGTTTCCTCAGCATGGACGCCATGTGCTCCTTCAGGTTGAGGTGGATGGCCGCTTCCAGCGGGGAGACAGCCCCCTTATCCTCCACAAACTCGCCCAGGTGCTTCTCCTGGCCCTCTCCAATGGGCGTTTCGAAGGACACGGGCTGCTGTGCAATCTTTTTAGTCCGGCGCACCGTGTCGACAGGGATATCCATCCGCTTGGCGATCTCCTCAGAAGTCGGTTCGCAGCCCAGCTCCTGCGCCAGTTGCCGGCTGGTGCGGACCTGCTGATTGATCGTCTCGATCATGTGCACGGGGACGCGGATCGTGCGTGCCTGGTCGGCGATGGCCCGGGTAATCGCCTGGCGAATCCACCACGTGGCGTAAGTGGAAAACTTGTACCCGCGACGCCACTCGAACTTGTCGGTCCCTCTCATGAGACCGATATTGCCCTCTTGGATTAAGTCGAGAAAATGGAGCCCGCGGTTGGTGTACTTCTTGGCGATGGAGACCACGAGACGCAGGTTTGCCTCAGTGAGCTCTTTCTTCGCTTGTTCGGCTTCAGCCGTGCCACGCAGGATCAGAACGAAGGTACGCTTCAGGCTGTTCAGCCCAACCTCACTCGCATCATGGATCACTTTGAGCTCGGAGCGGCACGCACGCAATGCCTTGCGGGCCTGGATGGCGGCCTCGCCGCGAGCGGCGTTAGCGCGGCGTTCGAGCCGGGCGGCCTCGCGCTCCAGGGAGTGCACCCGCTCGACCGAGCGCCGCGTCATGTCAATCAGACGCCTCTTCTCGCGTTCCTTGAAATCGATGGAGCGGACCAGCCGCGACATCTCAATCCGTGTCCGCGCCAACCGGTGCCGGGCCCGCAGAGACACCCGCTTTTTCGATCTTGGGAGGTTCTCCAGCCGGGTCGCTTGCCTGAGCCCCGCCTTGTAGAGCCGTCCGATCTTAGCGATGATTCGCAGCGTTTGACGGGTCTTGGCGTCAATTTTTTCCGTGGTCAGTTCTTCGTCGTCGAACCGGACAACTTCCTTGATCGGCCGGGAGCCATCACGAAGTTGTGCCCCCAGGGACACCAGCTCCTTGAGCACAATCGGGGAACGGGAGATGGTTTTGAGCACGAGCCGCTGCCCGCGCTCGATACGCTGGGCGAGGGCCACCTCGCGCTCGCGGGTTAACAGGGGCACGACGCTCATGTGCCGCAGATACATCCGGACCGGATCGTCAGACTTGTCCCCCAGTCGCGCGCTCCGGTTCAGGGCGGGTTTTTCGCGGCGGACAGGCTCGTCGTGATCGATTTCGGCGGGTCCGGCGAGTTCGCGCGCGGCCTTCGCCGCCGCAACATCCTCGTAGATGTCGATGCCGTCGCGGTCGAAAGTGGTGAACAGCGTATCGATCTCTTCCACCGTATGCTCCTCCACCGGAAGGGTGTCGTTCACTTCGTCAGAAAGCGGATAGCCCGGTTTCTTACCGAGGCTGATGAGGTTGCGGACGTGATCGTGTTTTTGCTGTATCGTAAACGACAAGAGTTCCCTCGCTCGTCACTGGCGAAATTGGCCGGGCCTTCCTTAAAATCGCACTCTCACCGGGGGAAAACACCCGGACACCGTATCGTCATCGGAGAAGACACGGTCGGGGTGGCAGTGGTGACTCACGTGTCCCACGCTGCACCTTGTAGTCCGGATCCTGATTGCCCCGATCCCCCCGGGATAGCACGGTGCGTCTTGTTACAGGATTCAGGGCTATTGTACCAGTTTTGCGTCTCAAGCGGGTCAAAACAGATGCGGCGGGTCATTAACGGGATCGGTCCGCGCCGCGAGCTTGCGAACGGGCTCCGCCATAACGCCAACAATCGCCGTCGTCTGCGGACGGGGAACCCGTCCACAGTCCGGAGGAGGACAGCGTTAGTTCTCCATCAGCGCTTGTAATATTTCACCGGGAAGTTGAACCATTCTGGACCGGGTCGTCGATTGGTTGCGATCCATACCACCGCGAAAGCCATCCCTCTTTTCAGGGAAATCGCCCTCCAAGTCCACCCTCTCCATCCGAATGCCGAGCGTCCGCTCCAATTCAAATAACTCGGTTCGCTGCTCTCTCACGAAGAGAGTTGAAGCGAGGCCCTGTTTGCCGGCACGCCCGGTGCGTCCGACGCGGTGAATGAAGTTTTCTGCCCACTCCGGCAAATCATAGTTGATGACGTGAGCGATGTCCTGAACGTGAATTCCGCGCGAAGCAAGGTCCGTCGCCACCAGGACGCGATAACGTCCCCGCTGAAATCCCTCAAGCGCTGCCGTACGCTGCGATTGCGAGCGGTCACCGTGGATCATGGCCGCATTGATGCCCTCGCGATTCAGGCTTTTGGCAATTCGCTCTGTGCCGCGCTTGGTCCGCGAAAATACAAGGCACCGGCCGCTCTCTTTGACGAGCAGATGGTGCAGCATTCCTTGCTTACCGTCAACGGGCACCTCAAACGCCTGTAGTCGCACATTTTCCGATGGCTTCAGCGTGGACCCGAACGCGAGGCGCACCGGGTTTCGGGTGTAGTCTTTCACGAGGTCTGCCATATCGCCTTCCATGGTGGCGGAAAAACACATGGTCTGCCGCTCTTTGGGAAGGACCGCTGCAATCCTGCGAACCGCGGGAAGAAACCCCATGTCCAACATGCGATCCGCTTCATCGAGCACGAGTATTTGCACCTCGCGAAGGTTAATCAGCTTGCGGTCAAGAAGGTCTTCCAGGCGTCCGGGGGTGGCGACGACCAGCCCGACTCCCTTGCGGATGGTGTTGAGTTGTTCGGTTTCGGATAGGCCACCAACAACCAGGGCCGCCGGTGCGAGTTTTTTGCCCCGTAAGGCGTTGTATTGATCCACAACCTGCATGGCGAGTTCGCGCGTGGGGACAAGGACGAGCGCAACAATTCCCGGCTTGTTTCGACGAAGGAGATTTTCGGCCACCGGAACCAGGAACGCCAGGGTCTTGCCAGTCCCGGTCTGCGCGGTTGCGATCACATCTCTGCCTTCAAGGGCTTGCGGGATCGCCGCGGCCTGGACCGGGGTGAGTATTGAGAAATGAGCAGACGACAGTCGCTCTTTCACATAAGGAGAAATCGGAAGTTCTGAAAAATTTTGCATTTTGCTTTCTTGCTGGCACCATCGCAGCACGCACATGAACTTGCAGGCGGGCATGACGACAAGCGTTGCCAGTCTTTTTTTGAATTACGCTGAAGACGTACGGAGGGGACTGAGGGCGGGTGTTCTCAGATCACGAACCAATCCAGAGGAACCGCACAACACAACCGCGGTATTAAGCGCAAAAGCAGTATATCACACCTGGAGGAAAAGTGCTCATTGAAAGATTCAGAGGGGATAGGGAATAGGTGTCGGGTGTCAGGTGCCAGGTGTCGGGGGCGATAGGTCATAGGGGATAGGGAAAAGCGGTTCAAAGTTTAAGGTTTCAAGTTCAAAGTCCACGAACCAAAGTCCAGATTCAATGCGCCACGCCGCATGTCCCAAAGGCCACATCAAACGGGTCGACCGACAAGGGACTAGAAAAAGGGTGGCGCATACATCCTGCTCTTTGGGATGTGTGCGAGACGCTCTGGCGGTCGCATCACATCAGGGAAGGTGGTCCGGTCGATGGTTTATCGCACACCCCGATGGATCGGGGTATGCGGAACCCCGATAATGCTGACAGGGTTTGATCCCCATTTTCCATTTTTATCATTCGGCAGCGGCGAGCGTTACATTCCTCTTGACACACTATGTCGTAGCTCGCTATAGTGTGTTGCGATATAATCATTCATCACGCTCTGAAGAGAGGACTTCATGGATCCGCATGAAGAGAAGGCTGAACCGCCTCTACCGCGGGCTCCTGCCCGGCCCCGGGTGACCGTTTGGAGGAATGGCCCCAGCATGCCTGCGACAAGCGGAGGGCGAGCCGGAATTGCGGGAGCATCGTGGAGTAAATACCCGACCCCCAGGGCGGAATCGAGGCGTTGAAGAAACTGAAGGCGCGGCAGGAGACACGTTTCCATTTAGGACATTCACATCGTCGGCATGAACCGGCGCATTTCTGTTGAAGAAAGGACAGGCACAATGAAAAGAAGAGATTTGATTAAAGGAGCAGCGGCATTAGGTTTCGTGGCATCAATGCCATATTCGGCTTTTGGAAAGCTTTCCGCGGGTTCAGGCCCAGTCGAAGCAGCGGGTCATCCGGATGCGAGTACAGCACCCGCCAGGCCAAATCCACTCAAGCCACCTGCTCAAGGCAGTATCCCCGTTGCCTTTGTCGTCTCAGAAGGCGCAGTCATCATCGATTTCTGCGGGCCATGGGAGGTTTTCCACCAGGTCAGCGTCCCTGGCCCCGGCGGACTTGGGTTCCATCCGTACGCCGTTGCCGAGACGATGAACACCATCCAGACTAGCGGGGGGATGAAAATCATCCCTGACTACACTTTAGAAAACGCCCCCGCACCCAAGGTGATTGTCATACCCGCTCAGAATGCGAAAAGCGAAGCGATGATGGAGTGGATTCGGAAATCGACAAAAACCACCGATGTCACCATGTCGGTTTGCACGGGCGCTTATCTATTGGCAGCCACCGGATTGTTGTCCGGAAAATCCGCAACCACACATCATGCCGCATACCGGGAGTTTGCCATGGATTTTCCGGACATTCACCTCAAGCGTGGAGCCCGGTTCGTCGAAGACGGCAACCTCGCCAGTGCGGGCGGGCTTTCCTCCGGCATTGATCTCGCACTCCGCGTTGTGGAGCGCTATTTCGGCCGCGAGGTCGCCCAGGCCACGGCCTACCAGATGGAGTACCAGGGTCAAGGCTGGTTGAACCCGGATTCGAACGAGGTCTACGCTAAAGCACGCGTTTCGACGGACGAGCATCCCCTTTGCCCGGTGTGCTGGATGGATGTCGATCCGGCGTCCGCTTCGAAGTCGGTCTATAAAGGTAAGACTTATTACTTCTGCATGCCCGCACACAAAGCACGATTCGATACGGGTCCGGAAAGCTGGCTCTGAAACACACGAAAAGCAACAAATGGAAAATCTATAGTCCCTGACGGGGCTGTGTTGCGGTAACATCATAGACCGCCCACAGCTGAGGCCGCCTGGGGTGCGGCCCTCCGCGGCGGGCCGCTTTCACGGCGCAGGGCCGGCTTCGCGCCCGTTCGCTCCAGGCGGCATGCTGCGCGAACCAAAGCGCAAGCAAGCTTGCGCACTCCAAGTAAACCAAGTTCCCAGCCAGAGCAAGTATTCAATGCCAAACGTGTGGATGCGATGTAAAATCAGTCGCCGTTTTTGATGTGCGCTCTGACTATGGATGCGAGCCATTCGATCCGCTGTCGCACACCCCGATGGATCGGAGAATACGGCACCCCACGGAATGATGTTTTCTCGATACAAGCTTCTGGCGATTGTGCTCATCCTGGGCGCGGTGTCGATGGTGTGTGCGCAGGAGCCGGCAAGCTTCAAGAGTGTTGCATGGAAGCCCGCCCGACTCCAGAGCGGGTCCCCCTGTTTGTTTACAATCGAACTTGCGAACGAGCCGGCGGCGCTCCGTGGGAAGTGGATGGACCGCGAGATTTCGTTCTTCCCCGGGCGCGACCGCCACGTGTGGTACGGGCTGGCAGGGATCGATGTCGAGACGAAGCCGAGTGCGTATGAGCTCACCCTGGAGGCCACCCTGCCCGATGGCCAGATCCTTCGCTCGGTTCATTCGATTCGCATCGGGCCATCCCGCTACAGGACCGTAAGGCTCCACGTCCCGGACAAGTATGTGCAACCGGATCCCGAGACGCTGCGCCGCATCGAAGCCGACCAGGAAATCAAGAAGCAGGCGTTCGCTCATCTGACGCCAGCACCGGAATGGTCAGGAAACTTTGTGGCTCCGCTGGAGTCCACCCTGTCCGAGGTGTTTGGCACGCGCCGGACCTTCAATGGCCACCTTGCCAGCATTCATCGCGGGCTGGATTACCGCGCGAAAACGGGAACGCCAGTTCACGCTGCGAATTCCGGGGAGGTGGTGTTGGCGCACGAGCTGTTCTACGAAGGTAACTGCGTGGTCATCGACCACGGCCAGCACTTCATGACGCTGTATATGCACCTGTCGAGGATCGAGGTGGCCCAGGGAGAGAAGGTGACGAAGGGCCAGCCTATCGGCCTGAGCGGCGCGACAGGACGTGCCACCGGCCCGCACCTCCACATGGCTGTGCGCTGGGAGGGCGCGTATCTCGATCCCGCCAGCCTGTTGCGGTTGACGCTGCCGGGTTTGCCATAGTCACTCGGGAAAGAGGTGCCAGGTGCCGCCCCGCCCAGAGCACGGGGTCTTCGGTTCCAAAGAGCGGGACCTTCGAGGTGTCAGGTACCAGGAAAAGAAGTTCAAAGTTCCATGTTCCAAGTTCAAAGTTATAAAGAACAAGGCTGGCGCGATGGGCTAATGATATAGCGCCCCATAAAGGGTGCTGTAAGCACTAACCCACCACCAGCGAGTTGATCCTCCATCCCGCCCAACGCAACGAGCAGGGTGTATGCGGCGCCTTACTTACGTGCCATTCGTGAGGTCACCACTGCTCCATCCCCCATTCACTGTCCGGTTCTGCGACAGCGCGTCCCACAAACGGTCAGCCCCACCTCGGACCCCCGCGGGGGCAAATCGCCCTAAGACCTTTCCCGTCAAAGAGTTCAATCCATTCAAGAAACTGGTATACGAGTTGCTAAGCTTTGAGGGTATAGACATTCTACATCCATGGCAGTAGAAGCTCTACATCCAGGGGGGGACATGAAGGGACACTATCAGAATCGCATCGAGTTACTGCAAGGGACGCTCGACCTGATCATTCTGCAGACCTTGCAATGGGGCCCGCAGCACGGCTATGGGATCTGCCAGGCTATTCGGGCCAACTCCGGCGAGGTGTTACAGGTGGACACGGGTTCACTTTATCCGGCGTTGCATCGGCTGGAACGGCAAAAGTGGATTGGCGCCGATTGGAAGGTTTCCGAAAACAAGCAGCGGGTGCGGGTCTATCGCCTCACGGCGAAAGGGAAGAAGCAGTTACTGGCGGAACGATCGCGCTGGGCGCAGTTGCAGGAGGCCATTGCTGGGATTCTCAGTCCGGCAAAGGGAGAGAGCGAGGCATGAGATTTTTTGGCCGAAGAGGCCGGCGAGACCGGGAAATTCAGGAGGAAATTGACCGCCACTTGCAAATGGCGGAGCAGGCTCACATCGAGCGTGGAGAAGCGCCCGAGGAAGTCCGGCATGCCGCTCGCCGCGAATTCGGCAACGTGGACCTGGTGCATGAGGTGACGCGGAGCCAGTGGAGAGGGCGATGGATGGAACATCTTTTGCAGGACATTCGATTCGGCGCCCGGATGTTGAGAAGAAATCCCGGCTTCACCCTGGTCGCGGTGATGACCCTGGCGCTGGGGATTGGCGCGAACACCGCCGTCTTCAGCATCGTCAATGCGGTCCTCCTCAGACCCCTTCCCTTTCCGCACGCCGATCGAATCTACCAGGTTGGCCGGACCGGAAATCGCATTGGTGGATCTTCGATTTCTCTTCCCATCTTTCTCGCGTGGCAGGACGAAGAGAATGTCTTTGAGCATCTCGCTCTTATTCGTTGGTCAGGTCCCGAAACACTCACCGGCGCCGGTGAGCCGCTACAGGTCAGAAGCCTGTCTGTCTCCACGGAATTGTTCCCTGCCCTCGGTGTCCAGCCGGCCCTGGGACGCGCCTTTCTCCCTGACGAAGGAAAACCGGGCGGGCCCCGGGTGCTGATGTTGGGCGAGGGCTTTTGGCAGAGCCATTTTGGTGCAGACCCGAAGGTGCTGGGGCGCACGTTGACCGTGGATGGGGAACTCTTTACCGTGGTGGGCGTCCTCTCGCGGGATTTCGAATTGCCCATCCCTGGCGCGCGGGATATCCAGGCCTGGTTTCCCGTCCAACTCCCGGCGCTGAGCCATAATCCGAGCAACGAAGCATTGTGTGTTGGTCTGCTGAAACCGGGGATCACGCCGGCCCAGGCGGAGGCGGCACTGACACCTCTGCTGGCGGATTTGTCCCGCCAATTCCCGAAAATGATCGGCGCTCAGGAACGAGCGCACCTGGTCAGGCTGCGTGACTTCGTTTCACATCGGGCCGGTTCCGCCCCCCTGCTCTTGCTGGGAGCCGTTGCCTTTCTTCTTTTAATCGTGTGCGCCAATGTTGCCAATCTGCTCCTGGCGCGAGCGGCCGTCCGAAAGAGAGAGATGGCTATCCGTGCGGCTATTGGGGCTGGACGCGGACGAATTATCCGGCAGCTGTTGACGGAGAGTATCCTGCTGGCGCTGCTGGGTGGATTGATGGGGGTGATGGTCTGTTATTTCTGTTTTGATTTTGTAGTTTCACTAGTTCCCGCCAGTCTTCTGCGGGTCGGTATGGTCAGGATCGACATCGCGGTGCTCGCCGCATCGTTCCTGGTCAGCCTTCTGACGGGGGCAGTCTTCGGTCTGGTTCCGGCTCTGGACGCCGCGCGCCAGGATTTGAATCTCTCGCTCAAAGAAGCGGCTCGGCCATCCAGTACGGCTGGTCGCGGGTGGCTCCGCTCGGCGCTGGTCGTAAGCGAAGTGGCTCTGGCACTGGTTCTTCTGATGGGCGCAGCGCTCCTGGTTGAAAGCTTTGCCCGGTTGCTTCGCGTCCAGCCCGGATTCGACTCGAGCCATTTGCTCACGTTTCAGGTCGCCCTTCCAACGAAGCAGTATGATTCCCCGGACAAGCGATCACTGCTATTCAAGCGGGCAACGCAGGGGTTTTCTGCACTCCCCGGCGCCGAACAGGTTGGCCTCGCAAACGTCCTGCCTCTCAGGGGCGGGCCGGACTTGCTCTTCAACATTGTTGGAGGGACGCGATCGATTTCTCAGGAGACCGCTCTCGATGCCGATTATCGCATCATCAGCCCGGGCTACTTTTCCGTGCTGCGTATTGCGCTGCTGCATGGCCGCGGCTTCAAGGACACCGACGATCACGCGTCGCAAGCGGTCGCCGTCATTAATCGGACGATGGCCGAATCGTTTTGGCCCGGCATGGATCCCATCGGCCATCAAATCTGGATCGGCAAGCCGATGGGACCCTCTTGGACCGAACCCATGCCGCGGGAAATTGTAGGGGTCGTCGAAGATATCCGCGAAGGCTCTTTGGCCGAACCGCCTGACGCGACCATGTACATCCCCTACACCCAGGCGCCGCAAACGGACGTAGCATTTTTTCTGGTCCGGACGACCGGTGATCCGGCGGCGTTTGTTCCTTCCATCCGAAGCGCATTGAAGAATGTGGATGCCGCCTTGCCGCTTTCCTCGGTCACGACGATGGAGGAGGTTGTTGCGGCGTCTTTGGGCGACTGGCGGTTTCGCACGACACTGCTCGCCATCTTCGGAGGCATAGCCCTGTTTATCGCGACCATCGGCGTTTACGGTCTCGTTTCGTACTCGGTCACGCAGAGGACACACGAAATGGGGATCCGGGCGGCGCTCGGGGCAAAGCCTGGGGGCCTGCTGCGCCTGGTTATCGTTCAAGGCGTCAAGCTCGCTGGGACGGGCGTGCTGATTGGCATGGTGGCGGCCCTTGCACTGACTCGATTGATGACGGGCCTGCTGTACGGGACAAAATCCACCGATCCTTGGACCTTTGCCGGGGTTGCAATCCTCCTGGTACTGGTGACTGTGGCCGCGTGCTACTTCCCGGCCCGACGAGCCGCGCGGGTCGATCCCGTGGTGGCGCTGCGGTATGAATGAATTGATTGCGGATTGTGGATTGCGGATTGAGGAATGCGGAATGGGGGAATCTCGATTTCGGATTGCGGATTGTAGGGTGCATCGATGATGGGAGCAAGGGAGGAACAGCAAAATGGACTTTCCCTGGAGGCGCTTTCAGAGAGACGAAGAGTTGAAGAAAGAAATTCAGACCCATCTGGAAATGGCGACGCGAGATCGGCTCGATCGAGGCGAATCGGCCGACAAAGCGACTCACACCGTGCAGCGGGAGTTTGGCAATGTCGATCTGGTGCGCGAAGTGACGCGCGACCAGTGGGGCTGGCGATGGATCGAGAATGTGCTTCAAGATATTCGTTACGGCGCGCGCATGTTGCGCAAATCCCCCGGCTTCACCGTGCTGGCCGTGCTGACCCTGGCCCTCGGAATTGGGGCCAACACCGCCATCTTCAGCGTGGTCGATGCCGTTTTGCTGCGCCCGCTGCCGTTCCACGATCCCGATCGTCTGGTGCAGCTTTGGGAAACGGAAAGCTCGCCGGGAAGCTTTCCTCTGGCCGGCCAAGACCTCCTGGATTGGCGAGCGCAGAACACCACATTCGAGGGCATGGCCGCCTTCAGCTATCAGGAGAACTTCAATGCGAGTGGCGGGGGGGAGGCGGAACGCGCGGCGGTGGTGGAGACCGAGGCCAACTTTTTTTCGCTTCTCGGAGTGCAGCCAATCCTAGGACGGTCGTTTGCACAGGGAGAGGACCAGGCGGGACGGAACCGCGTGGCGCTTGTAAGTTACGGATTCTGGCAGCGGCACTTTGGCGGGGAAAGAGACGTGATCGGGAAACCCGTGGAATTGAACGGCGCGAGGTATATGGTCGTGGGAGTGATTCCGCAGTGGTACCGATTGCCTGCGGTAGCGGATGTTTGGATCCCGATTGATGCTTCGGTGAAAGGATTGGGAGGCCGCGGATCGCATCACTTGAAGGCCATCGGACGGCTAAAGAGTGGAGTGAGCATCGAACAAGGACGAACGGAGTTGCAGGGGATTGCGGCGCGTCTGGAGAAGGAATACCCGGACGAGGATAAGGATGTTTCGGCGTTGGTGTTCCCACTCAAGGAGCAAATTGTGGGTGGGATCAGATCCGAGCTGTGGTTGATGCTCGCGGCGGTGGGAATGGTGTTGCTGATCGCATGCGTGAACGTGGCGAACTTGTTGCTGGCGCGTTCGGCGGACAGAAGAAGGGAAGTGGCGATTCGCACTGCGTTGGGAGCGGGCCGCGGAAGACTAGTGAGGCAACTGCTGACGGAGAGCGTGCTACTTTCGATTTGCGGCGCGATTCCGGGTATGGGTTTGGCGTATGTGTGCGTGAAGGCAGTGGTGGCTTTGAAGACGTTTCCGATCCCCCAACCGAATCCGGTGGGAGCGAATCCGACAGTGCTACTTTTCACCTTGCTTGTCAGTGTTGCGATTGGACTGCTATTCGGGATGCTGCCTGCGCTCCAGACCTCACAACTCAAATTGAGCGAAGACCTCAAGTCGATTGGGAAGAAGGCGTTTACGGCGTCGGCGCGAGGGCGATTGGTGCGCAATGCGATGGTCGCGGTAGAGGTCGGACTGTCGCTGGTGTTGCTCGCTGGCGCGGGGCTGCTGTTGCGGACATTCGCGGACTTGCGGAACGTGGACATCGGCGTGAAAACGGAAAACGTGCTGACTGGCGTGGTGCAGCTTCCGTCTAACCGATACAGCAGCGCGCAAAGCAAGAAGGCGTTCTTGGACCAACTGCTGGAAAAATTGCGAAATACACCGGGGGTGCGTGGCGCGGCGATATCGGACGCCCTGCCTTTGACGCCGGGCAGCAACGGATATGTCCAGGTTGACGGCGCGACGGACGAAAGTGCAAGGAGACAGTTGGTCCAAAACAATTCTGTGACGCCGGACTATTTCCGGGTCATGGGAATTCCGATGCTGGAAGGAAGAGGACCCAATCAAACGGATCTCGACAATACAGCGAGCGAGTTGAGCAGCCTGGGAAAGCTCATTGAAAAGAATCCATCCGCAGTTAAAGGCGTACACATCGAGATCGGCGTCGTCATCAACAAGGCGATGGCGGATCGATTCTGGCCGAACCAGGAAGTATTGGGAAAGACTTTCCGGTCGGGCGGTGACACCGTCATCGCATTGCACGTGATTGGTATCGCCGGCAATACACGCCAATGGAACTTACGGACAGCACCAATCCCCGAGACCTACTGGCCGCTATCATTGGTTCTACAGTTTGGACAAGGAACCCTCCCGCTGAGTATTTCCTTATTGAGTGAGGGCCCGCCGGAAAAACTCTCGAGCGCGCTTGCCGCGGCCGTGCGGTCGCAAGACGGCGGGATCGCAGTCTTCGATGTGCGGACGATTCCGCAAATCGTCTCGGATTCGATGACGACTACGAACTATCAGACATTCCTGCTGGGCGCGCTCGCGGCCCTGGCGCTGGTGCTGGCTGCGGTGGGAACGTACGGGGTGATGTCATACGTGGTGACGCAGCGAACGAATGAGATTGGAATCCGGATGGCGCTCGGCGCGGCGCGAGGCGATGTGCTGTGGATGGTGCTGCGACAAGGGTTGGGCGTGACGCTGGCGGGGCTGGCGATGGGCATTGCCGGGACGCTCGCGCTGACGAGGTTGATCCAGGACATGTTATACGGCGTGAAGGCGAACGACCCGGTGACGCTCGCGGCCGTGAGCGCGGTGATGGCGGTTGTCGCGCTGGCTGCGTGCGCGATACCGGCGATGCGCGCGACGCGTGTGGATCCGTCGGTCGCGCTGCGGTATGAGTAGACAGTGGAAAGTGACGAGTGTGAAAAGCAGTGACAAGTGGGGGAAGAACAGTGAAGAGTGACTAGTGACGAGAGTCGAATTGGAAGGCAGATGCCGGAGAAATACGCGAGCTCGTGATTCGATTGGTCTGAGTGCATTCATGTTCCTGCCGTCGCCGCATTCGCTTTTGGGTTTTCTCGTCACTTGACACTTGTCACTCGTCACTTTTCACGGGTTCCAGGAGAGCCGATCATGAAATTCCTGTTTTGGCGGCGCAGACATCGAGACGAAAATCTCAGAGAAGAAATTGAGGGTCATCTTCAAATGGCTGCCGATGATCGTACGGATAACGGCCAGTCTCCTAAAGAAGCCCGCCAAGCCGCGCGTCGCGAATTCGGCAATGCGGACCTTGTACGCGAAGTCACGCGCGACCAGTGGGGGTGGCGATGGGTCGAGGATTTGTTTCAAGATATTCGCTTCGGCGCGCGCATGCTGCGCGAGAATCCCAGCTTCACGGCCGTCGCGTTGCTGACGCTGGCGCTCGCAATCGGAGCCAACACGGCCATTTTCAGCGTTGTGAATAGCGTGCTTCTTCAGCCGCTGCCCCTCAGGGCGGCAGACCGTCTTGTGGTCATCTGGGTCAGCAACCTTCAACAGGGGTGGTCCCGCGTGGGGCCGGCGGGCTTGGATTACCTGGATTGGAAGGAGCAGAACAAGTCCTTCGAGGACTTGTTCCTGTTCGAGCACGGTACGGGCACGGTCACGGGCGCGGGAGAACCCGAGCAAGTGGCCGGCTTGCGCGTGACAACCAATTTCGGTGACTTCTTTGGCCTCCAGCCCGTTCTTGGCCGGACCTTCCGTTCGGATGAGTCCACAGCCCGCCACAACCTCGTCCTCCTCTCTTATGCATACTGGCAGCGCGGCTTTGGTTCAGATCCTGCTGTCATCGGAAGAGGGATGACCTTGAACGGCGAGTCGTACACCATCATCGGGGTGTTGCCAGCTGCGCTGGCTACTCTTCGTCCCGTCGACATTGTGGTCCCCTTTGATACCGACTGGGTGAAGCGGGCGGACTCCGACCTCGGAGTCTTTGGCCGTCTGAAACCTGGAGTAACCCTGAAGCAAGCCTCCGCAGAAATGAGTGCGATCTCGGAGCGAATCGGGCGGGAGCGGCCGAATCGGAAAGGCTGGGGCACAGTCCTGGTACCGATCGAAGTGGCCCGGGTGGAGTACATCCGCCCGGCATTGCTGCTGCTTCTGGGCGCAGTGGGTTTCGTGCTGATCATTGCCTGCGTCAATATCGCCAACCTGATGTCGGCGCGGTCTATCGGGCGCCAGCGGGAGGTGGCGATCCGTAAGGTCTTGGGCGCCGGGCGCGTCCAGCTCGTCCGCCAGTTTCTGGCGGAGAGCACCTTGCTGGCACTCGTGGGGGGCGCCGCCGGCTTGCTTCTGGCGCTTTGGAGCACCGACTTGCTGATGAAAGTGGTGCCGTCCCGCATTCCTGTCCCCCATGCCGCAGACTCGGTCTTGTTACCCAAGGTTCACATGGACGGGACGGTGGTCGTTTTCACGGTGCTGGCTTCTTTGCTCACAGGAATCATTTTCGGGCTGATTCCCGCACTTCAGAGTTCCCGGTGGAGTCTCAACGAAACGCTCAAGGAGGGAGGCAGGGGCACCCTCGCCGGCCCGCGAGGCCATCGGACCCACGCCACACTGGTGATTGTCGAGGCTGCCCTGGCGTTCGTGCTGGTGATCGGGGCGGGTTTGATGATCAACAGCTTTTGGCGCCTACTGAGGGCCAATCCGGGTTTTAACCCCGAGCACCTGTTGACCCTGCGAATCAAACTCTCCATGGACGCAAAAGACTCGAAATACCGGGAGCCGCAACAACGGGCTGCCACATTTCAACGGTTCCTGGAGAATGTTGAAGCTCTCCCCACAGTCCAATCGGCCGCGCTCACCGAGATCGTTCCGCTGAGCGAGCAGGACCAGGACCGGTGGTTCTTCGTGATCAAAGAGGCGCCACCGCCGCCCCCGGGCGAGCAATTCGCGGCGGATTTCAGGGACGTCAGCCCCAACTATTTTGGAACGTTGGGCATTCCGCTGCTTCGGGGCCGAGCTTTCACCGATCATGACAATGCAGATGGCCCTCGGGTCGTAGCGATTGACGAGACGCTCGCTCGCCATTTTTTCCCCAACCAGGATCCCATTGGCCGACATCTGCAAATTCCCGATGGGACCCGACCGGCGCGGGAAATCGTTGGCGTCGTCGGCGCGGTTCGCGATACCGGTTTCGACCAGGAACCACGCCCAACGATCTACTTTCCCTACCTGCAGAGTCCTGATCAGACCATGAGCATGGTGGTCCGGACGAACTCGAAGTCCGGTGAGATCTTGCCTGCCATCAAGAGCGCCATCTGGTCGGTGGACAAAGATCAACCCATCTTCGATGTCAAGACTATGGACGATATAGTGTCGGGGGTTGTCTCGGCCCAACGCCTCGCCTTTGTGCTGTTGGGGGTCTTCGCGCTAGTGGCCCTGGCGCTGGCGGCGGTGGGAATCTATGGCGTCACTTCTTATGCGGTCAGCCAGAGGACCCAAGAGATCGGCATCCGCATGGCTCTCGGGGCCGGGAGGTACGATGTGTTCCGGTTGGTCGTCGGACGTGGACTAGGGCTGACGTTGGCAGGCGTGGCGGTGGGCGCCGGAGCAGCGTTGGCTCTCACGCGTTTCCTGTCGAGCATTCTTTACGCGGTCCGCCCCAACGATCCACTGACCTACCTCCTCGTGGCAATCGTTCTCGGTCTGGTGGCCGTGCTGGCCTGTTCCCTTCCGGCGCGCCGGGCGATGCATGTCGACCCGATGGTGGCGTTGCGGTATGAATGAATCGATTGCGGAATGGAGATTGCAGATTGCTGAATGGGGGATTCTCGATTTCGGATTGTGGAGTGCGGATTGCGGAATGCAGGGTGCACAAATAATGGAGGTAAGAGAGGAATAGCAATATGAACTTTCCCTGGAGGCGCTTTCGGAAAGACGAAGATTTGAAGAGAGAAATTCAAAGCCATCTGGAAATGGCGACGCGGGATCGTCTCGATCGAGGCGAGGCGGCCGACAAAGCGACTCACACCGTGCACCGGGAGTTTGGCAACGTCGATCTGGTGCGCGAGGTGACCCGGCGCCAGTGGGGCGGGCGTTGGCTGGAGAATCTTTTTCAGGACCTTCGCTTCGGCCTGCGGATGCTTGGAAAGAATCCCGGCTTCACGGCGGTCGCGCT
The DNA here is from genome assembly GCA_041494805.1 of Terriglobia bacterium. Classification (GTDB taxonomy): domain Bacteria; phylum Acidobacteriota; class Terriglobia; order Terriglobales; family Acidobacteriaceae; genus JBGQBN01. The sequence continues at coordinate 9,638 of JBGQBN010000055.1, read as the reverse complement.
TCTGGTCCTGGCATTGGGGATCGGGGCCAATACCGCCATTTTTAGTGTCGTCAATGCGGTGTTGCTTCGTCCTCTCCCTTTTCACAATCCCGGTCAGCTCTTCCTGGTTTGGCACGTACCGCCCCAAAAGAGTTTTCCGGGAACCTCCACCTTTTCCGTTTCACCGGCCAACTATCTCGACTGGCGGAATCAGAATCACGTGTTCGAACGAATGGCGGCCCTGGGGCTCAGGCGATTCAACCTGTCGGGGCGGGGAGAGCCGGAATCGGTGGCGGGTTCAAACGTCGCGGCCGATTTCTTCACCCTTCTGGGCGTTCAAGCCGGCCTTGGCCGAACTTTCATCTCCGAAGATGATCAGCCGGGGCACGGCAATGTGGTGGTGGTCAGCCATGCGTTCTGGCAGAGCCATTTCGGGGGAAACCCGAATTCCCTGGGGCAATCGCTTCGGCTCAACAATCAGAGCTATACGGTGATTGGCGTCATGCCGCCAAAGTTTGAATTTCCGTTCCAAACCCAGCTTTGGGTGCCCCTGGCTTGGTCTGACAAGGATCGCGCCGTCCGCGGGATTCATAACTATATCGTAATGGCGCGCCTGAAAGCAGGGGTGGATGTGAAGAAAGCGCAGGCGGAGTTGGACACCATTTCGAACCGGCTGGCACAACAATATCCTACCGACAATGCGGGATGGGGTGCGGTGGTCCTGCCCCTCCGGGAGCAACTGGTGGGAGACGTCCGGCCGGCGCTGCTGGTGCTGCTGGGCGCCGTGGCATTTGTTCTGTTGATTGCATGCACCAACGTGGCCAATCTAACCTTGGCCAAGGCCCTGGGACGGCGGAAGGAGATCGCCATCCGCACGGCCCTGGGGGCCGGTCGCGGGCGCGTGCTGCGTCAAGTTCTCTCCGAGATGGTGTTGTTGTCGCTGCTGGGAGGGGCCCTCGCTCTTGCCCTCGCTCACTATGGAGTTGTGGCGATCGCCTCATTTCTGAGTGGCCAGTTGCCTCTCTCTGTGGAAATCGGCCTGGACGGCTGGGTGCTTGCCTTCACCCTGGGGATTTCGATCTTGACCGGAATCATTGCTGGCGTGACGCCGGCCTGGCACCTGACGAAAACGAATCTGAATGATTCCCTGAAGGAAGGACTCGGAAGAACCGATGTCGTCTCGGGCGGCAAGACGCGGGGCGTGCTCGTGGTCTCCCAGGTTGCACTGTCGCTGGTGCTCCTGATCGGAGCCGGGCTGATGATCCGCACGTTGTGGCTGCTCAAAAGCATCAATCCGGGGTTCAACCCTCATAATGTTCTGACCGTGCCACTTGCGATCTCGGAAACGAAGTACTCGAAGGTGTCGCAGCAAACCGCTTTTTTCAATGCCGTTCTCGATCGCGTCCGTGGCTTGCCCGGCGTCGAAACCGCCGGACAAATTGACAACCTGCCGCTTCAGGGCGGCTCGATGCAGCCGGTCGCCGTCGAAGGCCAACCGGTGGTGCCGATGGCGGACCAGCCGGAGGTCGCCGTCCGCCTGATCTCGCCGGGCTATCTGCGGGCCCTGCGGATTCCGCTCGTCGAGGGGCGCGATTTCACGGACGCGGATAATGCTGGATCCCCACCGGTGATTCTAGTCAGCGCCTCATTCGCCAAACGTTTTTGGCCGCACCAGAACCCCATCGGGAAGCACGTGACCCTTACCTTTCTTCCGGGGGTCCTCCGAGAGGTGGTCGGCGTGGTCGGCGATTTAAAGCAGAATGGATTGGCCGATGCCCGAGCCGTCGAGACCGTGTACCACCCCATGGCCCAGAATCCCGAGACGACGCGCATGGTTCTTGCTGTGCGCACGAACTCGCGACCGACCAGTCTGCTCTCCGCAGTAAGCCGGGCGGTGCACGAGGTGGACCCGGATGAGCCCATCGTCAACGTGGCTACCATGGACGATATTGTCGATCAGTCTCTCCTCCAGCAACGGCTCAGCATGTTTCTGCTCGCTTCTTTCGCTGGTTTGGCGCTGGTGCTTGCGGCTATTGGCATCTACGGCGTCCAATCCTATGCCGTGAGGCAACGCGTGCAGGAAATCGGCATACGCATGGCCCTCGGCGCGCAAGTGGGAGACGTATTTCGCCTGATCGTCGGACAGGGGCTGAAGCTTGTGGCCCTTGGAATTGCTATTGGGCTGGCCGCCGCTCTTGCGTTGACCCGCTTGATGAGAGGACTGCTTTTTGGCCTCAGTGCCACCGATCCGGTGACGTTTGGCGCGGTCGCCTTCCTATTGATGATCATTGCAGTGCTGGCCTGCTACCTTCCGGCACGTCGTGCCGCACGCGTTGATCCGCTGGTGGCCCTGCGGTATGAGTGACTAGCGAGAAGCGGGGAGCGACGAGAATGAAGTCAGAAATCAGAGGTAGGAGAATTTTTCTGACTTCTGACCTCTGACTTCCGAATTCATTTACTTGTCACGGATCACTAATTACGACGCATGGAGATAGATCATGAAGTTTCCGTTCTGGCGTCGCCGACGACGAGATGAAGATCTCCGACAGGAACTTGAAGGCCATCTTCAAATGGCAATGGACGACCGGACGGAGCGTGGAGAAAATCCCGTGCAGGCCAGGGAGGGCGCGCGCCGGGAATTCGGCAATGTGGACCTGGTGCGCGGCGTCACGCGTGCGCAGTGGGGATGGGATTGGGTCGAATCCCTGCTTCAGGACATTCGCTACGGTGCTCGAATGTTACGCAAGAACCCCGGGTTCACGAGCGTTGCCATCTTGACCTTGGCGCTGGGCATCGGGGCGAATACGGCAATCTTCAGCCTGGTGGACGCCTTCCTCCTGAAACTGCTTCCGGTGAAGGACCCAAAGCAACTGGTCGTGGTCAAGCGCACCGACCCGGAGGGCGGAATAGAGAACGATTTTCCTCTTTCCACATTTGAGCAATTTCGCGATCGGAGCCGTTCCTTTTCCGGTATTTTCGCCCGTGACAACTCGCGAGTCAGTATCACCGTGAATGGCCACCCGGAATTGGTCTGGGGAGATTTCGTCTCCGGGAGCTTTTTCGATGTGCTGGGGATTCACGCAATGCTCGGCCGCACTTTTACTCCGGGCGATGACCAGGGGGGCATGAAACCGGTCGCTTTGATTACGCACGACTTTTGGGTCCGCCGCTTCGGCCGTGACCCGTCGGTCATCGGAAAGACGATTTACCTGGGGAAAATTCCGTTCACGGTGATTGGAGTCACCCCTCAGAAATTTCATGGACTGGATCGAATGGATCAGGGGCTGGATATGATCCTCCCGATGTTCATCCAGCCCCGGCTTGCTTTGAAGGACCACGATACCTTTGAGGTTATCGGACGTCTGAAGCCCGGCGTCAAGCCGGATGGGGCTCGAGCGGAGCTGGACGTCATTTATCAACAAACTCTCAGACAATCCGCAGGTTCCTCGATATCGGCCGAGACCTCCAGACAAATCAGGGCCAGGAGAATTGAACTTAAACCTGGCCTTCGGGGCACGGCCAATCCCAATGACAGCATGGCCCGGGAGCTTCGCGTTCTTATGGCTGTTGTGGGAATCGTTCTGGTGATCGCCTGTGTAAACGTCGCCAACCTGCTTCTTGCGCGCGGAGCAATGCGTCGGAAGGAAATCGCCGTGCGCCTGGCGATTGGCGCGAGCCGCGGTCGCCTGATACGCCAGTTTCTCACCGAAAGCGTGTTGCTTTCGGCGCTGGGAGGTGTCCTCGGACTGCTGATGGCGAACTGGGCCGTCCGGGGTTTGCTTGCGGTCCTTCTCTACGGAGGAGATTCTGTTCCGTTTGAATTCACGCCTGACCCGGGAATTCTCGCCTTCACGGCGGGAGTCTCCATGTTGACGGGAATCTTTTTCGGGCTCGCGCCGGCCCTCACGGCTACTCGAGTGGATGTCAATCCGGCTCTCAAAGGAACCAACGGCGCTGTGAACTCCCGCCCGATTCATCGCATCGTTACAAAATCGCTGGTGGTCACCCAAGTGGCGCTTTCGTTGGCCCTCCTGATGGGAGCGGGCCTATTGATTCGAAGCATCCACCAACTTTATGCCGTGGATACGGGATACGAGCGGAACGAGGTTCTGATGATGTGGGCCTTCCCCGCGCTCATCGGATACGATCACGGGAAAGAACTGACTCTTTACAAGGAATTGCAGGAAAAAGTGAATGCCATACCCGGCGTCGAATCAGCGAGCGTTTCCCGATTCCGGATGGTTTTCGGGCAGTGGTTTAGAGGCGTTTGGGTGTCGGGACAGGCAGCGAGTCTGGATGCGACCAGTCAAGTCTATTGCAACCCGGTCGGCCCGCGTTTCTTTCAGACCATGGGGATCCCGCTGCTTCTCGGCAGGGAATTCAACGCTTCCGATACGGAAACCTCTTCACGGGTTGCTGTCATCAGCGAATCCATGAGCCGGAAGTTCTTCCCGAATGAGAACCCTCTTGGCCATCGTATCGGATTCGACGGCCCTCAATCGGGCGCCCGGATCCAGATTGTTGGCGTGGTCAAGGATATCAAGCACCACCTCACCGATGACCAGGTGCATGAAGGTGTTTTTATCCCTTACACGCAGGCTCCAGCAGAGATATTGGGGCAAATGAACTTGGTTGTCCGCACGGCAGGCCCTCCATCCGGCGTCATTCCGGAGATCGGCAGGCGGGTCCAGTCCGTGGAACCCGATCTGCCCCTCGCTGACATAGAGACCGAAACGGCAGAAGTAGACAACTACCTCGGTGATAAGCGGTCACTTGCTACACTCTTGAGTCTCTTCGCGGTCCTTGCAGTGGGCCTGGCGTCGATTGGCTTGTACGGGACCATGTCACACGCCGTCGCAGAAAGAACAAAGGAGCTCGGCATTCGCATCGCCCTCGGCGCCCTGCCTGGAGATATGCTGTGGCTCGTCCTGCGCGAAACATTGGCCCTTGTCTCGCTGGGTTTTGGGATCGGCATTCCTGTCGCCCTAGCGGCCTCCCGATTGATTTCGAGCATGCTTTTCGGAGTGAAAGCGGCAGACCCCGTGAATATGATTCTGTGTGTCCTCGTGATGTTTGTGATTGCGCTGGGATCAGGTTATGTCCCCGCCCGGCGGGCAGCAAATGTGGATCCCATCGTGGCTTTGCGGTATGAGTAGCAGTGACGAGTGACGGGAATGAAGTTAGAAGTCGGAGATCAGGAGTCGGAGGTCAGAGGTCAGAATAGGGGTGAAAGCCGGACCAAGGAGCCAGAGGCCGGGAACATTGTATATCGGCAGATCCCTCTGGTTTCCGGCTTCTGGCCTCCGGCTTCACCATGTTCCCCGACCTCCGGCCTCTGATCTCGATCCTTTCACTCCTCCCGGTAAATCCCCAGCAGAGCACGACGTGACTTCCGCTCGCGTGGGGTTTCCTCCGCAATCCGCAATCCAAAATCCGCAATCACCCAAGTCGCCCTGCTCGCGTGAGGTTTCCTCCGCAATCCGCAATCCAAAATCCGCAATCACTCAGGCCGTCCCGCCAAAATTCATTGATTCTGATCGGGGAGAACGAATGTTTTTCCGATACGGCGCAGAAGTATCACACGGAAATCAAGGTGTCAATCGAGCCCTGTCGTGAAAGCCACCTCACAAAGCGTTTTTCGAGTCCGCTTACGGATTCCTCTTTACTCTTACTGAGGATGAGAGAATTTAGTGACAGCAAAGAATCTGGATCGGGGAATTACTGAAACTCGCGGCTCCGCCGCTCACTATTGCGGTAAGCCTTTGGCTTACCGTGGCGGGCCCTCCCCCCCCTTTTCCCATGAATCGCTAAAGCCCGCCGCCGATGGCGGCGGGCTTTAGCGCCTGAAGAGGGGATCAAAGGCCTTGGGTGAGCCGGAAAGGCTGAGCCTTTCCGCAATAATGAGCGGCAGAGCCGCACATCACCACCAAACTCCTTCAGCGGCGTCACTATATTTGATCATCATCAATAGATCCCGGGAGCGGCCGAATCAGGTAACGATCTCGAAGCCCTTTGTGAATGTGGACTATTGAAATTCCCTGATCCGGTGTTACAGTAGGTGCGCTCAAATTGGCTTGAATTCCGAGGTTTGAACAAGGGATTCCAGTTCCCACCCTATGGAGTTTTGCGGGAACTTCAAAGAGGCGGACCGAATTCTCATCGAAGGGACGAAGGGACCTTGCCGCGACGCGCGAAATCCCTTTACGCCCCGCCGCTTGAATTTCGAAATTCACGATTAAACGGGGGTCTCATATGAATTCATTGGAAAAGAATCTTGGCGAACTGGCTCGAAAGGTTGTGGAAAACAACCTCTGGCGACAGAGACGTTGCTTCAATCTCATCCCTTCGGAAAATACCCCTTCGCTCCTGGTCAAGCTCTGCGAAATCAGTGACCCCTCGGGGCGCTATGCCGAACACAAGACCGCGTTGAAAAAGGAACTGGAATCGCTGACGGGCTCCGGGGCCCTGAAGGGGGACCAGATTTACTACTACCAGGGCACAGATTTCATCTTCGAAGTTGAAGAACGTCTGAAGGCAGAGTACGGCAAATTCATTCACGCCAGCGAGGTGGAAACACGGCCCGTCAGCGGCCAGATGGCCAACGAAATCGTCTTCAAAGCGACCGTTCGATTTCTGGCCTCCAAGCCGGAAGGTTTCGCTTCCCTCAATGCCGGCGGACGCCTGCCCAGCGTTATGAACAACAACCTGAATTACGGAGGTCATCTGAGCGCTCAGCCGTTTGGAGCTCTCTTCAACTTTGTGGAAGGCGAGATCATCAACTTTCCACTGGATGAAAAGAACCCTTACAAGACTGACCCGGAGAAGACGGTCCACCTTCTGGACAAGCATCGGCCTCCGCTCGTGATCTTTGGAAAGAGCATGTTTCTGCATCCCGAGCCCGTGCGTGCGGTGCGTCAATTTGTCAACGCCACGGCGGGGTATCACCCCATTGTCATGTACGACGGCGCCCACGTCCTGGGCATTCTGGGTCCGGTCTTTCAAGAACCGTTTGCGGAAGGGGCTGACATTGTCACCGGATCCACCCACAAGACTTACCATGGCCCTCAGCGCGGAATCATCGCGTCCAATATTGACAAAGCGTCGCCACTGCGAAAGCTTTGGACGGAAGTCAACGGCCGTGCCTTTCCCGGTTCCACCAGCAATCACCATCTGGGCAGCCAGCTCGCCATGTTCGCTGCCACCTTGGAGATGAACCATTTCAAAGATTCCTACCAGGCGCAGGTGGTTGCGAATGCACAGGCCTTCGCCCGGGCCTGTGCCGCACACGGCATCCCGGTCGAAGGGGGCGAAGCGGACGGCTACACGCACACCCACCAGGTTGTCATCCGCGTGTCTTCTTTTGGCGACGGCAAAGAGATTGCCTCGCGACTCGAGCGAAATAACGTCGTCACCAATTTCCAGGCACTGCCGGACGACGAAACCTTCTACCACCCCAGCGGAATTCGCATGGGCGTTCAGGAGATGACCCGCTTCGGGATGAAAGAAGCGGATTTCGACCACCTCGCCCGGCTGATGTCGGAAGTAATCCTGCACAACAAGGAAGTGGGAGCGGAGGTGGCGGAATATCGCAAGCGATTCAACTCCATGCAGTACAGCCTCCCGGTTGAGGAGGTGCTGCGTGTGGCACCTGCTATTTTCGAAAGCCTCTTCCCGAGCCACGACTACTTTCTGGGGTTCGCCGAGGCGTTGAAAACTCTTTAGACTCTCGGTCTGGGAAGAGTGGAACAAAGGTTTCGGGTGCCGGGTGTCAGGTGCCAGGGGAGCAATAGCCGGTTGCCAGTTCTCAGATGCCAGTTGTCAGAGGAAATAACCGGAAGCCAGAGTCCGGAAGTCAGAAGTCAGAGGCCTGGAGCCATGAGGATTTGACTTTGGACTTTGGACCTTGGACTTTGGACTTTGAACTCACCGTTCCGCGTAGTATCCGTCCCTCGTCTGCACGACCTGATCCTTCTGCCTGGTCGTTAAATGGACCTTGTGATAGCCCGGCCCGGAATCTGCTTTGTCCGGGGTGTAGCCGAGGCTGTACTGACTGCGCAGCTCCTCCTGAATTCGAGTGTAGATCTGGTCGATGGGCTCTTTCTTAGAGACTTCAAAGAGGCGGGCGCCAGTCTCCTGAGAAATCCGTTCAAGAATCTTCTTTCCATCTGGACGTGACTCCTGGGGGGATCTCCGTCCACGACCGCTGCCCCGGCCCGAACCGCCAACCCTTCCGAGGCCTCCGCCACTACCGGGCAGTCCAAACCCACCCCCTCGCCCATATGCCTCCTCATCGCGAAATAGGATGGAGTAGACCAGCGTGTCGGCGCGCTGGGCTGACTCGATGGCGCGCTCCAAGGATGTCTTGCTGCCCATATCTACCCCATCGGAGAGGATAATGAGCGCTTTGCGGCCCTGCTGCTTCAGCATCAGTTCATTCGATGCCAGAAGGATCGCATCATAGAGCAAGGTGCCGACTCCCCCTCTCATTCCACCTCGACGCTGTCCAGGTGCGGAACCGGGTGAACGGCTTCCACTTTCCTGGCGCGGCCGGGGTACTTCCAACAACCCCAGCGCGGACTCCAACTTCTGCCGGGATGAGGTGAGATCCTGGAGGAGTTCCACCTCCCGGTCGAAGTGAATTACGAAGGCCATGTCCTTGTCGGAATGCAGCATTTGATCCAGAAAACTCTGGCTGGCCCGGCGCTCCTGGTCCAGAACGCGCCTTTGGCTCATGCTGGTGTCCACCAGCAGACCGAGCGTCAAGGGAAGGTTGATCTCTTGAGTGAAATAGCGAATGGTTTGCGGATGGCCATCCTGTTCTAAGAGGAAATCGTCCTGGGTGAGATTGCGCACGATTTGTCCATGCTTGTCCCTTACGGTGGCGAGCAGGGTGACCCCTTTGACATCGATGGAGATGTTCGGCTTCTGTTGGCTCCACAGCAACCCGCTTGGAAGGAACAGGTAAATCAGCAGGAGCAAAAGCCAGCATCTCGGCCAAAGCACTTCCCGACGCCGGAAGCCTTGTTTGAAGAGCCCAGTGCAGAACCTGGGGGCGCCATTGGTTTGTAGCTGCTTTTTGGGTCCTGGAATCAACGCTCGGGCTGCTTTGGCCATGTGTCTACCCCTGCAGGAGAATTTTCAAATCTTGTTCACCCAATATTTTTGGTTTGATGGGATTTTTTGTCAGGGAGTTGCGAACCCTGCGCTTTCTTGGATGGAAAATTTTGACGGGCCTTCCATCGCAGACATGTAAAGACCGCATGTCTGCGGCACCCGGGGGGGTGGGGACTGGGCTCGGGTTAGGTCACAGGGAGGATTGACACGGGGTGCCGCAGGCATGCGTAGTTTGCCTGCCTGCGCCTGCTAGAGACGTGAGGGCGGTACTCCGCGGTATAAGGAGGAGAGCCAGTGGCTGTTCATTCACAGAGGGGCGAAGCGCGACGCTGGGCTGTGATTCGCAGACATGCAAAGAGCCCATGTCCGCGGCACCCGGGGGGGTGGGGACTGGGCTCCGGTTAGGTCACAGGAAGGATTGACACGGGGTGCCGCAGGCATGCGTAGTTTGCCTGCCTGCGCGTGCTAGAGACGTGAGGGCGGTACTCCGCGGTATAAGGAGGAGAGCCAGTGGCTGTTCATTCACAGAGGGGCGAAGCGCGACG
>JBGQBN010000057.1:0-29761 GCA_041494805.1 Terriglobia bacterium | reverse complement strand
GTTCGGGCGTAACGTGATGTTTTTTCTTGACTTGCCAAAGTCGAATGATTATATTTCCTCATCATTTGCGGGAATAGCTCAGTTGGTAGAGCGCAACCTTGCCAAGGTTGATGTCGCGGGTTCGAGTCCCGTTTCCCGCTCTGCCAAAGTCCAGAGAGAGCTCAATGGCTTCGGCTGGATGTCCGGAATCGTAATAGAGATGACCCCGCTGCCCCAATCTCGCCAGGTGGCCGGGGTTTTTGTGTCAACAGGAGGTGAAGAGTTGTATGGCGCCGTACCCAAGTGGTAAGGGAGAGGTCTGCAAAACCTTTATACGTCGGTTCGATTCCGACCCGCGCCTCCAGCTTTCCCTGCCTTTCATCACGCGCCGGCTGCCTCAGGCGCGGTTCAGAGCACGGCAGCGACCCGCGCTCCGGTGGCCGGGTATTGCAGACGCCCCAGCTGGATGACCAATCCTGTCATTCGTTCGTAGCTTTCGGCGATGCTCACTGGCGAGAGACGCACACCGGGGAGAAGAATTCCGAGATAAATCCTTCCCATGGCATGAAACGCGTAAAGACGCAGCCGGATGGCGCTGTCCACCAGGGTTTCGCCCGCCTCCGCGATGGCGGGGTCGGGACTCTGGCGAGCAGCTTCACCCAGGCGCAGCAGAACCGCCGCGTTCTGAGCGGCGCAGGAAATATAGTCCACGGCGGCGTGCAGGCGTTCGCGGTGAATCGCGCGGAACTCTGTTGGTGGCAGGCTGGTTCGTAAAAACTCTTCCTCGTCGGGGTCAACCAGGTTGCGAAAGGCCTCCACATCCACCGGCCGGAGGCGCTCCGTCAAGTCGTCCAAGCTGTTGATGGTGGAGCTGCGGCCTTTGGCAAGCCGAATAAGGAACAGCAGCGCCAGCAATCCGAAGACGACGAGGACGAGCGTACTAATCATTGGTGTAACAGTCGCTGCAACTCCTGGTTCCAGATTTCTAGGTCGGTCTCAGGTAAAACTCGCAGGGTAAACTGCGTGCTCCGTTCGGGCGCCCAGAGATAGAAGATCCACAGCAGGACACAGCAGTGGTATGTTCCCATGGTAAGAAAGTCAACAAAATAGGGCAAAGTGATCTGAGCGCGCATCGCAGAAACGATCAATTCCACACTTGCGAAAATCCCCACGCCCAAAGCGATGCCGAACACGTGATTCCGCCAGGAGAGTCCGAGGTACGTAGAAAACAGAAATAGACACATTAGCAAACCGCATTGCAGAATGCTGGCGGTGCGGTCCGCCACGTGGACGGCCAGCATCACGCCGTTCGCGTTATTGCCTCCTGTGTAGACAGCTAGCGCCAGTGCGGCGAACAGAAGCGCCACCGTCGCCGCGCGAAAGATAGGCTTTCCAAAATGCCCGAGGGCGGCATAGTCGCGGAATAGGTGAGCCAGAATCTCGTGGAGGATGCCGAATCGCAAGGCCGTACTCACGGCCAGCGCCCAACCATAGGCATGCACATATTCTTCAGCGGAAACAGCCGCTGAATGATCCATCGCGAACAAAACAACAAACTGACACACTTCAAACGCCGTGTAGGCGAAAAACACAGGGAACTGCCGGTAGAACCTGCGGCGAACCATCACCAGCAGCAGGACGCCCTGGAGAACGTACGGTGCGATCCACAGGTAATACCAAACCATTCCCAGAAGCGTCATAGGGTCACTGCCCGGCAATATACCTCTTTTTGCGGCAGCCTACAATCGCCTCCAGTTTCATTCGCTTATCCGCCCGCGTGGCATTATTTGGGAGGTTTGGGCTTACATAAGCTTCCATCATCACATTGGGGATTCGGGCCGCCATCTGCCAACACCGTCGGGGGAACACAAATGGTGGTAAGAAACAATGCCATAGCCAGCCACAACAAGCTCTTTTTCACGGTTAGAACTCCTTTTCAAAGAGTTTGAACCGTGATAATGTACGCTCGGAAACCCTGATACTCAGGGGTTCCGGATTAATTCAGCGTTCCGAAATCGTAACGGAAATGACCCTGAACTCAGCACTAGAGGACCTGCGGGGAACCACTCTGAGAGCCATCTCGGGGGGCCTCCGAGCCTTGGAATATCTCTCTAGATTGCGCAACCAGGCTGGCGCCTATGCGCACTGGGGTTTGGCACGAGTTTATGGTGAGATGTCAGCGCGCAAGGCTCTAGTCCAAGCGCATCGCTCCCTGGTCGCGCAAGTCCTGTCCACTCCCTTACGCAAATTGAAGGAGGACGCGGAATTTTCCAGTGAGCTGGCTGGTATGCCGGCTGCCAGGTACATAGAACGGCTTCGTGAGCTTCCTCTGCTGCCCCCCGAACCGGGAGCGGGATCAGCCCGACACCTTAATTCAGTGCTACACGCTCTTTTGATTCTGGCGCAGAGTCGAACACCGGACGCCATTCGCCCAGCCTCATAGCCACTCCGACCACCTGGCCGATGATTTCCGCTTCCTGGGGGTATTTTAGTGCCCGGGCGGCCACGGGCGACAGGGGGTGGGGCTGCAGAATGAGTTCTTCACGGGTCAAGGTACACCAGCAGCAAGTGTGACCATTTCTGGTTTCCACGAAGTAGATGGGGCGCTCGTATTCCGATCTCCAACCACCCTCGATGACCCGGTTCTTGGACTCGTCCACCTGCACGAACGAACCCGGCGGCAGGATCGGGTACATAGTCAAGTCTTCGCTGCCCACATAACCATAGGTGAATTCGCAGTTGGCGAACTGCTCCAAGTAGGCCATGGGCACCAGCCCCCACTGTTCCACCATCCGTCCAAAGTTGGCGGTGCGTCGCGGATCAAAACCAGGGTCAAGGCGCACCGGCACTTGCACCGCGGAGATACCGGCCAAGGCCTCGGAGAAGTGCGACTTGGGAGGAAAGGCCAGTTCCAGGTCGGCGGCCACGCGGTTCAAATCCACGCCATACCAGGACAACAGTTCTCGAACGTCCCTACGGTAAATTACGGCCAGGGAATACATGCGATAGATACTGGGGATCACTCCCTTGGTTTCCACATCGGAAAGGCGACTTGGAGGGATGGCATATTCGTCGTTACCATGCCTCTCCGCGATTCGCGCACTGGCGCTCTCGACATCCCTCATGGTCAAACCCAGCTGTTCGCGTAACGCCCGTAGATTTTGCCCGCCTGAGAACATTTCGTTCCCCCCAAACGGCAGAAGTAATTTCAACAACAGCAACCTGGAAACGGCCCCATAACCGAGGGGCGCGTTATTCCTGTAGGGACCCAAGGCCAACGTCTTCGCAGCCGAGAAAGGTGTTCGCCGCTCGTTCCGGATTCGTAACTAGGGAGAAGCCACCCGCGCGTTTTATCTCGTTTTGGCGACTCTTCCAAAAAACGCTTCTCCGTAATTCGAAAAATGATATGTATGAATTTCAGTCCAGGCCGGACAGCGAAACCACGGCCCGATTGAAGAACCCTATGCTACTCCAAAATCCAAGAGGGTCTCACTAGAAAGAACAAGACGTTGGGAACCCAGGCTATTCTCAAGTATCGCGATGCGCAAGAGACTGTGGTCGCAAGAAGGCTTTCGCGCCCCCAAGCACAAGCGCTGTTTAGAAGCCGTCTAGCCATCTCTCGTCCCGGGCGAGCATCTCGGAAGCTGCACTCAAGCCTACTGAGCATTTCGACCCCCGCCGCCTGCCGGCAGAAGCGTGCGTCTGGTGCCTCTCGGACAGCTTCCATCTCCGTTTTGTTGGCAGAGGAACCAAACCACCCTTTTGCCATATTCCTTGTGTGCAACAGTCTTGCACTCCACCATCACGACTCCGACGTAAGTAATTGATAAGTCGGAAGTAGGGGCCCCCGGGATTTGGCAAGCAAACTGCTAAATAGGGGGTTAGTTCCTCCCCTGCGGCACTTGCAGGTGCTCGCACCAGACATCCTCTCAGGAGTTCCTAGCATGCGGGTTAAGTTTGGATCGTGGTTAGTTATGGCCCTGTTGTCCTTGACATGGACACTGGCCGGTTGCGGCAGCAGCAGCACCGTTTCCGGCGGCGCCCCGCGCCCGGCTACCTTGACGTCGATTACAGTCACCCCCTCGGCCGCCTCTGTTCCCTTCGGGACGGCGCAGCAAATGACCGCTACCGGCCATTTCAGTGACGGCAGCTCACGGGCCCTGGCCTCGGGCCTGACCTGGAGTTCCTCGGCGACCACCGTTGCAACAGTCAATGGCAGCGGTTCGGTGACGCCGGTGCAGCACGGCCAAACTACAATCACGGCCGCGCAGGGTTCCATCAACGGGTCCACGGCCTTGACCATCACCACGGCTCTGGCCTCGATTTCGCTGACGCCCGGCGCACCCGGCGTTTTTGTGGGATCAAGTTTGCAGTTTAAGGCGACCGGCAACTACGACGACAGTACGACGCAGGACCTGACTGCCAGCGCGACCTGGACATCGTCCGACACTGCCAAGGCGACGATCAGCAACGCCGGTTTAGCGTCTGGCCTCCACGGCGGCTCGACCACGGTTACCGCGAACTCGGGTTCGATCTCGGCACAGGCTAATTTGACGGTCACCGCATTGCTCTCAAACATCTCGTTGTCCCCGATCGGTCCAGGGATTGTTGCGCACACCACAAGGTCATTCACCGCGATTGGCAACTTCAACGACGGTACCACCCAAGACTTGACTCTAACCGCGAAGTGGACCTCTTCTGACCTTAGCCTCGCGACCATGGCAATAAATGTTGCCACGGGCCAGGGAGTTGGGCCGGTGACCATCATCGCAACCAGTACGTCCGCCAACGGCTCCATCGTGAGCGGCACCACCGCCCTAAACGTGGTCTCAAGTTTCTATTCATGCGCTGGGGGATGCATGAACGGCGATTACGCCTTCACGCTGATGTCAGCCGACGCGCGCGGACCGCAATTCTTCGTCGGCAGCTTCCACGCGGATGGCAGCGGCAACATCACCGGCGGAGAGATGGATGCCAACACCGCGGCGGGAGTGGCCCCCCCCGACACACTGAGCGGCAGCTATGTTTTGTACGCTGATGGCCGTGGACAGATCACGTTCAACGCCAACACAATCTATTCATCGCCTGTCACCTTCCGCTTCATCCTGTCTTCCGCGGGCGCGGTGGGCAAGCTGGCCCAGTTCGATGGGCAGGGAACGGCGGAAGGAACGTTCGAGGCACAGACTTCAGGGGCCGCGATCAACGCGGGCACCTACGTATTTCGTGCGTCCGGCATTGACCAGGCCTTGGCCAACGTTCCTGTAGGTCAGGTCGGCATGTTGACTGCCGACGGAAGTGGCGCCATAACCAGCGGAGTCGTGGACATCAACGACTTTGGCGTCAACACACCGGCGGTGCCGATTAGTAATACCTCAACGTATTCACCATTGCCGGATGCAAACGGCAGGGGCGTGCTGGCCCTGACAGTGGGTTCGGTCACCTCCAACTACGCGTACTACGTCGTGGACTCGGGCCGCGTCAACTTCATCCCGACCGACGTGTCTTCGGGTGCGACCGCGATGCTGGGCAGAGCCGAGCTACAGACTGGGGGGCCTTTCAGCGCCGCCAATCTCGACACCAGCTATGCTTTCCTGCTCGAACGTCCGGTGGGGATTGCCAGCTGTCCGGGCTGTGACCGCACGGAGTTTGCCCAAGAGGGAGTGTATCTGTTCGATGCTGTCTCAAGCATTACGGGCACACGAGACAACACCAACTTCCAGTCCAACCCAGTGACCGGCGTGACAGGTTCCTACAATGTCACCAATGGGGGCCGTGGCAACATAATTACCCAGGGTACCGACTCGCTTCGCAACTACGTCTTCTACCTGGTCTCTCCGACGAAGGCATTCTTACTCCAGACCACAAAGGGTAACCCCAATGCTGGAAGCTTCAACGCGCCGGTTGGGGAAATGGATCAACAGGTCGGAAGTTTTAGCAAGGCTACACTTGATGGCAACTACGCGTTGAACGCATCGTCGCTGACGCAGAGTTACACGGAGGCTTTGATCTGGCTTAACTTCGACGGTGCAGGCAACATCGACGGAATCGCTGACCTTTCCCAGCAGGGGAACGTGTCGAGTTCCGTGGTCACTGCCACCTATAGTGCTTTCCCGAACGCTGGGCGAGCTGGCATCACCCTGGCGTCGCCGGCTGGCGCCAACAATTACATACTCTACTTGGAATCATCGCAGAGTGCCTGGGTTCTGGGTACGAACCCGGCCCTCGTCGGTGGTCTTAACAAGCAGTAGCGATTCACTCAGCAGACCCTAACGACCCAGCTTCCTCCGAAGCTGGGTCTTTTCTTTTCCCAGATTGGCAATCTTCCCGTCCGTGTCTCCAAGTCTGTTCTTTCGCCATGCAGTAGTCGGCCACTTACCTTCCTCCGCCAGCAAAATTCCGCGCGATTGACTATCATTAAACACTTAACCCTCATCAGACGGAGAAACTAGACGTGGCTGAGACTCAGACGAACGGATTGGAAGTCCTTGAAACCCGGGAGTGGATTGACTCGCTCGATTATGTGTTGTCGAGCGGAGGACCGGAGCGGGCGGGACGTCTTCTGCAACAGCTCTCGCTGCATGCGCGACGTGCCGCCGGGGTAAATCTGCCCTTCACTGCGACCACTCCGTATCAGAACACGATTGCCTCGCGGCAGCAGCCGCCGTTCCCCGGCAGCCAGGAGATGGAACGCCGCATCAAGAGCCTGGTCCGCTGGAACGCGCTGGCCATGGTGGTGCGGGCTAACAAGATCCAGGAAGGCATCGGTGGGCACATCTCGACCTATGCCTCGGCGGCCACTTTGTACGAAGTGGCATTCAATCACTTTCTCCGGGCCCAGACTGAAAGCGGGGATCGCGACATCGTCTATTTTCAGGGCCACGCCGCGCCCGGAATCTACGGCCGGGCTTATCTGGAAGGCCGCATCCCCAGACAGAAGCTGGAGAACTTTCGTCGCGAACTGAAACCGGGCGGGGGGCTCTCGTCCTACCCGCATCCGTGGCTGATGCCGGACTTCTGGGAGTTTCCCACCGTCTCGATGGGACTCG
Organism: Terriglobia bacterium; assembly: GCA_041494805.1. Classification (GTDB taxonomy): domain Bacteria; phylum Acidobacteriota; class Terriglobia; order Terriglobales; family Acidobacteriaceae; genus JBGQBN01. The sequence continues at coordinate 22,736 of JBGQBN010000057.1, read as the reverse complement.
GCCCGATTCAGGCGATTTACCAGGCGCGCTTCATCAAGTACCTGGAAAATCGCGGATTGAAGCAATCCAGCGGAGGCAAAGTCTGGGCTTTTCTCGGCGATGGCGAAATGGACGAGCCCGAGGCGCTGGGTTCGATCACCCTGGCTTCGCGCGAACGGTTGGACAACCTGATCTTTGTGGTGAATTGCAACCTGCAGCGGCTCGACGGCCCGGTGCGCGGCAACGGCAAGATCATTCAGGAACTGGAGGCCATTTTCCGCGGCGCTGGGTGGAATGTGATCAAGGTCATCTGGGGCGGCGATTGGGACAGCCTTATCCAGAGTGACCGTGACGGCCTGCTGGTCAAACGGATGGGCGAGATTACCGACGGCCAGTATCAGAAATACTTCGTCGAGAGTGGAGCTTACTTCCGCCACAACTTCTTCGGTACCGATCCTCGCCTGTTGAAGATGGTCGATCATCTTTCCGACGAGCAACTGGCTCGCATGCGGCTGGGTGGCCACGATCCCATCAAAGTGCATGCCGCCTACAAAGCTGCGGTCGAACATGCGGGCGCGCCGACCATCATTCTGGCCAAGACCATCAAGGGGTATGGCCTGGGTGAAGCCGGTGAGGGCAAGAACATCACCCACCAACAGAAAAAACTGAACGACGACGAACTCAGCATGTTCCGCTTGCGTTTCGGGATTCCCATTCCCGACGATGAACTGCACGAAGCACCCTTCTACCGCCCCGCCGACGACAGTCCCGAAATCAAGTACATGCAGGAGCGGCGTAAGCAGCTCGGGGGCTATATTCCGGAGCGCAAGGTGCGCGCTAAGCCAATCAAGCCGGTTTCAGAATCTCATTTCGAAGAATTTTACAAAGGCACCGAGGGGCGCGAAGCTTCGACCACGATGGTGTTCGTGCGCCTGCTGGCCAAACTGCTCCGCGATCCGGAGATTGGCAAGCTGATTGTGCCCATCATCCCGGATGAAGCGCGCACTTTCGGAATGGAGGCACTGTTCCGACAGGTGGGCATCTATTCCAGCGTGGGCCAGAATTACGAACCCGTCGATATGGACACCTTGCTCTACTACAAGGAAGCCAAGGATGGGCAGATTCTGGAGGAAGGCATCACCGAAGCCGGCTCCATGTGCTCGTTTATGGCGGCAGGAACCGCGTATGCGAATCACGGGATCAACACGATCCCGTTTTTTATTTATTACTCAATGTTTGGCTTCCAGCGCATCGGCGACCTGATCTGGGCAGCCGCCGACATGAGAACCCGGGGCTTCCTCATCGGTGGCACGGCGGGACGCACGACGCTGGCGGGCGAAGGCCTGCAACATCAGGACGGCCACAGCCATGTACTGGCTCTGTCTGTGCCGAATCTTCTCGCCTACGATCCTGCCTTTGCCTACGAGATTGCCATCATTATTCAGGATGGCATCAAGCGCATGTACGTAGACCAGGAGTCCATCTTCTATTACCTGACGGTCACCAACGAGCCGTTGCCCATGCCCGGAATGCCCGCCGGCAAGGAAGTCCGTGAAGGCATTCTGAAAGGCATGTACCGCTTCAAAGCCTCCGCTAAGAAGGACGCGAAGCTGCGCGCCCAGATCTTCGGGAGCGGAACCATTATGTATGAAGTGCTCAAGGCGCAGCAGATTCTGGAAGAGAAGTACAACGTGGCCGCAGACGTTTGGAGCGTTACCAGCTACAAGCAGCTCTACCGTGACGGCAACGATTGCGAGCGCTGGAATATGCTGCATCCCGGCGCCGCTCCTCGCATTCCCTTCGTGACCCAGAACCTGAAAGACGCGCCCGGCGTACTGGTGGCGGCATCGGATTACATGAAGATCTTGCCCGAGTCGATCTCGCAGTGGATGCCGCGCCCGCTGGTGAGCCTGGGCACGGACGGTTTCGGCCGCAGCGAGGGCCGCGCGCCACTCCGCGACTTCTTCGAGGTGGATGCCAAACACATTGTGCTGGCTACGCTGAACGCGCTGGCCCGCGAAAAACAGATCAACGTGGAAGCCGTCCGGCAGGCAGTCAAGGATCTGGGCATCAGGCCGGAGAAGCCAAATCCGGCTATCAGTTAGGTTTTGCCTCGGTGTCCCCTGTGTCCTCTGTGGTTAGTTCGGAAGATCCGGATTGAACCACAGAGGACACGGAGGAACAGCAATGGAGAGAACGCTGCGTGACTGAATTCAAACTTCCCGAACTCGGTGAAAACATTGATCAGGGCGACCTCGTCCGGCTGATGATCTCGCCTGGGGCCAGCGTCACCGAAGGCCAGCCGGTCATGGAACTGGAAACCGACAAGGCGGTGGTCGAGGTTCCGTCTTCCGTGAGCGGCACGGTCAAAGAGATCCGCGTCAGGGAGGGGGAGAAGGTCAAAGTCGGCCAGGTGATCTTCACCGTCGAGAACGGCGCAGGCGCCAAGGCAAAGATTGCGGAGGCAAAGACTGTCGAGGCAAAGACTCCCGAAGCTGGCGTCCCGGTGCACAACCCTCCGGCAATTGCGGCACAGAGTGCAGCTCCGCCCCGAATTGAAAGGCGGGCCACACCGCAACCCGCATCTCCGCCCGCGGCCGGCCCAAGCGAATTCAGGCTGCCCGAACTCGGAGAGAACATTGATCAGGGCGATCTGGTGCGACTGATGATTTCGCCCGGCGCCAAGGTTTCTGAAGGCCAGCCGGTGATGGAGCTGGAAACCGACAAGGCGGTGATTGAGGTTCCGTCGTCTGTGAGCGGAGTGGTGAAAGACGTTCGCGTGAAGGAGGGGGAGAAAGTTAAAGTCGGCCAGGTGATCTTCACTCTTGAAGGTGCAGCGGTCGTGCCAGCGGAGCGGGTGAAGCATTCTCCAGTGGAATACGTCTCCGGCCAGCATGGAGCGCGACTTGCCTTCCAGGCCGCCATCCGGGCGGAGGGCAAGACCGAAGAAGAGGCACTTCCACCCGATCAACCCCAGCCTCTTCCCCCAGCTTTCACCATGCCCGCGCAACTGGGCAAGGTGGCGGGAACCGAGCACTGGGACCCAGTGCCGGCTGCCCCGCACGTACGCCGGCTGGCGCGTGAACTGGGCGTGGAAATTCACGAAGTCAAGGGCAGCGGTCCGGGCGGACGCATCAGCAAGGATGACGTGAAGGCATACTCGAAGGCATTGCTTGCGGCCGCAGTGTCCCGGGCGCCACAAACTCATCTGGCCGAGCCCGCGCTTCCTGACTTCGCCAAGTGGGGCAAAATCGAGCGCGTCTCCATGCGCGGCGTGCGCCGGAAAACGGCCGAGCATCTTTGGGACGCATGGAACACTATTCCGCACGTTACCCAGAATGACAAAGCTGACATCACGGAATTGGAGCAGCTGCGCGCGCGCTTTGCACCCAAGGCGGAAGAAGCCGGTGGCAAGATGACGGTTACCGCGATCGCCCTGAAGGTCTGCGCCTCGGCGCTCAAGGTGTTTCCCCAGTTCAACGCCAGCATCGACATGGGGAAAGAGGAAATCATCTACAAGCAGTACATCAACATTGGTGTTGCCGTGGACACCGATCGCGGTCTGCTGGTTCCTGTCATCCACGATGTGGACAAGAAGAACATTGTCGAACTGGCTGCCGAACTTACGCAGCTCTCCAAGAAAGCCCGCGACAAAAAGTTGACTCCCGCGGAGATGGAAGGCGGCACTTTCACCATCACCAATCTGGGCGGCATTGGCGGCACCGGATTCTCACCCATCGTGAACCATCCCGAAGTCGCGATTCTCGGACTGTCGCGTTCCAGCATGGAGCCGGTCTGGATGAACGGCAAGTTTGAACCGCGGCGGGTGTTGCCCGTGTCACTCTCCTACGATCATCGCCTGATCGACGGCGCCGATGCCGCCCGCTTCCTGCGCTGGATTGCGGAAGCCTTCGAACAACCATTCTTGCTCTCGGTGCAGGGATAGAAGAAGCGAATGGCTGACACTCCGAACTTGCACATCGCAGTCGTGGGCGGCGGGCCGGGTGGATATGCCGCAGCCTTTCTGGCCGCCGATCTGGGAATGAAGGTCACGCTGATCGACCCGGAACTGAATCCGGGCGGCGTGTGCCTCTACCGCGGTTGCATTCCTTCCAAAGCGTTGCTGCACGTGGCCAAGCTGATTGATGAGTCTCGCCAGGCCAAAAATTGGGGCATCGATTTCGGCGAACCCAAGATTGATCTGGCCCGCCTGCGCTCGTTCAAGGAAAGCGTGGTGGGAAAACTCACGGGCGGCGTGGGCCAACTTTCAAAAGCCAGGAAAGTCCAGTACATTCAGGGCCACGCAGCATTCGAGACTTCGAATACTCTGCGCCTCACCAAAGCGAGGGGTGGTGAAGAGAGCCTGAGTTTCGACCGCATCATTCTCGCAACCGGATCGCGTCCGGCAATCATTCCCAGCCTCCAGCTCGACAGCCCGCGGGTGATGGATTCGACCACCGCGCTCGATTTGAACGATGTGCCCGAGACTTTGCTGGTGATTGGCGGCGGATATATCGGACTGGAGCTGGGCACTGTGTATGCCGCTCTCGGTTCCAGGGTTTCCGTCGTCGAAATGCTGCCGGGACTACTGCCGGGCGCGGACCGTGACCTGGTTCTTCCGCTACACAAGCGCGTGGAGAAGATGTTCGAAGCTATCCTGCTCAACACCACCGTCGCTGCCATGAAAGAAGAATCGGGTGGAATCCGCGTTACGTTCGACAGCCCTGAAATCAAGGAACGGGAACAGGTCTTCGACAAGATTCTGGTTTCGGTGGGGCGCAAACCCAATTCCGAAATTCCCGGCTTGGAGAAAACCCGGGTCCAGGTTGGCCCGCGCAGTTTCATCCAAGTAAACAAGCAGCTGCAAACGGACGATCCGGCTATCTACGCCATCGGCGACGTGGTGGGCGAGCCCATGCTGGCTCACAAGGCTTCGCACGAGGGACGCACCGCCGTGGAAGCCATCGCCGGACACAAGGTCGCATTCGAGCCGAACGCCATTCCTGCAGTGGTTTTTACGGATCCGGAGATCGCCTGGTGTGGACTGACCGAAACGCAAGCCCAGAAAGACGGCCGCGAGATCAAGGTTGCCAGGTTTCCCTGGGGCGCATCGGGTCGCGCCATCACGCTCGACCGGCCCGAGGGGATGACAAAACTGATGATCGATCCGCAAACGGAGCGCGTGCTGGGCATGGGTATCGTGGGGGCCGGAGCCGGCGAGCTTATCGCCGAAGGGGTGCTGGCGATCGAGATGGCTGCGCTGGCGCGCGACATTGCGCTTAGCATTCACCCGCATCCAACGCTTTCGGAAACCGTGATGGAATCTGCCGAGGTCTTCTTCGGGACCAGCACCCATGTGTACCGGCCCAAACGGTAAAGGAGCTTTTCAGTCACCGGCACTGGTTTACGCATTCATGGGCAAGACATCCGATCGGAGGGCCTTCGTGCTCGGGATTCGTCTACTTCTATTCTTGATCGCTTGCATAGTCGTAACGGTACCAGCTATCTCACAGGAGACATCCATGCAGAATTCGCCGACAGTTGCGCCGCAACCCACGTGGATAAAGGACTCGGCGGCAAAGGTCGAACGTGAACTGGTGGCCAAGTATGGAGAGCGACAGAAGGCCCGGGTGCAGCGTGGTTTGCACCAGGTAGCAGAATTCTGGCGTGCCGAAGATGGCGATGCTTCTGCGTTTGAGGAATTCGCGCGCACCGGCTTCGCTGGAGACCAGGCGACGCTCGACACCATGTTCAATCGTTACGAGCGCCTGCTGGAACAACTCGACGGCCACATGCATGAGATCAACCGCGAGTTTCGGCAGCAACTCGATCTCGATCTTGGCCCGGTGCTTCCCTTCGACGAAATGTTCGGCGGTTACGATCCTTCGGCCCACGTGCTTGACGACTTTTTTCAGAACAAGCTTGCCTTTGCCGTGCTCCTGAACTTTCCCCTCGCTACACTCGAGCAGCGCCTGCAAGACGGCGCGGCATGGAACCGGCGCCAGTGGGCCGAAGTGCGCCTGGCGCAGCGATTTTCAAAAAGGATCCCGGCGGACGTGAACCTGGGCATCGCCCAGGCTGAATCCGAATCCGGACAGTACATCTCGGAATACAACATCTGGATGCACCACCTGCTCGATTCCCAGGGAAAGCGTCTTTTCCCGCCCAAGATGCGCCTGCTCAGCCACTGGAACCTGCGTGACCAGATCAAGGCCGACTACGCCGACGCGCAGAACGGCCCGGCCAAGCAGCGCATGATTCAGCAGGTCATGGAGCGGATTGTCACCCAGACCATCCCGGAAATCGTTGTCAACAATCCCAGCGTGGACTGGAATCCGTATACCAATGATGTGAAACCGGCGGCGGTTAAAGATTCCGACTCCTCGGCTTCGCCGGAAGCGAAAATCAGCAACACGCGTGAGCCCGACACCCGTTACGCGATGCTGCAAAAGACGTTCTTCGCCTCGAAGAAAGCGGATCCATACTCACCGACCGCCCCCACCTTGATTGCACGCCGCTTTGAGGAAAACCGCGAGATTCCTGAAACCCGGGTCAAGGCCATGTTGGAGCAGGTGCTGACTTCGCCGCTCGTGCCGCAGGTGGCGAAACTTATTCAATCGCGCCTGGGCCGGCCGCTCGAGCCATTTGACGTCTGGTACAACGGCTTCCGTCCCAGCGGCAAGTACTCCGAAGCTCAACTGGATGAGATGGTCGCCAAACGGTATCCCACGCCGGAGGCTTATCAGAAGGACATTCCCAACCTCCTGATGAAGCTCGGATTCCCGCCAGACCGGGCGCAGCACGTGGCCAGCAATATTGTGGTTGACCCGGCGCGCGGCTCCGGCCACGCCATGGGCGCTGAGATGCGATCAGAGAAGGCCCACCTGCGCACCCGCGTAGGAACAGGCGGCATGAACTACAAGGGCTTCAATATTGCCGTGCATGAAATGGGACACAACGTGGAGCAGACGTTCTCGCTCAACGATATCGACCACACTCTGTTGCAAGGCGTGCCCAACACCGCGTTCACCGAGGCGCTGGCATTCGTCTTTCAGGGACATGACCTTGAACTGCTTGGTCTACCTGCCCCGGATGTCAGGAGTGAAGCGGAGAAAACGTTGAACGATTTCTGGGCCACTTACGAAATTGCCGGTGTCGGGCTTGTGGACATGGCAGTGTGGCATTGGATGTACGACCATCCGCAAGCCTCGCTCAAGCAACTCAACGACGCGACTGTCCAAATCTCCAAAGACATCTGGAACCTCTATTACGCTCCCGTCTTCCAGAAAAATGATGTCGTGCTGCTCGGCGTCTATTCGCACATGATTGATTCGTTCCTGTACCTGCCCGATTATCCCATCGGCCACATGATCGCGCAGCAGATCGAGGAGCAGATGAAGAGGATGGGAAGTATCGGCCCCGAGTTCGAACGCATGGCAAAGATGGGCCGGGTAACTCCTGATTTGTGGATGGAGAATGCTACCGGGCATCCCGTGGGGCCGGAAGCCTTGTTGGAGGCAACAGAGCAAGCGATGACGACCGTTTCATCGGCACGCTGAACTTTCCTGACGGTATGGTTCGTTTCGCCTTCTGTGTACTCGTTATCCGGCGGCGGGCGGTTGGCCCCGTTTTCTCGCCCACCACTGCACCGCCAGGTGCGATGGCCAGTACACGACCAGCGGCACCACGATCAAATAGGCTGACAAGTAAATCAGCCCGGGAACCACATGTTGTTCGCGAAAGAAAGGTCCACGAGCCCAGTTCACGTCGTACTGCGGCCGCCAGAAATAATTGATGGGCACCACAATCCACGCTGTAAGCGTCTGATACCGCCACCCACGCTTGTCATAGCCCAGTCGCCAAATGGCCCACAGCAACAGCGGCGGCGTCACCACGTGGAACAAACTGAGGACCCGAACCAGCAATGGCACGGCTCGATCGAACATGTATTCCGTGCCGCCGATGAGGTGTACACCCGTGAGGACTGCTCCGATCAGATCGACGGTGTAGAGCGTCTGAAAAAGCAGCAGTCCAGCCGCCTGCCAGGAGAATATCAGCGGGCTTTCCAGCCACAGCCCGATTGCGATGAAAAAGTTCCCCAGATCGCAGAACCAAAGGAAGTTCTGCGCTCCGTAATGCTCCCAATAAAGCGGCGCCCAAGCGAGCACCCAAACCGTCCACGCGATCTTGAGCCAGAGCGGCAGTCGCATGTCCGACATTGTACCCGCGCACAATCAGCGCATTAATAGAGGAGAGTGCCGCAGCAGAGCTGCCGAGGCGAACGCATGCCTGCTTACCTTCGTAACTTGCTGGGGCTAACGAGTGTACCTACGATTGCCTCGTATGAGCTACCAAGCGCTACTCTTCTGCCCGGACGACAAAACGGCTCGTGTGGTGACCCAGGTGCTCACCGAACTGGATTTCACGGTCGAGCCCTGCAACGAACCGTTCGCGGCGGTTAAGAAGTTGATGGCGCAACACTTCGATGCCCTGGTAGTGGACTGCGACAACGAACAGAATGCGACCCTTTTGTTCAAGAGTGCACGCAACTCCGGTTCCAACCAAACTTCCCTTGCCGTAGCCGTGGTCGAGGGCCAGGCCGGGGTCGCAAAGGCATTCCGGATCGGCGCGAATCTGGTTTTGACCAAACCGATCAACGTGGAACAGTCCAAGGGTACGCTGCGAGTGGCCCGTGGTTTGCTGCGCAAGGCGGATTCGGCCAAGCCCGTGGGCGGAACTCCACTGGCGGCGGAAACGTCAGCCCGGCCGGCAATTAAGCCCTTGGATTCGGTACGCCCGACCCCTCCTGCTCCACCGGCCCCAAAACCAGCTGCCGTATCTTTTGCAGCCTTAAAGACAGCGCCTGCGGCCGCAATTCCGCCCGTAGCGGCCTCCGCTTTCGAGGTCGAGCAGGACCCCACTCCAGAGCCGGAGCCAGCAGAAGCGGCCCTGCTTGAGTCCATGCCAGATCCAGCGCCGACTGTGAACAAGCAACCGGCAGCGGCAAAGAGTGCGGGCAGCTCGAAGGAATACCCATGGCAGCCGGTCTCCAAGCCGCTTTCGGAGCCGATGGCCTCAGCCCTGCGGCGCGCGGCCGAAGCTGCCGGTAGAGTGGAAAGTGATTCGCCCGTGGCGAGTAAGGCAGCGGATCCGCGAGCCAGCGTTACGAATGCGGCAGGAATAACTGACAGCCGGCCGTTCCCGGGCAGCATGTCTGCCGGACACAGCACAGCGAGCGCACCTGCTCCTGCCAAGGAAGCTTCGTGGCCAAGCGCTGACACGTTCGAGCACAGGCCGCCTGCGACGATAGCGCCTGCACCCGAAACCGACAAGGAAAGCAAGCCCAAACGTCCAGCCAAGGAAGCTTCGCTTACGGCGATGCCTGCAGTTGAGGTACCCACATTCTCGTCACTTGGTGACACCCAAAACCAGGAAGCATCCGATGCCGGAGGCAGCAAGAAGACGTTGTTCATTGCGGTTGCCGTGATCGCCGTGGCTGTCGCCGGATACTTCGGCTGGACCAGGATGCATCCCAGCAGCCAGATGCCTGGCCTGCAGAGACCGGCCACGCCGGTGCAGTCGCCGGCTCCTGCGCCAACACCGCAAGTTCCAAACTCGCAGCCGCAGGAGATCGCTCCCGCGGGCACACAGTCGCAAGCATTCCCGGACAAAGAGAATCACAACCCGGAACCGGAGCAGACTGCCACCGCGCCGAGTGGGAAACCCTCTGCGGCCAAGGGCACGATAGTCGCCTCTAGCGATGCCCCGGTGGTGAAACCAGTCCCGGCCGAGAAGACCGAACCATTGGTGGTCAAGAAGGAGATCTCGAACCACCCTTCACCGAAACCAGCTGCTCCGGAACCGGTGCAAGCGCCAGATCCAGACGTCTTAGGCGTTAGTTCGAATACCGGCGAGCAAACTATCTCCGGGATCGTGAGCACGACTCCGGTGAGTGTGCCCAAGCCGATTCAGCAGACGTTGAGAGTGTCGCAGGGGGTCACACAAGGCATGCTGCTGAAGAAGGTGCAGCCCGTCTATCCTCCACAAGCCTTGCAAATGCGCACTCAGGGCGCCGTCCAGCTTCAGGCCAGCATCGACAAAGCAGGCAACATCGCCGAGGTCAAATTGTTAAGCGGAGATCAACAGCTGGCGCGCGCAGCCATGGCTGCAGTCCGGCAGTGGAAGTACAAGCCGTACTACCTGAACGGTGAACCCGTCGAAATCCAGACCCAGATCACAGTGAATTTCAAGCTCCCATAAGCGGCATCTCAGTGGGGAACCGCACACGGCGCGAGGACGCAATCCTCGCGCCGCTTTGCTTTGAGGGCCCGCCACGCAAAGAAGCTTTTCCAGTCGCGTTATAATCGAGAGATGCCCACCCGCCGGGATTGTGTCCTGAGAGGCCTCGGGACTGCCGAGCTGCGCTCGGCTGGACAGCCGAAGGCGGCTGTCCCTACGCGGGCCGTCGGAAGCTAAAAGCTAGATGCTGCCTCATGGACTTCAGACTAGTCAGTGATTACAAACCCCGTGGCGATCAGGCCAAGGCGATCGAGTCCTTGACCAAGGGTGTCTTCGACCGCGAGCAGCACCAGGTGCTACTGGGCGTGACTGGATCGGGCAAGACGTACACCATGGCCAAGGTCATCGAGCAGGCCAACCGGCCGACGATTGTCATGGCGCACAACAAGACCCTGGCAGCGCAGCTCTATCACGAGTTCAAGAGTTTCTTTCCGCACAATGCAGTGGAATACTTCGTTTCTTATTATGACTACTATCAACCGGAAGCGTATGTTCCCGCGGCCGATCTGTATATCGAAAAAGAAGCCACCATCAATGACGAACTGGACAGGCTGCGGCTGTCGGCGACCCGTTCGCTGTTCGAGCGCCGCGACTGTTTGATCGTGGCCTCGGTAAGCTGCATCTATGGCCTGGGTTCGCCCGAGGCCTATTACGGCATGCTGCTCTTCCTGGAAAAAGGGCAGAAGATCAAGCGCGAGGACATCACTCGCAAGCTGGTGGAAATCCTTTACGAGCGCACTGACGGCGACTTCCGGCGCGGCACTTTCCGGGTGCGCGGCGATGTGATCGAAGTTTTTCCTACTTATGACGACATGGCGTATCGCGTCGAGCTTTTTGGCGATGAGGTGGACTCGCTTTCGCAGATTGATCCGCTGTTCGGCACGGTCAAGCAGAAGTACATGCGGCTGCCCATCTATCCTAAGACCCACTACGTCATGAAGGAAGAAACCCGGGCCAAGGCCGCCCAGACGATCAAGGAAGAGCTGACTTGGTGGGAAGCGGAACTGGAGAAGCAGGGACACCTGGTCGAGGCGCAACGGGTGCACCAGCGCACCATGTACGATCTCGAGATGATCAAAGCCATGGGCTATTGCCATGGCATTGAAAACTATTCGCGTCACTTCACCGGCCGTTTGCCGGGCGAGCCGCCGCCTACGCTGCTCGACTATTTTCCGCGTGACTACATGATGTTCATCGACGAGTCGCACCAGACCGTACCCCAGTTGCATGGCATGTATCACGGCGACCGTTCGCGCAAGGAGACGCTCGTGGAATACGGGTTCCGCCTGCCTTCCGCGCTCGACAACCGGCCACTGACTTTTGAAGAGTTTGAGCACCGCATGAACCAGATAGTCTACGTCTCAGCCACTCCGGGCCCTTATGAGCTGACCAAGTCTGCGGGGGTTGTGGTGGAGCAAGTCATCCGGCCTACCGGGCTGGTGGATCCTCCGGTCGAAGTGCGTCCAGTGAAGGGACAGATCGACGATCTGCTGCACGAAATTCGCGAGCGAGTCACCCGCGGCGAAAGAGTTCTGGTGACCACGCTGACCAAGCGCATGGCTGAGGACCTGGCCGAGTATTACAGCGAAGTAGGTGTCAAGTGCCGCTACATGCACTCGGAGATCGAAACTCTCGAGCGCGTAAAGATTCTGCGCGACTTGCGCAAAGGCGAGTTCGATGTGCTGATTGGTATCAACCTGCTGCGTGAGGGCCTGGATCTGCCCGAAGTTTCGCTGGTGGCGATCCTGGATGCAGACAAAGAAGGTTTCCTGCGCTCGAGCGGATCGCTGATCCAGACGGTGGGCCGCTGCGCCCGCAATCTGAACGGCAGGGCGATTTTCTACGCCGACCGCATGACCGACTCGATGAAGAAAGCCATGGGCGAGACCGACCGGCGGCGCGCTATCCAGCAAGCGTATAACGAGGCCAATGGGATCACGCCGGAATCGATTGTGCGGCCGCTGGAGATGTCGCTGGCCAGAATCATCGAAGCCGATTACACCGATCTGACCGGCGGCGAAGCCGAGGGCATGCCCGAGTTCAAGTCACAGGAAGAGTTGGATGTTTATGTGGGCAAATTAGAAAGTGACATGCGGGAAGCGGCCAAGCGGTTTGAGTTCGAGAAGGCGGCAAAGTTGAGGGATACGATCAAGGAGTTGAGGACTAAGGAATTTTTGTTTGCGTAAGCTTGTGACGGTGGGACCAGCCGAGTCAGAGTGCCCCGATTGGTGAGTGTGTGGGACGGACACTCTTGTCCGTCGCTTTTGACTTTGCTTTGAGAGATTGGGAGCGGGGTCCGCGAACCCAGGCTCAAACGCAGCTTGGTGCACACTTTCCCAGTAACTGCAAAAAAGCATCAACGTCAAAGGCGGCGGACAAGAGTGTCCGCCCCACACGTGTCTTGCTCGACCCACAGCCACGGATAGTCCCCAGGTCTCTTAGCCAGTCCCCGTCGCACGGGGTTTTGCCGGAGGTACTCCAGTTTCTCCTCGAGACTCTCCTGCGATCGCAACACATGGTCAAATGACTCTTCCTGCCAGACTGGGCCGCCGGAGCCCATGGCCTTATTGACGCTCCGGGCTGACGTCCCCTTGAGCATCTTCAGAATTAAAGGCAGAGCGTAAGGCCAGCCCTTCTCATCGAGCAACGGCGTAAGCAGAAGATGGACATGATCCGGCATCACTACCGCAGCATGCAGTTGATAGCGTTTCCCATGATCATGCAAACAGTGCTGGAGCACCGCGTCTCGGGCTTCCGGCGAAAAAGGATGTCGGTTGCCCTTGCAAAATGTGACGAACAATGCTCGTCCCACTTTCTGATAATGCGGCAGCTTGCGCCGATATTCATATTTCCTGTCGAGCGTACGGTTGGGCATCTAGTTGCTCGTGTGGGACGGACACTCCTGTCCGTCGCCTTTGACCTTGGTTTTCAAAGCCGGATCGGCCCCTGCCCAAATAGTCAAAGTCAAAAGCGACGGACAAGAGTGTCCGCCCCACACGGGTCATTGCACCGGAAACCTGTGATCTCTGTCTGTGACGAATGAACAGTTCGATGTGTCTATGGTTGTAAAAAGTCGCCGCCAAAAACCAGAAGAGCTTGACCGCCGGCAATAGCGTATGTACGCTTTGTGCATATACAAGAAGCGTCCACGTCGCCATGAAAGGCAAGATTACGCGAACCACCTCAAGAGCGCGGACCAAGGGCGAGACTGACTTCAGACGCTTGCGCCAGATGGGTGATGCGGCCATCGACGACTCCGACATCCCCAAGCTGGGTAAATCGTTCTGGAAGACCGCCAAACTCCGTATGCCGGAGCCCAAAGACCGCCTGACCATCCGGGTTGACCATGATGTTGTGCAATGGCTCAAGAAGGCCGGCAGCGGCTACCAGACCCGCATCAACGCCATCTTGCGCTCCTACATGAAGGCCCAATCCGATGAAGGCACGACATAGTTGCGCGAGGAGGGGGCATGCCCAAGTTCAGATCACAGCCGTGTGGGGCGGACACTCTTGTCCGCCGCCTTTGACTTTGCTTTTGAGGTTGGGAGCGCCGCAGTGAGGGCATGCCCGAGTTCAAGTCACAGGAAGAGTTGGATATTTATGTTGGCAAACTGGAAAGCGATATGCGGGAAGCGGCCAAGCGGTTGAGTTTGAGAAGGCCGCGATGCTGAGGGATACGATCAAGGAGTTGCGGACGAAAGAGTTTTTGTTTGACTGAGCTTGCAAGGGTGAGACAACCGAAGGTCCGGTTGATGAACGTGTGGGGCGGACACTCTTGTCCGCCGCCTTTGACTTTGCTTTCGAGGTTGGGAGCGCCGCAGTGAGGGCATGCCCGATTTCAAGTCACAGGAAGAGTTGGATATTTATGTTGGCAAACTGGAAAGCGATATGCGGGAAGCGGCTGCCAAGCGGTTTGAGTTTGAGAAGGCGGCGAAGCTGAGGGATATGATCAAGGAGTTGAGGACGAAAGAGTTTCTGTTTGACTGAGCTTGCAAGGGTGAGACAACCGAAGGTCCGGTTGATGAACGTGTGGGGCGGACACTCTTGTCCGCCGCCTTTGACTTTGCTTTTGAGGTTGGGATCGCCGCAGTGAGGGCATGCCCGATTTCAAGTCACAGGAAGACCTTGACGCCTACATCGTCAAGCTAGAAAGTGATATGCGGGAAGCGGCCAAGCGGTTTGAGTTTGAGAAAGCGGCGAAATTGCCGGATACGATTAAGGAACTTCGGACTAAGGAATTTTTGTTTCCGTGCTTGTGGGGTGGGACAAACGAAAGTCGGAGTCCCAACCCTAATGTCGAAAAGACGTCGTTAGGGTGAGGCACTCGGCGGTAAGGACGTCAATCGTAAGGGGAATGTGGTCTCAGATGCCGGAAAAAGATTCCATATATTCGACGCTGCGAGAGCGGATTGTAGAACATGCTTTCGTCGGCGATGCACTCCGCTTCTTGTGGCGAAATGGTGTTGTCGATGTAGAAGTGTTGCGTTCCGAGTTTGACGCTCACGGCTACGATCTTGTGATGGCACAAGGTCGGGTTGTCCGCCATATCCAGTTCAAGACTGGAACCTCGAAAAAGCCCGGCGACGTGTCTGTGTCGCTGGCTTTGGCTGACAAGCCGAGTGGGTGTGTGATCTGGATTCGGGTGACAGAGCACCTTGATATGGGACCTTTCTTCTGGTTCGGAGGGGCACCGGGTGAACCATTGCCTCCGATGGACGGTTACGAAATTCCCCTACGAGCGACCCACAACAAAAAAGGAGAGCGTCCACCTCGCCGAAATCACCGCCTCGTTCCAAGCACTAGATTCGAAGAGCTGGAGAAGATGGAAGACGTGCTTACGAGGCTCTTTGGGGAAACGAATGCGCGCCAGACCTGATCTGTCGGGGGGGTGGCCAAGCCTTTCTTTCTGATCTTACTCACGAGGGTGCCCTGCCCTCGTCTCTCCGGTCTTTGGAAAGAGGACGGGGATTTTCATTGCTGAATGACGGCTGGACTGACACGAGCTTCACAAAGAACCCGAAAGGCGGGGCCAACCGCCAGAATCATGCCTGGAGGACGTTTTGCGTTGTTCTCCTTGGGTTTGCACGCTGTAAAATCACAAACTAATGAGGCTGTGCGCTGTTCCACAAATTGAAGATCGGTTCGTTTGCATCGCGACGAACAATCAGGTTGTTCTCGCGAGCCTGTTGTCCAGTTATTTTTGTGAAAAAGACGTTTATTTTCCCGTTTTCGAATTCCCCTCGATTGACACGCCTTACTCGGCCTCCAGTGACTTCGGAAAGGACGGCTATTTTGGGCGTGTCCTTGGTGATCGTGCGGCACACAAGATAAACAATGCCCTGGCTCGAATCCAACCGAAGGTCATACTGCTCTTAGGGCTTACGGAGACAGAACAAGGCTACTTGAGAGCTCTTCTCCCATCAAAGATGCTGACAGTGATAAACGGCATTGAAGAGATCAGACGGCTGCTGCCATTCGAACAACCCCATGATTCGATTGCCTGCAGGCCATCTCAAATAATTGAAGGCTTGCTACACGCCAAGTTCAGTCGCAAGTCTTTGATTGTCGACGGAAGCGCGCCGCTACTATCCCCAAAACACCTGCACGCTGGAGGGGGCATTCTGGTTATCGAAAATGGCGGAAATGTCGATGACGTCTCAGCTATCAACTACGCCTTTGCAGTCAACGCGGATGTCGTCCTCGTTCCTTCGATTGAAAGGCAAGAAATTCGAGACCTTCCGCGAATAATCGACGCTTGGAGCAAAGATAACTCTCACCACGCCTATAACAAAGTGAAGCGAACAATTTCCAAAAGGCTAAGAGGGATCGATTTCCCCCGGTACAGTTTCGCGACCTTTTTCACAAGAGGGTTTCCTTACGGATTGATCATCCAGAACGTCATCCCATGCAGCCATGTTCTGAAGGAACTGGATTGCGGGGTATTCATCGTGGACAACCTCGTGGAAGAACATGATCCGATGACTTTTGACAGCGCGCTGCTGTTCTCCCCGCAACTATTCCCCATCGAGGAAACCGATGAGATTCTGAAGATTTTGGACAACAACTCCTTCACGGTCAAGGCTCTTCTTGGTAAAGACGCCACGGTAACGCACCTCTCCAACTATGGGGGCTTTTACCCTTTTGACATAATGCATATCTGCGCCCATGGTGGAGAAACCAATGGCTATTTCGTCATTCAGCAATTCACAGACAGGAATGGAGTAGAACACACATTTGAGTTCTACGAGGTAGTCGGCTTCACGCCGACGGATGGCGAAATGGTGCAGGTCATGCGGAAGGCGATTTTCAAAGCGTTCGACGGATTTCCTTGGATGAGTAAGCCGCTGAAAAGCTTTCCTCATTATGTTTTTGAAGACATGATCAAGGCACTCAAGTCCAATCGACATGGGGTAACCCGGAAAGCAACGGACTATCCAATTGCCTTGTCCTGCCATATTCAATGCCACGACAGTATTCATCAGGGAACCTTCCAGTCGCTTGCTGGCTACGGTCACCCGGTGGTGTTCAATAACACTTGTTCATCGTCGCATGAATTGGCAGTTAGCTTCATTCACGCAGGGGCACGCTCCTATATAGGGACGCTGTGGAGCATAGGGAACGACACGGCCAACCTCGCCGCGACCGCCTTTTACCGAGAAACGGTTCAACACGGGAACCTTCTATCCGCATTCGACGCAATGAACGACGCCATCAGGAATAAGAAGTACCAGCACGTTTATATTTTTTGGGGATTGCACTTCAGTTCACTCCCAAAGCCATCGAGAAAAAGCGATGCCAAACTCCTCAAGGCTCTGGCTAATAGTTACTCTTCATTGCTCGAGAAGATCAAGACTACTCCGGATCCAGAGGTCAAGCACAACACCATACCGATCGCAAAGTTCGTAGCAATGGAAATCGCCGAGAACTTTTCAAAAGAACAGCTCGACAAGATCAGAGATCTTGCCTTCCCAGCAGTTGAGGATTCTGAGCGAACTTCACCCGCGATCACGGAAGATCATTTCAGCCGGGGGATAACTGAGATAGAGGTCACCTCAGAAGGACGCTTTAGGTAGAAACTCGGATAATCACTGTGGCGGGGCGGAGTGGCGGCGTGGGTACGTTCATTTTACTTTCGAGGGTGCCGCGTCAAAGCTCCGCTCGGGGGGATTTTCCTCAGCTGAACGCATCCGTACGGTGGGGAAGACGCCAGCCTGCTCCCGGCGACGCGGCGTCCACTGCGATTCGATTTCTGCTGCGCTCGTCTGTCCCGTCGCGGAGGCAGGTCCCTCAGGGGCTAAAGCCCATTTCTATAGGGATCGTAACGGCCCGGCTGAAGCCGGGCCCTCCCGAAGAAGATCCAGCGCCTGAAGGCGGATTCGTTCTGGGGCACTGTCGGCACGCTTGAAAGCGTGCCCTGATACGAGTCGCGGTGATAGGAATCGATTCGTCCGGTGACGTCCAAGTTACACGAACTTCGTGTTACACTGATTTCGTGTCATCCAACAGCAGGCGCCTGCGCAACGTCACTGTGACCCTGGAAGAAGAAGTCGCCCGATGGGCCCGCATCGAGGCGGCACGCCGGGACACCAGCATGTCGCGTTTGCTGGGGGAGATCCTGAAGGAACGCATGACGGGCCAGGACGGATCTGCATCCGAGGCGGCCGAGCGGTTGGCTGGTTTCGGCAAGCGTCACAGGCTGTCTCTGCGTGGGATCAAGGTCAAGGAGCTGATCAATGAAGGGCGTCGGTGAGCCGCTTCGTCGTCGATGCGTCGGTGGTTCCCGCAGCGCGCTTTATCATTGACTCCGCGCTCCAAGTCAGATAATCTTCTACAACATACATTATCTATAAGATAATCGTCGATCTTTGACAATCCCTGGTTCCAAAATGGGACACAACGACAGCCGCGCCATCATCAACTCCCATGTTCTCAAGATTTTGCCTGTAACTCCCGTGAACTCAAAGATCTAGCACACGGTCATAAGTCAGATCCTTTGTTTTCTGGACTTTGCACACGACAAGGGGGGAGGGGGGGCGCTGGGGCGGAAGCCGTTTCTCCGCAGCGACGGCCGCTAAAAGATCCTACCTCCCCGACCTTGCCGCTGTGGCCATTGGCTTTTGATAGAACGTATAGTCCGAATTCCTCTGCGGATTGAAAGTCACATCCCCGGCAGGAAGCTTCTCCCCTTGTCCCAAGAGCAGATATCCACCAGGCTCGAGGTAGAGATGCAGCCGTTGCAGCAACGCCATGCGCTGGACGGCGGAGAAGTGGGGCAGCACGTCCATGCAGAAGATGCAGTCGAAGCGACCAATGTAGACGGGCTTGGCCAGGTTCATGGGCGCAAACGTGACCAGGTTGCGCACCCGCGGCTTCACCAGAAAATGTTGCCCGAGCTTGGCAAGGTATGCCTGGGTCAGGCGCTGCGGAACGTGTTCGAGTTCGGTCTGCGGATAGAGGCCGCGTTCGGCCTGCTGCAGCGCCGGGCGGCGAATGTCGCTGGCGACAATGTGAACCTTCCAGCCGCCCCCGTTGCAGTTCACGGCTTCGCAAACCGTCATGGCGATCGAGTAGGGCTCTTCGCCGCTGGAGCAACCCGCGCTCCAGATGCGCAGTGTGCGCGGGTGTTCCGCCGCCTTGCGCACCTCGATTCCTGGCAGGACTACCTTAGCCAGGGATTCGAACGCTGCGGGGTGGCGGAAGAAGCGGGTCTTGCCATCGAGCAGCCGCTCCACCAGGCTTTCGCATTCCGGATCGGACGATCGCAGCCGGCCCAGCAACTCTTGGGCAGAGCCCAGGTGCTGTGACTCCAGATATTCCGTGACCACCTCGGACAAAGCGTCCCTCGGAGTTTCGAGCAGCACACCTGTCTGCCGTTCCACCAGGAGGCGGAGTTCGGAAAGTTCGTGCTCCAAAACCGTCGCGGTCGTGGAAAACTTTTGCATCGTGAACACTCCAGGCGTTTGAGCCAGGATCTTTCCTGGGCCCTGTAGCTCTAGATCATCACTTCGGGGGGAGTCTGACTTTCTCTTCGTGCCGCTATAAGGTGGCGCCTGCGGCTTGGGAACTCGTTTTGGTCTCTCGCTCCGCTTGTTTCGCAACCACGGTGAGTTCTTTCTCAAGGGAGGAAAAACGCTGCAAGATCTCGTGCATGCGCAAAGCCATGTTGCGGATGGTTTCCATCTGGGAGCGCGCCACTGCCGAAAGCGACCCCGGTTCCAGCAACAATAATTCGGAGTTGCCAAGCACCGAGGTCAGCGCGTTATTCAGGTTGTGCCGCATATCAAGCACGTAACGGCCGAGTGTGGCCTGGCGCTCCAGCAATGCATTCGATTGTTCGGCACGATGGACGCGAGCCACAGCCTGGCAACGCCGAAGAGCCTCGGATGCCACCAGCACCAGGGCATCCAGCCAGCCTTCATGCTGGCGCAACACCATCACGCGGGGTTGGGTTTCGCGTGCTTCCTGCGCGGGTTGACTCTTTTCACTCACCAGCAGGACTGGTTTCCCTGCCGGTTCGAGCGTAGCCAAAACCGCGGGCAGAATTCCCGGGCGCACGGCGCCGACGATGGCTACGTCGAAACTGTCCGCATCCACCCCCTGACACAGATCACCACCCATCAGGGTGAACGCCGGCATAGCGCGTTCCGCCTGCCAGCGGTCCTTCACCGAACGGGAGAATTCCGGGTCGTCGGAAATAATCAATACGGTGGGCTGATCCACGTTTCCCATCTCCCAGGCTCGCACTACTTACGCTTTGTCATCGTCGTTTCCGGAGTGACCGTCGGCCGAAGTCTCGGGATGATCCCAGTCCTGCGGGCTGCTGGAAACCTCAAACTCGGGCACATCCGGACTGGTTGCAGAGGCCTTGGCGCTTGCCGCGGCGGCGTGGGCGCGTGGCGCAGCAGACGGTTTGCCACTGGCGCCCTTGGCGCTGCGCGCCAGCGCGGCATCGACCACGTTGCGGAGGTCTACCAGCATGCGCAGAGGCTGGCCGGAAGAGTACTCGGCATGGAACATCACTTTCCAGGACTGGCAGATCATGCGCAGCCTACCCGTCGGCTCGTCGGCGGAAAATTGGGCGCGGCGGCAATCCAGGCTGTTGACGCCACGCTCTTCCAATTCGCGCAAGCCATCCAGAATGGCGTTGAGGTCCTGGTGCATAAGGCGGAAGAACACACGCCGCATCAGGAAACTGAAGCGGGTAAACGCCACCATGGCCGAGGGCTCGAAATACTTGTCACCCGATCCAACCTTGAGTTTTCTTCCCTTCTCCAGAATACCGCTGGTGAGCAGGTCGTTCAGAGTGCGACAACCATTCGCGGACTGGAGAAACTCATCCAGCGGTTGGATCCAGGCAGCAGTCGTGACTTTCAATGGCCCCAGCACCGGCTCCAGCACCTGGGCCACGTAGTCCAAGTCAACATCGGCATCTTCCAGGCGCGACGGCGCGCAATGGGAAAAGAACTGAACCAGCAAGAAATCAATCTTGTCCCGGTCGGAGTCGGTGCGCTGCGGCTTGTGCAGGTGATGCTCCAGTAAAGTGCGCAAACCCTCCTCGCTGGTCAGACTGGTGGTTTGCAGAAACTGGCGTAATTGATGGACCTGGATGCGCTCGTCCACGTCCAGAAACCATTGGCGGGCCAGTTCCACGGACTCTTGCGGTGGAGCGTCCACTCCGGCCTCCAAGTCGCTGCAGGATGGCAGTTCGATCACGAATTCCCGGGCCAGGGCGGCATAGAGGGGATAGAGCAGGCGCGCAGTGCTCCATTCCACAGTCAGTTCATTCAATGGAGGTCTAGCAGTCATGGCTTCACGATCCAGTTGGCAACTTCTTGCCGGAAGCGGGCAGCCACCGCGGTGCGCCCGCCGGTGTATTGCAGGGCAATCACGCAAGCTTCTGCGTCCAGCGTGCCGTCCGAATTCTGTACCCGCAGCACATCGGCAAATTCCAGAGATACGGTCGCGGAAAACAGCACGTCGTGTGGTGTACCAAACTCAATGACAGTGTTTTCGAGGAAAGCGCCACCGTCACTGGCGACCCGGCTCAAGCGGACGGGAATCCGGACCGGGGTCGCATCCGGAAAGAACTTCGCCAGTTTGGCGATCGAACTTGTCCGCGGGGAACGCGCGCTGGCTGTCGCCTCTTGGGGCACGGGATACCTCGGTTTCAAGCTTGGCAACTTCGATCAACACGGCACTGGGAACCCGGCCTGCCGGTTAGCATGACCCAGGTACCCAGACCGCATCGGAAAGAAGAGATGCACGAGCGCGGCCAAAGTTCGGCGCTTCGGCGAAGGAGCTAATATGTTGATTACTAAGGATGTAGGGTGTTGGCGTTAGTGGGCTAATGTGACCAGTTCAGGGGTTGCGTCTCAGATTGAAACAGTGTCTCAGGGAGAACAAGCAGCTCGGGCGCGAGTAGCTTCGGCCCGTTACCAACCAGCATCGGGCTCCTTACCTGCTCCAGCTTCCCCCGCTGTGGCGAGTTCGGCGAACGGAACTGCAACCACGGCTACAACCTTCTCCGTTCGCTCAACCAAAAAAGGAGCAACCCCATGAAGTTTCTTCACCTGCTACTCACCTGTGTAGTTATCGCAGCACTGGCCCCCGCGACCGCTTCGGCCCAGCAACCCTGCTCGGATACACCTCCCCCAACTAACGAATGCGCGCCAGGAATACCGCTGCCCTCAGGCAGCTTTAACGCCACTCCTCTGATCGACGGAACCGGGCAGTCCTACCTTGACCCGGACAACAACAAAGTCAGCCTGTACGGCGCCTACGGGAACACGGAAAGCACCGGCGCAGCACTGACCCACTACACCCAGGGAACGACGTTGGCGCAGAGTGCCGACCTGACGCCGCGTTGCACGGACGGCAGTATCCCGCCGCAGAACCAAAACTGCAACATCGGCGGCGTGTCCAAGCCGCCGGCGCTCATCTTCCTCTTTATCGGCTTCTCCAATTGCGATATCGAGGTCTGTGGGGGCAACTCTGACATCTGGGACAACCAGGATCCCTACCAAACACACCTCGCCGGGCAGCCCTGCGCTACCGTGTGCCCCAACCTGAACAGCCAAAACACCATGATCCCGTGGAATCATGTGTACACTCATGGAGATGACGGGATAGACCAGCTGTCCTTTCTGCGGCAGGTCTACCCGGACCTCACTCCCACTCACTGGCTGGTTGGCCCGCACCTGGTGGTGTTCAATGGCGCGCTGGGCCAGGCGACCTTGGAAAAATGGGACCCGACCCCCATCGGGTACTATGCCCATCATAACGACTGCCATTACAACAGCACCACCACGTCCCAAGAGGAATGCAATTTCCTCCGTGTCCGCAGTCAGTTGTCAGCGAACGGATACAGTGAGAAGCAGGTGCAGGCAGTTTTCATCAAGAGCTCAAACTCTTACCCGCAGTGCGACCTTAAAGGGCAGTACTGTGCGACTCCTCCACCG
>JBGQBN010000054.1:0-30623 GCA_041494805.1 Terriglobia bacterium | reverse complement strand
GCTCACGGTAAGCTTCAATGTCTACCGGTTCCTGGGCTACGCCGCTTTCCATCGCGGCTTGAGCCACGGCGGAGGCTTCCCACACCAGGACGCGCGGATCGAAGGGCTTGGGGATCAGGTAGTCCGGGCCGAACCGCAACCGCTCCACTCCGTAAGCGCGACAGACCGAATCAGGCACGTCCTCCTTGGCCAGGGCAGCTAAAGCATGCGTGGCGGCCAGCTTCATCTCTTCGTTGATGGCCCGGGCACGCACGTCCAAGGCGCCGCGGAAGATGAAGGGGAATCCCAGCACGTTGTTCACCTGGTTGGGGTAGTCGGAACGGCCGGTGGCGATGATGACGTCATTGCGGCTAGCCTTGGCCTCTTCGTAGGTGATTTCGGGATCGGGGTTAGCCATGGCGAAGACAATGGGGTGGGAAGCCATCGACCGCACCATGTTTTGTGTCACTACATCCTTGCCCGAGACGCCTACAAATACGTCGGCGTTCTCCATTGCCTCTGCCAAGGTGCGCAGCTTGGTGTCACGCGCGAAACGCTCTTTGTAGGGGTTCATGCCCGCGGCGCGGCCCTTGTAGATCACTCCCTTGGTGTCGCACATGGTGATGTTCTCGCGCTTTACGCCCAGGCGGACATAGTGCTCAGCGCACGCAATACCCGAGGCTCCGGCGCCATTGAAGACCACGCGCACTTTGTCGATGTCTTTGCCAACGACTTCCAGCCCATTCAGCAGCGCTGCCCCGGAAATGATGGCAGTGCCGTGCTGATCGTCGTGGAAGACGGGAATCTGCATCGTCTTCCTGAGGGTTTCTTCAATATAGAAACACTCCGGTGCTTTGATGTCCTCGAGGTTGATGCCGCCGAAGGTAGGTTCCAGCAACTGGCAGACCTTGATCACCTCGTCGGGATTATGCGTGTTGAGTTCGAGGTCGAAAACGTCAACATCGGCAAAGCGTTTGAAAAGGACACCCTTGCCTTCCATGACGGGCTTGCCCGCGAGGGCGCCGATGTCGCCCAGGCCCAGAACTGCGGTCCCATTACTTACTACAGCGACCAGGTTGCCGCGCGCCGTGTACTTGAAGGCGTCGTGCGGGTTCCTTTGGATTTCCAGGCACGGATCCGCAACTCCAGGGGTGTAAGCCAGGCTCAGGTCGCGTTGCGTGCGGCAGGGTTTGGTGGGCTTAACTTCAATTTTTCCCGGACGCGCGCCGAAGTGGTAGTCGAGCGCTTGCTGCTTGGTGACCGGCATACATGCCTCCCTAGTCCCTCATTTGCCAGCGATGCAGCACTGTTCAAAAGTGGCCAGCCGGCGCTTCTGAAACTCAGTTACGTCAGAATCATCGGCTGCGAGCGCAGCCTCCTCCACCGCCCATTCCCGGGATTCTGTGGCTTCCAGCTGACGAAGACGTTTCGTAGCGCAACCTGCACAGCAAAACCCCGTGGTGGATTGCAGTTCTCCGTTCTCATCCTCAGTGTGGAATTCATAGTTGAAAACCGGCGGTCGTGAACCGCAGAGCGTGCACACGTCTGGCGTCTCGCGGAGAGGATCGAACGTGGCGAAGAATAGGGTGGCGTTCATGACTCACCTCGTGGTTGTTCTTCAGCCTAGCTGCGGGCCGTGGGTTCACTTTCAATTACAAGTCTCTCATCCGCTTACGGCAGTGACCCCGATCACATTGGACGGTGCTGCCGGTCATAGCTGTCCAAGTGGCTGAGCCTCAAGCTTCCATGGGAAACCTTCAGCCAAGGAGGCGGTCATGATGCACACATACAAGCTGGTACGGATGATTGAGACTCATTCTGACCCACTGGCGGCAGGGCTCTTGGAGAAGGTCCGAAATTGCCCCGTGCTCATCAACTACCGCAATGTGCCAGGCGAGGAGCTGGGGGAGCGGGTTTACGAAATCTACAGCCACTTGGGTGACTGGCTGGTGAGCAAGAGTGAGCGTGACATCGAGGTCCGTTACAGCGAGATCGGCGCCCGCCGGGCCATCCAGCGAGTGCCTCTGAGCGAGCTAATCTGGGCCATTGTTCTCACCAGGGAGAATCTCTGGGAATTTCTCGATAAGGAGGCCGTGCTGGACCGCCCGGTCGAAGCTCTTGGCGAACTCGAGGTTTTGCGACTCCTGGAGCAGTTTTTTGACCGCGCCCAGTACTACGCAGCCGTCGGATACGAGCGCATGTGTGCCGCTCAGGCCCTGTTAGAATCCAGCGCCGCCAGATAAAAGGTAGTCGTCTCCTGTCTGGCGGGCGCCGAACTGCCCGATCGAGGAGCGCGCGTTACTTCTGCTGCAGCGTCTCGAGATACTTGGTGAGGTTAGCAACCCGCATCTGTACCTCAGAGCCATGCCCTTGGCCCAACCGCCGGAACAGCGGACCCCACACCGGCATCTCCTTGGAACCGTGCGCCGGGACATTGGCATCGCCGCTGATCGTACTGGCCACGTGATCGCTGGGGAACTTGCCACCATTGCGTCGGCTAAGAGTGGTCAGATCCGAGGGCGGCACCTTCAGTGCTTCCGCTGCTGGCCCTCCTCCTTTTCCATCCGTGCCATGGCAAACCGCACAGTAGGACGTGTACATCTCCTGGCCGGATGCGGGTGATGTTGCTTTCATCGGGACGTGCTTGATCTCCTTTTGTTGGGCCATCATGATCATGGCGGCCGAGGCCAAAAAAGCAGCGAATATAAGACCACGAATGAACATAATCTTCTCCTTATCTCACGCTCTCACGACTCGTACACTTCGCTACCGGCGGTCGTTCATCCTAAATACCGAGTAGCAGAACTCGCAATAACATAGCAGCGCACAGTCCAAGGGTTCTCAGCGGCGACAACCTGGAGCCATTAGACCGTTACCGGCAACATCGCGCGTTCGTATAACTCCGCTTTGACCACCATCGAGAGGCGTCGAATCCCTTCCCGAATCTTCTCCGGCGCAGAATTCGAGAAGTTCAGTCGCATGTGACAGCTGTCCTTTTCCGGCGTGGCAAAAAAGGAGTCACCAGGAACAAACGCCACCTTCTCCTTCAACGCCGCTTGCAGCAGGTGTTGACAATCGATGCCGCGAGGAAGAGTAACCCACAGGAACAGCCCGCCCGCCGGATGAGTCCACGTGGCTTCGGGCGGGAAGTACTCCTGCAGTGCGGACAGCATCACGTCCCGTCGCTCGCGGTATGCCTGGCGAATCTTCTTGACGTGCTGGTCGAGGAATCCCTCACGCACCACCTGGTAGGCGATGAACTGGGTAAACGTGCTGGTGTGCAGGTCGGCGCCTTGCTTGAGTCGCACCAGTCTGGTTATGACCTCAGGCGGCGCAACGATCCAGCCCAGGCGCAAGCCCGGGGCGAGCGTCTTGGAAAAAGTCCCCAAGTAAATCACATTGCCCAGATGATATTCATAGTCGCGACGCTGGTTCTCGCGGTCGATCACGACCAAAGGCCGCAGGTGCTGCCCCTCGTAGCGAAGTTGGCCATAGGGATCGTCTTCGACGATTGGGATGCCACGCTGGTCGGCCAGGCGGACGAGTTGGTGCCGGCGTTCCTCGGAAAGCGTGACGCCCCCTGGATTTTGGAAGTTGGGCAGAATGTACATGAACTTGGGTTGGGAACGGAGAGCGTCGGCAAGGAGGTCAGTGCGCAATCCCTGGTCGTCGATCGGGACCGATACATATTCGGCGCCGTAGACGTTGAACGCTTGCAGCGCCCCGAGGTAGGTAGGCGCCTCCACCAGAATTCGATCACCGGGGTCGATCAGGAGTTTGCCGATCAAGTCAAGGGCCTGCTGCGAACCGCAGGTGAGCAATACATTTTCCGGGCCTGCCAGGATACCGTAGCGGCGCATCTGGTCTGCGATGAACTGGCGCAGGGGCAGATAACCCTCCGTTGAGCCGTACTGCAACGACGCCGGACCATGCTCCGAGAGTACTTTCCTGCAGGCTTCCTGGAAGCGTTCGATCGGAAACAGTTCCGCTGCGGGCAGGCCGCCGGCAAAAGAAATGATCTCCGGGTGCTCCGTCATTTTCAGCAGCTCACGAATGACTGAACTCCCAACGTGTGCAGTTCGCTGGGCGTAGCGACACGACCATGAGGTGGCCACGGCGGCCTCCTTTCATTACCAAGTTCAGACTAGTCAGCCGGGAGTCGAATGGCGGTGACCGGAGCTACAACCGGCTGTGACGCTCGTCACTGTAGTTTCTCGAGGTGTGCGACTGTAATCGGATTGTCGTAGGGTCTTAATCTACAAACACATTGAACGTTTGGAACAGCGAGGTTAGTATGGGCAACGAGAAGACGGACCACACACTCGGTACGGGATGGGGAGGCAAGTGCACAACGGAGCTTGAGCGACTGTCGAATGATCCGGCGCTCACCAAGCACCCCGACCCGAATTTCCACTCTAAGTTTCATGATCCTGATGAACTGTGCGAAGAAGAGCCGATCAACACCGGGGTTGTTTCGACAGTCCCACGCACACAACCGCACCGAACTGGCGGGGAGTTGCGTCGGAGCCCGAAAGAATAATAATAATTATGACCGAACCGCAATGGTCTGGCAGGTGACCGCAATCATGGCCCTGGGCAACTCTCGCGAGCTGCAAAGGAGAGGAGAATTGTTATGAGCGCTGGCATTCTGAGCCCGTCCGGAACTAAGACTCCGGGCGGTTACATTGAAGAAGTAATGAACCAGGTAAAAGCGAAAAACCTCGCTGAACCTGAATTCCACCAGGCAGTCCAGGAAGTATTCGATTCTCTACGCCTTGTTCTGGCGAAACATCCAGAATACAAGGCGGCCCGGATTCTGGAGCGCATTGTGGAGCCCGAGCGCGTACTCATGTTTCGCGTGCCCTGGTTCGACGATCAGGGGAACATTCAAGTGAATCGCGGGTTTCGCATCGAGATGAACAGCGCCATCGGACCTTACAAGGGCGGGCTGCGCTTCCATCCTTCGGTCAACCTCGGGATCTTGAAGTTTCTGGCATTTGAGCAGGTGTTCAAGAATTCGCTGACCACACTGCCGATGGGTGGCGGAAAGGGCGGTTCCGACTTCGATCCGAAGGGCAAGAGCGACAACGAAGTCATGCGCTTCTGCCAGAGCTTCATGACCGAACTGGCGCGGCACATCGGACCGAACACCGATGTCCCGGCAGGCGACATTGGGGTTGGCGGTCGAGAGATCGGTTTCCTGTTTGGCCAATACAAGCGCCTGCGCAACGAGTTTACTGGTGTGCTGACCGGCAAGGGCCTGAACTGGGGCGGTTCGCTCATCCGTCCGGAAGCCACCGGATACGGGTGCGTGTACTTCGCCGCCGAGATGCTGAAAACGCGGAAAGAGTCGCTCGAAGGCAAGCTCTGCCTGGTTTCGGGCAGCGGAAACGTTTCCCAGTACACGGTGGAGAAGCTGCTCGACCTGGGAGCGAAGCCGATCACGCTGTCCGACTCGGACGGCGTAATCTACGATCCGGACGGCATCGATCGTGACAAGCTGGCTTGGGTCATGGAGCTCAAGAATGTGCGGCGTGGACGCATCCGTCAATATACGGACACCTTCAAGAAGGCGATCTTCATGCCCACGGACATCAAGCTCGAGCACAACCCGCTTTGGAACATTAAGGCTGATTGTGCCTTCCCCAGTGCCACCCAAAATGAGATCACCGCGAAGGATGCGGCCAACCTCATCAAGAACGGTGTCAAGGTGGTTGCCGAGGGCGCAAACATGCCCAGCACGCTCGAGGCCACCAGGATGTTCCTGGAAGCCGGGGTCCTGTACGGACCGGCTAAGGCCGCGAACGCAGGCGGCGTGGCCACCTCCGGCCTCGAGATGGCCCAGAACAGTGCTCGGCTAAGCTGGAGCCGTGAAGAGGTGGACGATCGGCTGCACAAAATCATGATCGCTATCCACAAAAACTGTTTCGAGACGGCGGAGACCTACGGGACTCCGGGCAATCTCGTGAACGGGGCCAACATCGCCGGCTTCCTCAAGGTTGCCAATGCGATGCTGGATCAGGGACTCGTCTGAGAGCTTTGTAGAGACGTTGCTTGCAACGTCTCCAGCGAATACGATGCGGGGTGGACAAGGTCCACCCCGCGTGTTTTTATTGCAGGCCAGGATCTACCAAATGGGCGTGAGGCACGCACCCGACCCCGTCATCGATGCCGAGAGACTCTTCGAGGGCTTCGAGAACCTGATGCCCTTCCGGGTACAGGACATCCTGCTGGTCTCCAGCCTCTACGATTCTTTCATCCTTCGCGAAGACGGCCGGCTCAACGAGTTGCTGATCGGTGAATCTCTCGAACTCAATCTTCAACAGATACCCGGGATCACCCACGTTTCAAGCGGCGCGGAGGCGCTGGCCCTGGCACGTTCCCAGCTCCGCTTCAATCTGATTGTTGCGAATCTCGAAGTGGGGGACATGGATGCCGCCCAGCTCGCCCGCGAGGTCAAAGACGCCGGGCTCGATATACCCGTGGTCGTGCTGGCTTACGACTACCGCGAGATCAAGAATTTCGTGGCTCGCAACCCGGCCACCGACATCGACCGCATCTTCCTGTGGCAGGGCAATGTCCGGATTCTCATCTCGATCGTTAAATACGTCGAGGACAAACGCAACGTACTCCACGACACCGGGGCCATGGGGGTGCCGGTCATCCTCGTCGTCGAGGACAACATCCGCTATTACTCCTCGTTCCTGCCGGTGATTTATACCGAGCTGATCACCCAGTCGCGCAGCCTGATCAGCGAAGGCATCAATGTGGCGCACAAGCTGGTGCGGATGCGCGCCCGGCCTAAGATACTGCTCTGCTCCAACTATGAGGATGCGGTACAGCAGGCGACGCAGTATCAGGAATACCTGCTGGGCGTGGTATCGGACGTGGAATTCCCGCGCGGAAACCAACTGACCCCGGATGCCGGATTCGACCTGGCTCGGGTGGTCCGCGGCATGGTGCCGGATGCTCCCATCGTGCTGCAGTCTAGCCGTACGGAATTCATGGAACGCGCCCAGGGCGAGGGATTCTCGTTTCTTCGTAAACGCTCGCCCACGCTGCTGGGCGACCTGCGCCGCTTCCTGATCGAACAGTTTGGCTTCGGCGACTTCGTCTTCCGTTTGCCCGACCTGACCGAGGTCGCCCGGGCCAGCGACCTGAACGAACTGGAGGCGCGGCTGCACGAAGTTCCGGCCGCGAGCATCGCCTACCACAGCGAAAGAAATCATTTTTCCCGCTGGCTGCGCGCGCGGACCGAGTTCGCCCTGGCCCAGAAGCTCCGGCCGCGTAAGGTTTCCGATTTCCCCACGCTCGAGGATCTGCGCCGCGATCTGATTGCCTCCATCGTCGAGTATCGGCACGAGCAGAGCCAGGTCCTCATCGGTGATTTCAATTCCTCGACCTTCAAGCCGGCGGACATTTTCTTTCTTCGCCTTGGTGGCGGTTCCTTGGGCGGCAAGGCGCGCGGACTGGCGTTCGTGCGCCACCTGCTGCACTCGCATCGCATGGGCCGCCGCTTCGCAGGCGTTCAGGTGGCAGTGCCGCCGACCGTCGTGCTGGCGACCGATGCGTTCGACCAGTTCCTCCAGGAGAACGACCTGCTCGATTTCGCCATTCACAGCGCCGATGACGCCGAGATTGAACGGCGCTTCCTGGCCGCATCACTGCCGTTGTCCCTCCGCGAAGACCTCCTGGCATTTCTGGCGGAGGTGCACTACCCCCTGGCGGTGCGTTCTTCCAGCTTGCTGGAGGACTCGCAGTATTTGCCCTTTACCGGGGTATACGAAACCTTCATGCTGGCCAACCAGCACCCGGACCTGGACATGCGCTTAGAGCAACTCATGGAGGCGATCAAGCGGGTCTACGCTTCCACCTTCAGCCGTCATGCCAAGGCCTATGTGCGAGCCACCCCGTATCGGCTGGAAGAGGAGAAGATGGCAGTGATCCTCCAGCGGGTCGTGGGCGCCATTCATGGCCCGCGCTTTTACCCGGACTTCTCCGGGGTAGTGCGCTCTCGCAATTTCTATCCTGTCCCGCCCATGAGTTTCGCCGACGGAATCGCGGCGGTGGCTCTGGGCCTGGGGCGGGAGGTCGTGGGGGGAGGGAAGTGCCTGACCTTTTGTCCGCGCTATCCCCAAAATATCGTGCAGTTCTCGTCCGCGGAGGACATCCTGGCGAACTCTCAATCTGAGTTCTGGGCCCTCGAACTGGATCACAAAGCAAGCGCCGAGGATCCGGTCGCCGATCTGCGGGAAGTGCGATTCGGGCTGGATGCGGCAGAGGCGGACGGAACCTTGCACAGCTTGGGCTCCACCTACTCCGATGACAATCAAGCTGTCTATGACGGGCACAGCCGGCCCGGGATCCGCGTCGTGAGCTTCGCTCCGGTTCTCAAACACAATGTCTTCCCCCTGGCCCCGATGCTCGAGCAACTAATGAGAATCGGGGAAGATGCGCTTAGGCGCCCGGTGGAAATCGAGTTCGCGGTGCGACTCAAATGCCTCCCAGACGAGACCGCTGATTTTGGATTTCTCCAAATACGTCCGCTGGTGCTC
Source organism: Terriglobia bacterium (assembly GCA_041494805.1). Taxonomy (GTDB): domain Bacteria; phylum Acidobacteriota; class Terriglobia; order Terriglobales; family Acidobacteriaceae; genus JBGQBN01. The sequence continues at coordinate 22,089 of JBGQBN010000054.1, read as the reverse complement.
TCGCGTGAAGGGGAGGAACTTCGGATGGAAGACGTGGATCCAGCTCGGCTCATCTGCCAAAGCTCCAAGGTGCTGGGAAATGGCCGGATCCAGGATTTGCGCGATGCCATCGTGGTGGACTTTCACCGCTTTGAACGCGTCCGCAGCCAGGAAGTAGCCCAGGGAGTCACCTATTTCAACGCGAAGCTCAACGAGCAAAGTACTCCCTATCTGCTGATTGGTGTGGGCCGTTGGGGATCGAATGACCCCTGGCTTGGGATCCCAGTGGCCTGGGACCAGATTTCAGGAGCCCGCGTAATCGTGGAGGCGGGATTCCGCGATTTTCGCGTGACACCCTCACAGGGGAGCCATTTTTTCCAGAACCTGACGGCCTTTCAGATCGGCTATTTCACCGTCAATCCGGACGCAGGGGAGGGCTTCGTGGACTGGCAGTGGCTCAGTGCGCAGCCCGCCGAGGAGGAACAAGGCTGCGTTCGCCACCTGCATTTTGCAGCGCCGCTCCCCGTCATCATGAATGGCAAGGCCAGCCAGGGAATGATCTTCAAACCAGACCAGTCATAGCCTGCAACACAGCACAGTCTCTACGACAATACCCGGCATGCACTTACGTGGGCGCAGCAGAACCTCAACTTTGCCGCACAGTCGCACTGCGCTCACTCGGACCTGTGATTCAAGTCACAGCCCTTCTTGCGCTACACCCGGACAATATTCTCGCAGGCCAATTCTCGAGGTAACACGTGTTCAGAATCGTTCACGCTGAGTTTATCGCGCCGGGCATCAAGCGATTCGTAGTCGAAGCGCCTCGCATTGCGCGCAAGCAACGGCCGGGGCAGTTCGTGATCCTGCGTCTGTACGAACAGGGCGAGCGCATCCCGATCACCATCGAAAAGTCTGATCCCGAAGCCGGCACCATCCGCATCGTGGTGCAGTCGGTCGGCAAGACCACCCACCTGCTCAATTCGCTGAACACGGGCGACAGTATCCTGGATGTGGTTGGACCCCTGGGAAAGCCTTCAGAGATCGGAAAATTCGGCGCCGTGGTAGTGATGGGCGGCGGCGTGGGCACGGCGATGGCCTACCCGACGGCGGCGGCGCTGAAGCGCGCCGGAAACCGGGTCATCTCGATTATCGGCGCGCGCAACAAGGAACTGGTCATTCTTGAGGACGAGATGCGCGAGGTGAGCGACGCGCTGATGGTCATGACGGACGACGGCAGCTACGCCGATAAGGGCTTGGTTACCGACAAGCTGCGGCAGTTGATCCAGAACGGCACGCGCATCGACCTGGTGCTGGCGGTTGGCCCGATCCCAATGATGAAGGCCGTAGCGGAGATGACGCGCCCGGAACGTATCCGCACCATCGTCAGTCTGAACCCGATCATGATCGACGGCACCGGCATGTGCGGCGGTTGCCGCGTGCTGTAGATGGCAAGAGCCAGTTCGCCTGTGTGGACGGTCCCGAGTTCGACGCCCACCAGGTCGACTTTGCTTTGCTGGTGCAGCGCAACGCGATGTACCACCAGGCAGAACAGAGGTCGATGGCGGAGTTCCAGCGCGGCCTCGAGTCGCAAATCGCTGGAACTGGACAGGAAGAGCCATGCGTAGTGCGGGGAGGTGGACGATGACCCAAACTGCCAAGCCCTCGTTGAATCCGCTGCCGAATCGTGAGCGCATAAAGATTCGACGGCAGCACATGCCCGAGCAACCTCCTCTGACGCGGGCTACAAGCTTCACTGAAGTGAACCTTGGTTACTCCAACGAACTGGCACGCCAGGAAGCGCTACGCTGCCTGGAGTGCGCCAAGCCCACTTGTATGGACAACTGTCCCGTGGGCGTGAAGGTGAAAGAGTTTGTCCAGTTGATCGTAGCCGGTGATTTCCTGGGCGCAGCCGCCAAGATCCGTGAAGACGATGTGCTACCGGCCATCACCGGGCGGGTGTGTCCGCAGGAGGACCACTGCGAGGGAAGTTGCTTGCTGTCGAAGAAAGTGCAGCCGCTGGGGATTGGCTACCTGGAACGCTTCGTCGCGGATTACGAGCAGCAGCACCTGGACCTGCGCCACATTCCCACTGCGCCGCCGACGGGGAAAAAAGTCGCCATCGTGGGCAGTGGTCCGTCTGGTTTGACCGCGGCCGGCGATCTCGTCCAGAAGGGACACAAGGTACATGTATTCGAAGCGCTGCACGAGCTGGGCGGTGTGCTGGTGTACGGCATCCCCGAGTTCCGTCTTCCCAAACAGATTATCCGCGAGCAAGTCGATTACATGCGTGCCATGGGCGTGGAGTTCGAGACGGACGTCGTGGTGGGGAGGACCGTGACCATCGATGAACTCATGGAGGAAGAAGGCTACGACGCGGTGTTCATCGGCACCGGTGCAGGACTGCCTCTCTTCATGAACATCCCCGGCGAGCACCTGAACGGTGTCTATTCGGCCAACGAGTTCCTGACCCGGATCAACCTGATGCATGCCTACGAGTTCCCCAAGTACGACGAGCCTATGGTTGACTTCCGCGGCCAGGATGTGGCCGTAATTGGCGGCGGCAATACCGCCTTGGACGCCATCCGCTCAGCGCTGCGCCTGGGCGCGCGCAAGGCATACGTTATTTACCGCCGCAGCGAAGCCGAGATGCCGGCGCGTGCGGAAGAAGTAAAACATGCCAGGCAGGAGGGCATCGATTTCCAGATGCTGACCGCTCCCGTCGAGTTCCTGTCGGAGGGCAAGGGCTGGCTGAACGGGGCCCGCTGCGTACGCATGCAATTGGGCGAGCCGGATGCTTCGGGACGCAGGCGCCCGGTGCCCATCGAAGGCTCGGAGTTCGACCTGCCGCTGTCCGTTGCCGTCCTTGCGATCGGCACCAGCGCCAATCCCATCATCCAGAGCACCACCCCGGGGCTCACAACAAACCAGCGGGGTTACATCGAAGCGGATGCGAGCACACAACGCACTTCACGGAAAGGCGTTTTCGCCGGCGGTGACATCGTCACCGGCAGCGCTACGGTAATTCTGGCCATGGGCGCCGGACGGCGGGCGGCTAGGTCGATCCACGAGTACCTGACTACCGGTGAGTACTGTGGCCTTTGCTGCTCGCAGAAGTGACAGCTTGGTCGCGGTTGCTGTGTGGAGGTGCGTTATGCGCCAGCAAGAACGATCGTCAATGCTGCTCCTGGGCCTGTTTCTCCTATCGGCCGTTTTCTTGTGGGCAGTTCAGAAACCAGATCAGAGAAGCTCACCGGCGCGTAATCCCTTCGAAGGAGCGGAGATCTTTCGTCACTATTGCGCCACGTGTCATGGAGCTGATGGAAGAGGCTTTGGACCAGCATCCGTTGCCCTGAGGCATGCGGTCCCGGACTTGACCCGAATTTCGCAAAGGAATGGCGGAGTGTTCCCCTTCCAGCGGGTAAAGGAAATCATCGAGGGGAAAGACCCTGGGCCGCTCGCGCACGGCAATCGAGAGATGCCAATTTGGGGACCAATCTTCCACGAAGTGGAATCGGATCAGGACTTGGGAGAAATAAGGTTAGACGCCATCACCAAGCACGTAGAGTCAATGCAGCAAAAATAAGCGGCCTGTGATCTTGATCACACGCACGAGTGATGACTGCCATGGCAGCCGAAGTGCCGTGTCTGCGACCCTAGTGTGGTGAGGCGGCTTATGGCACAAGACGAGCGTGACCTGCTGGAGTTGCTTAAATTCGAGTTGAAATTTCTGGAAGACGGGGGCTACGGACGCTCTCCACACACAGCGTGGCGTCCTCAGTATACGTTCGAGGACTCGCCCAGCTGTCTCAACTTCGACAACCCTGCCCGGCCGCATCCGTGCAGCGAGTGCTTGCTGATGAAGTTTGTTCCTGCCGAGCTACGGGACCAAGTTTCGCCTTGCCGGCTCATTCCCATCACCGACAAGGGTGAGACGATCGACTATTTCTATCGCTGCGGCACGCAACTGGAGTTGGAAGAAGCCCTCGCCGGCTGGTTACGCAAGCAAGTTAGCCGTATCGAAGAGCAGCGCGAGCGCGCTCCGGAGGCTTTGCCAGCAGAAAAAGGCGACGAATACTCAAAGCTGGCCGAAACCTAGCAAGCTCTAATGCGCGGCCATGCCGCCCAACGTTTCCGTAGAAACACTTTAGACGGCTCTTGCCAACACCGGAATGAACTCTGTTCTCAACTCCACAGCCGTTGCCAGATCTCTGACGTGTTCCTCTTCCATCACCAGGATGTCCTGCAAGACTCGTGCTAGTCCAAACTCGCCGATCTCCATGGCGGAGCGTATCCGCGCCTTGTAGTGCATTACTGCCGCCCTTTCTCCTTCCAGGTCTTGCTTCAGCATCTCCTCCGAATCTTCGGACGTCTGTCTTGGACCAACCAGTACCGTTGGGCGGCCGCCCAGAGCCACTATTTGTTCTGCTAGAGTTGTCGCGTGCTGCATCTCTTCGGTGGCGTGAACCAACAGTTCCTTTTGCACTGCAACAAACTGTGCACCACTGATCAAAGACGCATGATTGATGTACTGAATGGCGCTGGAAAATTCATCAGCCAGGTCTCCGTTGAGTGCGTCGATTAGCTCTTCTTTCGTCATAAGCTTTACTCCCTTTCGTTTTGGTTCTATTCCAAGGGCCTCCCGTTAAAGGGATGGTGGAATAAAGTTTTTCAGCCCCTCACCGTCAGCACCGGACACTTTGCCTGACACACAACTTCGTGTCCTATCGCCCACGGCAAGTGCGCTACGGCGCGTGCCGTGCTAGACCGCTTCACACCCATCACGATCAAGTCCACCTGGCGCTCGGAAGCGACCTTCAGAATCCCCTCCGGCACGAAATCAAATCCAACCATCAGGTCGAGGCCACACCCGAGATCGGTACCCGGCGGGATTAACTTCTGCAGCCGTTCCAGGCTGCTTCGTCGGGATGTTTCCTGTCTTTCGACCAAGTCTGTGCCCGGGTACCAGAAGGGACCAACGTCGGACACCGGCATGGGCGGAACCACATGAAGCAGGGTCAACATCCCGGCGCTTTCATTCACCAGCGAGATGGCATAGGGCAGAGCATTCAGGGAAGCAGCCCCAAAATCAGTGACGAATAGCACTCGGCGGATTTCTGCTTTACCTGCGTTCCTGCCAATAACCGCACGTCCAACGGTGAGAACTGGACAAGGAACCAGCCGGAAGAGCTCTTCTGCCACCGATCCAAGCAAGAGTTTCTTCAGCCCTGTCCGGGCATGTGTGCCGAGCACGAGCAAATCAATCTCTTTTTGCCGAATGATGTTAGACACCACATCCCCTATCGGTCCCTCTTCCAGTATCTCGTCATAGGACATGTGCTGGAGAGATTCCTCGGTGGCCAGGTTTTTCAGGTTGCGTTCGGCTTCAAGACGAAAGCGATCCAGGCTCGGAGGCAAGGGCTCAACCGGGATAGGCATGCGCGGTTCGGGCGACAGCACGTGGGCGACGAAAAGCTTGGCCTCATGAAGGCGCGAAAATGCCGCGGCATACGCCAGTGCATTGTTCGAGGCGTCGGAAAAATCGGTTGCAAGAAGAATATTCTTGAAACAGACACCCGTTCGTAACTCTGTGGTTGTCATTGGAATTTCTCCTTCCCCAGCTTGGTGCACGCCAGCTGTGGGAACCTGGGCTTCGCTAGCCGCGTTAGGGTTCAACTACAGCTTCATTCTTGACTCAGAGTCGGCAGAGGGCAGTGCGTGGTCTCACTCCTGCAAGTGATGAGAATCACAAGGCCTTGTTCCATGGGTTAGGCGGAGAGCTTCTCTGTCTCTGTGACCGGGATCACATTTGATTGTGCCCCCGGTCATGGCTGGACATACGGCTGAGATTGAAACTTAATGGGTAAGGAAAGAGGGAGGCGGCCATGATGCTTGCATACCGGTTCGTCCGCCTTATCGAGACCCACTCCGACGCCCTGGCCAGCAGCCTCCTGCACAAGGTTCGCGATTCCGATTCCACCCAGAGCTACCGCAACGTGCCTCCGGAAGAATTGAAGCACCGGGTGTACGAGGTTTACAGCCATCTGGGCGACTGGCTGCTGGGCAAGAGCGAGTTTGATATCGAGCGCCGCTATACGGAGATTGGCGCGCGCCGTGCCCACCAGCATGTGCCCCTGAGCCAACTCACCTGGGCAATCATTTTGACGAAGGAGAACCTCTTTGAGTTCCTGAAAAGGGAATCTATCCCGAATAGTCCCGTCGAGATCTTTGGCGAACTCGAAATGCTGCAACTACTGGACCAGTTCTTTGACCGGGCAATCTACTATGCCTCACTGGGCTACGAGCGGGCGGTTGCCGCCCACGCTTTGCAGGCCAGCGGGGCCAGGAAGGCCAGCTAAGGAGACCGAGAATGTCTTGGGAAAGCGGATACACGAAGAAACTGAAGACCGCCGACGAGGCGCTGCGTTGTGTGCAGTCGGGAATGCGGGTGTACATCCAGCCCGGTTGCGCCGAGCCGGAAACGCTGGTGGAAGCACTCATGCGGCGCGGCCCTGAAGTGTACGACGTGGAAATCGTTCACATGATGACCATGGGCTGCGCTCCCTATGTGGCCCCTGAGATGGCAGGGCACTTCCGGCATAACGCCATGTTCATCGGCGGCAACGTGCGGGACGCCATCAATGAAGGCCGCGCCGACTACACCCCGATCTATCTAAGCGAAATCGAAGACTTGTTCGAAAGCGGCGCCATGCCACTGGATGTCGCCCTCATCGAGGTCTCCCCACCCGATTCCCATGGCTTCTGCAGCTTTGGCGTGGGCGTGGATACTACGCTCACCGCGGCGAGGTGCGCCCGCTACGTGGTGGCGCAAATGAACGACCAGATGCCGCGGACCTTCGGGGACAGCTTCATTCACGTGAGCGAGATCGACGCGGTGGTGGAATCTTCCCGGCCCTTGTGCGAGATGAAAAGACCAGAGACCACGGAAATGAGCGTCGCGATCGCTCGCAACGTGGCGGATCTGATCGGAGATGGTGCCGTGCTGCAGACTGGCATCGGTGGCATTCCGGACGCGGTGTTGCCCTTCCTGATGGACCGCAAAGATCTGGGCGTACACAGCGAGTTGGTCTCGGATGGGGTCATTCCTTTGGTGGAGGCTGGGGTGATCACGGGGGCACGCAAGACCTTCAAGCCACGCAAGATTATTGCCGGCTTCGCTGTGGGCACGAAGAAGCTGTTCGAGTTTGTGGACAACAACCCCATCTTTGAATTCCACCCAACCGCTTACACCAATCATCCCGGATTGATCGCCCGCAACGACAATATGGTGGCAATCAATTCGGCCTTGCAGATTGACTTGACCGGCCAGGTTTGCTCGGATTCCATCGGAAATCAGTTCTATAGCGGCATTGGCGGCCAGGTGGATTTCCTGCGTGGGGCTGCCCACTCAAAGGGCGGAAAGCCAATCATTGCCATTTCGTCCACGGCAAAAAACGGCAAGCTCTCGCGCATCGTGCCCATGCTGAGCCCCGGCGCCGGCGTGGTCACTTCCCGCGGTCTGATCCGCTATGTGGTGACGGAGTATGGCGTGGCTTACCTGCACGGGAAGTCCATTCGGGAGCGTGCCCAGGCGTTGATCGAGATCGCCCACCCCAGCTTTCGCAATGAACTCTACGAATACTGCGAGAAGACCAAGTGGCTGCAGCGCCCGCTGGCTGCACAGACCGCCGTACCGAGGTGAGCTATGGCAGGGCAAGCGCGTGGCAATGTGACGATCAACATAGAAGAGTGTAAGGGATGTGGGCTCTGCGTGGAGTCGTGCCCGCCCAAGTGCCTGGAACTGGTGGCGGAACTGAGTTCCTATGGCGTGCATCCGGCGCGCTATACAGGACACGACTGCACCGGCTGCGGCATCTGCTTCTACTGCTGCCCGGAGCCCGGTGCCATTACCGTGTACCGGCTGGCGGCCCCGCCTAGGGCAGTCCCGGCAGCGCAAGGAGGCGACCATGCGACAGCTCTGTAAAGGCAACGTGGCGGTGGTGAAGGGTGCGGTCCTGGCCGGCTGCCGCGCGTACTACGGATATCCGATTACTCCGGCCAGCGAAGTTGCCGAGGCTGCGGCGCTCTTTCTGCCGCAAGTCGGCGGGACGTTTCTGCAGGCGGAGAGCGAAGTCGCCGCCATCAACATGGTGTACGGCGCAGCTGCGGCCGGGGTCCGCGTCATGACCGCCTCTTCGGGCCCTGGCCTCAGCTTGATGCAAGAAGGAATCTCCTACCTTGCCGGCGCCGAACTGCCGTGTGTGATCGTGGACGTGGTGCGCGGTGGTCCGGGATTGGGCAACATTGCGCCCGAACAAAGTGATTACTTCGCCATGGTGAAAGGCGGGGGACACGGCAACTATCGCAACCTGGTGCTGGCGCCCGCGTCGGTGCAGGAGATGGCCGACCTCACTATGCTGGCCTTTGACTTGGCCGACAAGTACCGCAACCCCGTAATCGTCCTGACCGACGGCTTTGTGGGACAGATGATAGAACCGATCGAGCTTGCGTATCGCGAGGTCGTGCTCCCGGAAAAGCCTTGGGCGGTCCAAGGCACCCCGGAGACCCGCGCCAATCTGGTCACCTCCATTTACCTCGAAACGGACGAACTGGAAGAACACCAGCGCAAAATGGAAGCCAAGTACATGCGGGCCCAGCAGGCCGAGCCACGGTACGAGCTTTACCAGACCGAAGATGCCGAGGTGCTGCTGGTGGGATACGGGATTGTGTCCCGCGTGCTGCGTTCCACGGTGGAAGAGGCCCGTCGGCAAGGGCTGAAGGCTGGATTATTCCGTCCCATTACGCTCTGGCCGTACCCATCGAAAGCGCTGGTGGAAGCGGCTTCCCGGGTGCAGAAGGTGTTGGTCGTGGAGTTGAGCAATGGACAGATGGTGGAAGATATCCGCCTGGCGCTGAATGGCAGCGTGCCGGTGGAATTCTATGGGCGAGGGGGCGGCAACGTGCCCTCCGTCGAGGAATTGCACGCAGAGGTAGTTGCACGTATGGCTGCGCTGGTCTAAGAGGAAACGATCATGACAGACGAAAGCAAAACCGGTCTGCTGGAATCAGAAACTAGCAACGATGGATACGCCGTCATTCACTCCAAGTCGCCGGTCTTTTACGACCTGTACGAGCGCAAGACGGATTTGAAGCACCAGACGCACTACTGCCCCGGCTGCGGGCACGGCGTGGCGCACAAGCTCATTGCCGAGGCCCTGCAGGATCTGGGGCTGCAGGACAAGACGGTTTTCGTGAGCCCGGTGGGCTGCTCGGTGTTCGCGTACTACTACTTCGACGTGGGCAACGTGCAGGTGGCGCATGGGCGCGCCCCGGCTTCCGCGACGGGGATCAAGCGGGCTTGCCCAGACAAGATTGTCATTGCTTATCAGGGCGACGGCGACCTGGCGGCGATCGGGACGGCGGAGATCGTGCACGCCGCCAACCGCGGCGAGAAGATCGCGGTCTTCTTCGTGAACAACGGCATTTATGGTATGACCGGCGGGCAGATGGCGCCGACGACGCTCGTGGGCCAGAAGACCACGACTTCCCCGTGGGGACGCCGGCCAGCGAATGAAGGTTTCCCGCTGCACATGGCGGAACTGCTCGCAACCCTCGAAGCGCCCGCCTATATCGAGCGTGTGGCTCTCTCTGACAACAAGAACATCATGAAAGCGCGGCGGGCGATTCGCAAGGCGCTGGAAATTCAGCGTGACGGTGCAGGCTTCTCCTTCGTCGAAATTCTTTCACCCTGCCCCACCATTTGGGGCAAGGACCCGGTGGAAGCGCGGCGCTGGGTATTCGAGAAGATGATGCCGGTGTTTCCACTGAACGTTTTCCGCGACCGCAAGCCGGAATTGCCCGTGGGGAATGAGCCGCCGCAGCGGCCGGTGCCCGATGTGCTCGAGATCACTCCCAAAGAAGGCGCACATGCCCCAGAGAAAGCGGCCCCCGCGCACCACTTCAAAGATTTCACCATCAAGGTGGCGGGCTTCGGTGGGCAAGGTGTTTTGCTGCTCGGACAGTTGCTCACTGAGATGGGCATGCAGGAGGGGCTGGAAGTTAGCTGGCTACCATCCTACGGGCCAGAGATGCGCTCGGGCAGCGCGCACTGCCACGTGTGCCTGTCGAAGGAGCGCATCGGCTCCCCGCTTATCTCTCATCCCGATGTGCTGATCGCCATGAACGAGCTTTCCCTGCGCAAGTTTGCTCCCCAAGTGGCGCCTGACGGACTGATCCTCTACAACCACGACAGCCTGCCGGCGGACTTCAGCGTGCCGCAGGCGCAAGTCATGTGCATGCCAGCCTCGGAAATCGCTGACAAGCTGGGCTCGGCCAAGGCCGCAAACATCGTCATGCTGGGCGCGCTCCTGGAAGAGACCGGGTGCCTGGCCCCAGTCACCGCACTCAGAGTGCTCGAAACCAAAGTGAAGAACGCCGCTTTGCTTGAAATTGACCGTGAGGCGCTCAAGGCAGGCCAAGGCCTCGTCGACCAGCTAGTGCGCGTTGGTGCAGTCACTCAGCCCGACGGTTTCGCGGATTGAGTTTGTAAGGCACGGCCTTGACTTTTCGCCGGTGCGGAGTTTCAGGGTGTGAGGTCTCTAGCCTCACCCGGGCTCCTGAGGTGGCCGCCCCGCCCACGAGGCAGACACCCCGCGCCCTTTCCGCTGCATCTCCTTTCAGTAAGAGGATGTTGTAGACTGCAAACTTCTCCGCCAAGGCAGCAAGACCAGGAGACCCCGGATGAGCTGGGCCAGTAAGCTGTCAGACCCCTACCGCATGGACGGGGGCGAGCATTTTCGCTTGAAGGATTTCGATCCCGCTGACACCGGGAAACTGCGCTCCAAGGAACACGCCGTGGAACTGCTGCAAGAGGGCGTTACCCGCATGGCGGAATTGCAGGACAAGCTCTATGCCCAGGACCGGTGGGCCGTGCTCCTGATCTTCCAAGCCATGGATGCAGCCGGCAAGGATGGGGCCATCAAGCACGTGATGTCCGGTGTAAACCCCCAGGGCTGCCAGGTTTACTCCTTCAAGGTTCCATCCTCTGAGGAGCTGGATCACGACTATATGTGGCGCGCTCTGCGGCGCTTGCCGGAGCGCGGGCGGATCGGCATTTTCAACCGGTCTTATTACGAGGAAGTGCTCGCGGTTCGGGTTCATCCCGAACTTCTCAAGAACCAGAAGATTCCTCCTTCGTTAGTTGCCAAAAACATCTGGGAAGACCGCTTTCAGGACATCTGCGCGCTGGAACGCTATCTCTCGCGCAACGGAACTGTCATCCGCAAGTTCTTCCTCAATGTTTCCAAGAAAGAACAAAAGAAGCGTTTCCTGGAGCGGCTGGACGAACCCGGGAAGAACTGGAAATTCTCTCCCGCAGACGTGACCGAACGCCAGTATTGGGATGACTACATGCATGCCTACGAAGAAATGATCAGCCGCACCGCCAGCAAACACGCCCCCTGGTACGTGATTCCTGCCGACAACAAATGGTTCACGCGTTTGGCGGTGGCGGCAGCGATCATCGGCACGCTCGAAGATCTAGACCTGGCTTATCCCAAGGTGGACACCGAAAAGCGGAAACAGTTGCACGCAGCCCGGGCCATGCTGGAAGGGAAGAAAACCCGCTGAAGCGGTTCGCTGGCTGAGGGGCCCCGCGCGCCGACCAAGCTCACTCGACACCCGGCGCGTGTTCTCGGTGAACTCTGCAAGAGTCTCACCCTCAACGCTGCACAGAATACTTTCCCCAGATGCCGTCGCCGCATTTACCATAGCAGTTCACACTCTATTCCCCGGAGATGAAACAAATGTACCGCACCAAACCGACGCTAGGCAGGATAGTCCGGCAGGTCCCCCTCGTAGTGTTGTGTGCCGCCGGCTTGACCCTGGCGCAGAACAAGACCGACAGAGATAAGACACCAGCCCCGCAACCGGTTGCACCCCAGACCAATGCTGTGCCCGCCAAGGCCGAGGACTCGCTCTTCAAAGGCATGAAATACCGCGTCATCGGTCCCTTCCGCGGTGGACGGTCCCTAACGGCATCAGGTATCCCGGGCGACCCCACCACGTACTACTTCGGCGCCACCGGTGGCGGAGTCTGGAAAACGACGGATGGAGCTGTAACCTGGACCTCGGTCTTTGACAAGCAGGCGGTCTCATCCATCGGCAGTATCGCGGTGGCGCCATCCGATCCCAACATCGTGTACGTGGGCACAGGTGAGGCCTGCATCCGCGGCAACATCTCCCACGGCGATGGCGTGTACAAGACACTGGATGGCGGCAAGACCTGGAAAAATGTTGGTCTGCGCGAATCGCGCGCCATCGGCAAAGTGATCGTCGACCCCAAGAATGCGGATGTGGTGTTTGTGGCAGCGCTGGGCCATCCCTTCGGCTCCAATATCGAGCGCGGAATCTTCCGTACCACCGACGGTGGTAAGACCTGGGAAAGGGTTCTTTACAAGGACGAGAACACAGGCGGCATCGATATCGCCTTCGATCCTCACAACACCAATATCCTTTTCGCATCGCTCTGGGAAGCCCGGCGCACGCCCTGGAGTCTTACCAGCGGCGGCCCGGGTAGCGGACTCTATCGCTCGGGCGACGGCGGCACCACCTGGAAGCGCCTTGAGGAACACGGCCTGCCGAAAGGACCATATGGACGTATCGGTGTCGCGGTAGCGGCGAATTCTGACCGCCTGTATGCCCTCATTGAGGCGAACGAAGGCGGCCTCTACCGCTCGGACGACAGCGGCGAAACCTGGCAACTGGTCAACGACAGCCGCTCCTTCCAGCAGCGTGCCTGGTACTACATGCACGTCATCGCAGATCCTCAGGATTTCGAAACGGTTTACATCGCCAATGTGGATTTTTACAAATCGAGCGACGGCGGACGCACTTTCAACAAGGTCAAAGTCCCGCATGGTGACAACCACGGCATGTGGATTGATCCCCGCAATCCGCGGCGCATGATTGTCTCCAACGATGGCGGCGTCACCGTGAGCCTCGATGGCGGCAAAACTTGGACCCGAGAGGATAACCAGCCGACGGCGCAGTTCTACCACGTCACCACCGACACCCGCACCCCGTACTACGTGTATGGCGCGCAGCAGGACAACAGCACCATCGCGATCGCCAGCCGCAGCGACGACGAAAACATCGGCCGCGCCGATTGGTATGCAGTGGGTGGCGGGGAAGCGGGGTATATCGCGACCTATCCTCCCGACCCGAATATCGTATATGCCGGTGATTACCAAGGCTTGATCACGCGCTTTGACAAGCGCACCGGGCAAACTAAGAACATCGCGGAGAATCCCGAGATCAACGATGGGTCGGGGGCGGCGAGCCTGGAGCATCGCTTCCAATGGACGGCTCCTATCCTCGTCTCGCCGCACGATCCCAACACGCTCTATCATGCCGGCGAACGCCTGTTTAAGACGACCGACGGAGGTACGCACTGGGACGCCATCAGCCCCGATCTCACCCGTAACGACAAGAGCAAGCAGCAGATTTCGGGCGGCCCCATCAACAAAGATGACACCGGCACCGAGTACTACGACACCATCTTTGCGGTTGCTGAATCCCCGGTGGTGAAGGACCTGATCTGGGCCGGCACCGATGATGGGCTGATCCACATCACTCGCGATGGCGGCAAGAACTGGACCAACGTCACGCCTAAGGATCTACCGGAATGGAGCCGCATCAGCCAGATTGATGCTTCACCACATGACGCCGGGACCGCGTATGTGGCGGTGGACCGGCATCAACTGGATGACTACCATCCCCATATCTACAAGACCAGCGACTACGGAAAGACCTGGACTCAGATCACCAAAGGAATCGCGGACACTACATTCGTCCGCGCGGTCCGTGAAGATCCCAAGAAACGCGGCTTGCTCTATGCCGGCACCGAAACCGGTGTGTACGTGTCTTTCAATGACGGTGCGGACTGGCGCTCTCTGCAGCTGAACTTGCCGACCACGCCGATCCACGACCTGGTGATCAAGAACGATGACCTGGTGCTGGCCACGCACGGGCGCTCGTTCTGGATCCTCGATGATCTTTCACCCCTGCGGCAATTCAGTGACGAAGTTGCCACACACGATGTCCACCTCTACAACCCTGCAACCGCGTACCGCGTCCACGCCCAGGAGGACGAAGAGACCCCCAAAGCGGTACTGACCGGTATGAACCCGCCGTCTGGCGCGGTAATCTACTACTTCCTCAAGGAAGCTCCAAAAGGTGAAACCACCATCGAGATTCTGGACTCCTCAGGCAACGTGCTCAGGAAATACTCCAGCACCAAGACCGAGGAACTGGACGAACCGTTGAATCCTGAAGACAAGAAGCCGGAGAAACAGATCAAGGCGGAAGCCGGGTTGAATCGCTTCGTGTGGGACCTTCGTTATGCAGGGGTCAGCCGCATCCCCGACTACTATCTCTACGAATACAAGGCCGGTGGACGCGGTCCGCGGGCCGTTCCCGGCAAGTACCAGGTGCGCCTGACGGTCGAGGGCAAGAGCCAAACCGCGCCTCTCGAACTGAAACTCGATCCCCGGGTCAACGCCACACAGGCAGATTTGCAAAAGCAGTTTGACCTGCTCTTGCAGATCCGTGACGAACTCGACCGGGTTTACAGCGCGGCGAACCAGATCCAGGATGTGCGCGCCCAGATGGACGGGTTGAAGAAGCGCTTGCCCGAAAACGGCGGCACCAAGCCGGTGCTGAGTGCAGCCGGTGACCTCGACCAGAAGATGCTCGCGGTCCGTGATGATTTGGTCCAGATGAAGATCAGGGCCAACGAAGACTCGCTCGCCTATCCCGTCAGGGTCGACGCCAAGCTGGCCACCTTGGCCATGGCGGTCGGTGAAGGCAGCGATTCTGCTCCCACGGCGTCCGCATACCAGGTCTTCGGCAAACTCAAGAAGCAGGCCGACGAATACCTGACGCGCTGGGAACAGATCCAAAGAACCGACCTGGCGGCATTCCAAAAAATGATGTCCGGACAAAATATTCAAGCTATCGTCGTGCCTGTAGCCGAGAGCACAGATGCTGCGGGAGGAGAACCGCGATAAACGGCCTCGCCAAAGACCCCGCCAAAGACCGCGTAGGAACAGCTGCCCCGGCTGTAAAGTCGAGCGAAGCTAGGCCTCTTTCGATGTGGGGCTGGTCGAGACTACGCGGCCAAGAACAGCTGAGTGCTAGAATCGTTGGGACTTCCTCATATTCAGCCACTAGTCGGCGGGTTTGCGGCATCTAAGTGGCCAGAGAACTGTGAACCTTCGGCACAGACAAGCGAGCTGGGCCCCGTGGCTGGGTTACATGTGTATCGCTATGCTCCTGCTCGCCACGACCGTTCAAGCGGCGCATTCCTGTGGCTTCCAGATCGCCGACGCTCCCGCCAGATTACAGTTCCAAAATGCCTCGTCCGGCAGCAGCCTTTGCACGATCTGTCGCATGGCCCAATCGGCCACGGTGGCGCTGCTCTTCGTTGCATTTTTCCTGAACCTGCACCGTGGCGCTGGCGCGTTGTTTCCGCAGATGCAGCCGCGGCCGTTTCTGGTGTCCTTCCAGTTATACGTTCGTCCCCCTCCGGCCCAGTAGCTTTTGCCTCGCATGGTCGTTTTATCTTGCTCCCAGGCTGGTTCAGGGTCAGAAAGCCTGGGCTGCATCGACCCTTTGGGTGCTTTTCCAGATGGAGGAGTGTTGGCATGAGAAACGCGATGGTAGTAGCTGGCATGGCTGTCCTTTTGGTCATTCCACTCTTTGCCCAGCAGAGCAATAACCCAGCGCCGACAAACTCGCAAGACGACTCTGCCACGGAGCAGCGGATTAAGGACTTGGAAGAACGAATCATTGCGCTGGAAGGCCAGGTGCGCACGCTGAAGAGTACGCAGGCCACGTCCGGCGAAGCTCCGGCCACCGCGCAGCCGGCTGCGCCCGTCGCGGCACCGTCAGAGGTCGCTGCCAGCCCGTTGCCCGTGTATGGCGGCGCCGGCGGCTCGGCGGCGAAAGCCCTGAATCCCGACATCAGCGTGATCGGAGATTTCATCGGCAAGGCAGGCGGCAACTCGATTCAGCCGACGCCTTCCCTGGAAATGCACGAATCAGAAGTCGGGTTCCAGGCCATCATCGACCCCTATGCCCGCGGCGACTTCTTCCTCTCTTTCGGGGAGGAAGGCGTGAACCTGGAGGAAGGCTACATCACGCTTACCGCATTGCCCGCAGGCTTTGTGGCGAAGGTGGGCAAGATGCGCTCCGCCTTCGGCAAGGTCAACACCCTACATAATCACGTGCTACCCTGGATTGACCGGCCGCTGGTCACCAACAACCTGGTGGGCGGCGAAGATGGCATTGACGATGCCGGCGTCTCCATTTCACGCATCCTTCCCGCGCCCAAGGGGTTGTTTCTCGAGGCCACGGGCCAGGTATTCCGGGGCGACTCGGGCGGGTCTGATAATCCCCTATTCCGCGCTTCGCGCAACAGCGATGTCAGCACCGTGGCCCATTTGCGCAGCTACAAAGACATCACCGAGTCCACGAACATTGACATCGGTGCGTCCTTTGCGCGTGGTCACAATGAACTGGGCACCGATTTCCTGACCCAACTCTGGGGCGTGGACGCTACCTTGCGTTGGAAACCGCTACGCCGTTCCATCTACCATTCCTTCGTGGCGCGCAGCGAGTTCATCTGGAGTGAGCGCCAGCAACTGCCCACAGAGCAGCGCGCCTTCGGTTTCTACACCTCGGCGGATTACCAGTTGGGACGGCGCTGGTTCCTGGGCGGACGCTACGACTCCTCCGACCGCAGCCACTTTGCCAACCTGACCGACAAGGGAGGCTCGGCTGTACTGACCTACTGGCCCAGCGAGTTCAGCCAGATCCGCGGCCAGTACCGCTTCACCCGGTACGCCGGCAACATAGACACCCACGAATTGTTCATGCAGCTTATTTTTTCGTTGGGGGCGCACGGAGCGCATCCGTTCTAAGATCGGGATAATGAGAGCCGAGAACTGGAAACTAAAAACTGGTTTTAGATCCAAATAATGGCATAAAAGAGCTACGAGAATCAGTCCAGCCGCATCAGCCGGCAGGAGAATGGAATGAAGAAGATGAAGACTAACTCGGGGTTCCTGGCTACTTTGCTGGGCGCGTGCTTTCTGGCAATCATGTTTGCGCCCGTGGCCGCCCAGGCCAAGAAACTCAATATCGTCACGGCGACAACCGACATGGCGGCGTTGGCGCAGGAAGTGGGCGGCGATAAGATCAATGTGGAGTCGATCGCCAGGGGATATCAGGACCCACACTTCGTCGAGGCCAAGCCCAGCTTTCTGCTGAAGCTGCGCCAGGCCGACCTGCTGATCGTGGTCGGACTGCAATTGGAGATCGGATGGCTGCCGCCACTAATCACCCAAAGCGGCAATCCGCGGATCCAGGTGGGCGCTAACGGTTATCTGGACGCCTCGCAGTTTGCCGAGATCCTCGACATCCCCACCGGCACCGTCACCCGTGCCGAGGGCGATGTTCATCCCCTGGGAAACCCGCACTACTGGCTCGATCCGGATAACGGGCGGCGCATTGCCAAAGGGATCGCCGCCAAGCTGGGCGAAGTAGACGCGGCTGATGCCAGCTACTTCCAGGAGCGTTTTCAGGATTTTGACAAACGCCTCGCCGCCGCCGAGCAGAAGTGGGATGCGGAGATGAAGCCTTACCGTGGGCGCAAAGTTGTGACCTACCACAAGTCGTTTCCCAACTTTGCCAGGCACTTCGGGCTGAATGTGGTGGGCTACGTCGAACCTCGTCCTGGAATCCCGCCAACTCCCAGCCATACCTTTGAACTGATCGGGTTGATGAAACGGGAGAACTGCAAGGTAATCCTGGTCGAACCCTACTTCGACCTCAAGACTCCGGATTCCATCGCGCGGGAAACCGGAGGTAAAGTGGTGCAGTATTTGCCGTCGGTAGGGGGAGAAAAAGATGTGACCGACTATTTCAAGCTTTTTGATTACGATATTGATTTGCTGATCAAGGCTTTCCAGGCGACGCAATAAGAGTCGTCAGTCGTCGGGAAACCGAAGAACTGGTTTGCTTGCCTGACACCTGACGACTGACGACCGACGACTGCACACCGACGACTTCACCAAAGGAGCGACATGGAGATTCTCCCGTTTTTATTCTGGCCGTTCGTGGCCAGCCTCATCTTGACCGGCATCCATGCCTACCTGGGCGTGCACGTTGTCGAACGCGGCGTCATCTTCGTAGACCTGGCACTGGCGCAAATCGCGGCGCTGGGTGCTACCATCGCCATCCTCGTCGGGATGGATCCCCACGGGCGGGGGGCCTACTGGCTCAGCCTGACGTTTACCTTCATCGGTGCGGCCATCTTTGCTTTCGCTCGTACCCGCCGCGGCCATATACCGCAAGAAGCCTTCATCGGCATCGCTTACGCCGTAGCCTCGGCCACAGCCATCCTTGCCATGAGCAAGGCGACTGGCGAAACCGAGCATCTCAAGGACATGCTGGTAGGCAACATTCTGGCCGTGGACAAACACGAAGTGATCAAGACCGCTATTCTTTATGGCGGCGTCGGGCTGTTCCACTACATCTTCCGCCGCAAGTTCCTGCTGATCTCCACCAATCCCGCCGAGGCCGAGGCCCGGGGAATGAGTATCCGCTTTTGGGACTTTCTCTTCTATGCTTCATTCGGCTTTGTGGTGACTTCCTCGGTGGCCATCGCGGGTGTTCTGTTGGTGTTCTGCTACCTGATCGTGCCCTCGGTGGGTGCGATGCTGTTTGCTGATCGCGTGGGACGGCGCTTGGCCATCGGCTGGACCATGGGAACCCTGGTCTCGGCTCTGGGAGTTTATTTCTCCGTCCTGGGCGACCTGCCTACTGGGGCGACCATTGTTTGTACCTTTGGCGCCGTGCTGGTAGTGATGTTCTTCATCCATCTGCTGTTCTTCCATGGCCAGAAAGCTCACGCGCTGGAAGGGGCGAGCGGAGTGCCGAACCCAAAAGAAGCAATAGTACCGCCCTCGCATTAGCCGGGCTCATTTAGAAGCCGCCACCCCTGCGACTTCGCTCCGGGCAGGCTCTCGGCTGTCTACCGAGCGAACCTCGGTTTGGTCCCTCACCCACACTGGTACCGCCTATTACTTTCGTGCCATACGCATGGCACCGTTGGTGCATTGACCTACTGGTGCCTGCTTGCTACTTTGGGCTCGTACGGTGCAGTGGTTTCGGCCTCCCCCGGGTGCGGAATGCATCTTACAAATGGGGTGGGGCTATGAAGCTGGTTCATCTGTGCTATGCGGCTCTGGGGTTTGCGGTGGCCCGCTGGATCTTCCGGCGGCAACCCGTTCCGTTAGCTGATCCGGTTACACGTTTCCGTTCCTCTGGCCTGCTGTAAGGGAACTGGTCAGTTTGGGCGTGCGGCGTCCCGTTGCGTGCCGCTTTGTCCCGCACGCCCAAGCGACTTTCCACCCGAAATTTTCTCCTTTCCCAAGGTTCTACTACCAACGTTTGCCTCAGCCTCGCCTTTCCCAGCACAGCACTGATTACAATTTTGTCAGGTGAACTCTCCGGCAACGGTTAGTTATCAAGTGAATGCCGGTCGAGACGGAAGAGTAGGAGCGCCGCACCGGTTGCTGCAGAATGGTTATGTCACCAGAACAGTGATGAAAGCTCCATGAAGCGTAAGCCCTCCTTGACGATGATTGTGGCCCTGGCGAGTTGGCTGCTCCCGGCTTGCCTGGCGGCGCAGTCCTACGACCCCGACATGCCGCTGGGCGATTTTGCGCGTTCCTTGCGCAAGAGCAAAGCACTTCCGGTGCGGACCGTGATCGACAACGACAATCTTGCTCAAGTGATGGACGATGTAGAAAGCCGCAGACTCAGCGGCAGCTGGCTCTTCTCTTTCGATGGCCTGGCAAAGAGCTTCCGAGTATCTTCCCCGGACGTCACCTGCAGCCTTTCGTTCAGCGCTCAGGCAACTGCTCTGCTGTCGGACCCGTTCGTCCCCCGAGAACTCCCGGAAAGCGAACTGGCCAAACTGGATGGCCCCGCCACCATCACCGGCGATACCTTGCAGGTCTCGGTCTACAACGGTTCCGGATGGGACCTGCGAGAGATTACGGTCGGTCTGACGCTCTTGCGCCACGCCGAAGCCAACACGGCATACTACGGCACAGCCAAACTGATGCCCGCTGCCGTGACCAGTGCCAAGACTGCTGAGAGACGTTCCGACATGACCGTGCTCTACCACCTGAAAGGCGCGGCTGCGCCGCTCACGACGACCGTCTTCAGCGAAACCCTGGGTACAGCTCTCGGCCCCGATCAGGAGTGGCACTGGGCCATCGTGCAGGCCAAGGGCATCCCACCGAAGTAGACGATATTAATAGCTTGAAGATTACTTATCCTCCCGCTTCCGTTTTACGCACCACTGGCCCGCGTGTGAGGAGAAAGTCGGCCGAGACCAAGATCGTTCGTGTACGAGCCTGTAAACGCGATTAAATGGCATTCCAGGAGGGAAGTCGACTCGTCTGCTTGGAAGTCGTAGCTGCCCCAACGAAGAATCAACAACTTAGCTGCGAGTGATTATACTGAGATGACTTGGGCCCAGGCGTTTCATTTCACCCGGAGCACATCCTCCGTCTTTCCACTCTTCAGACTCCGGTAGGCGGCATCCAGAATGTGCTGATTCTGCCAGCCTTCCTCGCCGGGGACAGGGAATTTCGTCTTGCCTTCGACGGCCGCCGCAAACGCATCTACTTGTCGCGCATAGGCCAAGCGGTTCGAGACGGTTTCGGTTTCAACGACGGCGCCATCGCGCAGCAGTTGCAGATTGATCGGCTTTTCGACATTGAGTCCGTCGTCGGCACGCAGGACGCCGGCATCGCCGACGAATTCAAGGGGCGTACGATACTCAGCGCGGAAAGAAACCAGCACCGCTCCCAAAGTTCCGCGGGAAAATTCTAGGCTGAGCACTGCCGCGGCCTCAAGTTCGCCGGAAATGCCGTCAGACCTGCTGCGCGCACTGACTCGCACGACTTCATCCTGCAGGATATAGCGGAGCGCATCCACGCAATGCACCCCGATGTCCGCGATTGGTCCACCGCCAGCCACGGCGGGATCGTTGATCCAGGTGCGTGCGTGTCCACTTCCGCCCGGGAATGAGAATTCGGAACGGGCGAAAATCGGCTTGCCGATCTGTCCCGCGGCGATACGCTCTTTGAGCCGGGCCGTGCTGTCTTCAAAGCGGAACACCTGGGCTACTCCCAGCAGCACTTTGGCTTTTCGCGCGGCTTCGACCATCTGCCGGCATTGGTCCGCGTTGATGGCCATGGGCTTCTCGCACAGCACTGGCTTGCCGCATCGGATCGCCAACAAGACATCCTGGCGATGGAAGGCGTTAGGAGTGGTCACGAAGACCGCGTCCACCTCGGATGAGTTACACAACACTTCGG
Source organism: Terriglobia bacterium (assembly GCA_041494805.1). Lineage (GTDB taxonomy): Bacteria > Acidobacteriota > Terriglobia > Terriglobales > Acidobacteriaceae > JBGQBN01. Next base: position 655 of record JBGQBN010000054.1, on the reverse strand, counting down.
CTGAATCGAAAGCCAATGGGATGCTGTATTTCCTGGCAGACTCCTGCGCGCTCTCCAAGTGACGCCGGGAGAGAGCGCTGACGCGGCAATCGTGGGCCAGAGCAAATCCCGGCATCACTCGCCGGACGGCATGGAGCCCAAAGCCAAGAATTCCAAAGCGGATCATGAAGGTTCACCCAACTCCAGCGGCGCGGGATTGTGGTGCCGGATCGGTTGAGCCCGGCTAAGCAGGATACGCTTTCGCCGTCCAACCTGTCAGGTGGTGGCTCCTATCATTTCTTGGCGGGTGGCCCACTCAAGCCCGGTTTTGGCTTGAGTGGGGCAGTTCTACCGCTGGACAAAGTCTCCCCGCCGCTCGTTCGCGTTTTCGTGCTGTCCATTCCGACTCGATCTCTACGCGTCCTTCAGCGCCGGTTGCGTAGTGGCGAAAACTGCTCCACTCCCAATCCTCTGGACGTTCGCATAACCCAGCCTTCACCGGATTGCGATGAATATAGCGCAGCTTTTCCACAAACTGAGGGTAATTTCGAATATTGAAATCGTAGTACCTCTTTTGCCAGAAATGCTCCGCGTCGCCAATCAAACGCCGCGCTACTCCTTGCTTCAACGACTTCAGCGCATCGGCCAGCGTATCCTGTTGTGGTTCGCTGAGCAG
>JBGQBN010000052.1:0-30819 GCA_041494805.1 Terriglobia bacterium | reverse complement strand
CTGCTGCGTCCCTACCGTGGCGAGGGCATTGTTCGCCAGATTCCCATTCACATTCCAGCTTCCACTTCGAAGGGGCCGCTGCGCATCCTGGTCAGTGATGGCGACACCCTCGATCGCATACGCCATGGCGCGTCGCCGTTCGGCCGCAAGCTCGACCTGGCTTCTACCATCGCGTTGCTGAACAAGCAGCACGTTAACAATCGCGTCTATGTTTCCCTCCTGGAAGCCGATCCCGAAGCCATGGTGGCTGACAAGGTCATGCCCACGCTTCCGCTCTCCATCATGAACGTGATGGATGGCATGCGAGGAACGCAGGAAATGGTGGTCCTGGGTGAATCGTCTGTGAATGAAGCAGCGACCGCGCCGCTCGATCAAGTGGTTTCCGGCGCGCAGGTGCTGACTATCACCATCAAGTGAATCGGCGCCCTCTCCATTCATCCTGAGCGGAGTGAAGGACCTGTTTTCTTGTCGGCATAATCTGCTCTTTGCTCCGTGGTAGTCTGAAGTTCCCCACTCACGACTGGGATCGAGGTCTCGACTTGGCAATCCGTCTGCGTAAACCATTCGTTATCATTTTTTCCCTACTTCTTTCCGGCTTCACGTTCGCCGAAGGCACGCGCACCTGGGAACAATCGAAGTTCGACGACCTGGCCAAGGGCACGGCCAAAGGCGTAGCTCTTCGCAGTTCCGGCGGCCTCGAACTCGCTCCGGCATTCAAGGCGCTGGCCACAACCCCGTCCACCTACATCTGGGCGATCGCCGCAGATTCCAGTGGCAACCTCTACGCAGCTTCGGGCGCTCCGGCGCGCGTGTACCGGATCACACCGGATGGCCAGTCCACGACGGTTTTCGAGCCCCAGGAATTGCAGGTACAGGCACTGGTCGTGGACAAGAACGGCGCGATCTACGCCGCCACCAGCCCGGACGGCAAGATCTACCGTATCGAACATCGTCCGAGCGGCGTGGCAGACGCCGGCAAAGACACGCAGGGAAAGGCCAAGGTGGCAGTTGATTCTGCCTGGAGTTCATCGGTTTACTTCGATCCCGCCACCAAGTACATCTGGGACCTGGCCCTGGATGACGCGGGCAATTTGTACGCTGCCACCGGCGACAAGGGAGAAATCTACCGGGTCACACCCAAGGGCGAACACTCTGTTTTCTTCAAGAGTGACGAGGCTCACATCCGCGTCCTGGCCCTGGATGCCAAAGGCAACCTGATCGCCGGCTCAGACGGCAGCGGCCTGGTGTACCGAATTTCGCCGACTGGTGAGGGCTTTGTTCTCTACAGCGCACCCAAGAAGGAAATCACAGCGCTGGCGATCGATAAGCTGGGCAACATCTACGCGGCCGGTGTGGGAGAAAAACGTCCGAGCATCGCTCCACCGATCTTTCCCGCCCAGCCCATGCCTTCACCAACACCTGCACCCGCCGCGGGACAGCAGCCGCAGCAGCCTGGACTGGTGATCACCAACCTCACGGCCGGGGCGCCGGGAGTAACAGGGGTCTTCCCGTTTCCCGGGATGGGTGCAAGCGGCGGCTCGGAGATATACCGCATCGCGCCCGATGGCTCTCCCAGCCGGGCATGGGCCTCGCGAGAAGACCTGGTCTACGCTCTCGCGTTTGATCAGCGTGGACAGCTGCTGGCCGGGACCGGGAATCGCGGACATATTTTCGTCATCAGCGGCGAAGACGAATTCACCGATCTGCTCAAGGCCAGCGCCAGCCAGGTGACCGCTTTCGCCAACGCCCCGGGCGGCGGGCTGTACGCTTCCACCAGCAACCTGGGCAAAGTCTTCCTCATGGGCGCGGCGCCTGATTCTGAAGGCAACTACCAGAGCGACGTGTTTGACGCCCACATTTTCTCCCGGTGGGGGCGCGGGGAATTCCGCGGTGCTGGCAATATTGAACTTTTTGCCCGCAGCGGCAATGTGGACAATCCGGACCGCAACTGGAGCCCGTGGAAGAAGGTTGATCTCCAGAAAGATGCTGAGGTCAGTGTCCCACCCGCACGATTCATTCAGTGGAAGGCCGTGCTGCACACGGGTGATCCGGCACCACGCCTGGAGAGCGTCACGCTCAACTATCTGCCCAAAAATGTCGCGCCCGATTTCGACGACGTCACCGTGCAACTGGGCGTGCGCTATCAGTCGCTTCCTAAACCGGCCGGCTCTGATATGGCGAGCATGACTGGTAGCGGCAACCAGCCCCAACCTCACTTTGATCCACCCGTACCAACCACGCGCGATCGGGATTCTATTGGAGTGAAATGGACCGTCCATGACGACAACGACGACCAGATGGTGTACTCGGTTTACTACCGCGGCGACGGCCAGACCCGCTGGCTGCTGCTCAAGGACAACCTGAGCGACAAGTTCTACTCTTTCGACGCCTCTCTGTTGCCCGATGGCGGCTACACCGTAAAAGTGGTGGCCTCGGACGCGCCCTCGCACTCTCCCGAGCAAGTCTTGGCTGCGGAAAGAGAAAGCACACGTTTTGAAGTGGACACCACTCCGCCGCAGATCGAGAACCTCGGCGCATCCGTGGAAGGCGGCCAGATTCACGTGACCTTCCATGCAGCGGATAGCTTTTCGGCGATCAAGCGTGCCGAATATTCCGTGGACGCAGATGACTGGCAGTTCGTAGAACCAGTAGGGCAGCTCTCGGATTCGAAGACCGAGAACTACGATTTCAGGGCTTCCGTTCCCGCCGCCCCTGCCCACCCAACTGCGACACCAGCAAGCAAGAAGAGTTCGGGCGCCGGCGACCTCGAACACGTGGTTGTGGTCCGGGTCTACGACCGCTACGACAACATGAGTTCGGCCAAGACGGTCATTCGAGGAAAATAGCGAGCCCTCGCAGTCGGCTCCGAGTGCGGAAGTGCCTTTTATCTTTATATCTTTGGGGCCGTCATGATTTGGTCGGCACGCCGCAGCTCCGGGAAGCGCCATGCCCAAATGGCGATCACCACGAGGGTTCCTACTCCGCCCAAGACAACGGCAGGCACGGTTCCGAACCATTGGGCCGTCAAGCCCGACTCAAACTGGCCAAGCTCGTTGGATACTCCAATGAACATCATGTCGATCGCGTTCACCCTGCCGCGCATCTCATCCGGAGTGGCGAGCTGAACCAGTATGGCGCGAATGATCACGCTGACCATGTCTGAGGCGCCCACCAGCAACAGTGCCACCAGCGAGAGCACAAGATTGCGTGAGAGTCCAAAGATGATTGTGAAAACACCGAATCCGGCCACGCACCACAGCATGGTCATCCCGGCGCGTCCTCGCAGAGGACGATGGGCCACAAGCACCGCCATGGCCGCCGCTCCGACGCCCGGAGCGCTGCGCAACAGCCCCAAGCCCCAGGGCCCGGTGTGGAGAATCTCACGTGCATAGACGGGAAGCAGGGCTACCGCACCTCCGAGCAGGACGGCAAACATGTCCAGCGAGATCGAGCCCAGGACAACCTTCTGGCGCCAGACGTACCGGAACCCGGCCAGAACGGTCGTCAAGGTGATCGGTTCCCGCCGCCGGAGTTGGGTTCTGAGTTTGATCCGCAGAATAGAAACCATGGCGGCTGCCGCCGTGGCCAGCGCCGTCGCGTACACTGCTGAAGGTCCGCGGGAGAGAGCGTAGACAAGCCCGCCAATAGACGGACCCAGGATCGTCGCCGCTTGAAAGACACTCGAGTTCCATGCCACGGCGTTCGGAAAGTGTTCTTCCGGAACCAATTGGGGCAGAAGCGCCCTGCTGACGGGCCCGTTGAACGAGCGCGCTACGCCGAGCAAGACAACCACCCCGTAAATTAGATGGACTGACTGCACGCCCCGCCACGCGATGGCCAAAAGCAGGCTGGAGCACAATCCGAACCCTGCGTAGCAGAGCGTGAGCAGTCTGCGCCGGTCAAAGCGGTCCGCCACGTGCCCCGAAACCAGAAACAGGAGCACCCCGGGAAGAAACTGGGCGAGGCCCACCAGGCCGAGGTCCAACGGCCGCCGGGTAATTTCGTAGACCTGCCACCCCACCGCGACCGACTGCATTTCCTGCGCGGCAATGATCAGAAAGCGCGCTACTTCGTAAAGCGTAAAGTCGGGGTGGGTGAACGCAATGCGTCCAGCGGCTCTCAGGTCGGCGGAGTTCGCCATCGTTCATCTAATGTGCCACAAAACCACGACCCGTACTTCTCCCCGAGATAAAATCCCTGTGTGCTGATGCTTCTGCGGACGATTGCGTGGGTCGCCTGCATCGTCTATGCCACCATTCCGTCATTCTGGCTGGCCATTCATCCCCGCGCAGAGTACTGGCGTTCGCGCTCGCGCTCACCCTACCGCGTGCTGGTACCGTTCTGGATTGGGATGTGGATCGCGCTCGGCGTCATCACTGCGCCGTGGCGAAGCATATTGCTCTACGATACTCCATGGACCTGGGTCCCAGCCGGCCTCCTCTTGGCAGTCGGCCTGTGGGTCTATGGCAGTTCCGGGGTGGGGTTCAGCGGCGCCCAACTCGGCGGCTTTCCGGAGCTCCTGCCCGGACACCGCGAACAGCGTCTGGTGACGGCGGGCATCCGCGGCCGGGTCCGCCATCCGGTTTATCTTGGACATCTCTGTGAGATGCTGGCTTGGAGCGTCGGAACGGGCCTCGTGGTTCTCTATGCCCTGACCGCGTTCGCCGTCATCACCGGCGCCCTCATGATCCGACGGGAAGACAAGGAACTGGAACGAAGATTCGGAGAAGAATATCGAGCCTACCGGCAGAAGGTCCCCTCTGTACTTCCAAGAATCTAGAGTCCGAGCAATGAACTGCAAATCAGGCCAGGATGTTCGTACCAGAGCTTCTCAAGGGGCCCTCTCACCCAAAAGCAATTCCCTCTTTAAGTCAACAATCCGCCACGCGGGTCGCTGCAATCTCGGTTGCTATCCAGAGCAGGCCAGTGGTAACTTCCGACGGACATGGCATCACCTGCGCCTATCGCTGTTCCAAATCGTGGGAATTCGCCCTTTTCTTACGCTGCAGCTTTCGCGCTGCATACCCTCGTCGCCTACACTTGTGCTCTTCACCTTTCCCAATGGTTAGTGTTTCACTGGTTCGGTTGGATCGCACCCATACTGCAGATTTCGATCAGCATCCCGGCAACAGATTGGTACTTGCAGCATTTCGAGTGGGCGACGATTCTTCCGGCGCTAGTTGTTGGCTACATAAACGTGGTTCGGTTGCTTCCGGCGACAGCTCGCAGCTACATGCATGAGGGGCGATCTGGCTCGATTGCCATTTGGACTTGGAGCATTCCTACGGCAGTGCTGCTGTACAGATTGCTGCTATACCACGCTCCGTCCTCCGTGCTTTTCGGCACCTCAATGACAGCAATAAGGTATTTCTTTGACATACAGAAGGTCGCGCCGACATGGGCGAATCTACTAGCCGGTGACCCGGTACGCGTATGGGCGCAGATGTCCGTCACCGCGCCGTTTTACGCCGGGGTTGCGTACAGTTTGGGCGCTCTGGCGTCGAAACATCAGCTGCTGACCAAGCTTTTCACGTTTGAAAAAACGATGAGCCGACGACACCGCAGGAGCCATAGCCTACACCGGAACCTGTTTTCCGAGCATCATCGCTATAATCGAGTTTGGCTGAATGCTGACAGCTGACCGCTTCTCCATGCGCTTTGAATTCTTCGTCGCGACCCGCTACCTCCGGGCTAAAAGGCGCCAGGCCGTCATTGGCGTCATCACTGGCATCTCCATCGCAGGAGTTGCCGCGGGTGTCGCTTCGCTCATCGTTGCGCTCGCCATTAACAACGGATTTCGCCAGGACCTGCAGAACCGTCTGCTCGGCTCCACTTCCCACGTCAACCTGCTCCGCATCCAGAGCGACGGCATCAAGGACTGGCGCCCGCTCATGGAGCGTCTATCCAAGGAACCGCATGTAGTCGCCACCGCCCCGGCCATCTACGAGCAGGTTCTGATTTCACGTGGACCGCGAGCTCGCGGCGCCGTGTTGAAGGGCATGATTCCCGCTTATGAGAAGAAAGTCGGAGATCTGTTGAACACGGTACGGATCGGATCGGCAGATGCTTTGGAGGAAATGCCAGAGAGTACGACTTCAACAGCCGCGGGCGAGGGCACCCGCGCCACACAGGCTGAGCAATCTCCGACATCTCTTGAGGGCGTTCAGGACCGCGTTGCTGCCATGCCTCCCATCATTCTTGGCAAGGACATGGCGGAAGATCTGGGCGCGACTGTCGGCTCGGTCGTGCTCGTCACCAGTCCGCAAGGCGAACTGACTCCATTTGGCATGGTCCCCAAGTACAACCGTTTCCGGGTAACGGGAATTTTCAACTCCGGTTTTTACGACTACGACAGTTCCTGGGCGTTCACCCGGCTCTCCGATGCGCAGCATCTGTTCGGCCTCGGCGATCTAATTTCCCTGATCGAGTTCAAGGTGGATGACATTTACCAGGCCGGCCAAGTCGGCCAACAACTCGAACAGGCCGCCGGCAAAGGCTTCATGGCCACGAATTGGATGGAACAGAACAAGGCGCTCTTCCGTGCTCTGCGTCTGGAACGTCTGGTCACCTTCATCACGATCGGATTGATCGTCTTCGTGGCCGCCCTGAACATTCTCATCTCGCTCACCATGATGGTGATGGAGAAGACTCGCGACATTGCCGTGCTCATGTCCATGGGCACCCGCAAATCGCAGGTCCGCCGTGTGTTCATTGCACAAGGGGTGCTGATTGGCGTGATCGGAACTGCGATAGGCCTGGTGCTCGGATACGCGCTTTCCTGGGCTGGAGGGCATTACCATCTGCTGTCTCTCGCTCCCGAGGTGTATTCGATCGACTACGTGCCCTTCGCTCCTCGCGCCATGGATGGCGCTCTAGTTGCGCTGGTAGCGATTGGCATCTCATTGATCGCCACCATGTATCCATCTTGGTCAGCAGCTCGAATCCTTCCCGCAGAAGCCCTGCGCTACGAATAGCCGGGGATTCCCTTTTTCTGTCATCTCTGACGTTTCTTGTCAGCTCGCCGGCGTTTCCAAACCCATGCCCTCCCGTGTTGCCACTCCGCCGATACTCGCAGCTGTGATCAAGGTCACATTCTGTCGGCCCGTATTGGGTATACAGTTTTTTCAATAGACACTCCCGGAAACGGGAGGAAGACCGGGCAATGCTGCTCCGTGTTCTAATAAGCACAGCAGCTTGCAGCGAGTGTGCAATAGTTTGCCTGTTGGCTGCCTCTGAATCTGAGCCAAGGAGCAAGCCGGTTGCATCCAATAGAGCGGCAAGCGATGTTGCGGATCGAGGGTCTGAAGAAGGTCTTCCGCTCCGGCGCATCAGACCTGGTGCTCTTTGAAAATTTGTCATTTGAAGTAGCCAAAGGGGAGATGCTCGCGATTGTGGGCGAGTCCGGTGCGGGCAAGAGTACCTTGTTGCACATCCTGGGCGCCCTTGATACCGCTTCCGCAGGTGACGTATACTGCGCCAGTTTGCGATTGAGTACGCTTTCGGAGGATGGCGCCGCCGAGTTTCGCAACCGCGAGATCGGTTTCGTCTGGCAATTCCACTATCTGCTGCCGGAGTTCACGGCGCTGGAAAACGTGGCCATGCCGCTCCTGCTGCGAGACCATTCCCAGCAGGGAGCACAAGAAGAAGCTTCGCGATGGCTGCGCGAGGTCGGTTTGGAGCAGCGTTCGCATCACCGCTCGGGCGAACTTTCCGGCGGCGAGCAGCAGCGCGTAGCCCTGGCCCGGGCGCTTATCACCCAGCCTAAGCTCTTGCTGGCGGATGAGCCTACCGGGGATCTCGACAGTCGCACAGCGGACTCGGTTTTCGACTTGATTGCCCGATTACATCGCGACTACCAGTTGACCTCTCTGATTGCTACTCATAACTTCGCTTTTGCCCGTCGTTGCCACCGCGTACTGCGGCTGCAACACGGAAAAATCGAGGAGGTAGCGCCGGAGTCGCTTTCCGCGTAAGCGGTTAGCGAAAAATAACAATTTCCGGCAGGTTGCCCGAATGAGCCCGAGGATAGTAAGGACTGGATGCCGGTGCGCAGGTGTTGCAACCGCTTGCGCTGAAACGAAACTCGGTGCCTTTGGTAACGGGACTCAGGTGCCCAATGCACCATTTTAGAGCTTGGGTTTAGTGGCCCCCGGATTGCATAATGATGTGAGGGCCAAGAGGTTCCCGAGGATAGGGCCGGATGAGACGACCCAGAAGCCTCGTGGCGAGCTCTGGGGAGAAGGGCCATATGTTTGAACGTTATACGGAGAAAGCAAGGCGCGTCATCTTTTTCGCGCGTTATGAAGCCAGCCAGTTCGGGTCTCCTTATATTGAGACGGAGCACCTGCTGCTGGGACTTCTGCGCGAAGACAAAGCCCTGACCAACCGTTTCCTGCGCTCCCATGCCTCGGTGGAATCCATTCGTAAGCAGATCGAAGGACATACCACCATCCGGGAAAAAGTTTCTACCTCCGTGGACCTGCCGCTCAGCAACGAATGCAAGCGCGTCCTGGCCTATGCCGCGGAGGAAGCCGAACGGCTATCGCACAAGCACATTGGCACCGAACATTTGCTTTTGGGTTTACTGAGAGAAGAAAAGTGCTTCGCTGCGGAGATTCTGCACGAGCGCGGTCTGCGGCTTTCGACCATCCGCGAGGAACTGGCGCGCACCAGCCAGGAGAAGTCTCAGCCCCAGCGTCAACGCGAGTCTTCCTTGCTCAGCGAGTTTTCCCGCGACCTCACCCAGGCCGCGGTGGACACCCAGCTCGACCCGCTGGTGGGACGCGAAGGCGAGTTGGAGCGGGTGGTGCAGATTCTTTGCCGCCGCACCAAGAACAATCCGGTGCTGATCGGTGAGCCCGGCGTGGGCAAGACCGCCATCGTCGAAGGACTGGCGCAGCGCATCGCGGACGGTGAAGTCCCGTCGTTTCTCGCCGATAAGCGCATCCTGGCTCTTGATCTTTCGCTTATCGTCGCCGGCACCAAGTATCGCGGCCAGTTTGAAGAGCGTCTCAAGACCATCATGAAAGAATTGATGGAATCGCAGAATTCCATCATCTTCATCGATGAGCTGCACACCTTGGTAGGCGCGGGTTCGGCAGAAGGCTCGCTCGACGCGGCCAACATCCTGAAGCCAGCCTTATCGCGTGGCGAGATTCAGTGTATTGGCGCCACCACTCCCGGTGAATATCGCAAGTCGATCGAAAAGGACCGCTCGCTCGAACGGCGCTTCCAGGCGGTGAAAGTCCCGCCACCGAACGAAGTGGATGCCACCAAGATCCTGTTCGGCATCAAGGACCGTTACGAGAAGTTCCACGCCGTCACGTATACCGACGACTCCATCAATTTCGCGGTGTCGCATTCCAACCGCTACATTCCCGACCGCTTCCTGCCGGATAAGGCAATTGACCTTATCGACGAAGCCGGCGCCCGCGTAAAGCTGCGCCAGACTTCGCTCCCGGAAGAACTTACCGAAGTGCAGAAGCGCATCAAGTTCATCGTTCACCGGATGGAGAACGCCATCGCGAACCACGAGTTCGAGAAGGCGCGTTTCTATTCGGACGAGGAACGCAAAGAGCGCGAGAACCTGCGCGCTCTTCGCGAAAAATATCACCTGGACGAGTCCGCCACCGGCGTAGTGGGCCGCGAGGACATCGAAGATGTGGTCTCGCGCTGGACCGGTGTGCCCATCACCTCAATCAAGGAAGAAGAGTCGCAGAAACTGCTGCGCATCGAAGAAGAACTGCACAAGCGGATCATCTCGCAAGAGAAGGCCATCACTGCCCTGGCCCGCGCTATCCGCCGCTCTCGCGCCGGCCTGAAGAGCCCGAACCGGCCCATCGGTTCGTTCCTGTTCCTTGGTCCGACCGGCGTCGGCAAAACGGAAGTCGCCCGCACCCTGGCTCAGTTCATGTTTGGCAGCGAGAAGTCGCTGGTCCGCTTTGACATGTCCGAGTTCATGGAAAAACACTCGGTCTCGAAGCTGATCGGTTCGCCTCCAGGATACGTGGGCTACGAAGAGGGTGGCCAGCTCACCGAACGGGTAAAGCGCGCGCCGTATTCCGTCGTCCTGCTGGATGAAATCGAGAAGGCGCACCCCGACGTCTTCAACATCCTGCTGCAGGTTTTTGAAGACGGCCAACTCACCGACGGCTTGGGCAACACGGTGGACTTCAAGAACGCCATCATCATCATGACCTCGAACATAGGCGCCCGGTACCTGCAAAAGCGCGAGGGCCTGGGCTTCCAGTCCACCAATGAAGGAATGATCTCCGACAAGGTCGAGGATCTGGTGAAAAACGAGGTCAAGCGCACCTTCAATCCCGAGTTCCTCAACCGCCTGGACGAGATCATCATTTTCGACGCGCTGAGCGAAAGCGATCTGATCCAGATTCTCGAACTCATGGTCTGCCAGTTGAACCAGAACCTGGCGCAGAAATCGATCACCGTCACCGTGACCGACGAGGCCAAGAAGTGGATTCTGAACCAGACGCTCGGCGACCGCAGCTACGGTGCGCGTCCGCTGCGCAGGGCTCTGCAGAAGTACATTGAAGATCCGCTCTCCGAGGCGCTCATTCAGGGCACCATCGCCACCCGGCCGGCGTTCATCGAGGTCTTCCTTGACGGCGACAAGCTGTTCTACCGCCCGGTGGACTCGGAGAAAACCGAGGGTGTGCTGCTGTACGAGAATTGAAGATAGGTAGAGACGTAGCTAGCTACGTCTCTACACCTCATCGTCATTCATCGCCGTCAGCCAACGCCGGCTTTGTTTTTGTTCGAGGGGCTTGCCGGATCGTGACTGCGGAGAACTTTCATCTCTGAAACTTTGAAACCTTGCAACCTTAGAACTCAACCTTGGAACTATGGATCTGATCGTCTATTCCGCCTTCTGGTGTCCGGATTGCCGCGAGGCCAAGCGCTTCCTGCAACGTCACAAGATTCCTATACAGAGATTGACATCGAAACCACGCCCGGCGCCGCCAAGGAAGTTGTCGCCCGCACCGGCAAGCGCGCCATTCCCCAGTTCGTGATCGACGGTGAATGGATCCAGCCCGATCGCACCGGTGAGGGGTTTCTGTACCAGGAGATGGCTAAGCGTCTGGGCATCAATGAACTGCGGGACTAAAGCGTAATTGCGACCAAGAGCCATTCGCCCCTTCACTTCCGTCGGGACATCTCCTTCCGTACCGTAGGAAACCCCCCATCTACGCGGCAAGATAGAGCCTGCATTGCCCCGCTTGGCGGGCGCGGACTCCCCTTCCCCGGAGCCGCCAGTACCCATCATCGTCCTTATGGCCGAAAACCATTACTCACCTGAAGAAGAACCGGTCTGCACCACGTGGCAACGGCTCGTCCAGGGCCTTTTGGGGATATTTCTGGTCGCCGGAGTGGGTTTCATGGCGCACTATTACGCGCCGCTGACCCCCAACGCCCCGCACGAAGACAGTCTTCACGAGCAGGTACAGCAGCTTTCGCTCCAGGTGGACCAGCTTAAACAGGAGCAGGCCATGCCAGCCATGGTCCTGAACCACTATCGCAATTCCATCTGTTACATCTTCGGGGTGTATCAGGTCGGCTTCTCCCAGCAACGGCCTATGCTGCGCGCTCGCATTTCTGGCACCGGCTTTGTGGTGTCCGACGGGCTGCTCGCCTCGAATCGTCACGTGGCCCAGCCCTGGTATGGAGACCCTGAGGCCACCGAATTGATTCGGCGCGGCGCCACTCCGCAACTGGAGAAGCTGCTGGCTTTCTTTCCTGGATTTCCCACTCCGGTGAATATCACTCCGGTCGCGTTGTCGGCCCACGGAGACCTGGCCGTGCTAGAGATTGCGGATTCGCAGGCGGTTCACCAGCTTCGGCCTTTGCCTCTGGCTGCCGAACCCTCAACCCCAGGAGAACTCGTGGCCGTAGTCGGCTACCCCATGGGAGTGCTGGGGATGGTCGCAAAATCACCGCCGGCCGTCTACGACCGCCTGGCCTTCCGGCACGATGACCAAGGTGCCGCCAATGAACTTGCAGCACTCTCGTTGATTCGCCCCTCGGCGACCTGTGGACACCTGGGAGATGTGGTTGGAGACAAGCTCATCTACGATGCACCCACCGCCCACGGTGGCAGCGGCGGCCCAGTATTCAATTCCCACGGAGAAGTGATCGGCGTCAACGCCGCCTACATTGACGGATTCTCCGGCGGCACGCTGGGGGTTTCGGTGGAAGCATTACGGCCACTCATCGCTGCCGCCAGAGAACACACGCCGAGCAACCAAGCACCAGCCCTCTCTCAGAAATAAGCAAAATTTGGCATTCGGGCCACGCAGACCACGAAACCCGGACCTGAACTCCGCGGAGTCTGAGCCAGAACGAAAAGTCTGAGCCAGGCAGGCTCAGAAGAAGCGCGTAATCCACCCCGGCTCTCGCAAATGCCCATCCTCCAGACGCTGGCCGCAAGCCGCCGCTGGCCACCGGAGTCCCACTCCATTTAGAATCCCTAGTTCCTCAATTTTCGGCGGACATCGGAGAGGTGGCGCAACCGTGATCCCACGCTACACCCGCCCCGAAATGGGCCGCATTTGGAGTGATGAAAACCGGTTCCGCACCTGGCTCGCGGTGGAGGTCGCCGCCACCGAGACCCTGGCCGAAGCCGGCTTGGTGCCCAAGGACGCAGCCCAGGCTATCCGGGAGCGCGCCGACTTCGACCTCGAACGCATCAACGAAATCGAGGCCGAGGTGCGGCACGACGTCATCGCCTTCACCACCGCCGTGGCGGAGATCGTCGGCCCCCATGCCCGCTGGTTCCACTACGGCCTGACTTCGAACGACGTAGTCGATACCGCCCAGGCCCTGCTCATGGGCCAGGCTTCCGCCATCATCTCCGACGATCTCGAGCGCCTCTCCGATGTCCTCAAGCGGCGCGCCTGGGAATTCAAGGACACGCCCATGGTGGGCCGCACTCATGGCGTTCACGCGGAACCGATCACCTTCGGCTTCAAGCTGGCCAACTGGTATTCCGAGGTCCAGCGCGATATCGCCCGCTTCGAGCGTGCGGCTGAAGACATGCGGGTCGGCAAGTTCTCCGGCGCCGTGGGTACGTTGACTCACCTCAATCCCGACCTGGAAGAAAAGATCTGTACCCGCCTGGGATTGAAAGCGGCCGCGATTTCCTCGCAAGTGATCCAACGCGACCGTCACGCCCACTATCTGGCCACGTTGGCCGTCATTGCCTGCACGCTGGATAAGATTGCCACCGAAATTCGCCACCTGCAGCGTACCGAGGTGCGCGAAGCCGAGGAATTTTTCAGCGAGAAACAGAAAGGTTCCTCCGCCATGCCGCACAAGCGTAATCCGGTCACCTGCGAGCAGATCAGCGGACTGGCCCGCGTGGTGCGATCAAACGCGCAGGCAGCATTTGAAAACGTTGCCCTGTGGCATGAACGCGATATCTCGCACTCCTCCGTGGAGCGCCTCATCATTCCCGATTCGACCACTCTGGTGGATTACCTGTTGCAGAAAACCGCCAACCTGGTGGACACAATGTTCGTCTACCCGGAGCGCATGAAAATGAACCTCGAGAGCACCGGCGGCCTGGTCTACAGCGGCCAGCTCCTGCTCGACCTGGTGGAACACGGAGTTTCCCGCGAAGACGCGTACCGCATAGTGCAGCGCCACGCCATGCGTGCCTGGAAGCAAGGATTGAACTTCCGTGAACTCGTGCTCAAGGACAAAGAGATCACTAGCCGTGTGCCCCGCCAGCAGATTGAGCGCGCATTCGATCTGAAGCGGCAGTTGCGCAACATCGACAAGATCTTCGCGCGGGTATTCGGGAACACCGCGCCCAAACCGTCACGTCCTCCAAAGAAGGCCGCCGGTAAACGGTCCCGATAGCCGGCTGCTTTCCCGGCTTAGGCCCGTTCTGGTTTCGTAACAAACAGAATTTTTCACCGCCGGCTTCTCACGGAGTGGTGTACTCCACCATTGTTGTATCCGGCCCGGTCGTATTCCCGAACCCCACATCCCAACCAACCCAACCGGCGTTTCACGGAGGAGGATTCCACATGAGGCACATCAAGATTCTGCTGCTGGTTTCATTTGGAGCGACGATCGCCATGGCCCAAAGCCTGCCCCATTTCGATCACATCATCATTGTGTTCCAGGAGAACCGCACGCCGGACAATCTGTTTGGGAGCGCACCGACCATCGTGCACTGTGGCACACAGAACCCCTTCGAGGCGGGCGTGGACATCCAGGATGGAGGCCTCTACCAGGGGGCAACTATTTGCCTGACCGCTCGGCACATGAACGACACGTTTGATCCAGGTCATGGCCACAGCGACTTCGTCAATCAGTGGCACAACGGCCAGATGGACGGGGCTCCCCTACAGGCCTACGCTTTTGTCCCGCGTGGCGATGTGGAGCCTTATTTCCAAATTGCGGAAGACTACGGCTTCGCCAACTATATGTTCCAAACCAACGAAGGCCCCAGCTACGCCGCACACCAGTTCATCATTTCGGGGACCTCGGCGCCCACCGCGAACTTGAACGGACATTACAACTGGTTCGACGCGGGCAATGCCAACAATCCCAGCCTTGCCGGATGCACTGCCCCGGCCGGCGAATTCACTCTCTTGATCGACAACAACGGTGTCGAGCCCAGCGTCCAGTACTGCACCGACCACCCTCTTGACGCGCATTGCGCCTACACCTGCTTTGACCACCCCACTCTGGTGGATCTGCTCGACAGTGTCACTCCCAAGATCCCCTGGAAGTACTACCTGCCGGCGATTCCGGGGATTTGGGCGGCGCCGACCACGATACAGCGCCTGTGCCAACCCGGTCCCGCGCCCGGAGCGTGCCAGGGAACCGAATACAACGCGGACATGATATTCGAAACGGCACAACACACGATGCCGATAGTGGACGACATTAACAGCTGCAACCTGGCCGCGGTGAACTGGGTGATCCCGGACAAGAAGTGGTCAGACCATGCGCAGGAGAACGACGGCTCGGGGCCGTCGTACGTGGCCACCATCGTCAACGCCATCGGCGGCGTGTACAACAACAACCAGTGCAATTACTGGAGGAACGACCCCAACCACTCCGTTGCCATCTTCGTTACGTGGGATGACTGGGGCGGCTGGTTCGACCACGTCAACCCTAACGGCGGAAACCCTCCCTACCCAGGGGTAAATCGGGTATCCGGTACCTGGGGTGCGTTCTACACCTACGGATTTCGCGTTCCCCTGCTGGTAGTCTCTCCCTACACCAAGGCGGGTTACGTTTCGGGCTCCATCCCGGATCACGGAAAGGTGTTTCCTTACGTACACGACTTTGGCAGCATACTCCGGTTTATCGAACTCAACTTCGGTATATCAGATACGATCAACCAGCAATACCAGTTTGCGGATTTTCATGCTCCGGATAATGCCAACGGAAATGTCCCTCTGTCTGAGTTCTTTCTCTGGCCGTACCGTTCGTTTACCCAGATCACGTCGCTTCCTTACAGTCCCAGTTATTTCCAGACTCAGGGCACATTGGACGGTCCGGATGCTAACGACAGCGATTGAGGGCGCTTGAAGCTCTGGCGGGAGCTGGCGTACCCAGCGCCCGCCGCTGCAATTGCCGAAATTGATGTTAGAATTCTGGCTGCCCAGAGGCTTCGGCTCCCTTGCCTCCCGGTACGAGCCCGTCAACGGAGGTACGAGTGTGATGCGGCTGAGAGTTTCCCCCTCCTCCGTGCTGCCTACGCTGGCCTTTCTGGCTGTCAGTTGGATGTCTGCGGGCAGTGTGTGGGCAGCCCCCAAGTATCGGGTGCTGCACGCGTTCACTGCGGGGCTGGACGGGGGCGGCTTGTACGGTGGCCTCGTCCTAGACCAAAGTGGAAAGATATATGGCGTCACTAGCGGTGGAGGCGACTATGGGTCGGGTACGGTCTTCCAACTAAGCCTATCGCCAGATCTTAGGTGGGCGGAGAGCGTCCTTTACAGCTTCTGCCCGGATTATCCCTATTGCGTCAACGACGGCGCGGGCCCCACCGGGAGTCTCATCTTCGACGCGGTGGGCAATCTATACGGCACTGCGTTCGGGGCACAGAACAACACCGGCACGACCTTTGAGTTGACTCCGGATGCAGACTCTCCCAGCGTGTGGAGTTTCCAACTTATCTACCGGACTGGTTCCAACGGCATAGTCATGGACGGGGTAGGCAATCTTTTCGGCACTTGGGGACCGGGGGAGTACAAAGCGGGCAATGTGTTCGAACTGTCTCCGGGCCCGGATGGCTGGAGCGAAACCGTGCTTTACAGTTTCAATCCCAACGGCGGGGACGGATTCCTTCCCCAAGCTGCGCTGATCCTGGACGCGAGGGGCGATCTTTACGGCACCACCAAGATTGGCGGTGCCAACGGGTATGGCATCGTCTTTGAGCTGAAGTCTACGCCGGGGGGTTGGAAGGAGCGCATCCTGCACAGCTTTCCTGCTTTTGAGGGGGATGGCAAGGAGTTCAACGCCGGGCTGGTGATGGACAATGCGGGCAACCTGTACGGCGCAACCGAAGCGGGAGGGCGAAAGAGCCAGCCCTCCTGCCCGGATGGCTGCGGCATGGTGTTCGAGCTGACACCGCGCCCGGGAGGAGGCTGGAAAGAGACGGTGTTGCACGCCTCGTCCGACATCCGGGACGGAGCCACCTTCATGGGGACCCTGGTGTTTGACCAGGCGGGGAATTTATACGGGACGACGGCCGGGGGAGGAAATACGCAGGTCTGCGGTTTCCAGGGCTGTGGCACGGTGTTCAAGATGACCCCGGGCCAGGACGGGAAATGGCAGTACACCATCCTGCACAAGTTCACCGGGCCAGACGGATACAGCCCGCAGGCCGGCGTGGTGCTGGACAAGCAGGGCAACATTTACGGCACCACGGTAGGCGGCGGCGCCGGCGGCTACGGGGTAGTGTTCGAGATCAAGCCGTAGTTCCGGCTCCAGGCGGCCCGACGGTGCTCCGCTACCAAGCTCGGCGATTGAGGTATTGTCCGATGCGCTGCAACGATTGCTTTCCGCTCTGCTCTTGCCTAAGACAAAGTAGCCCGAACGAAAGTTAGCCCCGTTTCGAGATCGCTCCATCCACTGACGCCGCACCCGGCCCGGCCAGCAGCAATGCAATGTTGGCCACCATGAGCGTCAACACGAACTCATAGCCTTTCGGCAGGAAGAAACCGTTCTTGAAGTGGACGGCCAGGATCGCCACCACCATGTCAACCGCCAGCAGGAGCGCGGCCCACCGGGTCAACAGGCCGAGCAGCAGGGCAATGCCGCCTACGAACTCCACCAACGTAAGCACCACCGCTGCGACACCTGGCAGCGGAATACCATTCGCGCCCAGGAAACCCGCGACGCCGTGAAATCCCCAGACAAACAATTTCTGACAGCCGTGGGCTATGAACACGATGCCCACCACCACGCGCAGCACGGTGAGTCCCCATGACTGCAAACTTGCGTTGTTGCTCATAAGCTCTCCTTCTGACAACAGATGTCGTGATAACGAATGGGGTGGCAAGAAAACTACCCATCCTGCCCGCGAGCCTCCTCCAGCAACCGTATCAAAGACTGCAGCCGTGGGTCATCCAAATGGCCCAGAAGACGGCGGTGCAGCTCCTCCACGGGCCGATCCAACGCTTTCAGGACCTCCAGCCCAGCCGGCGTAATACGGGTTGTAATCACCCGCCGGTCCTTTGTTTCGCGGCTGCGGTGAACCAGCCCGCGGCGCTCTAGGCGATCCACCAGGCGGGTAATGTCAGGGTCGCGGTTGATCATGCGCTCACCGATCTCGCTGCAGGGCAGCCCCTTCTCGCCGGCCCCGCGCAGAATTCGGAGCGCGTTGTACTGGGTGGGGGAAAGCCCGTGTGGCTTCAGTATCTCGGCTACCCGCCACTGCAGATCGTCAGCCGTGCGCAGAAGCGCTATGTAGGCCTCTTCCTCCACACTGCTGAACGGCTTGTTCTGCTTGATCTCGGCTCGAATTCCCTTACCCACGCTTGCAATATAGTCGTTATAACGACTTTTGTCAATACGTATGATTCTCGAGCTTTTTCACGGGCCCGATTACGAATTTCTCCGGAAGCATCCTCCGCCCGGCTCGCGGCATCTGATGAATTAACTAACTGGTCAGTTAGACCAGGGTGAAGGAGCGTTCCCATGAAAAGCGTTTTCAGGACTGTGGCTTCGTTAATGATGGTGGGTATTCTCAGTGTAGGACTGGCTGCCCAGGCGACCGGCGCCGCCCGGTATGACCGCGACATCCAGGCCCGGATAGCGCGGCAGATCGCCGACAAAAAGGAATTTCACAACCTGCAGGCCAGCGTCGAGGATGGCATCGTGACCCTGACCGGTAGCGTCGACCTCTACCAGCAGAAGCTGGATGCAGCCAAGAAAATTCGCAAGCTGTACCAGGTACAGGGCGTGCGTAATTTGATTGTGGTGAGCACAAACGTGTCCGACCCCGAGCTCAACGCGAAACTCGACCGCAAGCTTTACTACGACCGCATCGGATACGACAACCTGTTCAACTTCATCACCGTCTCGGTAAAAGATGGTGTGGCCACGTTGAGCGGTGAGACCCGAACCGACATGGGCCGCGACTCGGCACTCGCGCTGGTGAACACCACTCCGGGCGTCAAGGACGTGGTGAACAACATCGCCGTCGCTCCGGTATCGATTTCCGATGACAGCATCCGGATTCGCGCCACGCGGGCGATCTACCGTGACTCCGTGCTGAGCCGGTATGCGAGTGATCCCGCGCTGCCGATCCGTATCCTGGTCAGCAACGGCAAGCTGAGCCTCGAAGGTACAGTTGCCAGTGCGATGGACAAGCAGATCGCCGGTATGCGGGCAGGCCAGGTGTTCGGCGTATTCAGTGTGCAGAACAACCTGGAAGTGGTGAAGGGCTCGTAAGAACGTGGGTTGTATGGATCGGAGGGAAGGCACGGCCTCGGCCGTGCCTTTTGTTTCTGAGCCATGCACTGCTCGTGTGGGGACGGGCGACTCGCCCGTCCTGGCCGAGCTCAGCTCGGCGGCTTCACAACCGGTTGATCAGCGCCGCCACATAACCCGCGCCAAACCCATTATCAATATTCACCACGCTAACGTTGGACGCACAAGAATTCATCATCCCCAAAAGCGCAGCCAGTCCCTTGAAGGCTGACCCATAACCTACACTCGTAGGCACCGCGATCACGGGAACGCCCACCAGCCCCCCGACCACGCTGGGCAGCGCGCCTTCCATCCCTGCGCAGACGATGACCACCCGTGCCCGTGTCAGCGTCCCACGATTCGCCAGCAGCCGATGAATCCCCGCCACTCCCACATCATAAAGATGCTCGACGTCATTGCCCATGATTTCTGCAGTGACCACCGCTTCTTCCGCGACCGGAATGTCGCTGGTTCCCGCGGAAACAACCGCAATAGTCCCCTTGCCATATTTTTTCCGGTCCCGCTGCAGTACGATAGCCCGCGCCAGTGCTCGATACTCTGCCTTGGGAAGCTTCCTCCTCACCGCCGCGAATTGCTTTTCATTCGCGCGAGTGGCAAGAATGCTGCTGTTGCCGCCGCGTTTAGCGAGTCGAGAGAAGATTAAAGCAATCTGCGCCGGCGTCTTCCCTTCTCCGAACACCACCTCGGGCATTCCAGCCCGCAGCGCGCGATGGTGATCGACTTTGGCGAATCCCAGGTCTTCAAACGGGAGATGCCGCAGGCGCTCGACCGCGTCGTCGGGTGAGAGCTTTCTCTCGCGTACCTGCTGGAAGAGTTTGTGGATGGAGGCTGCGTTCACAGGAGCACCCAGCGTTTTGCCGAATCGGACACTAGATTAGCACTTGGGTAGGTTTGTCGGCTGCTGCTTGATGGTTGAGTGGGTGTCGTTTTTTGGTGGCGCCTCAACCTAAATCGGTAGTATTTAGGAGGTATGGCAGAATTCGTGTCTTCCCGGGACTACGCACGGTTCGCATCTAGCGTGACTCAGAAGGCTAGGTACGTACATGAGGAAGAAGTGCGAGGGTTCCTCGCGACAGTGGTAGCGACGAGCGAATCACATCGGGACTCAATCCCCAAGGGAACAGTTCTCTGGCGTGCGCAGAAAGGGCATGAGTCGCGAATGGAGCGACAGGGGGAAGAGTACGAATTTGAAGTGCCGTGCGCGCTCTCGTCCGAGCGCATGATGCCGAAAGCAGAACTTGTTGGGGATGGAAGGGTCAACCCGAAAGGCATTCCATGTCTGTATCTGTCCGATACTTCGGACACGGCCATGGCTGAAGTGAGGCCTTGGGTGGGATCCGATCTTTCGCTCGCCCAGTTTAAGGTCGTTCGAGATCTAGCTATAGTCGATTGTTCACGAGACAAGAGAGTCTTTTCTTTGTGGGTGGTGGACGGGAAGCCAGAAGAGCCACCTCCCCAGAAACGTGAACAGGTGGTTTGGGGAGACATCGGTTACGCTTTTTCAAGACCCATCACGCCAGATCATCCGGCGACCGAATATGTGCCAACTCAAATCCTAGCCGAGGCATTTCGTGCATACGGCTATGACGGCATTGTGTACAAGAGTCTGCTTGGAGACGGCTTGAATATTGCGCTATTTGAATGCGCTGCGGCTGAGCTCATGAATTGCGGCCTTTACGAGACGACATCTGTGTCGTTCAAGTTCGAGCAGGCAGACAACCCCTATTTTATCCGCAAGCACTACCCCGAGCTACAAACTGATAATCCTGCGAATCCCGAGCCAGATCCATCTACAGCCGCTGGTGATACACCTCGTAGTTGATTGTAGTTGAAAGCGAACGACTATAACGTTTGAGTTTGGGGCACGCTAACAAGTCATCAATCGGACGATCTTCTAAACCCCCGCCTTCGCAATCCGCGCTCGCCCGCGGCAAGATCGCGTTTTCTTGGTCAGCTCCAAACAAGCTTCCTTGGCTTGCCCCGGTTCCATTAGGTTAGTTAGGAATAGACGGCGCAACCAGCTGCGAGCTACGCGCGCTCCCAGATACGCATCGTACAGTTCGCTGCCCAGCTGGTAGCCCAGCTTCTGGGCCATGGCATCGAACTTGGCGCGACCGCCGCGCACGGCGTTTTGCACCAGCCTTTCACAGTCAGCGCGTGCCAGGTCGCATTCATCCTCGCCGCGCGCCGCCGGCCGGGCGGGGTACAGCACGCGCGATCCGAAGTAGGCCAGCGCATGTTCGAGTGTCCGGACATAGAACCGGTCGGTGGCTTCGAGCGCGGCCACGGGGTGGCCGATTCTGCGCAACGGCAAGCCCCGACAAGCATGATGCAGGAAGCGGGTCGCTTCCTCCGCCGCATACATCATTTGAAACTCGCGCACGTAGAAGGCGTTGACCGCGGGCAGATAGACACTGCCCCGGTCTTCCACCTGATGCAGCATGCTATCAATCTTTACTTCATCATCGGTGACTCGGGAAAGCACCCGGCGCAAGCGTACATCCGAAGCGCGGCAGTAGACTTCCGGCAGCAGGTCCACCAGAAACTTGGGTTGAGTGCCATTCTGCGAAGAGTAGCGATTGATATCGAGAAAGCGCAACAAGCTGTCAATCAGGTTGTAGATCGTGGGTGTGAGATCCGGCCCTTCCTCCTCCGTGCGGCCCCAACGGCTGAGGTGAAGGCGGTAGTTCTCGTATTTTTCCAGCGGAGTCGAATTGAAGGCGCAAACCACGCCGTCCGACACCCGCACGGATTCCACATGCTCGCGCCGTTCTCCAGCTGCGCGCCAGTACAGAGCATCCACGTTCTGCAATACCGAGAGTATCCGCGCCTCGGGCAATTGTTCGCGCAGCACGCGTGGAAGATGTCCCGGAGCCAGATGCGACTCGCCAAACAGCACCATAATCACCGCATTGGGATGACGCTGGCGCATCTCCCCGATCTTATGGGCTGCATGGCGGTCACGCGCGCCGATTTTGCGCAAGTCTTCTCGAGGCATGCAGTCCATCCCGTAGATGGCCTCGGCATGTTCACGCGCCGTCACCAGCAATTCGTAGAAGGGCGTCCAGTCATAACCCCAGTCCAGGTCAAAACGGATGCGCTGGCGGAATTCTTCCTCGTCGATTTCACGCCGCCACCATTCGTCGAGAATGTGCTGGTCACGCGAAAAAATCGTTTCCACTCCCAGCACTACCGGACGATCGCCGGGCTGGGCCCGCTCTTCCAGCAGAGTCGCGGCAAATCGCTGCGAAGCCGGAAGGGCGTGGTAGTCCGCGACCAGCACGACATCCGCGGCGGCAACCAGGCTCTTCAGTTGTTGGGAATCAATGACCGAATCGTAGGAACGGAAGGCCTGGCTGAAGTCCTTCAGATACTTGCGGCAGCCGCTGTGATCGTTGGCCCGGATCTCGCGTTCCACACCCGCCAGCGCATGCAGCTGCGCTTCCGTCCGCCGGGATCGCAAACTGGTAGTCGTCGCCATGTATCCGTCGTTGGTCGTTCGTCGTTGGTCGTTGGCAGGAGCGCTGGTTCGTTGCGCCAACGACCAACGACCTGCGACCTGCGACCAACGACTGATCCTTGACTTCTCCTCCGCAGCGTCCCTATGCTCAGGACTCTGAATTCGCGGCCACTGCCGAGGAGCTCAATTGCCCCACCCGCCCCAGAACCTAACCGTGGCCACCACCGGGGCCAGCGGCTCTCTGTTTCTCAAGCACTTCCTGCTCGCAATCGAACGCGATCAGCGAGTTCAAACCGCAAACTTCATCGCCTCCGACAGTGCCCTGCGCGTCATGGCCGAGGAACTCAGCCTGCGTGGCCGCAGCAACCTGGTCGGCCAGTTACTGGGCAAGGCTTCCCGCAAAATCCATCAGCAGGCCAATGCCGATATCGGCGCCAACATCGCCAGCGGTTCATATCCCGCGGACGCCATGGTCGTGATCCCATGCAGCGTGGGCACTCTCGCCCGCATCGCCAACGGCATCGCTTCCCACTTGATCGAGCGCGCCGCCGACGTTTGTCTCAAGGAGAAGCGCCCGCTCGTGCTCTGCGTCCGCGAGACGCCACTCAACAAAATTCACATCCGCAACATGTACCGGGCTGCCGATGCCGGCGCGACCGTCTTCCCGCTGATCCCGGCCTTCTACAACCGGCCCGCCAGCCTCGACGTGATGGCCCGCGAATTTGCCAACCGCGTGCTGGCTCACCTCGGCCTGCCCCAACCCGACGCCTACCGCTGGAAAGGCTGAGGCTTTAACCGATTGAAGAGCCTCTACTTAGGGGAGATCGGCTGCTTCAGGGGAGACTTCAAGTGTAGAGACGCAGAAGTGCCGGCGGACAGATGCCGCCCGGACATGTCCCGCCGGTCGCGTGCTATTCTTCCGCGCAAGGAAAGCGGTGAGGCGAATGCGGGTGACCAAACTTACGGTGCGGAGAGGTGTACGTCCGTTGCTCGGGACCACGCTGCTAATGTTGTTAGCGGTGTGTGGTCTGCACGCGGCGGACGAGGAGAATCCATTCGCAGGAAATCCTCAGGCGGCAAAGGCAGGGGAATTTGAGTTCCGGATCAACTGCGCGTTCTGTCACGGCCTGGGCGCACGCGGAGGCGGACGTGGCCCCGATCTGACGCGGGCACGGAAGCGCCACGGCAGCTCCGACGCCGAGATTTTTCGCACCATCAGCAATGGCATACCCGGAACCGCGATGCCCGGCAACGGGACCAATGGACAAGGCGTCGGCATGACCGACGACGAAATCTGGCAACTGATCGCCTACATTCGCAGCGTCGAGGTCAAGGCGCCGGCTGTACCCGTCGGCAATGCTGTTCATGGGAAGGAACTCTTCTATGGCGACGGCAACTGCTCGGGATGTCACATGGTCGAGGGCAGGGGCGGACGTTTGGGACCCGATCTTACTGGTGTGGCGGGCGCACGCACGGTCGAATTCCTGGTCGATTCCGTCCGCAACCCCAGCCGGAAGCTGGCACAGGGGCTAACGGAATCCACGAAGGAGTTTCCCCAGGAATACGAAACCGTAACCGTCGTGACCGCCGATGGGAAGCAAATCAAAGGGGTCACACTCAACGAGGACAACTTCACCGTGCAAATCATGGACCAGAGCGAGCGGGTCCGCCTGTTCGAAAAAGACAAACTGCGATCCTTCACCAAGAGCCGCGTTTCCTTGATGCCGAAGTACGACACCACGCTCTTGACTGACAAAGACCTGCTCGACATAGCCGCCTACCTGGTTAGCGTTGCGAAATGAGGTGTGGAGTGAACAGACTTTTTCGTTTTTGTTTGCCCCTAATCGCCGTTCTTTCCACGCTTGCGGGCGCGCAAGTGACGTTCACGCGTCTGCTCAATTCCTCCAAGGAGCCGCAGAACTGGCTCACCTACTCAGGTGACTACGCCGGCCGCAGGTTCAGCGCGCTCGACCAAGTCAATACCACCAACGCACAGTCCCTGGTCGCAAAATGGGTTTATCAGACCGGTGCGACCGGAAAATTTGAAACCACGCCGCTGGTGGTCGATGGCATCCTCTACGGCACGGGCCCGGATGACCGTGCCTTTGCTCTCGATGCGCGCACCGGGCGGCCGATCTGGCTCTATCAATACCAACTGCCATCGGACATTCGCCCGTGCTGCGGGCGGATCAATCGTGGGCTTGCGATCCTGGGCGGCAAAGTTTTTATGGGAACGCTCGATGCCCACGTCATCGCCCTCGATGCCAAGACCGGCAATGTGATTTGGAACATCGCCGCAGTCGATTACACCCAAGGCTATAGCTTTACCCTGGCCCCGCTGGTGGTGAAGAACCTCGTGATTCTCGGCGTTTCCGGCGGCGAGTACGGCATCCGCGGATTTATCGATGCCTACGAAGCCGACACGGGCAAGCGTAAGTGGCGCTTTTACACCGTGCCCGGCCCGGGGGAGCCGGGCCATGAGACCTGGGAGGGCGACTCGTGGAAGATCGGCGGCGCACCTGCGTGGATCACCGGCGTTTACGACCCTGTTTCCAATCAGCTCTTCTGGCCGACGGGCAATCCTTCACCTTCCAATCGAGGCGAAGGCCGGGCGGGCGACAACCTCTACAGCAACACTTTGCTCGCTCTCGACGCGGACACCGGAAAACTCAACTGGCATTTCCAGTTCACCAAGCACGACGAGCACGACTGGGACGCCACCCAGGTGCCGGTCCTGATCGATTCCGGTGACAAGCACCTGATCGCGCAGGCCAACCGCAACGGCTTCTTTTACGTTTTGGACCGCGGCACCGGCAAGCTGCTGTCGGCCAACCCTTACGGTAAAGTGACATGGAGCGACAGCAAAGATACTGAAGGCCCGCTGCCGAACAAAGGCAGCGAGCCAACGCCCGAGGGCCGCGTCGTCTGCCCCGGCGCCTTGGGTAAAACGAATTGGATGTCCCCCACGTACGACCCGCAAACCGGACTCTTCTATGTATCGGCCCGCGAGCAGTGCGATATTTTCAGCACCGCGCCGCAGCCTTACGAGGCCGGCCATGCCTACTACGGCAGCGCCTATTTCCCGGCGGATGAGAGCGAGCCCTATTGGGGTGCAGTTCGTGCCATCGATCCGGCAAGCGGGGAGGTGAAATGGGAGTTCAAGCACATCTCGCCATCGTGGTCCGGTGTCTTGTCCACGGCGGGAGGGTTGGTGTTCACCGGGGACGCAGAAGGCAATTTCATTGCCCTAGACGCCACTTCCGGCAAGGCCCTGTGGCACTTTCAGACCGGCGCGGCAGTCTACGCCTCACCCATGGCCTTCGCGCTGGACGGGAAAGAGTACGTCGCCATCGCGGCGGGGAGCGCGCTGTATGCGTTTGGGCTGCCGTAGGGCAAATCAACTTGTTGCCTTCCCCGATCCCCACCTTCGTGCCATTTGACGATCACCCGGTTCCGTACTAATCTGCGGTTACACCAGAAAGGAGGTGGTCCGATGACCAGTTCTGATAGTCATTGTTGTAGCAGTCGAAGACCAGGTGAGGTGGCTGAGACTTAGAGCGGTCGCTCTAAGCACCATCGCACGACTACCGGTGAATGAGGGTTGATTCCGCCCGCCGCAACCGCGCCGGGACCCGGAGTTGCCGAAGGGGCCACGTAGAGTGACCACCTCTTGGTCAATCCCAAACAGCACACCGGGCGGCCCGCGTGAGCAATTGCGCGGGCCGTTCTTCGTTTGGGGATCTCAGTGCTTCAACATGGCTAGATGGACGCAGATCATAGCCGTTCTTCGGGAACTATCTGTAGCGTGGAATGGATGGCCTTCTCAAATCCCTTCCGAATCACTTCAGCAGTATCTTCAGCCAGTGAAAGTTTCCCGGCTTCTTCCCACGCGAACCAGCGCGCCTCATCGGCGTCGCCTGCGGCCTGCAGTTCTCCGCCCACACGGCGGCAAAGGAAATCGATCAACACATAATGGTAGAGCGTCCGGCCGTCAGCGTCGCGCATCACCCGGTCATAGACCCCCAAGAGTTCATCCACTTCGACCCTCAGGCCCGTCTCCTCGCGCGCCTCACGCACCGCAGCCTCACGCAGCATTTCACCCACCTCCAGCACGCCTCCGGGGATGGACCACTCACCCACCAGCGGCGCATGCCCGCGCTTCACCAGCACGACTCGCCCGTTCTCGATGATGATGGCGCCCACTCCCACCAGGGGCGTATTTGGGTATTCACGTTTCATGAGTGCGACCGATTCTAGAACAAACTGAGAACCGGGAACCGGCAACTGAGAACTGTTCTCTTGAACCTGCGTTTCCGGTCTGATCCTGTCAGTTTTCTCAGTGCCGCCGTGTCTCCGTGGCTAGAATACAAACATGGCCCTCGAGGAATACAAACGAAAGCGCCGCTTCGAGGAAACCCCCGAGCCTACTCCCAAGCTGGAGAAGAAGTCCGGCCACCGCTTCGTCGTCCAGAAGCATCGCGCCACACGCCTGCACTACGATTTCCGCCTGGAGATGGAAGGCGTGCTCAAATCGTGGGCTGTCCCCAAGGGTCCGTCACTCGACCCAGCCGACAAGCGCCTGGCCATGCAGGTGGAAGATCATCCGGTCTCTTACTTCGATTTTGAAGGCACCATCCCGGTCGGAAACTACGGCGCTGGAACGGTGATGGTGTGGGATGTGGGCACCTGGGAGCCGCTCTCACCCGTCCCCGTCAAGGGCAAATTCGTGCCCGGAACCGATGCTGAAGCTACCGTAATGTTGCAGAAGGGAGACTTCAAGATTCGCCTGCACGGCAAGAAACTCAACGGCGACTTTGCGCTGATCCACATGCGGGCGCGGCGTCCCGGAAGCAAGGGCACGGAGTGGCTGCTGATCAAGAAGCAAGACGATGCGGCAGCCCCGGGCTATGACATCGAACAGTACGACTCGTCCGCGCTCACCGGGCGCAGCATAGCCGAGATTGCTGGCGATCAAGGTTCAGCCGAATGGGCGAGCAGCCGTCCGGCCTCGCGCGGAAAAGTGAAAGCCCCGTGGCTGGCGGATGCTCTCGCCAAGCTGGACAAGAAAAAGACAAAGATAACCACAGAGGACACAGAGAGCACTGAGGCAAGCAAAACCAAAAACGATGGAACTCATACCAAGCGCACAGCTTCGCCCACAAACGGCGACAAGAAAAAGAATTCTCCTGTGTCCTCCGTGTCCTCTGTGGTTAAAGAGTTAAAGGGCGCTATCAAGCGCCCCATGCCCTCGACCATCCATCCCATGCTGGCTACACCGAGCGACCAGCCTTTCGACGATCCCGAGTGGCTGTTTGAGATCAAATGGGACGGCTACCGTGCGGTTTCGTTCATCCAAGAAGGCGAAGTTCGTCTGGTGTCCCGCAATCAGAACGACCTCACCGGCCAGTATCCCGAGCTGCACGATTTGCCGAAACTCGTCAATGCCCGGACCGCGATTCTCGATGGCGAAATCGTCGCCCTCGATGAAGAGGGCCGTTCATCTTTCAGTCTCATGCAGCAGCGTACCGGCATTCGGCATGGTGGCCGGCGAACTGCGGCTCGATCTGACATTCCGGTCCTCTATTACGTCTTCGATCTGCTCTACCTCGATGGTTCTGATCTTCGCCACGTTTCGCTCGAGCAGCGCAAAGAAACGTTGGCTCAGATCATCACTCCCGGCGACTTCATCCGCTACTCCGACCACTTCGCCCAGGGCGTGAAGCTGTTCGAGGCGGCCAAGCAAAAAAGACTGGAGGGCATTCTCGCGAAGAAGCGCGCCAGCCATTACGAAGAGCGCCGTAGCCACGAATGGCTGAAGATCAAGATCACTCATACTCTGGAATGCATGATCGGAGGCTACACCGACCCGGAGGGCAGCCGGCAGCATTTTGGGTCGGTCGTGCTGGGGCTCTATGACAAGAAGGGGCGCCTCATCCACGTCGGTCAAGCCGGCAGCGGCTTCGACCAGAAAACTCTCGCAGCAGTCTGGCAGTTGCTCAAGGAACTGCAGACCAGTCGTAGCCCCTTCCACGGAGCCGTCGATGCTTTGCGCCAGGTTCACTGGGTGAGGCCTGAACTCGTGGCCGAGATCAAATTCTCCCAATGGACGCACGAGACAACCGAGGCTGGTCCCAAATTGCGCGCCCCCGTGTTTCTCGGCTTACGGGAGGATAAAGACCCGAAAGAGTGTGCATTTGAGCAGGAGAGCTAAAGGCTAAGAGCTAACAGCTCACTTAACATCCTTCATCGCCATCAGCGACCCGTAGTCCCTCCCCGAAGGTTCCACCGCGCGCGCTACCACGCCATCGAAGGCATCGCGGAACTCAGGATACTTCGCCACCAGCGCCTTGATCACGGCCACATTGTCCTGGAACGTCTGCGCGGTGTTGGAAACATCGGTAGCCTGGTACTTCACCACCAAGTCGAGATCTTTACCGATGGCCAAGGGAAAGATACTGGTGAGCTTCAAAGTCTTGCCACCTGCGACCAAGTCCACCGGATCGTTCGCAGGCAGGTCAGCCGGCCTCACGGCCTGCGCTTCGTCATAGAGCTGGTCGCTGATCATGGTGCTCATGAAGGGCACCGGCGAAAGCAAGTCGCGCGCCTCGAGGTAATAGAGCCATGCGTTGTGGAGCTGGGCCTTGGCTTTGAATTCACGCGCCCGACCGGCAAACCAGTTGCCATCATGCGACGCGACCTGGGACGGCTTCACAAAGAATCCGCCCAGCTTCCATTCGTTTCCCTGCTGTTGCAGAACCAACGAGAGCGTGTGAGGTTCCTTGGCTGTGGTGAGGTCGAGAATCACGACACCGTAGTTTCCTGGCGGCAAGTTGGGAATCGAGAAGACCGCACTGTCGGCAGTCTGGCCACGGGGGCCAAACACCCCGCACAAGAACTCGGCCCGTTCCAGAGGCGCCGTGCCTTCCGCCTTCAGTAGAAATGGCGGCCGCGGCTTCGCTTGGGCGCCGGCAAAATCAGGCTGCTTGTCTTTGATTGCGGTCTCGATGCCGGAAAAATCCGCTGCCACGCTGGTGATCGCGTTCTGCCGCAGCGTCTGCGAGTCGCCTCGGGCCGCCATGTCAAAATAACGCGTGGCCGCATTCACCAGCCCGGCGCGCGTGGCTTCGTCCATATCGCTCACGGAGAGACAGGACTGGGCATAGGCTGGTCCCGCCAGGGCAATACCCAGCACCAGGCTGAAGCACCCGCGCGACGGCCGCAGTTTGTCTCGAAATATCTTCATGCCATGCGGCACCCGGCCCTCTGCATTGTACGATGCCACTCACCCGCACCACGCTGCAAGCACCTCAAACGGTTCAAGTAATCCCAGGTAATCTCATCGCCTGGGTACTCTGCTCTCCGGGCTGCGATTGCGCACGCTTTCCCCATGTGTTACCGTCCCCTTGATTCCCACTTTCTACAAGGGAGACGCTCATGGCTTGGATTTTCCTGGGCATTCTGGTTGTCATCGCCTTCCTGCTGATCGGGATGTACAACAGCCTGGTCCAGTTGCGGGTGCGCTGTGATTCCGCCTGGTCTGATATTGACGTACAGCTCAAGCGCCGTCATGACCTCATCCCCAACCTGGTCGAAACTGTAAAAGGTTACGCCGCCCACGAAAAGGGCACCTTCGAGAACATCGCCAAGTTCCGCTCCATGGCGATGCAGGCCACCGGACCCGCCGACAAGGCTGCCGCCGAGAACCAGCTCACGGGCGCGCTGAAAAGCCTGTTCGCGGTCGCGGAAAATTATCCCGAACTGAAAGCATCCGCGGAATTCACCCAACTGCAGACCTCGCTGAGCCAGACCGAAGACGTGATCCAGAACGCGCGCCGCTATTACAACGCCGTGGTCCGCGACCTGAATACGAAGATCCAATCGTTCCCCACAAATATTCTCGCTGGCATGTTTGGATTCCAGGCGCGACAGTTCTTTGAAGTGGAGGCAGCCGACCGCGAACCGGTGGCAGTGAAGTTCTAGCGATGGCCGATGGAAAGGGTTGAGACAGTGGGATCGTAGTGGTGGGATACGACTCCATCTTCTGAACGCGAGAACATCCGGATGAAACTTCTGGTGTCCGCACTTGCGCTTCTGCTGAGCTCCCCTTTTCTGGCCGCCCAGACCAAGCCGCCCGGCCTGATGTCCGGTCTAGGCCAGCATCACCACCTCATTTCGACCAGCAATCCTGAGGCGCAGCGCTTTTTCGACCAGGGGCTCACCCTGGTTTTCGGTTTTAATCACGAAGAAGCGGTCCGTGCCTTCCAACGCGCGGCGGAATTAGATCCACAGTCGGCGATGCCCCATTGTGGTATTGCCCTGGCCCTGTGGCCATGTATCAATCTCGACATGGATCCTCCACATGAGAAGGCTGCCTATGAGGCGGT
>JBGQBN010000050.1:0-31677 GCA_041494805.1 Terriglobia bacterium | reverse complement strand
GCGCGCAAGATGCAACTGCCGTCGGTGCTGGATTCGGCGGCGGTGATGAAACAGGCGGTGGCGTATCTCGAGCCGAAGATGGAGAAGAAGGCCGGGTCGCAGAAGGCCACGATTGTGCTGGCCACAGTGAAGGGTGACGTTCACGATATCGGGAAGAATCTCGTGGACATTATTCTTACCAACAACGGATATCGGGTGGTGAACCTGGGGATCAAGCAGCCGGGGGACACGATCATTCGAGCGGCCCAGGAACATCAGGCGGATGCCATCGGGCTGAGTGGGTTGTTGGTGAAGTCCACTTTGGAGATGAAGTATGTGATCCAAGACCTACAGCGGCAGAAGCTGGAGTTCCCGGTGATCTGCGGGGGAGCGGCGCTGACCCGCAAGTACGTGGAAGATGATCTGCGGCGGGAGTATTCGAATGCCGTGTTCTATGCCGATGATGCTTTCGCAGGGTTACACATCATGGAAGACCTGGCTACGCCCGACGGTGGGCGGGAAAAGCGGTTGCAGGAAGGGCGCACGGTGAAAGAGTACGCCAAGGCGGCCGCAGTGGATGAAGAGACCGGGCCGGTGTTTAGTGAAAGAAGTCCGGTGGTGGGCGATGCGCCGAACATTCCCGTGCCTCCGTTCTGGGGGGTGCGGGTGCGGAAAGATTTCGATCTGCGGGAATTGTTTCCTTACATCAACGAAACGGCGTTGTTCAAGAACCAGTGGCAGTTGAAGACCGCGTCGCAGGAAGATTATTTGCGGCTGGTGGAGCAGAAGTTCCGCCCGATCAAGAAGAAGCTGGAAGAGGAGATTATTGCGAGTGGGATCTTTGAGCCGAAGGTGGTGTATGGGTATTTTCCGGCGCAGAGTGAGGGGAATGATGTGGTGGTGTATGAGCCGGGGGAAGACAATGATAACCACAGAGGACACGGAGGACACAGAGGAACACAAAAGGAGTTACTGAGATTTACTTTTCCACGGCAGCGGGAAGGGCGCAGGCTGTCTATTTCGGATTTCTTTGCGCCTAAGAGTTCAGGAACGATGGATGTGATTGGACTCTCGTTGGTGACGGTGGGGGCCAAGGCTTCGGAGGAAACGCAGCGGTTGTTTGAGGGCGGGGAGTACACCCGCTATCTATACGTACACGGGCTGAGCGTGGAGACGGCGGAGGCGCTGGCGGAATACCTGCACAAGAAGATGCGGGAAGACCTGGGAATTGCGGGCGAGGATTCGCCGCACATTAGAGATCTGTTTCACCAGAAGTATCGCGGGTCGCGGTATTCGTTTGGGTATCCGGCGTGTCCGAACCTGGAAGATCAGACCAAGTTGTTTGCGCTGCTCAAGCCTGAGGAGAACGTCGGGGTGCGGTTGACTAGTGGGTTTTTGTTGGACCCGGAACAATCGACTTCGGCGATCGTGGTGCATCATCCGGGGGCGAAGTATTTTGTGGTTTAGGGGCATGGCTCACCACGGAGACACGGAGTCACGGAGGAGCAGTTGACCTCGGCGATTCGACCGCATTCGTGGTACGCCACGGAAACCAACAGCAGATTCCTCGGTCGCCCTCGCCTCGCGAGCTCGGCTCGGGTTCGGTCGGAATGACAAGAGACTAAGGTTTTGGTTGGCGTGTCAGATAGAGGATCATCAGGTCTTCGTCGAGATAAGTGTCGCCAATCTTATTGCCGAGTTGCGCTCGTTGGACAGCCCCTTCGACTCCGCTCAGGGCAGGCTGGAGGCGGCTGTCCCTACGTGGGCGGTGCTGCTGCGTGTGTAATGCTAGGATAGCGATCCAAAGGGTGCCTATGAGTCGTCGCTGGTATCTTGCTGCTTTCTTAGTGTTGCTGGTGGGCTCCGCTTTCGCCGGCGAGGCGGAATGGGTCGAGGTGCGTTCGCCGCATTTTTCTGTGGTTACAGACGCGGGCGACAAGCGCGGGCGGGAGGTGGCGCTGCGTTTCGAGCAGATGCGGGCTATCTTTGGCACGCTCATCCCCACGGCCACGGTTACCTTGCCAGCCCCGCTGCAGATTGTCGCTTTCCGCAGCTCCCCAGAGATGCAGCAATTCGTTCCGCTCTGGAAGGGCAAGCCGGTTGAACTTACCGGCTTGTTTGAGGGCAATTCGGACCGCAGCTTTATCCTCTTGGACATGTCGGTGGAGGATCCGTGGCAGGTTGTGTTCCACGAATATGCTCATCAATTGCTGGATGGCAACACCAGCCGCCAAGTACAGCCCTGGTTTGAAGAAGGGTTCGCCGAATACTTTGCCACGATCAAGGTCAATGCGGAGCAAGCGGAGGTGGGCCTGGCTTCGGTGAACAATTTCTACACGGTCACTCACAGCAGCCTGATGCCGGTCGCTGACTTGTTCCAGGTGCCACGCGATTCCAGCATCTACAACGAGAGTGGCGATCACCGGTCATTGTTCTACGCCCAGTCCTGGCTGGTAGTTCATTACCTGTTTGACGCGCACTTGATTAAGCGGACGTTCGACTACTTTGAGTTGGTGAAAGACCGCGGAGTGCCGGTAGAGGCTGCCATACAGCAGGCCTTCGGCAGGAGCGGCGCGGAATTCGACGGCGTGATCCACCGCTATGTGCGCGAAGGGAGAGTTGCCTATAACCGCGTGCCCGCACCCTCTGGAATGAACAGCACTGCGTACAGCGCAAAACCGATGACGGCACCTGACGTGAAAGCCGTTCTGGCCGATATGCATCTGCATTCTCCCGATTACCAGGAAAAGGCAATTGCGGAGTTCGAGGAAGTGCTGAAGCTGCAGCCAGACCACCCTGCCGCTCTGCGCGGACTGGGGTATGCCTACCTGATGAAGCAGGATTATCACCGTGCCGGAGAATATCTGAGGAAAGCGGTGGCGGGCGACAGCAACGATCCGCGGGTGCTCTATTACTCCGCGCTGGTGATCGAAAAAGAACAAGGTCCGGCGCTGGGCAACGATCGCGAAGAACTAGCAGTCATCCAGAAGCAACTGGAAAAATCAGTAGCGCTCGATCCGGAGTTTGCCGACGCCTACAACGTGCTGGCCTTTACCTACATGTCGCAGGGGAACCACGAGCAGGCGCTACAGACGATGTTGAAGGCAGTGAGCCTGAATCCGCGAAGTGAAGCGTATTCCTTCAACCTTTCACAAATGTACCTGATGAACGGCCAGTACGATGAAGGCATCAAGATTCTGGAACAGTTAAAGGAAGGCTCCGATCCGGAGATTGCAGCGCGGGCGCTCAAAGCATTGCCAGCCGCGCAGGAAGCAAGTTTCGCGGCAGCTACGGGGAGGAGGGTCGTCTTTCAATCTGGTTTGGCAATGCAAGCGGGCGAAGCGGCCAGGGGCCAAACTTCAGAGTTGAGCCCGGTAGACGGAGGGGGTGGCGGTGCCAGTCGAACCATGCCGCCCGGGGACC
This sequence comes from Terriglobia bacterium, assembly GCA_041494805.1. Lineage (GTDB taxonomy): Bacteria > Acidobacteriota > Terriglobia > Terriglobales > Acidobacteriaceae > JBGQBN01. The sequence continues at coordinate 28,275 of JBGQBN010000050.1, read as the reverse complement.
CAGGAGAGTTTCTGAAAGGACAGCTGGTCTCGGTGGATTGTTCGGCGCCTCCGTCGGCTGTGCTGACGGTGGTCTCCGGAGGCAAGACGTGGAAATTGCACGCACGTGACAACACACGGGTAATTGTGATTGGGGCAGATAGATTTTCCTGTGGATGGACGAACCAAAATGTTGCCGTGAACTATCGCGAGACGGTTGAGGGTGCGGGAGAAGTGATATCGATAGAAGTGCAGTAGGGTGGGCTATGAAAGTCTGGCGGAGAGGGAGGGATTCGAACCCCCGATACCCGTTAAGGTATGTCCGCTTTCGAGGCGGATCGTTTCAACCGCTCACGCACCTCTCCACAGCAGCACAGCCATTCAATTGTGAGGTCCCTCGCGCAAAACGCGCGCTCGGGATTTCGGCAGCGGGCTCCCAGCTTCGCATTCGCTCAGCCTCACGCCCGCTAAGCGCCTCAACTTTCGAGGCGGATCGTTTCAACCGCTCACGCACCTCTCCGAAGGGCAGTCGTCAGTTATCAGTCGTCGGTCGTCAGGAAAAGCAGATTCCTCGCTGCGCTCGGAATGACAAATCCTGGTCTAATTACCCGCCTTCTGCTCATTGCGTCTTGCGCGGAAGAAGGTTTGCACCAGTTCCGCGCAACGGCCTGCCAGTACGCCTCTGCGGACTTCCATTCTGTGGTTCAGTTGGGGGTGATTTAGCACCTCCAGCACGGAATGGACAGCGCCCGCTTTGGGGTCGTCGGCGCCATACACCAGACGTTTGAGCCGGGCATGCACCATGGCGCCCGCGCACATGGCGCATGGCTCAATTGTAGCAAACAGTTCGCAGTGTTCCAGGCGATGGTTACCTAGCGCGGCACCGGCTTCACGCAAGGCGATGATCTCGGCGTGGGCGGTGGGGTCGGAGTCGGTGAGGTTGCGGTTCCAGCCACGGGCGACGATTTTGCCATCACAGATGACGACGGCGCCTACGGGCACTTCTCCGGCATCCAGGGCGCGCTGGGCGGCGCGAAGGGCTTCTTCCATCCAAAGTTCGTCCATCCAGAGTTCGTCGGGGGGCAACCCGTCGTTGGTCGTTCGTCGTTGGTCGTTGGTTGACACGGCGTGATTATTGTAGCGGGTCGTGGGCCTAGCGAAGTTGAGTTGCGCGGTAGTCGAGGGCGGGCAGGGGAGTGAATCAGTTGTCAGTTCCCGGTTCTCAGTTCCCGGTTGGTGAACGGAAGGCAGCTTCTAAGGACGCTGCTGATGATGATATGCTTACGTCGATATGGGGATGCCGAGCCTGCTGCGCAAGATCTTCATGGTTGACCTGTTACAGGGCCTGAAGGTCACCTTCCGCTATCAGGATCCCAGGGAAATCTACACCGAGCAGTATCCTTTGGAGCGGCCGCAGGTGGCCGAGCGTTATCGCGGGGCGCCGCGGTTGAACGTCAACCCCGATACCGACGAGACCATGTGCATCTCCTGCGACCTGTGCGCGTTGGCCTGCCCGGAGCACCTGATCGTGGTCTCAAGCGAACGCAACGAAAAGACCCGCCGCAAGGAACTCACCCACTTCACCTACGACCTGAGCCGCTGCATGTTTTGCGGGCTGTGCGAGGACGCCTGTCCTACCGACGCGCTGGAGTTGACCCAGGATTTCGAACTGGCCAGCTACACGCGCGAAGGGGCCATCTGGAACCGCGAGATGTTGGAGAAGGGGCCGCAGCCGACGCAGTACAAGAAATAGCCATTGGCTTTTAGCTCTTAGCCTTTAGCTTGAATCCGCCTGCACTGAACTCCCAAACTGAACTCAAAAGTCTCACTGCATAGATTTATTGTTTGAAAGCCAAAAGCCAAAAGCCAAAGGCCAAAGGCTAAAGGCTAAAGGCTAAAGGCTAAGAGCTTATTTTGGCTGTTGCTGGGTCATACAGTGCATGGCGCCGAAGCCCCAGACCAGGTCTCCGGAATAGATTCCGATGACTTCGCGGTCAGGGAAGAGGTCGGCCAGGATATCGAGGGCGAAGCGGTCGTTGGGGTCGTTGAATACGGGGACGAGAACCACGCGGTTGGCGATGTAGAAATTGCCGTAGCTGGCGGGCAGGCGGTTTCCGCGGAAATACACGGGGCTGGGCATTGGCAGTTCGATGATGGCTAGGGGCTTGCCATCCTCGGTGGTGGCGGCGCGCAGGCGGCGGATGTTTTGCCGCAGCGGTTCGTAGTTGGGGTCATCGGGACTAGATTCAACCACGGTGACGACGGTGTCAGGAGAGACGAAGCGAGTGAGGTCGTCCACGTGGCCGTGGGTGTCGTCACCGGTGATGCCGGCGCCCAGCCAGATCACGTTCTTGATCCCCAGATAGTCGGTGAAGATTTTTTCGTAGTCCGGCCGCTTCATTCCGGGATTACGCTGCTGAGTCTTGCTCAGGAGGCATTCTTCGGTCGTCAGCAAAGTGCCTTGGCCGTTGACGTCAATGGAGCCGCCTTCGAGCACGACGCGGTGTTTGCCGAACATGGGGCGTACTTCCCGGGCGCCCGCAGCTTCTGCCATGTGGCTGCCGATCTTTTCATCGTGCTGCCAGTTGGGGTATTTGGCCCAGGCGTTGAATCGCCATTTGATGGCGGTGAGATTGCCGTCGGGGGCTAAAGCCCCTTCTTTCTTGGCGGCCGCATCGGCACGACTAAAGTCGTGCCCTTCCCGACTCTCGCGGGCGGGGGCGCCCGCGCCACACGTGACGAACGTGCATCCCGAATCGCGGGTCCAGACGCGGTTGGTGGGCCAGCGGTGGAAGCGGACGTTTTCACTCAGAGCATGGGCGCGATCGAGAGTTTTGCGGGCATTCTTTTCGGACATTGCGCCCTGGACGATCAACTCGACGCGCTCATGCCGGGCAAGGTGGCGGATGATTTCGGCGTACACCCAGGGGATGGGGTCGAATTTTCCGGGCCAATCACCGCGATAGTGAGGCCAGGCGAGCCAGGTGGCGGCGTGCGGCTCCCACTCGGCGGGCATGTGGTAGCCGAGGGCGGCGGAAGTTAACGTAGCGGTTGAGGTATTGCGCGAGCGCGCAGTCATGATGAGGCTTGACCTCAATCGAGCAGCCGATTCGTGATCGGCGCGTAGCTGTCGATGCGGCGGTCGCGCAGGAAGGGCCAGTTGCGGCGGACTTCCTCCAGGGCCTGCAGATCTACTTCGCCCACCAGAATCTCTTCTTTGTCGTGCGAGGCTTCAGCGATCACGCGGCCGAAGGGATCGCAGAGGAACGAGCCGCCCCAGAATTCGAGTCCGGTGCCGGGGGCGGCTTTGCCACGGATATCGCCGGTCTCGAAGCCAACCCGGTTGACCACGGCCACGTAAACCCCATTGGCAATCGCATGGGAGCGCTGAATGGTACGCCAGGCATCGTGCTGGGCTGCGCCGAATTCCGTCTTCTCCGAGGGATGCCAGCCGATTGCAGTGGGGTAGAAAAGCACGTGCGCGCCCTGCAGAGCGGTGAGACGCGCGCCCTCGGGATACCACTGGTCCCAGCAGATGAGTGTGCCCACGCGGCCTACATTGGTGTCGAAAGCCCGGAAGCCAAGGTCACCGGGGGTGAAGTAAAATTTTTCGTAATAGAGAGGATCATCCGGGATGTGCATCTTGCGGTAGAGACCGCGTAGCGTGCCATCGGCGTCGAACAGGGCAGCGGTATTGTGGTAAACGCCGGCGGCGCGCTTCTCGAACAGGGAGGCGATCAGTACTACGTGCAATTGTTTTGCCAGGGCGGAAAGTTTTACCGTAGTTGAGCCAGGGATGGGCTCGGCGAGATCGAACAGGGCGGCGTCTTCGCGCTGGCAGAAATATTGGGTCTGGAAAAGCTCGGGCAAGCACACGATCTCGGCGCCACGGGCGGCGGCCTGATGGACACGGTCGACGGCGCGCTGGAGATTCTTCTCCGGGTCGGGCGTAGTGGACATCTGCACCAGTCCGACGCGAAATTTCTCTGGCGGCAAAGCGATGCCCTCCTGGGGACGAGATAGGATATCAGTTCCCGGTTCTCCGTTCTCAGTTGTCCGTTATCAAACACAGCGACTTGCCTAGCAATCGCTTGCAGGCTTCTAGTAAAGTAGTGCTTCGTTAAAAGACAGGTGCGGCTGGAGGTGCGACCTTGAAGCATGGCAACCACGATGGCGCCGGGATTGAGCGCCATCTGCATGACCCGGTCGAAGACAGACTCATCCCGCTGGAACCGCTCGACCCGACGCGCGTGCACTCGATTGATGACCTGGTGCGCGCTATGGCCAAGACCGCGTTCACTGGGCGCCAACTGGGAGAAGGGGCGGACGTACTCGAAGCCATGGCTCGCGATAAGGACTGCTTCGTGGTGATGACCCTGGCGGGCGCGCTGACCGTGGCCAAGCAGGGGCTGGTGATCGCTGAGTTGGTTGACCGCGGCATCGTGAATGCGATCGTTTCTACCGGTGCGCTTATGGCGCACGGTTTGGTGGAGGCTACCGGGCACGCGCACTTCCGTTATAACCCCGATGTCCCGGATGAGGAACTTTACCAACAGGGATACAACCGGGTGTACGACACACTGGAGCCGGAGCGAAACCTGGACGCTGTGGAACGCGTCATCTTCCAGGTACTGGAGGAGTGGGATCCGAGTGAAGTGCTCTGTTCCTACAAGCTCAACCACGCCGTAGGGGGATACTTGGCGAAGCACGCCAAGGGGCAAAGGGGGATTCTGAAATCTGCTTTTGAGCAGGGCGTTCCGGTGTTTGTGCCCGCTTTTACCGACTCGGAACTAGGGCTGGACGTGGCGCTGTCGAATCGGATGCGAGAGGCGGCGGGCAGACACAAGCTACGTTTCGATCCCTTCGAGGACCTGGAACACTTCGCGGCAACTTTGTTACGACAGAAGCGGCTGGGGATCTTCACCATCGGGGGAGGCGTGCCGCGCAACTGGTCACAGCAGTTTGGTCCGTTTATCGAATTGCGGCACCGGCGCATGGGGGAGAATGTGCCGCTGAAACGGTACCACTATGGTTTGCGGATTTGTCCCGAGCCGGTGTATTGGGGCGGGCTGTCCGGTAGCCCGTACAGCGAGGCTATTTCGTGGGGAAAGTTCGTGCCTCCGGCGGAGGGCGGAAAGTTTGGCGAGGTGTTTGTGGACGCTACCGTGGGGCTGCCGTTGATTGTGGCGGCGGTGCTGGAGAGGCTGGACAAGAACAAAGCTGAGAACAGCAAGGGGAAGAAGGAGAAGGTGCTGGCGAGGAAGTAGTTGGGTTGCGAGCGGCGAGCGGGAACGCCCGCCGACGCTACAAAAAAGGGCCTGTCCGCTTGGCGGACGGGCCGTATTGTTGGCAGTGTGTTTAGTCGAAGATCAAGACCGCCGATGCGATCACCGTCGTCCACAGTCCGCGTTTGTCGCCTACGGCGGACTGGGTCACGTTGGCGGTGCGGACGATCTTGTTGGAGATGCGGTAAATCTCTTTCTTCTCGTCCCAGGAACGGTCGGGATCGAATTCCACGTTGAGGGTAGTGGCCAGCATCTCGGCGGCGAGTTCCTCGGCGTAGTCACCGGCTGCGTCTTCGGTTTCGCCGAAGGAGTGGTGCTCACTGAGGTAGCCGTAGGTGTTGCGGTCGGAGGGGATGGCCACGCCGATGCTGGAAGCCAACAGGCGGTGGGGCTCGTGGGTGGAGTTTTCGGCCACGACGGCGAAGACGACCTCGCCAGGGCTCAGGTATTTCAGTCCCTGGGAACGCGCGACCAGCTTGCACTGGGGCGGAAAGATGGATGAGACGCGAACCAGATTCTGTGCGGCAATGCCGGCGTCGCGCAATGCCAGCTCAAACGAAGTCAGGCGCTCGCGATGTTTGCCGACCCCCTTGGTGAAGAAGATCCGCTTGGGGACCATATCCTTGCCCAATTCGTTTTTCCTCCCCCGGGCGCTGAGATAAATGAGGGACAAATTTAACATAGGGAATCGTGAAGGGAATATCAAAATTGGGGTACCCCGCCAAAAAAAATGAAGGCGGAGACCCGAATGGAGGGTCCCGCCTCCAGAGGGGGACGGGCGAGGACGCCCGTCGCTCCACCGGGGCGTAATGCTACTTAGCCGGGGCCACGGAGCTGACGTCGATGGTGTCTCCGTCAACCTTGCCGGTCACTTTGGCCTGCTCGCCGGCCAGCTTGTTAAGCTCATCGAGAACGGCTTTGTCCTGGCTGATGAGGGTGTACACCTTGGCGCCCGCGACCAGGGCGTAGCTGGAACCCTTGGCAATGCAAGCCCGGGTGCAGTCGGCGGCGCTGCCCTCCATCATGTGCTTGGCGCCGCACATGGCGTCGCTGACCTGACCGGTGATGGTGGTGGCCTTGTCGGCTGCAGATGCCGACGAGATCGTCAGTCCGGCGCCGAATAGTAAGGTCGCCAGTAAGAGTCCAAATCTCTGCAAACCAAGTCTCATGAATCTTTCTCCTTCTGGGATTGTTGCTAGCTCATTAGATGCTGACTTCGGGCAAAAAAGCTTCACCACAGGAAGATTCTACTTTGTGAGCAGTCTCTCTTGGGCAGTCTTTCCTGGCCTTCACCTCGACGTATTCTGGCTGAAGCGTAGGGTTACGTCTACCGTCTTGTCGGTGTCATTGAGGGTTTGGATGTAGCTGGTCTTCAAGTCCTCGGCGGGGAGGAGTTTCAGTGCCTGATCCAGGAAGCCCATGACATAGCTGGAGTCGTAGGGGTCGCCTGCGCGCAGTTTCCACTCGGCAAGCAGGCGGCCGGTGGCGCGCGTGTCCAGACCCTTGATTTCCAGATCCCCCATTTTGTAGGCATCGCCCTCGTGTACCTGGAGCAAATAGCGGACCGTGGACTGGGCGTCGTCCATTTCGGGAACTGGCTGGACAGAGGCGGCCATGTACCCGCGGGTGCCGTAAAGTTCCTGCACCGCCTTGAGGTCCTCGTCGAGCCGAATCGGATTTGCAGGCTGACCGGTCTGCAGCTGAAGCAGCGGCTGCAGTTTTTCCGTGGGGAATAAGGTATTTCCCGACCACTGAACCTCCGTCAGTTTGTACTGGCGCCCGGGGTCAACGGAAAAGGTAACATCAACCAGTATCCGCGCTGAACTGTCCGGCAGGACCTTCGCCTGGGCATCGCCGAATGAAGCTTTGAGATAACCGCGGGCAAGGAAAACGGGCAAAAGATTCTTATCGGCTTGGACGCGAACGATGGACCGGATGTACTCCTGGCTTCGTAGCTGCCTGGCGGCCGCTTGCAGCAGGGGCATTTCGGCGGTGCCGGCACCGGTGAAATAAATGTCACGAATGCGGATGTCGGGTCCGCTCACGGTAAACACGAACGCCTCAATCGGGCCATCAGCATGAGCAAAGCGTAGATAGTCAGCGCGGCCTTGCAGGTTACGCTCGATCAGGAGGGCCTGCAATGCGTCCGAAACCTGATCGACAAGGTTGCCTGCCACCGGCAGCTGGTCGCGAAAGAGAGGCACGCGCGCGTGCAACTGGTCGAGCAGCTCAGGATCAGAAAACCATACGAAGTTGTCAAAGCGGGCGGGAACAAAGTGGTCGCTATCGGTGACCTGCAGGTCCAACTTGGTCCCCTCGGGTGAGTACTCAAAACTGTAGGCGATGTCGCTGAATGCGCCGGTATCGCCTAGGCGCTGGCTGGCCCGTTTGAAATCGTCTTCGCTGACAGTTTTGCCGATTTCCAGGCCGGTGGCGGCGGCAACCTCGTCGGGCGTGTAATGCTTCGTGCCCTCTACCTTGACCGCGATCAGTTTGAAGGCGGAGGGTGGAAGGGCTCTTGGGGCAGTCTTGCGCCCGGTTTGCGCGGGGAGCAAGGTCGCGAGGAGCAGGCAAAGCGCGAGGGGCGCAGAGAAAGAAAGCACCAGAATTCCACGGGTGGTCACGTGTGGAGATTCTAGCGCATGAAGGTTGTCAGAGTGCACCGCAGGCGTGTGCTTCAACGGGCAAGAGCATCGGAGGCCTTGAGTTTGACCGTGGTGTCAATGAATGCCAGGGCGGCACGGCTGAGGGCCTTGTCCTTGCGGAATACGAGCGCCAGATCGCGGCGAACCTGTGCGCCGGACATGGGAATCGCGGTCAGCACGCCGGCGCGGACATCTTCCTGCACGTGGGAGCGGGGGATAAAGCCCACCCCGACATCGGCAGCTACAAATCGTTTGAGCAGTTCGCTGGAATCGAGTTCCATGGCGTAGTGTGGCTTGAGCTTACGTTCGTGAAAGATATTCTCCAGCGCGTCGCGGGTGTGTCCACCCTTGGGCACGACGAGGGGGAACTTGGCGACCTCGTCCACGGTGGCCGACTTCATTTTCGCCAGCGGATGCTGTGGCGGAGCGATGATGACCAGCTCATCGCGGTGGATGAGCACGACGGTCAGGCGATTGTCGCTGACGGGCAGGGAAATGACACCGAAGTCCACAGAGTTGTCAATCACCGATTCCAGGATCTTGGCGTAGTCGGAGCGCTTGATGTTTACTGCCACATCGGGGTACTGCCTTTTAAAGCCGGCGAAGACCTCGGGAAGGATGTGCAGGCAGGTGCCTTCGTTGGCGCCGACAATGATTTCGCCACGAGGCACGCGTTCGGTCTCGGCGATGGCGGTTAGAATCGCTTTGCGCGATTCAATCGCTTCCTCGGCATATTTCTGAAAAATCTTGCCGGAGGCGGTGATGGAAACTTTGCCACCGGAGCGGTCGAGCAGCTTGGCGCCGATTTCTTCCTCGAGGGCGCGAATCTGGGAAGAGATCGCCGGCTGCGTGCGGAAGCGCTTCTCCGCGGCGCGGGAGAAGGAACTCAGGCGCGCGACTTCTAGGAAAGTTTCTAGCTGATCAAAGTCCATAAGGGCAGCACTTAGCACTTGGCATTTAGCACTTAGCTTAACGCGTCTGCCGTCAGGGTGTGACACAACTTTCCGAGGGCTAAATGCCCGGTGCTAAGTGCGGGATGCTTTTCCACTGCGCATCTGGCTGAAAACACGCGGCCTCGCTCGGTATAAAGCGTGCTTATCGCCACCATAAAAACAATCAATTTCCCAAGGTTGACTCTCAGCACCTAGACTCCACAATGACCTGCACAATGCGTGGCAGGCATGCATTTTCCCCATACATTCCTAATGACAAGTTCTATCCCGCTTACGGCCGCAGCCAGTGTGTGTGCGGCCCAAGCGTCAATTTCGCGCCCGGGAGCAGCCCGGAAGCACAAAGGAGCAATTCATGGCTGATCCGAAGACCATCCTGGAGTTGGTGAAGAAAAACGGGGTCAAGATGCTTGACCTTCGCTTCACGGACTTGCCGGGCTTGCAGCACCACGTTTCTTATCCGATTGACCAATTGTCGGAGGCTTCCTTTGAAGAAGGCTTCGGCATGGACGGCTCGTCCATTCGCGGCTGGGCGGCCATCCACGAGAGCGACATGCTGCTCATTCCCGATCCGAACACTTACATGCTCGATCCCTTCACCGAAGTGTCTACCCTGGTGTTGGTGTGCGACGTGGTTGATCCGGTGACCAAGCAGCGCTATGACCGCGATCCACGTTACATCGCAAAGAAAGCTGAGATGTATTTGGGCTCGACCGGAATAGCGGACACAGCTTATTTCGGTGCCGAGGCCGAGTTCTTCATTTTTGACAACGTCCGCTTCGATCAGCGCGAGCAGCACGGCTTCTACTATATTGACGCGGAAGAAGGACGCTGGAACTCGGGGCGAGTCGAGAACAACCAGGGCTACCGTCCGCGCTACAAGGAAGGCTATTTCCCGGTGCCTCCCACCGACCACTACCAGGACCTGCGCACTGAGATGGTCATGACCATGCAGAACTGTGGGCTGGAAGTGGAATGCCATCACCACGAAGTGGCGACCGGCGGGCAGACCGAGATTGACCTGAAGTTCGATTCGCTGGTGAAGTCGGCGGACCACATGATGCTCTACAAGTACATCGTGAAGAACGTGGCCAACCAGTACGGCAAGACAGTGACCTTCATGCCCAAGCCTATTTTCCAGGACAATGGCAGCGGCATGCACACGCACCAGTCGCTGTGGAAGGGCGGAAAGCCGCTGTTCGCGGGCGATGGCTATGCGGGGATGTCGCAGATGGCGCTGTGGTATATCGGCGGGCTGATCAAGCACGGGCCGGCGCTTTCGGCAATCATTGCGCCGACTACCAACTCGTACAAGCGGTTGGTACCGGGCTTTGAAGCTCCGGTGAACCTGGCGTACTCGCGGCGCAACCGCTCGGCGGCGTGCCGCATTCCGATGTACTCAGCGTCTCCGAAGGCGAAGCGCGTGGAATTCCGTCCGCCGGACCCGAGCTGCAATCCCTACATGGCGTTTGCGGCGATGATGATGGCGGGGTTGGACGGAGTCGAGAACAAGATCGATCCCGGCCAGCCGTTGGATAAGGACATCTACGATCTGGGGCCGGAGGAACTGGCCAAGGTGCCATCCATGCCGGGATCGCTAGAAGATGCCCTCGATGAGCTGGAGAAGGACCATGGATTCCTGCTTAAGGGCGACGTGTTCACGGAGGAGTTGCTGAGCACGTATATCGAGTACAAGCGCTCGAAGGAAGTGGACGCAGTTAGATTGCGGCCGCATCCGCACGAGTTCATGCTGTATTACGATATTTAGAACCAGTGGTCAGTGGTTAGTGGCCAGTGGTTAGTGAAAGGCCCGGCTCTTGCCGGGCCTTTTTTTGGTCACTGCTTCAGGAGCTTTTCTATTGCTGAGACCACTTCGGGGGAGTCTGGAGTTACTGCCGATTCGAACCGCTGAACTACGTGGCCGTTGCGGTCGACCAGGAACTTGGTGAAGTTCCACTTGATGTCGCCCTTGACCGCGGGATTGGCTTCTTTGGTGAGATATCCGTAGATTGGCGTCTGGTCTGCGCCTTTGACCGAGACCTTGGCGTAGAGCGGGAAAGTCACGCTGTACTTTCTGGAGCAGAAGGTCTTGATTTCCTCATTGGTGCCGGGTTCTTGTTGGCCGAAATTATTGGCGGGGAAGCCCACGATGACGAAGCCCTGGTCTTTGTATTTTTCATAGAGAGCTTCGAGCGCGGTGTACTGCGGCGTGTATCCGCATTGGCTGGCCACATTCACCATCAGGATTACTTTGCCATTGAAGTCAGCCATGGGCATAGGTTTGCCATCGATCGAGGGAAGAGTGAAGGTGTAGATACTGGAAGCAGCGAAGAGCGATGCAGCCGTCATGGTCACCAATCCTAGGAGAAGATACTTGTGGACGTTTCCAACCCACGGAGATCTCATTGGGCCTCCTTGCGATGTGTGCTACAGAAATAGAGAGTAAGGGCAGCATACCGGATACGGTTGGTGGCCGCAACACAACGCAGCACGCTCTCGGCGTCCAGCTATTCAGGTGGCCGAGACGGCGACGCTACGACGAATGTACAATGTGGCGCCCACTTGAAGCGTGGGGCTGGGCAACACGCTCCGGCTACACCAGAGGCCCGGCCAGAAGTCAGACCCCAACTTCTTTCAACGAATACAACCCTAACCCGTGGCGGAGGCCCCATGAAGAGGCTGCTGTGGATTATTGTATGTCTGGCAATGTCCGGCGTGGTTCGCGCGCAGGCGCCCGCAGCGGCGGCGCATGAGGCGCAGGAACGCATGTTTTTCCCTCGCGATACGTTCTGGGGGTACACCGAGTTCGACCTGGCGCCACCCCATAACGAGATTGATCCCAACCTGTGCCGGGGCGATTCGGGGAATTTTGGCGGAGCGAATGCTCCCTGCAATGCGTTTGCCCGGTACATGTTCGCCAGCTATGTGGAGGTGCGTCCGTTTGGGCGAGGCCAACTGCGCCGTTTCATGATCTTTGGAGAGCCCAAATTCTTGTTTGGGAAGAACGTTCCGCAGAACCTCTACACCTGGTCCTTCGATGCCATTGGCCTGGAAAAATCGTGGGGAGTGGGGATCTACCTGGGGAAGGGATTCGAAATGCGGTGGACCCAGCATTTTCTGTTCAGCCGGTTCGGCGCACGTGACAAGAATCTGGGTCCGGGGGACCTGGGTTCTGACGGCCCGTATGGACGGTACAACATGATCGGCGTGAGGAAATTTTTTGGCACGCGGAGATATTAGGCTTATTGGGTGAGGGTCCTGGCGGGTCTTCCTCCCGTGCTATGCTGAAAATCCGAGCTAAGCGCCTTGTGTCCAACTAAGCCACCAAGTGAGCCCAGAGATTCGATCGGGCCTGGTGCTGCGGATGAAAACCACCGGGTTGCGCCCGGCATGGGCGGGTCGGAGATCCGCCTCCCTACAGGCTCTGTCGACCTGAGCAACATTCCGTTTCAGGATCCTGAAAGCGCCGCGCGAAACTTGTCGCGGGCGATCGAGCGCGTATCGCCGGCCCTGGCGGTAGCGCTTCCGTCGCTGTTGGCCGAATTACCCGATCCTGATTCCGCGCTGATCCTGTTCGACCGCTTGGTTAACGAGGCCTCTTCGGAAGTCCTGCGACTGCTCGATCGGCACAATTTTCTCGCACACTACGCTCTGGTGGTCTTCGGGCACAGCCGCTTCCTGGGCGAGACGCTGATCCAGAACGCGGATTTGCTGCAATCTTTCCTGCGAGAGCAAAATCTTGACCGCACCTTCTCGCGGGAGGAGTTTCAGGAAAGCCTGGCCCGCTTTCGCTCCCGGTCGTTTGAGACCGACGTTTCGCTGCTTTTGGCGCGCTTCAAGCGGAGAGAATACGTCCGCATCATGCTGCGCGACGTGCTGAAGATCGCGCCCCTGGCGGAAACCACGGCGGAGATCTCCGCCCTCGCCGATGTGCTGATCGAAGAAGCTCTGCGTGAGGCGGACAGCCGGTTGCGGCACAGCTACGAAGCCCCGCAGCATTTTGACGCGGAGGGCCGCCTGGTGGACACCGCGTTCGCGATCCTGTCTCTGGGCAAGTTGGGGGGCAACGAACTGAACTACAGTTCAGACGTGGACCTGATGTACCTCTACGGAGATGGCGAAGAGCCGCCGAGGGCGCCGGTTTCGAACCGCGAGTATTTCATCCGGCTGGCGCAGCAGGTCACGGAGATTCTGTCGCGGGTGACGCGAGAAGGCCCGGTATTCCGCATTGATTTGCGGTTGCGTCCGCAGGGCGGCGAGGGCGAACTGGCGGTCAGTCTGGGACACGCGCTGCGCTACTACGCGGCAACCGCTCACGACTGGGAGCGCCAGGCGCTGATCAAAGTCCGTCATTCGGCGGGAGATGCGAAGTTGGCCCGTGAGTTCATCCGTGCGGTGCAGCCGCACGTTTACACCGAGGAGGTGAATTTTGCCGCCATCAAGACGGCGCTGGTGGCGCGGGAGAAAATGCACAAGCGGCGACAGCGCGGAACGGCGCTGGAACCAGGCGGTGAAACCATCGACGTCAAAGTTGATCGCGGCGGGATTCGCGATATCGAGTTTCTGGTGCAGTGCCTGCAGCGGGTTTACGGTGGTGCGGAACCGTGGTTGCGCTCGGGGGGCACTTTATTTTCCCTGCACAAGCTGCATGACAAGGGGCACACCAGCGGAAAGGAATTTCACGACCTTACCAGCGCCTACGAGTTCCTGCGCCATCTCGAGCATCGGCTGCAGTTGCGCCAGGGACAGCAGACCCATCGCTTGCCGGTGTCGGAGACGGAGCTGCGCATCCTGCAACGGTCCATGGAGGGTTACGCTCCCGGGGAGTACAGAGTCGCCGACCTCACGACCATCGTGAGACGGCGAATGGAGGCCGTAGCTGAGATCTACCAGCGCATCATCTATCAGCAGCAGACCCGTATTGGTCACGACGCACTGGACGCGGACTTCAAGTTGCGCAGCGGGCCGGAACCGACTGCGGCGGACCAGTCCAACCAGCAGATTCTGGAGCGGCTGGCCAGCGATGTCCCGTCGCTTTACCAAACTGCCAGCCGGCACGACCTGAGCCCGCAGGCAAGAAAGAACCTCTATCGGTTTCTGAGTTCCGCGTTCACGACGTCGGAGCGGTATGCGGTTGTACTGCGGCATCCCGAGGCGGTGGCCCGGGCGCTGACATTGTTTGAGACCAGCGACTATCTCACCGACATCCTGATTCGACATCCGGAGGAAATTGCCACGCTGGTGGAGCTGGGAGAAGAACCTACACGGGCAGGCAGCGGACATTTGTTCGAAAACTCTCTGGGATGGGCGCGACCGGCGGGCGATCCGGTGTTCGCGTATCTGGCGGGATCATCCGCTTCGTACGGTGAAAAACTGTCTTTGCTGCGCCGGCATTACCGGCACCGCGTGTTTGCAGCCGGCGCGCGGGATATCACCGAACTGCGTGATGTCTATGAATCTTTGGCGGCGACCACGGCGGCGGCCGAGGATGCCATCGCCGCCGCCTTCGGAATGGCGGGTGAGCCGGAAGGCTTGGCCATCATGGCTTTGGGACGGCTGGGAAGCGGCGAGTTCGACGTGTTGTCAGACGCGGACCTGCTATTCGTGTGCGGAAAGGATGACGATCGTGAGCCGCTGACAAGAGCCGCAGAGCAGATGATGCAAGCGCTGGCCGCCTATACCCGGGACGGCATGGTGTTTCCCGTGGATGCGCGCTTGCGGCCGCGGGGCGGGGAAGGCGAACTGCTGGTGACTCCCGTCCAACTGGCAGCTTACTTCGAACAGGAAGCACAGCCCTGGGAAGCGCTGATGTACACCAAGCTGCGCTTTTTGGCCGGCTCGCGGAGCCTGGGGGAGCGGGCCGCGGCAACGGTGCAGAGTCTTTTCGCGCGCTTTGCGACCGATAACTCCTTCCCACAGTCTGTGCGCGAGATGCGGGCTAAGCTCGAAGCCGCGGATGCGCCAGGAAAAAGCTACAAGACTTCGCCGGGCGGGACTTACGATATCGATTTCCTCACCAGCTTTCTCCTGGTGAAACACGGCGTGAGCAATAAACTGGGAAGCTTGCGGGATCGGCTGTGGCGGTGTGTGGATGCGGGAGTTTTGGAGAAAGCCGACGCGGGCGCGCTCGACCATGCCGCCGAATTGCTGCGTACCGTAGAACATGGGGTGCGACTGGTGGTGGGCCGGGCGCGTAAATGGCTGCCGGCAACGGAGCACGCGCGACAGGTCACGGAGAAGCTTACATCCGAGATTCTACGGCGCGAATTTCCGGAAGGCTTGGAAGCGGAGTTGGCGCGGACGTGCGGTAAGGTGCGGGAAATTTACGGGCGGATTCTCGGCTGATCGCCGGTCACGGATGCATCGATTTGAGAGAGTAATTTCGAGCTACGCCGAAGCCAGTCACGCTGATGTGTGCGATGGACACCCAACGCTCTATTTTGTGATGTCCGGTGCGGTGCATCCAGTAGGAAAGGCCGATGGATGCTGCGGTTCCAGCTGCCTCCAGGCTGGCAAAGCCGGCGGAGTTGTTGACCACGTCGTCGGGAAGCAGGACCTCCTCCCGGCCTCGGGCTTGCATGTTACGCGTCGAGGCATAGTCTAGGCCACGGAACACGGCTACTCCGGAGAACAAGAGGAGATTGGACCGGTCCCAGAAATGGTGTGTCGGAGGAGATGATTTCGGCGGCTCCGTCGTCACTGATCTCGGTGATGTTTGCTGTGAGGGCAACTCAACCGATCCGAGCGAAGTTGTGGCCTGATCTCGAAAGCTCGATTGGGCGAGCGCAGGCGTCGCCGGCAGGAGCCAGCTTCCGAAAAATACCACCAACATCACGACAAATCGCTGGAGGAGCCAACCCGATCTCGCAGCTTGCATTTTTGTATTGTAGCGGTCGGGGTTGAGTTGCCGAAGTTACGTAGGGCATCGTTATGTAGGGTGTCGTTCTGTAGAGTATCAGTGAGCGAGTCTGCACGGGCGCAAGGGCGAGCCGTGCTCGCCTGGACAGCCGGGGGCGGCTGTCCCTACGTGGTCTCCCTACGTGGTCTGGGGCGGGTGAAACAGCTCGTCACACCGGTCTGTGATTTCCATCATTTCACCGTGGTCCTGCTCACCCTTTATAATTATTAGTTTCCCCGTAGATCGCGGAGGTATTGGATGGTGGCTTCTTACAATGGTCTGGCGGTGCCCACAAACGGCGCGCGGATCACCTACAGCGACGGGCGCTACCAGGTGCCTGACAACCCGATCATCCCTTTTATCGAAGGCGATGGCACGGGACGGGATATCTGGAAGGCATCCGTGCGGGTATTCGACGCCGCCGTGGAGAAAGCCTACCAGGGCAAACGCCGCGTGGCCTGGTATGAGGTATTCGCCGGCGAGAAGGCCATGGCCAAGTTCAAGAGCTGGCTGCCGGACGACAGTGTGAATGCCATTCGCGATTTCCGGGTTGCCATCAAGGGGCCATTGACCACGCCGGTGGGCGGTGGCATCCGCTCACTGAATGTGGCGTTGCGGCAGATTCTGGACCTGTATGCCTGTGTGCGGCCGGTGAAGTACTACAAAGGCACGCCGTCGCCGGTAAAACATCCCGAGCGCATGGACCTGGTTATTTATCGCGAGAATACGGAAGACGTTTACGCCGGCATCGAGTGGGAGCAGGGCACGCCGGAGGCCGCGAAGCTGATCGAGTTTCTCAACAAGGAGATGCTCAAGGGCGGGAAGAAACAGGTTCGCCTGGATTCCGGAGTGGGCATCAAGCCGATGTCGGTTACCGGCACCAAGCGGCTGGTGCGGATGGCGATCAAGTTCGCCCTGGAAAGCGGACGCAAGAGCGTCACCCTGGTGCACAAGGGGAACATTCAAAAATTTACCGAAGGGGCGTTTCGCAAATGGGGTTATGAGCTGGCCACGGAAGAATTCCGCGACCAAGTGGTCACGGAACGAGAGAGCTGGATTCTGGATAACAAAGACAAGAATCCGAACCTTACCATTGGGCAGAACGCCGCCCTGGTCGAGCCCGGCCTGGAGTTTGCCACCGAGGAGTTTCGACAATCGGTGTACCAGGAAGTGAAGGCAGTGCTTGATGCCATCTACGCAACTCACGGCAAAGGCGCGTGGAGGAAAAGGCTAATGGTCAACGACCGCATTGCCGATTCCATTTTTCAGCAGGTGGTGACGCGGGCCGATGAGTACACCGTCCTGGCCACGCCCAATCTGAACGGCGATTACATTTCGGATGCCTGCGCGGCACAAGTGGGTGGGTTGGGTATCGCGCCGGGAGCGAATATCGGCGACGGCCATGCCTGCTTCGAGGCTACCCACGGCACCGCGCCCAAGTACGCCGATAAAGACGTGATCAATCCCGGCTCGGTGATTCTCTCGGGGGTGATGATGTTCCGCTTCCTGGGGTGGAACGAAGCGGCTGACTTGATCGAGCACGGCTTGGAGCGCACGATCGAACAGAAGAAAGTCACCTACGACTTCGAACGCCTTATGGAAGGCGCTACCAAGGTGAAGACCAGCGAGTTCGGCGATCACATTATCGAGAACATGGAAGCAGCCGTGCTGACCGCGGCGAAGTGAGTAGAAGGTTGCCTTGCTCTGTGTCCTGCGTGGTTAGACGATTTTCTTTTCCCGATGCAAGGCGAGTTTTGAAAGAAAGGACTCTTCATGCGCAAGAAAGTCACGATTGTAGGCTCTGGAAACGTGGGCGCGACGGCGGCACACTGGATTGCCTCCAAGGAACTGGCCGACGTGGTGCTGATTGACATCATCGAGGGCGTCCCCCAGGGCAAGGGCCTGGATCTGCTGGAAGCCATGCCTATTGAAAAGCGGGACTCGCATGTTTTAGGCACACAGGACTACGCCGACACGGCAAATTCTGACATCGTCGTCATCACGGCCGGCATCCCGCGCAAGCCGGGCATGAGCCGCGATGATCTGCTCAACACCAACCACAAGATCATGAAGGACGTGGTGGGCAAAGTCGTGCAGTATTCGCCCAACTGCATTCTGATCATCGTGTCGAATCCGCTGGATGCCATGGCGCAGGCCGCTTACAAGATGAGCGGCTTTCCCCGCAATCGCGTGATCGGCATGGCGGGCGTGCTGGATTCTGCGCGCTTCCGCACCTTTATCGCGGAGGAGCTCAAGGTCAGCGTGGAGAACGTGACTGCGTTTGTGCTGGGCGGACACGGCGACACCATGGTTCCGCTGCCGCGCTATTCCACCGTGGCGGGCATTCCGATTACCGAATTGATGGACGCCGCGACGGTCGAGCGTTTGGTACAACGAACTCGTGACGGGGGGGCAGAGATCGTGAAGTACCTGAAGACCGGCAGCGCTTACTACGCGCCCTCCGCGGCCGTGACCGAAATGGTGGAAGCGATCCTCAAAGACAAGAAGAAGATACTGCCCTGCGCCGCGTACCTGGAGGGTGAGTACGGGATCAAGGGCCTGTATGTGGGGGTACCGGTCAAGCTGGGGGAGAAGGGAATCGAGAAGATCATCGAGATCAAACTCACTCCGAAGGAGAAAGCCGGATTGGACAAAAGCGCTGCGGCGGTGAAGGAGCTGTGCGGCGTGATCGGGGTGTAGTCGTCAGTCCCTTCGCTTCGCTCAGGGCAGGCTAAGAACGGTTGTCAGTCGTTAGGAAATCCCGTCAGGGAATCCCGTCCGCCTGGGCGAGATTCTTCTTTCTGCCCTAATTAGTTGCAGGTAGGTAACCCTCGCGGATATTCTTCTGTTCTTATGTCAACCCTGGTAGAGTGCGTCCCCAATTTTTCAGAAGGCCGCGACAAGGCGAAAGTGGACGCCATCCTCGAGGCCATGAAAATGGATGGTGTGTTCCTGCTCGACCGTGAAATGGACAGCGACCACAACCGCTGCGTGATCACGCTGGTGGGTGAGCGCGAACCGATCCAGGAAGCAGCCATCCGCGGCGTGGGCAAGGCGGCTGAACTGATTGACCTGAACCAGCACCAGGGGGCGCATCCGCGCATGGGGGCCGCCGATGTTGTGCCGTTTATCCCGATCGATGGCGTGACTATTGAAGATTGCGTCGCCATGGCGCGGCACGTGGGCGAGCAAATTTGGAAGCGCCATCAGGTCCCGGTCTATTTGTACGAGGCGGCGGCAACATCGCCCGAGCGGCAAAATCTGGAAAACATACGGCGTGGCCAGTTTGAGGGCATTCGCGCCGAGATCGCGACCAATCCTGCTCGCAAGCCGGATTTCGGCGAAGCACGGGTGCATCCCACCGCCGGGGCTACAGTGGTTGGGGCGCGCAAGTTTCTGATCGCATACAACGTTTTCCTGAATACGCCCGACGTTGACATTGCGAAGAAGATCGCCAAGGTGGTGAGATTTTCCAGCGGCGGCTTGCGTTTCGTGAAGGGTGCGGGGTTTCTGGTTCGCGGAATGGCCCAAGTCTCGATGAACCTGACGGACTTTGAGCAAACCCCGATTCATCGCGTCTTCGAGATCGTGAGGCGGGAGGCCGCCCGCTACGGAGTGTTGCCGGTGAGTAGCGAGATCGTGGGGCTGATCCCGAAGAAAGCGCTGGAATCGGCGGCGGAGTGGTTTTTGCAGGTGGAGAATTTCGATTCTTCGCTGATTCTGGAGAACCGGCTGGCGGCTGTGATGGGAGGAAAGATGGCTGTCGGCGGGCTGCGTGCTGGGGTCGAGCCCTTTGTGGAACAACTCGCCGCTCCAACCGCAACGCCCGGAGGCGGCAGCGCGGCCGCAGCCAGCGGAGCCATGGCAGCGGGGCTGGCCAGCATGGTGGCGTCTATGTCGCGCGGCAAGAAGGCCTATCTGCAGCATGAGCGCGGGTTGAGCGAGGCCATTGCGCGGCTTTCACAATTGCGGGAGGAGTTAAAGGCCGCAATCGATGCTGACGCGGAATCCTACAACGCGGTGATGAAAGCTTACAAACAGGCCAAGGAGACAGCCCATGCTGACGGCATCATTGATGCCGCGCTGAAGCAGGCCACCAGCGTGCCTTTGGGTGTGGCCGAGCGGGCGAGGGAAGTGGCCGGGATTGCTGAAAGGTTGAAGCCCATCACCAATCCCAACATGAGGTCCGACCTGACGACTGCGCTGGCCCTGTCGCGGGCAGCTATCGAAGGCGCACTGGCGAATGTGGAAATCAACCTGGAGTCGCTCAAAGACCCAGGGTTCGCGGCCGAGATGCGGAATCGAGCGGCGGCTCTAAGATCCTGACTGCCGGACCTTGACTGCCGGACAATGATCAATGGCCAGACCGGTGTTTGTCCGATAACCCCAGCCAATGCTGTTTAAGAAATGGGTTCTGCTATGTACTTTGGTTTCGTCCCGGGGCGGAAGGATTGGCATACAATTAAAGTCGGGTCGGGCTGCCAGGGAATCCTGGTCTGCATCTAAGCAGGCATATCACCAGAGGCATTGTCATGAAGAGTGTGAAGGTCAGTATTTGTCTTTTCGTGTTGTTGAGTGCCGCGTCTTGGGCCACGCCGATGGGTAGCTCGGCGCGGGCCGCCATTCCGTCCGACGTGCAGCAGATTATTTCGGTGGACTACCGCGCGCTACGGAACTCCGATACGGCGCAGGCGCTGAAACGGCAGGTCTTGCCCGAAAGCCTGAAGCAGTTCGAGGAAGCCCTGAAAGCTGTGGGTATCAGTCCTGACAAAGACGTGGAACAGCTGACTTTTGCGTCCTACCGCAGTGCCAAGCAGGGGATACGTGTGGTGGGCCTGGCGCAGGGTTCTTTCGCGACCAAGGCAGTCCTCAAGAAGATGCGCCTGCAGAAGGTGAAGCCGGTAAAGTACCACACTGCCGAAATCTATCCGATGTCCGGCGGTATGCAGATGAGTTTTCTGGACGAAGGCACTCTGCTGTTCGGCGACAGCAGCGCCCTGAAGGGTGCGTTGGATGCCCGCGATGGCTACACCACCACTCTCGACTCCAACAGCCAGATCGTGGACATGATCAGCTCGGTGGACTCGGGAACGGTGTGGAGTGTGCTTGACCAGCAGGGAACACAGAATATGATGCGGTCGGCGCTCGGCGATGCCTCCAAGCTGGCCGACTTCGAGACGGTCAAGAAGCGGATCCTGGGTTCGCGCTACACCATGAACTTCTCCAACGGAGTGAACTTCGACCTGGACGTGGTTACCTCGGATTCGATGACTGCAACCACGCTTTCATCCCTGGTGAAGGCAGGCGTACTTTACAAGAAGATGACCGCCTCGCCCGTGGAAAAGATGGCGCTGGAAAACATGACGGTAAACTCGGACAGTTCCAATTTGCAGATGCACTTCCGGGCTGACGACAAGCAGTTCCAGTCGTTGCTGCATTCGGACTTGTTCGCGGCGGTATCGAAGTAGGTCTGCCCACTGAGACACAGGGCACCGAGGACCTCATATCCGCATTGTCAGGATTTTGTTTTGCCTGCTGACAGCGTGGCCCGCCTCTGCTTCGCCCAACCTTCTTTCACGATCTGGCGGGCGCGGCCCACGGCCAGAGAATCTGCAGGAACATCTTCGGTGACGCACGTCCCCGCGCCGACGTAGGCTCCCTTACCCACCTTCACCGGCGCTACCAGAGCGGTATCGCTGCCGATGAACACGCCGTCTTCAATAATGGTTTTGTATTTGTTCACCCCGTCGTAATTGCAAGTGATGGTGCCGGCGCCGATGTTTACGCCTTCGCCAATCTCGGCGTCTCCCAGGTAGGTCAGGTGGTTGGCTTTGGATCCCTTTCCGAGGCGGATGTTCTTGGTCTCGACAAAATTTCCCACGTGCGCGCCCTCGCCGATCTCGCTGCCGGGACGGAGGCGTGAATAGGGGCCGACGATGGCGCGGGCCGCGATCTTGGAGTCGTCCAATATGCAACCCGGGAGCAGGAGCACGCCGTCTGCGATTTCGGAGTTGCGGATGACGCTGTAGGAGCGAATGCGGCAATCGCTACCAATCTGCGTGTTGCCCAGAATCTGCACGAAGGGCTCGATGACAGTATCGGCGCCGATCTGCACGTCGCTGTCGATCACGCAGGTTTGGGGATAGAAGATGGTGGCGCCGTCGGCCATGAGTTGCTGGCACTTGGCCATGCGCATGCGCTGGTCGATATCCACCAGTTCCGCACGAGTGTTGCCGCCCAGGACCTCGTAGGGATCATCGGCTTCCAGCGCGACTACGCGTTCCCTGGCCTTTCCCAGGATGGCGGCCATATCGGTGAGATAGAACTCGTGGTGTGGATTGTTGGTGCTGAGCTTATCAATATAGCGGAGTAACGGTTCAACCGCGAAGGCGTAAAAGCCGGCGTTGATCTCGCGTATTTTCTGCTGTGCCGGAGAGAGTGCCTTCTGTTCCACGATCGCCCGCACATCGCCGCTCTTGGGGCTCTTGCGGATGACTCTTCCATAGCCGGTGGGGTTCGCCAGTTGAGCGGTCAGAAGAGTCATGGCAGCTTTTCTCGAGACGTGGAAGTCACGCAATCGCTCGATGGTGTGAGGAGTGATGAGGGGAGCATCTCCGGATAGCACGATGACCTGATCGTAGGGCGTCAGGGCCTCGCGCGCGACCATCAACGCGTGCCCGGTGCCGCGCTGCTCCTCCTGCAGCACGAAGTTGATCCCGGCATGAGCCACAGCCTGGCGCACCTGGTCGGCTTCATGGCCGATGATGGCGTACACATCCTTCGCCGCGACAACCTTGGTGGCCGCGGCGATCACGTGGGCGAGGAGCGGCTTACCCCCGACTTCGTGCAGCACTTTGGGGTGCTTCGATTTCAGCCGCGTGCCCTTGCCCGCCGCCATGATGACGACGGCAATCCGCGGGGCGCGATGCAAACTGCTCTTGGTGGTTCTTGGCATTCGCTTCAAATATACCGCGAGCGTAGTCCCGCCGTCGCTTGGTTATGAGTAAGAGGGTTAGGAGTGAGAGTCGGTGGTTTCTGACTTCTTTTGCCGGGTTTCGGTTTGCACGGCCAACTGCAGCAGATCACTGGCAACCTTATCGGTGGCATGGCGAGCCACTCCGCCTTCCGCCAGATAATCGCCCAGCACCGGGCATACCCCCAGTTCTTCAACAGCTTCCAGGTCCGCGGCAATCTGGCTGGCACCTTCGAGCGCATACTTGGCCTTCAATTCCGTGGATACCGCGGTGCGATTGATCAGGGCGTAATCGAAGATGCGCTGCGCTTGGGCGTGGCGGTTCAGAGCCCGAATATGATCGGCAGCGGTCAGATCCAGGCTCTCATTAGCCTGGGTCATCAGATTGCAAACGTATACCTTCACGGCAGCGGAATTGACAATCGCCTGGGCAATTCCGCGTACCAGCAGATTAGGGATAAGGCTGGTAAAGAGCGAGCCGGGGCCGATGGTGATCAAGTCCGCGCGGGCAATCGCCTCCAGGGTCTGGGGCAAAGGCTCGACGTCCGGCGGAACCAGGAACAGCTCCTGGATGCGGCCTTGGCTGGCGGTGATCTTCGTCTCTCCCAGCACGCGTGTGCCATCCTCCATCAGCGCCTCTAGTTCAATGTTGGCAGTCGTGGCCGGATAGATGTGCCCGCGGGTTAGCAGAATTTCAGACGACAGGCGGACGGCCTCGCTGAAATCGCTAGTGATCGAGGTCAACGCCGCGAGAAACAGATTGCCGAAGCTATGGCCCTCCAGTCCCGAGCCTTTCACGAAGCGGTGCTGGAACAGGCGCGAGAGCAGGGCCTCATCTTCCGAGAGGGCGACGATGCAGTTGCGGATATCGCCCGGCGGGAGCATGTTCAGCTCCTTGCGCAGGCGGCCGCTGGAGCCTCCGTCGTCACTGACCGTCACTACCGCGCAAAGTTCACTGATGACGGGTTCGTTGGTTTTAGCGAGGGAATGTTCTGCCGTGGCGACGTAGTGTTTCAAACCCCTCAGTACGGTGGAGAGGCCGGTACCGCCGCCGATGGCGACTACCCGCAAGGCGCTGCCGGGAGCAGGCTTTCCCCGGGGCGAAGCCTCCGGGCGTGGCTTAGGATCCGCCATGGGCACTGCCTAGCGATCCTCGTCAGGGTCCAATGTAGCCGAGGCTAACTCAGCTCCGGGGTCGGGATACAGCAGTTCGGTGAAGCGGGGATCCTCGACCAGATTCTGGAAATCAGAGTCGTTACGGGCCTGGAAACGAAGCGCGGGATTCAGGCGGATGGCCTCGTCCAGATGCCGCAGCGAGTCTTCCACGTGCCCAGTCAGGCAATCCAAGGCGGCCAGGCCGTAGGCGACATAGTCGGCCTTCGGGACTTGCTTGGACAGCTTCTCCAGATGCTCTCGTGCGCTCACGTAGTCGCCCACGTTCATCAGGGAGATGGAATAATCATAGTGCTCTTCCGGGCTCTTGAACTGGTTAGTAGCGCGCTCCAAGTGCTGGTTGCAAATATTCAAGTGCATCGCGGCGCGGTCGCCCAGTCCTTTGCTGCCGCCGGCGATTACCTTTTGCAGGAACGATCTCGCCTTGTCGAACTTGTGCTCCTGCAGGGCGCGCAGGCCAGCCTCATAGTTTTGCACAGCCTGTGCAAAACGAGGGTCGTCGGCCATGGACTTCTTGAGTGTGGTCTTCTGAGCCATCTGCAAAACTCTTCCTGTACTCTTCGTAAGTACTCCTTTTTTGTTAGGCTTGGAGGAAGATAATCCAATCTTCGCTGATGGCTTTTTCTTCATCCAGCCGCACCTTTGTGACCGTCAGTCAAACTCGGCCTGATTCCGGCTGTGGAAAAATTCTTCCAGCGACCGGTGCGAGCAGGTTATACGCGGCTTGCTGGGCTCCCGTCAACCCGACCCTAAACGCGTTTGCAGGCCAGAGGCAAACGGCGGCTGAGACGTCTCCCGGTTCCCAGGCTAGTTGATGGAGGCGGCAGTTTCCAGGTTCACCTGCTTCCACTCGCCCTGAATGATCCCCTTGCGGATCTGCGTCGCTGTTTTCCCCTTCTGGTGCATGGAGTAGGAGTAGTACAACTCCTTCAAGCAAGTGGCACACTGGGTGCCGTGGGCGTTTTCGAAGCAGCTATGCAGGCTGTTATGCCCCATGCGGTCGCAGTAGCAGTAGCAAGGCTGCTGATGCAACACCACCGGGATTTTGGCCGCCAGCTCATAGGCGCGAGTCTGATAGGAGAATTGAGCATTCTCAGCCCACAACTGATCCTTATGCAGAATGGGAGGCAGCTTAGTCCCTTTTCTCGGGGGACCGGCATTGTAAGCGGGCACGCCTCCTTCCTGCTCCGAACTGGTCCACTGTGCGGACATGGTCAATGTAATCAGAAAGAGAAAAACCAGGGTTAAACCACGGTTACGCATCGGTCAGTGCCCTCAATTGTCCTATTGTAACCCGAATTCCGTGCCCGCCGCAGCCTGGGGTAACCCTAGTGATTCCAGGCGGTTTGAGGCAACCCTTACCACGGCGGTTCGATCCGTATAGAATCAGAGGGAACAGGCAAATGCAGCCAAGCATAAAGCCAGGCTCGAACCCGGAGACCGCAGCGCGGAGCAGTGTGTTTTCTCGTTCGCGTGCCCTGCCGGTGTTGTCCGTATGGCTGCGGGACCTGGTCATCTCGCTGGCCATTTCCGCTTTCATCATCATTTTTCTGTACCAGCCAGTAAAGGTGGAGGGCACGAGCATGATGCCCTCACTCGACGACCAGGAGCGAATCTTCGTCAACAAGTTCGTGTATCGGCTGGAGCCCATCCAGCGCGGCGATATTGTGGTGTTCCGTTATCCCCGCGATCCCTCGAAAAGCTTCATCAAGCGCGTGATTGGGCTGGCCGGCGACCATATTCGCATTGAAGCGGGACGGGTATTTGTGAACGGCCAGGCGCTGGAAGAGGATTACGTTCCCCGCGCCTACGCCGACCAGCGCTCGTACAAGGAGTTGGTGGTCCCGTCCGACAGCTATTTTTTACTCGGCGATCATCGTGGCATGTCGAACGACAGCCGTGATTTTGGCGCGGTGAGTCAGAATTATATTTACGGCAAAGCGGTGTTTGGGTATTGGCCGGTGGACAAGATGGGCAGGGTAAAGTAGCAACTCGACAGTTCGAAGGCATTGAGGAGGTTTCCGATGCCGCTATCCCAATCAGCCGCATTCTTCGCGCTCTGTATCCTACTTACCGTTTCTCCCAGAACTGAGGTTGAAGGCGCGCGCCGCACTAACGCCGCGTCGCCCACCGAATCTTCGGATAGCTCAATTCCGCAAGCTCCTCCTTCCTCCTGCCCGGTTACGCAGCCACCGGAGCCGCCTTTCGTTCCGCCGACACCCTACCAAACCGAGCCCGGCAAGGGCTCATTCTGGTTCGGGAGCGAGAAACTGTGGGCCTTGCTGAGCGCGGATGGGGTCTGGCATGGTTTGCACACGGAATCCGGCTATGGCAATAAGCTGTTCTTGTACAGCGTTAATTTCGACTGGAAGAAGGACCAGAAGCGCCGCGTCGGGATCACGGGAAGAAGGCGGGATGCCGGCGCTCCACCCTTTGTGGCAGAAGGCAGGTGTTGCTCGGGTGGCGGTGTGCCGCCGAATTACTGGTTCATTGTTGTGGGCGTCGACATCCCGGCGTCGGGCTGCTGGGAGATCACGGCGGACGACCGAGGCGAGAAGGTGAGCTTCGTGGTCTGGGTCGCGCCGTAGCGGGCGCTCGGTGGGAGAATCGCCGCGTTTCGGATTTGCGATCTGCACTATTTGAGATTTGCGTCTTGGCCGATTTCAGCGCGCCTGTTAGAATCTCTAAAATCCACTCCCTGGAGCAGGAATGCAAGCTACGCTTGCGCTCGAAGACGGACGAGTCTTCCGAGGCAAAGGCTACGGTGCCAAAGGCGAATGTTACGGGGAAGTAGTTTTTAATACTTCCATCACTGGCTATCAGGAAATTTTTACTGATCCCTCCTACGCCGGACAGATTGTCGTTTTTACCAATCCCGAAATCGGCAACTACGGCACCAACTCTGAAGACAATGAAGCCACACGGCCTTACATCGAGGGCCTGATCGTGCGCGAGTTTTCCCGGGTCAGCTCCAACTGGCGCTCACAGCAGGTCACCGAGGAATACCTGGAGCAGTTCAAGATTTCGGTGCTAGGAGACATCGATACCCGCGCGCTGGTGCGCCACCTGCGCGACCACGGGGTGATGCGGGGCGTGATCTCTACTTTAGAAGCCGATGCCGACAAGCTAATCGCCAAAGCGCGGTCCATTCCAAAGATGGATGGGATGGATCTGGCGAAGGTCGTCACCACCAAGCACCCGTACGTCTGGGAATTGGGTGAACGCTCGCACGAGCCGGTTGCGGTGGTGGGCGTGAAGGACGAGCCAGCGCGCTTCCACGTGGTGGCCTACGACTACGGAATCAAGCAAAACATCTTGCGGAAGCTGCGCGGAGAAGGCTGCAAAGTGACGGTCGTCCCGGCGCAGACTCCGGCGGAAGATGTGCTCG
Organism: Terriglobia bacterium; assembly: GCA_041494805.1. GTDB lineage: Bacteria > Acidobacteriota > Terriglobia > Terriglobales > Acidobacteriaceae > JBGQBN01. The sequence continues at coordinate 985 of JBGQBN010000050.1, read as the reverse complement.
CTTTGAAACCGGACGGTGTGTTTCTCTCGAACGGGCCGGGCGATCCCGAGCCGTGTACGTACGCGGTGGACAACATCCGGCGGCTGATGGGGCGGCAACCCATCTTCGGAATCTGTCTGGGACATCAGCTGACAGGGATTGCGCTGGGCGGGAAAACCTTCAAGCTGAAGTTCGGCCACCATGGCGGGAACCACCCGGTGAAGCAGTTGAACACGGGCAAAATCGAAATCACAGCGCATAACCACAATTTCGCGGTTGATCCGGATTCGCTGCCGCAGAGCGAAGTTGAGCTGACGCACATGGATTTGAACGACAACACGCTGGAGGGGATGCGGCACCGGAATCTGCCGCTGTTCAGCGTGCAGTATCACCCGGAGGCGTCGCCGGGGCCGCATGACTCGCATTATCTGTTCAAGGATTTTGTGAAGATGATGGAGGAGTGGAAGGGCAGTGGCCAGTGATTAGTGGCCAGTTAGTGAAAGCATGGAAATGTCGACGCTGCAAAACAAACTGGAACGAACTGGCCACTAGCCACTGACAACTGGTTTCAAATGCCTCGACGCACTGACATCTCGAAGATCCTGATCATCGGCTCCGGCCCCATCATCATTGGCCAATCGGCGGAGTTCGACTATTCCGGGACGCAGGCCTGCAAGGCGCTCAAGTCCGAGGGCTTTGAAGTGGTGCTGGCCAACTCCAACCCGGCCACCATCATGACCGACCCGGACCTGGCTGACCGCACTTACATTGAGCCGCTCACTCGTGAGTATCTGGAAGAGATCATCCGGGTCGAACGTGAGCTGTCCCCTGCCACGGGTTTTGCCATTTTGCCCACCGTGGGTGGCCAGACAGCGCTGAACCTTGCGGTCGAGCTTTCTAATGGCGGCATTCTCGACAAGTACAACGTGCAGCTCATCGGGGCGAACATCACGGCCATCAAGAAGGCTGAAGACCGGCTGGTCTTCAAGGACGCGATGCAGAAGAT
>JBGQBN010000088.1:0-10180 GCA_041494805.1 Terriglobia bacterium | reverse complement strand
TGGGCGGCCAGATTAAGAGAAACAAGACAATCTTATTTGAGGACTACGAACGGGTACGCCGGTCGGACCCGGTGAATATTGACGCACTGGTGCCCACGGACCTGGAGCGGGTGGGAGACTTTTCTCAAATCGGGACCCCGATCTTCGATCCCACGCAGTGCACGCCGCAGGGACCGGCGGACCCGTCCTGCACGCGACCGCGATTCAGCTCCGGCGGCGTTGATGATGTGATCCCGCCGGGCAAGATTGATCCCATCGGCCAGGCGATTCTTAACCTTTATCCCGAGCCCAACGTATCGGGCGCGGTCTTCCCCGATCCCAATTTCCGGACGGTCGTGCTGGAGAATTTCCCTTCCTGGCAGTTTGATGTAAAGCTGGACCACCAGATCAATGACAGGCACAAGATCGGCGGCCGTTACAGCCGCCATTCCGACGAAGACAGCACGCCTACCGTATTGGCTAACGGTGATCTGTTCAACGACGGTGTCATCTACACGACTGACGTGCAGAACGGCGGCCTGGAGTACAACTGGACGCCCAGGCCCACGATGTTGTGGACCAGCCGTGTAGGAATCGACCGGGTGGTGGCGCCCGGCCAGACCAACAACTACCCCACGCTCAGCAGCGTTGGACTGCCGTCGGTGCTGGCGGCCAACGGGCTCGACCGGATGCCGGCCATCATTACCGGGGACGACCCGTGGACATCGATGTTCAGCCAGTGCTGCGTGGACACTCATTTTGCGCACACCCTGTTCACCTATTCTTCGGGGCTGCAGTGGGTGAAGGGAGCCCATTCGATCAAGTTTGGCGGAGAGCAGCGGCGGTTTTACAACAACTTCTGGCAGCCGAATTATCCCACCGGTCTGTTTGACTTCTCCCGGGATGTGACCACGTCTCAACCCAACGCCGGCCTGGGAGACACAGGGGAAGGCAACGCGTTCGCCACGATTCTGACCGGCTTTGCCTACGCTGGTGAGTTGAACATAGTTCCGGCGGTGGCGGACCTGTCGAAGGAGACGGCATTCTTTGTACAGGACGACTGGAGGGTCACGCCCAAGTTGACCCTCAACCTGGGATTGCGTTACGAGTGGAGCACACCTTATACCGAGCGTTTCAACCATCTCCAATTCAGCGATTTTACCGGAGACAGCGGAATCGACATTCCCGGCCTCGGCCCTATCCGCGGCACCACTATATTTGCCAGCCCGGACCGGCGCAGTGCGCCGGTGGACCGCAACAACTTCGCGCCGCGTTTTGGTTTTGCGTATCAACTCGCGTCCAACACTGTGCTACGCGGTGGCGCGGGTCTCTTCTATGGGATGAACGTGGCGACTAACTTCCAATATGCCGGGACGGCATTCCGCCGTTCTGCCACCGTTCATTTCACCAAGAATAACTTCCTCACCCAGTTTGCAACATTGGACGACCCATTCCCGGGTGGATTGTCGGGTGCGCAGGGCACCAAGTATGGCGCACTGGCCGAATGGGGTTTCGGCAATGGCAACGACCTGGGCACTGAGACTGCCCGCAATGCCGAGATTTATCAATGGAACCTGGGAGTGCAGCACTTGTTGCCCGGGCAGATCGTGATCGCGGCGGACTACTCCGCCAATCGCAGCACCCACCTGCCCTGGGCCGGCACCGCCAGTACGCGAAACCGTAATTTTCTGTCCTCGGCGATTCGCAACCAGCTGGTGCAGCAGATGAACCCCACCCATGATGCGAACAATAACGATGTGTCCGACTACCTGAATGGAACTGTACCCAATCCTCTCCTGCCGCTGTTCGCACCTGGCGCGAGCCAGATCTTTAATGAACCGGACTCGGTGTACAACGACGCCGAGATTCCCCAACTCAACCTGCTGCGGCCCTATCCGCAGTTTGACGGGTCGTTTGAAGGACTGCCGCTGCTGGCGGCGAACTCCTGGTATCACTCATTGCAAATCCGTTTTCAGAAGCGCGCCAGCCACTACGTCAGCTTTGAAGGGAACTACACTTTCGCCAAGGCGACTGACGATTCTTCTGCCGGGGCGAACGCCTGGGTGGGGAACCTGGGTGCGGATAACCCGCAGGTGTTCGACAACCTCGGGGCTGAACACAGTATCGGTGCGAGCGACACTACCCATCGCTTCACTACAGCCGTCATTGTGGATATTCCCATCGGCCGCGGGCGCTGGATCGGGAGTGACATGAACCGGGTGCTCGACGGCATCGTCGGCAACTGGTCGCTGGACGGTTTTGTGACCTTGCAGAGCGGACAGCCGCTGGCCATCGGAATGAACAGTCCGCGTCTGGCGGATGGCAACCAGCGTCCCAACGTAGTCTGTTCCCAACTGACTTCAGGTCTGAGTTTCACACAAGCCGCTATTACCGGCGGGTCGTATCTGAATTCGGATTGTTTTGCCGACCCCGGTGACAATATCGCCGGCAACGCTCCCCGGTTCTTTTCCAATCTGCGCGGCCCTGGGATTCGCAACCTGGATCTTTCTCTTTCCAAGGAATTCAATATCCGAGAAGGCATGGAGCTCCAGATACGGGCTGAGATGTTCAACGCAACCAACACACCCCGGTTTGCTTTTCCGGCCACAGCGTGGGGAAGCGAAGACTTTGGACAGGTCACTTCCACCACGGGTAATTCCCGCAAGATGCAATTTGGCGCGCGTTTTCAGTTCTGAGCCGTGGTTAAGATCGTGACCGATTTGCCGGGAGAGCCGGATATCCCTGGAGGATCGGACCCGGGTACCGAAGGCTTGGCGATGCACAGGCGCGGCTTTATCAAAGCGGGCGGTGCAACCGTACTTCTGGCAGGTATTGCCGGCAAGTCTGCGGTGGCGCACGTGCCTGGGCACAATTTTGATAAGTACGACTTTGGCTCTGGGCCGCCGATCGCAGACCGGCTTTATCAAGGCCCGTTTCCCACCGACCTGTTTCCCAGTTGGAACGTCGTCATGGCGACAACCCCTTCCAGCCAGGTAGTCCCCAACTACGGTATGGGACTGGTGACCTATGTGTGTGACGAAGTTGGACCGCCTAGCAAACCGGGTGAAGGTCTCGAGAAATCGATCGAGAACCTGGTGCGACTGCCGCTAGGCAGCAAGTTGTACCTGCGGGTGAATTGGAAAGACGTCCAGCAAAGGCCCGGCAAGCTGGAACTGTGTGAGCACTGGAGGGTCACTTTTGATCTAGCCCGGCGTTACAACAAGAGAATCGGCCTCCGGGTAATGATGAGCAATCCCGACATTGAGACTTCGCCCTTGCCGCAGTTCGTGGCAGATAAGGTTCCCATGGTGAAACTGGGCGAGTGGAAGAAGCGACCGCGCTACGAACCTCGCTACGACAATCCCTTCTTTCAATCCGCGTTCCGGGAACTGGTGGACGTACTCGCGGCGGACTATGACGGTCACCCGCAAGTGGAATATGTCGATACGGCTATGTATGGATTCTGGGGAGAAGGTCACACCTGGCCACTCGAGACCAATCCTTTCCCTGATTACGTGACCGCAGAAGCCACCTTCGTGGGCATGCTGGAGCATCAACTGCGAAGCTGGAAGAAAACGCCGCTTGCCACCAATACCCAGCCTGACTTCAGCAAAGTGGGCAATTCCGAACTGGTGGATCGTACGGTCCGCAGCTGCAATTGGCTGCGCACTGACACCATCTTCATCGAGAATGAGCAAATTGACGCACTGAGTAACCGTCCACCGTGGGTGGGCGTAAGCGTGGAAGTGGGAATGTCAGACGGCTCGGCTTCCAGTTTGCACCTGGACGAAGGAGTGACATACACGGACAACGTTGTCAGTCACGTTCGCGACGTTGGCGCCTGCTACTTCTCCTTGTGGAATTGGCACCGCATTCTCGCGGAGCGAATCCAGAGCTACTACGACAAATTCCCCGGCGTTTTAGACAGCGTCGCACGATCCGTTGGATACCGCGTGCGACCCTCATGGATTTGGACCTGTGAAGAAAACGGATACCCGGGCCTGATCATCGGCTTAGTCAACGATGGCATTGCGGGTGTTCCGGGCGTGCTGCGTGTGTCCATTTTGAACGAAGCGGGCCTGGTGCTCGCCGGCGGCAGCCTGGATCCGGGCTGCCCGCTTCCCGGCAAAGTGCGGCAAGCACAGTTTCCTCTACCCAAGGGAACTAACTGGAAGGGTCTGCGCGTGAAAGCCGAAATTGAAGTGAAGGGGCAGCGTTACCCGGCGTGGTGGGCCTGCAAGCAATCGCTCAATGCCGACGGCACACTGACGCTCCGACCCACCGCCGGACTCGGAGAATGGGACGAGACTGGTGGAGTGGCGAACTGATCTCTGCTGAGGGGCGACTTACGTTCGAGGACTCATGATCCGAAACCTGTCTATGGCCAGAATGGCGTCGGCCGTCACCGTTCTCCTCATCGTGGCTACGGCTCTACTCGCGGCGCCTTCCGCTGAATATTCTCAGAACTGGACGAACTTCGTCCGCATCGGCGCCTTTGGCCTTAGTTCGAATAATGCCGAGCAGATTGTGCGGAGCGCGAGCGCGAGTCACATCTTCGGCATTGAAGTGGACAACGACATTCCCGGCCGCTATGAGAGCTTTCTCGATCCTAGAGAGAAACTGAAGGCGATTCGCGCGGTGACGGGAAAGGCTCACCAGGCGGGCAATCATGTTTTCGTTTACATTGCCGGCACGGAGTGCATTACGGCCAATGCTGACCAGACTCCGCATACTCTGGCGAAGGAACACCCGGATTGGCTGCAGCGGAAGATCACAGGTGAGCCCGCAATATTTGGCGGCGGGACTGCCTTCTGGATCGCAAAAGGCGATGAGGACGTGTGGATCAGCCCGTATGCCGCGGAATGGCGCAAGACCTACATGGAACGTGTCCGGCAGATTGCGGCCACCGGCATCGACGGCATCTATGTGGATATTCCCTATTGGATGACACACTTTGACGGCTGGGAAAACAGTTGGGCCAGCTTCGACGACTACACGGTGGCTGCTTTCAAGAAGCAAACTGGCCTGGACGCGAAGAAGGACGTGAAGCTCGGCGATTTTTCCGATACCAATTTCCGCCGGTGGGTGGATTTCCGCATTCAGACCATCACAGACTTCATGCAGGAAATCGATCAGACCGCCAAGTCGGTGAATCCGGAGATCAAGACGATTCCGGAGATTTATCCAGGCATCGAAGAAGAAACTGCGCGTGTGGGCGCGGATGTGTATAGCCTCTATCCCGTGGTGGACGCCATCGCGCACGAATACGAATTCGGCGAAGGCGATCACATGGCCTCCTCGCGCACTCCGCTCGACTGGTTCCACTACCAGGTGGGCATGCACACCTTCCGCTCGTTCGCGGCAGGCAAGGCCACCTGGATTCTGAATTACTCGTGGGACGGCGATCGCAAAATCGATCCCCGCGAGGCCATGCAGAACCTGGCGATGTCGCAGGTAATGGCGGGCGCGAATTTCTGGGACGCGAAGGGCCACTCCATGTCTGGTTCGAACGATCCTGCCACACGGAAGAAAATCTTCACCTGGATCGAACAACACGAGGCGACTCTCTATCATCCCCGTCGCCCAATCAAACCCGTGGGCGTCTATTTCTCGCCGCTGACTCGCGATTACTTCGCTCCGGACTTCTTGCCCTCGTACCGGGGTTGCCTGATCCTGCTGATGCAGAAGCACTGGGAGTCTCAGGTGGTGACACCCCGGAACCTCAACGAGTTCAGCGGGGACACGCTGGTTCTGCCGGACGTTCGCGTCTGGAGCGAGGAAGAACGCCACTCTCTGAAGAAATTGGCTGCCGCCGGAACGCGGATTTTGATCACCGGTCAAGACTCCACAGACTTGCCCGCTCTGCCCAATGTCATCCGATTTCCAGACTGCCCCTGCAAGCAATACGAGAAGTCGCTGGATGCAAATCTGGAGAAGGCCGACTTAGACCGGGCACAAGAATTCTTCGCGGCCATGCGCCACCACCAGGAACTTGAAATCACGGCTTCTCCACTGGTGGCAGCTTCTCAGGCGATGGTGGATGGAATGCCCCACGTTTTTCTCGCTAACTTCAGCGGTCTGCGGGGCGGTGTGAATGCGGTTCCGACGGAGCAAACCGGCATCACCCTGCGGTTGGCTGCAGGCCGTGGCGCGCTGATCTACTACTTGCCCTTTCTGGGTGAAATCCAGCAACTCCGGGGCGAGCCAGAGGGGCAAGGGCTGGTGTTCCGATTGCCGCCGGTCAGACGGGGAGCTGTGGTCTGGATCAAGAACCAAGCCCGGTGAGCGACCTGAACTTCTCCACATACTTCCGCACCGACTGAAGGTGCTGTTTCGCGGCACCCCGCATCGCCTTCTGCTGCGCTGTCTGCACGGTCTTTGAGAATTGCAACGCAAAAAGAAGCGATGCCGACAAACTATGCTTCTCTCCAGACGCCTCGGCAAGCAGCGCCTCGAAATTCATTAACATCGCTTGGGATTCGCCGAAAATATCCGTATCGATCTGTGGCAAAAAACGATGCTCGATTCGCTCGCCTACCTCCGCCGCCGCGACAGGCGGGCAGAGATCATAACCAGACTAGTGCAAACTACGTCGCTGTTCACCGTTTCCCCTTCGCCCGAACGAGGCTCAGTAAAATAGGCGATGTCCATCGCTTGTTGTTCTCCATTGTTGCCACACAACCGCGACCAGATAAAGTACCCATCGGCTGTCTACCTATCGGCACCATGCCGGTGGCCCGCGATGGGAGAAGTACCCAAGCAAACTCGATCAATCTGATAGGCCAGATCACAGGGTATTACTTCGCTGTGGATGGTATCTACCACGGTTTTGTGCGCGAGCGCAAATGAATTCGCCCGGTGCGACCACACGCACTTGGTCGCCTCCTTGGTGAGCACCAATTTTGTAGTAATCAATGTAAACATCGCGCCGGGCGAGCGCGTTGCTGGGGTCGATTCTTGCCGCCGGACTGACGCTGGGTACCGACGGCAATTTTTACGGAACGACTTTTAACGGCGGCGACTTTCTTTTTGGCGCCGTTTTCCAGATCACTCCCGGCGGGATCGTGACGGTACTCCATAGTTTTTCCCTCATCGAGGGAGCGGGCCCCTATGCGCCGCCGATTCAAGGGATCGACGGCAACTTCTATGGGACCACGTCGATTGGTGGCTCCGGGAATGGAGCGGTGTACAAGGTCACTCCCGCGGGCGCCTTCACCACGCTCTATGCGTTCGACAACACGCACGGCTCGACCCCGATTGCTCCGCTGATCCAGGCGAAAGACGGCAATTTTTATGGGACCGCCAAGATTGGCGGAACTTTCGGTTTTGGCACGGCGTTCAAGATTACTCCCGCCGGCGCGCTGACCGTGATGTACAACTTTGATTTGACGCACGGGGGGCAGAGCTCTATTCTCCGCTGGTGCAGGGCAGCGATGGAAATTTCTACGGAACGGCCAGGGCTGGCGGAACCAAGAACAACGGCGGAGTGGCCTTCAAGCTCACACCGGCGAAGGTTTTGACCGTGCTCTACAATTTCGACGCAACCGGCGCCACGGCGGATGGCGTTCGGCCCTACGCGGGTCTCATCCAAGCCAGCGACGGAAATTTCTATGGCGTGGCCTCCGCAGGCGGGACGAATGCAGCGGGGACCCTCTATGAAATCACTGCGACCGGCAGTTACTCGAGTTTGTATAACTTTGTTCCGGCGACCGGTTCTCTTCCATTCGCCACGCTGAGGCAACATACCAACGGGAAACTTTATGGCGAGGCGACGTCGGGCGCCGCAAAAGGTCACGGTGCGCTCTTCAGTTTCGATGCAGGTCTTGGATCCTTCATCAGTATTCTGCCCTCGTCGGGGAAAGTTGGCCGTCCGGTCGGCATCCTGGGTGGGGGCTTAAGCGCGGCCATAGGCGTCTGGTTCGGGAGGGATTTTGCCACTTTCACTATCGTGTCCGACACCTACATCTCCACCAGCGTTCCAGCCGGCAGTAGGACGAATTATGTGAGAGTCAGGTTACCCGGTGCGCTCTTTCAAAGCAACCAGCCGTTCCAGGTTACGCCTGTGATCCTCAGCTTCAGCCCACCCAGCGGCCCGGTTGGGACCGAGGTGACGATCACGGGCAACAGCCTCATACAAACCAGCAAGGTGGTTTTCGGTAGAGTGAGAGCCAAGACCTTCACGGTGAACTCTGATACCCAGATTACGGCTATAGTACCGGTGGGAGCCGTTACCGGGAAAATTCAAGTGACTACGCCGGGCGGCACTGCAACCAGCCCCACGGCTTTCATGGTTAACTGAGACGCGAGTGGAAGGGGCTTATGCGAATAAAAGCGATTCTCCTGGTCTTTCTGCTGGGTTCCGTTCTGGCAGCAGAGAATTTAGAAAAGACCCAGAAAAAAGCGCTGGAAGCTGAAGTCAAGACAATGACTGCGGAAGCCGAAAGCCTGGAGAGAGCTGGACAACTGGCGGAGGCACGCACCAAGTATGCCGAGTCCCAGGCGCTTATCGAAATGAAAGATGTCACTGAGGCCCTCAAACGGTTGGATGAAGAAATTCACAAGCGGGTGAAGGACACCTTGAGCGAATCGCGCAAACTCTACGAGTTGCACAAGTTCAAAGAGGCCGCCACTGCGCTGGACGAAGGCATGAAACTGCAGGCTTTGCAGCCGGTGCTGGCCTACGATCTTGCACTCTGCTACTACCAGCTCGGTGAACGCAATAAGGCCCTCGAATACCTGGGGAAGGCCAAAACCGGTACGGCGGACCCGAAACAAAAACAGAAACTCTTACAGCTTCTTACGTTCTTCACCACCGGAGAGAACGGGCTTTCGGTGAACGACAGTGACAGAGATCGAATCAGCCGAGTCAACCGTCTCTCCGAAAGCATCGGAGTGGAAGCATCCCTGGAAGATGAAGGAGGAGATGAGGACTCGTTCTCCGAAGCCGACGCTCCATCCTCACAACTAGTGTCTCAGGCGTCCCTCAAGACGAACGCGCCAGCCAGCACACATAGCAATACCAATGCGAGTCATAGGTCGAGTTTGTGCAATGCGCTGGGCGAGCTCAAGGGCACTTTAGCCAGCAGTCCGTCCGCGACCTTCAATCTGGCGAATTGTGCCGAGACCAACGGACGGGCCGCCGAGGCAGTTCGGCTGCTGGAAAGATATCTGGAGATGGCGCCTAACGCGCTCGATGCCGATGAATCGCACGCCCGTATCGCCGACCTGAAATCGCTTTTGAGTTTGCCAGGCCAGAACGGGGTGGAAGTTCGCCGGCTCTATGCGTCGGTGTACGGCTCTCTTGCGGAGCGCAAATATGATCGTGCGCTTACAGACCTCAGCAAGGCCGGCGACCTCGCCCCTGAATTCGCCCTGACCAAATGGAAACTGGCCCTGCTTTATGAAGCCATGGGGAACATAGATCGAGCGCGGGAGAATTTCACTCGCTACCAGCAGTTGACGTCCGATCAGAGCGCCAAAGACGAGGCGGCGCTGCATCTCAGCACCCTGGATGCGAAACGGACCAAGTATGACGAGGAGATAGATGAAGCAGAGGACATAGTCTCCGATTTGTTCAACCGGGCAATGAACTTGACTTTCAACGGGTCCGAGAAACGCAGCGCCTTGCGCGCAAAGCGCGCGCGTGTGAACAAAAAGGAGGAAAGCAAAGCACGGAACCGAGTCGGTGGCTTTGCCATTCCTTTTGCCTATGCGCAGCAGCAACTGGGGCGAGCGAGTGAGCATCTTCAGATCGCCCTCGCTCTCTTCCCTCTCGGAGCGGAGGCCAACCAGTTGATGGGACTGGTCTTTTTAGAGGCAAACGACGGCCATTCGGCAATCAAGAGTTTTGACGTAGTCGCCAGTCAAGGCCTGCCGGTTGCGTTTTATGCCGAGATGCGCGGCCATAAGCAGGACCAGGCGGTGAAGTGCGAGTTGAGTCGAGACCGGCTGCGTTTGATCTTCCTTTCGTCCTATGACAAGAAAGGAAACCCAGCGCCGCCCAGCAAGCCGGCGGGTGAAGACGGCCTGGGGGACATGGTTGTGGAGCCTTCTGCTCCACGCCAACAGGGGTTCGATTCCCTCGACTTGACCTTGGGCGAGATTAAGAAAGTCGAGACCGACAAAGGGCTGCTCAAGCTGAAACTTGCCCAGCAGGAAATCACGCTATCTCCGATTTACCTGCCTTCCTTCACCCCCATTG
>JBGQBN010000076.1:0-14203 GCA_041494805.1 Terriglobia bacterium | reverse complement strand
GTCCACCGTTTGTGTGACCCCTGATTCGTAAGCGATGATCTGCTGGGTGCGCAGCGCGATGGTTGCCGCCTGCTCGGTGGGCAGCGCCAGAGCTTCGTCGTAAGAATCGGTGTGCAACGACTGCGTGCCGCCCAGCACCGCCGCCATGGCCTGCAACGCCACACGCGCGATGTTGTTCATCGGCTGCTGTGCCGTGAGCGAGACACCTGCGGTCTGGGTGTGGAAACGTAACAGCCGGGTGCGCTGGTTCTTGGCGCCGAACCGGTCTTTCGTTACCTGATACCAGATCTTGCGCGCCGCTCGGTACTTGGCGATCTCTTCGAAGAAGTCGTTATGCGCGTTGAAGAAGAAGCTGAGCCGCGGGCCGAACTCGTCCACATCGAGGCCGCGATGCCGCGCCCACTCCACGTATTCGACGCCGTCATACAAAGTGAAAGCCAGTTCTTGCAGCGCGGTTGAACCGGCCTCGCGGATGTGGTATCCGCTGATCGAAATGGTGTTGAACTTGGGTGTGAACTTGGAGCCGAACTCGAAGGTGTCCACTACCAGCCGCATCGAGGGCGCGGGCGGATAAATATATTCCTTCTGCGCGATGTACTCTTTGAGAATGTCGTTCTGGATGGTGCCGGAAATCTTCTTCCAGTCGGCGCCCTGCTTCTCCGCTACCACCAGATACATCGCCCACAGCACCGACGCCGGCGAGTTGATGGTCATTGAGACGGTGGTCTTTTCCAGATCGATGCCACCGAAGAGAATTTCCATGTCCTCGAGCGAGTCAATGGCCACGCCGCACTTGCCCACCTCGCCTTCGCTGGCGGGATGGTCAGAGTCGTATCCCATGAGCGTGGGCAGATCGAACGCGACCGAAAGCCCGCCGCCGCCGTGCTCGAGCAAGTATTTGTAGCGCTGGTTGGTCTCCTCCGGTGAGGCGAAGCCGGAGAACTGGCGCATGGTAAAAAGTTTGCCGCGATATCCCGAGGCGTGAATGCCGCGCGTGTACGGCGGCTGTCCGGGATAGCCGAGGTACTGTTCATAGTTCCAGTCTTCGGGAAGGTCGGCCTCGGTGTAGAGACGGCGGATTGGAACACCTGAGATGGTGGTGAAGCGGGCGTGGCCGTGCTCGTCGAGATTCACGCCAGTGGGTGCCCCAATCGACCGTTCGGGGGCCTTATCCAGCGTGGGAGCGAGCGCCTGCTCCGCCCACTCCTTCTCGCTGGCAGACGGATGCCGCCCCTCAAACACATCAGAAATCGGACTCTCCGCAACCTGCGGCTTGGTTTTCTTGTCGCCCATGCTCACCCCGCGTACCTATGGATGATACCTCTGTAGAGACGTAGCTTGCTACGTCTCTTTCGCCACGAAGGCATGGCCAGGAGGTGTAGCAAGCTAGGTCTCTACGGTCATTCCCGGGTTCCGTACAATGCGTCTATGACGCCCGCACCAGTCAAAGCCGTTGTCCCGCTTGAGGTTCTTAACCAGATCGACATCCGCGTCGGCACCATCCTCGCGGTGAGTGATGTTCCCAACTCCGACAATCTTGTCCAGCTGCGGGTCAGCTTTGGCGATCACGAACGCACCATCGCGGCCGGAATGAAGAAAGAGCGTGCCAATCCGCGCGAGATCGAAGGCCGGCAGGCCTTGTTCGTGGTGAACCTGGAGCCGCGCAAGATGCGGGGCGTGGTGTCGGAAGGGATGCTGTTCGATATCGGCTATGCCGACGGCGTGCGTCCGGTGTTAGCGATGCCGGAGAGTCCGGTGCCGGACGGGACGCGGGCGGGATGAATGCGTGGTGGCGCAAGAGACGTAGCAAAGCTACGTCTCTACGGCAAACGATCCTGTAGAGACGTTGCTGGCAACGTCTCCGGCTACTGCGTTGACCTCCGCCCTATTTCCCAGGCCTTGGCGTACTTCCACGAAACGTACACCGCGTGATAGAGGTGCAGCAGCAGGCCTTCGCGGCCGTCGAGGAAGCCGAGGCGGAAGAAGTAGTTGTAGAGGAACGTCACCCAAGGCCGGATGACGATGTTGATGAGGGTGAAGCCTTGTTTCCCCTTGGCCGCGGCCATCTCCGCACCAAGCGAGGAGTAACGGTTCATGTGGTCGATGTAGTCGGAGAGCGTGGGGTAGGAATGGTGGATGAGGTCAGGCGCACCACCCATGTCGAGATGCAATGAGGGGTCATACGCTTTTCGATCGGACCGTAGCTTCACATCCTCATGGACGGTGCGATCCTCGAACTGTCCGCTGCCACGCCTGAACAAGCGCAACTTTTGGTCGGGATAAAAGCCCCCATGGCGTATCCATCGCCCCAGGAAGTAATTCCGGCGCGAGAGCCAGAACCCTCCATTGAACTCTCGAAGGGTGTCGTGTGAAGCAGAAAGGACCAAGAGTATGAACTCTCGCGCCCCGTCGCCAACTTCCTCATCCGCGTCCAAACTTAGAATCCAATCTCCCGTCGCCTTCTCAATCGCCGAATTCTTCTGAGCGGCGTAGCCTTTCCACGGCTCGACGAACACCTTCGCGCCGAACGACCGAGCGATCTCGGCTGTGCGATCCGTCGAGCCGGAATCCACCACGATGATCTCGCCCTGCTTTTCGCCCAGCAGCGGCTTCACGCTTTCGAGGGTGCGCGGGAGGTTGGCTTCTTCGTTGTAGGTGATGATGACTACGGAAAGAGTCACGGGGAGAGGATACCGTGTCAGGCTGGCGGGAGGGAATGGCGAGGCGTGAGACGCCATGATCGCCCCCTTGTCCGGCAAGCCAGAGTCACCGGCCAAGTCACATCTTATCTATGAGTTATCGAAACGGACAGCTCCAAAGTGACAGGCATATCGAAATTGAAGTTCCGACCATGCTCTAGAATGGCCATTCCTGGCATTCCTAAGCTGCTGGAGCGAGGTTCGGAGGCGGAGTGATCCCCAAAAGCCGTCGAACAAGGTAAAAGTGGCTGGAATCGAATCCTGGTAGAGAATTATCTTTAAGATATAATTGGAGGAGAGACCCGTCGACCTGTGCTCGACGGGGACGGGCGAGTCGCCTGTCCCCACCCAAAACTTGCCTCCACCCAAGGCCGGCCAGGCCGGTTACTGGGGCGGCCGCTGCATGTCCTGCCGCGGCGCTACATACGGCACATGCGGCATCCTGCTGACTTGGCCGCGCTCGGCGTCGTCGAGCAGTATGCCATTGCGGTCGAGAGTCAGGCCAATTGCGCGATCCAGTTCGACGCGCGACTTTTCGTAGCTCGACTTGGCTGACACCAGATTGGACTGGGCCTGGGCTAGGTCGCGCTGCGTTTGCAGCACCAGGGTGGTTGTGGATGCGCCCAAGGAATATTTCTTTTGTTCGGCGTTCAACGACGTTCGCCCCAATTCCACAGCCGCCTGCGCGGCTTCCACACTGGCCCGGTTCTGCTGGACCGAGTATTGCGCGTTGCGCACCTCGATGCGCACCTGGTTTTCCAGTTGCTGCAAGCGCATCTGGGCCTGGCGGTATTCCAGAGCGACTTGCAACTGGTCGGCTTGTGCCGAGCGGTTGCGGATGGGAATGGTTAGCTGTAATCCCACACCCTTATCGGGCGCGGTCGAATCGACCAGTTGGTTCAAAGTGCTGCCGTAGCTGGTAGGAGCAATGCTGCCGGCTGGCCTGCAACCGAGCGGCTGCGCTCCACTGGGAGGACAAATATTTGCTAGGTTCTGGGCGCCTCCCAAACCTGATCCGCCGTAGTAGGCGAACAGATCGAGCGAGGGCAGCAGCGCGTTCTTGGCGGATTTGCTGGTGATCTCGCGGTTGGTGAGGTCAATGCGCGACTCAGCCAGTTCGGCACGATGGCTGAGGGCATCGTTGATCAGGTCCTGGATCGGCACCACGGGTTCGTTCGCGGGCAACTCCATGGTGGAGGTGGGCACCACCTCCGCATCGGCGAGGACCGGGTCCACCAGCGTGCGACTCAACGCGTTCTTCAACAGCAACTGCTGCAGCTCCAGGTTCGTCTTGGCCACGATCAGGGCCTGCTGGTCGGTGGCCACGACGCTTTGAGCGCGCACCACTTCGATGGGCGCCAGAGTCCCGATCTCCACCTGCTTCTTGTTGTCTCCCAGCGTCTTCTCGGCCAGGTGCAGCGACTCCTCCTGCACTTTGACGTTCTCGTAAGCGTTGACCAGATCCCAGTAGATGTTCTGGATCTGGTTGACCGTCGTGATCACCTGCAAGCGGAAGGCGACATCCGAGATCTCGCGGTTATTTTTCGCGATGCGGATAAAACGCGTGCTGGGCAAGAAGCCGAAACCCTGCAGCAGATGCTGGCTGAGGGTGAAACGGAAATTCGAATTCAACGACGGACTCAGCGACGAGAAGGTTGAGCTGGTCGTGGACCGCGAGTTATTGAATCCGATACTCAAGTTAGTGCCGGTGGCAAACCCCTGCGAATAATTGAAGTCTGCGAGAGTGGTGTTCTGGGCGGTAAACGGGTTGCTGAAGGAACTGGGCGATTGGATCAGGTTGTGATCAAACTGCAGCGTGCCGGTGAGGATGGGATCAAACGACGGAACCGCGGAGCCTACACCCGAGGGTGAGGTCACGAGTCCGGAGCTGCCTGCGCCCGCGCCACCTGCTCCGGTAGTAGTTCCACCGGCGCCCGCGCCTTGCGTAGTGCCTCCGATTCCACCTACGCCGCCGCCGGGCGTGCCTTGCACCACACCGGTGTTGACGCCGCGAATGGCTGATCCCGCTTTGGCTCGCAGGATGTCCAGGTCAGCCACGTTCAGGTTATAGCGGGCGATGGCGATGTCGAGGTTGTTCTCGAGGGCCAGCGCGATGGCATCGTCCAACGACAGCATCAGCTTCCCGTTCTGCAGCAATTGGTTCATTCGCGGCGTGTTGCTCAGGTTCGGGGAGGCCACGCTGCGCGGCAGATAGGGCCCGAGGGGATTCGGAAAGTACGAACGCCCTTTGGAATACTCTCCCAGCCGGAACTGCTGCGGCTGGGGCTGAGGTGAGGTGGGCTGGCTCTCCGGCGACGACGCTTGCGCCCAACCTGTGACTGACAGCATGCCGGCCAGCGCCACTGCGGTAGCCAGCCGGGCAAAAGAATTCAAACGAGGCAAAGACATGCGTTCATCTCCATGCATAAAGGCCTGCTGATAAAGAATGCTGGTAAAAACTGACAAGGTCGTCCTGGTCTTCTTCCTGGTCAATGGCTGTTACGCAAAAGACGCACTCCAGGTTTCATCTTTCGTGGCGCTCGGGCAGAGAAACACCCTGAGTCTCTCCCCCGGCGGAATGCAATAGTATAGCTGACCGAGCACTTCTCTCCGCGCCCGACGGGGATCAGCCGCGTAAAACTTTGTAAAGCTTTGCAAGCTCTTTGGATGAGCGGAATCAACCCACGGGCTGCAATAAATCGCCATGCGACCGGGGCGGTCCGTCTCGGCTATTGGACGGGTGAGGGGGGCAAAGGTCTTGTCCAGAGGCAGGTGAATTCGTCAGACCGGCTCGGCGACCGGCCTGACCCTGCAAAGGGAATCGTCTCCGCGCAGGCGGGAGAACGAGTAGCCCCAACTCTCCAGCAAGCGGAAGCAATCGGTCTTGAGTTGATCGCTGTGGGTGGAAAGGAAGATGGCCGGTTTGGCGGAGCGGATTGTCTTTTCGCCTCCGGTCAGGACCTGTAACTCTGCTCCTTCACAATCAATCTTGAGGACGTGCGGCGTGGGTAGCCGCGTGGACAAGGCATCCAGAGTCGTGGTCTGGACTTCAACCGTACCTTCCGGTGAGAGGTGGCCAGTCCCCGAACCGGCACGATTGTCGAAGCTGGCCTTGCCTTCGCGATCGGAAAGAGCGATTTCACTCACCGTCACATTGTTGCAGCGATTCACGCGACAATGGATTTGCAATCGCGCCACGTTGGCGGGCGATGGCTCAAGCGCAAACACTTTTCCCCCGGGGCCAACCAGCACGGAAGCCAACAGCGTGTAGTAGCCGTAGTGGGCCCCTATGTCATAAACCACCTGGCCGGGCTGGATAATCTCCTGAAAGGCTTGGGTCTGCTCAGGTTCGTAGGTCCCCAGGAAGAAATTGATACGGCTGGCCAGGAGCCAGCGTTTCCCGGCCAGCGGCCCACGAAGAATGGGCAGTGCGCTCCATTCCAACCAACCGTTCATGCAGGTCCTCAGGAGCGGTGAGATTCCGCGGTGCGTGAAGTTGGAGCTGATACAGTGCCGCCACGGCAGAATGTATCATAGAACCCCCGCGTCACCGGTGGGTTGGGCCGGGTGGACAGCGAATGAAAGCGTCGCGATCGAGAGCCGGGAAATCTCATGCGCAATCTTAAGCTGGTGCTGGCCTACGACGGTTCGGAGTTTTCCGGTTGGCAAGTGCAGCCGGATACCGCTACGGTTCAGGGCGCGCTGGCTTCCGCGATTGACCGCGTGACCGGGGAGAAGATTTTGCCCCAGGGCTCGGGACGCACCGACGCCGGCGTTCACGCATTGGCCCAGGTGGCCACATTTGCGACCGGGTCGCCCATTCCGGCGGAGAATCTGGCCAAGGCCCTGAACGACATTTTGCCGCCTTCGATTCGCGTGCTTCAGGCCAGCGAAGTGCCGCCCGAGTTTCACGCCCGCAAATCAGCCCGGGCAAAGACCTATCGCTACCGTATGTATCGGGGCGCTATCTGCCCACCTTTTCTGGCGCGCTACGTTTGGCATCATCCCTATCCGTTGTATGAAGAAGCGATGGGCCAGGCGGCGAGGTTACTCGTGGGCGAGCACGATTTCACTTCGTTCGCGGCCGTGGACCCGGAACGCGGACGCGGGGGGGAGGAAATCTCCAATGTGCGGCGAGTTTTTTCCTCCGCTTGGGAGCGGCAAGGGGATGAATTGGTTTACAGCGTCCGGGGCAGTGGGTTTCTGCACCACATGGTGCGCAACTTGGTGGGGACGTTCGTACTGGTGGGCAAGGGAACCTTGCGACCGGACGATGTGACCAGCATCCTCAAGGCACGCAGCCGCTCGGCCGCGGGAGCGACGGCCCCGGCGAACGGGTTGTATCTGGTGAACGTGGAGTATTGACCTCGGATTCCACGAATCTGTAGAGACGTTGCTCGCAACGTCTCTCTGGACAGAACGAACCAGACGTAGCAAGCTACGTCTCTACCGAGCATGGCTACGGATCTCCAAATCGCCACGCGCAAGGTGGTTTCCACCAATCCCGCTACCGGCGCGACCTTGCGCCAATTCGAATGCGCCTCGGATCTGGAAGTCCAGGCGACGGTGGCCCGTGCCCGCGCGGCGCAACCGGCATGGAATGAACTTGGAGTGCGAAAGCGTGTTGCCATCTTGCGCGATTTTCAGCGACGGCTTCACGAAAAGAAATCTGAAGTCGCCCGACTAATCACGCGGGAAGCTGGCAAACCCTACGTCGAAGCGCTGCTGACGGAAGTTCTGGTGGTGCTGGACGCTACGCGTTTCTGCATTGAAAACGCCTACCATCTTTTGCGCGCAGAAGCGGTTCCACATGGCAATCTGGCCATGAAGACCAAAGCCGGCCGCATTGTGCGCGAACCCTACGGGGCGGTCGGCATTATTTCGCCGTGGAATTATCCGTTCTCGATTCCTGCAACTGAGAGCTTGGCCGCGCTCGTGGCCGGGAACTCCGTGGTGGTGAAGCCCTCGGAGTTTACTTCGCTGGCGGCGCTGGAGCTGGAGTCTCTGCTGCATTATGCCGGGGTGCCCACGGACGTATTCCAAGTGGTCGTGGGAGATGGCGCGACTGGCGCGGCGCTGATCAATGCCGCGATCGACAAACTGATCTTTACCGGAAGCGTGCCCACGGGTAAGCGCATCGCCCAGGCTGCGGCGGCGCGGCTGCTTCCGGTGGTGTTGGAACTGGGTGGAAAAGATCCCATGCTGGTGCTCGAGGACGCCGATGTCGAAGTCGCGTCCAGCGGCGCCGTCTGGGGCGCGTTTGTAAATGCCGGACAAGCCTGCCTCTCCGTGGAGCGTTGCTATGTGCATCGCAGTCTGTACGAGCCCTTCCTCGAAGCCTGCGTGCACAAGACGGAACAGCTGCGTGTGGGTAATGGCATGGATCCGCAAACCGATATGGGGCCGCTGATCCACGAGCGCCAGCTGCGCAACGTGGAAGCGCAGGTGGAAGACGCGAAGAGCCGTGGTGCTCGTTTGCTGACCGGCGGTGTGCGGCTGGTAAAACTCGGACCCAACTTTTATGCGCCGACGGTGCTGGCCGACGTCACCCATGAGATGCGCATCATGCGCGAGGAAACCTTCGGGCCCGTACTGCCAGTCATGCTGTTTAACAGTGACGAGGAAGCTGTCCGCTTGGCGAACGATTCCGAATTCGGCCTTGCCGCCAGTGTGTGGACGCGCGACCGGGGGCGTGGCGAGACGGTGGCCCGTCGCATCCAAGCGGGGACCGTGATGGTGAACGATGTCGTCTCCTGCTTCGGCATCAGCGAGGCCCCACACGGCGGAGTGAAGGCCAGCGGCGTGGGGCGCACCCATGGACGATTCGGGCTGGACGAAATGGTGTGGATCAAGTATGTGGATTCCGACCGTTTGCCCGGTATGAAGAAAGTCTGGTGGTATGGATACGGCGAGAAGTTTACGCGGCAAATGGAAGGATTTCTCGATCTGCAGTTCGCGCGCGGATTGGGGCGGCGATTGTTGGGTGGACTGAGGTCGGCGGGGGTGTACGTGGGGAAGGGAAAGGTGTAGCAGATGAAGGGCGGGGAGACTGAATGATGGCTGCGATTTCTGATCCGAAACGTGAATTGTTGCGCCACACCGTGGCCACGCTGGCATACAGAGGCGGTAAAGCTGTCCGCAACGCTCCGGCAGGCTTCGCCGAGTTTCGTGCAAGTGAGACTTCGCGAACCCCAGGGCGGATTTTGGCCCACATCGGCGACCTGCTCGACTGGGCGCTCTCGATTGCCGAGGGGAAGGAGCGATGGCAGGACTCCAACCCGCTGCCCTGGGACAAAGAACTTGAGCGCTTCCATGCCGCGCTGAAGCGCTTTGACGACTACCTGGCTTCGGCCAAGTCCCTCCAGGCGCCATCTGAGAAACTCTTCCAGGGTCCGATTGCTGATGCCCTGACCCACGTCGGCCAGATCGCGATGTTGCGACGAATGGCAGGCGGGCCCATCCGGGGCGAAAATTACTCTATCGCTGACATCGGAGCCGGTCGGGTGGGACAGGACCAGGCCGCGCCCAAGATGGAGTTTGACTAAGACTTGGGATCTTCACGCGGAGTAGCCAGACTGACGGGCGACCACCGGGGCCCTCAATTGGTCTGCTCTTTACCCTTCGAGTAAAATAAGCTGTTTCAATCTGAATCCAGCGGCGCATCGGCCGTGACGATGAGGGATAGCTCCTTTGGCCACAACTGAAACCTCCAGTACCCCCGCTCTGCAACAGCTTTTCCATCACAAGGTCAAAATCAAGAAACCGGGACAGCGTGCCTGCAACGAGAAAGATGCCAAGGGAAAGTTCTGTGGCGGGCATCTGAAGCGCTGGTTCTATATGACCGACGTGGTCGAGCAGGCGTGCGGCGACGTGGCCAAGGCCTGGGGGCCGGATGCCGAGGTGTATCGCTGCGAGCATTGCAAGACACTTTATTTGCCCAATCCGGTTGAAAAGGGTGGGTTGAGCGTGGCCGGGCCGGGGCAGATTTCGGTCTTTGGGTTGACCTTGCCGCCTAAGGATGGGAAGTAGGAGTTGCCGAGCTGCGCTCGGCGGGCGGGTCGAAGACCCACCCCCACACGGTCATTGCTCATGCTGACAACATCTTGAAAGCCTCCGAACTCATCTACGACTGGAACCAGATTCATCCCGCGTCGCTGCGGCCCGCGGGCCACGTTCTGCTTAACGACGAAACTCTGCGCGATGGTTTGCAGTCGCCTTCGGTGCGCGATCCCTCGATCCAGGAAAAAATTCACATTCTCCACCTGATGGAGACGTTGGGCATTAACTCGCTTGACCTGGGATTGCCCGGGGCTGGCCCGCGCGCGGTGGAACACGTGGAGGCGCTGGCGCGTGAAATCGTCAGCCACAAGATGAAGATCCGCGCCAACTGTGCGGCGCGCACGCATGAGAACGATATTCGCCCGGTCGCGGAAATCGTGCAGCGCACGGGGCTGAACATCGAGGCTGCGATGTTTCTGGGATCGAGTCCGATTCGCCGCTACACCGAGGGCTGGAGCGACGATTTTCTGCTCAAGACCACGGAAAAGGCGGTGAAGTACGGTGTGTCGCTTGGCCTCGACGTGATGTACGTCACTGAGGACACCTCGCGCTGTGATCCGGAGACGGTGAAGCGCCTGTACTCGACAGCCATCAACTGCGGCGCGCGTGCGATTGTGATCTGTGACACGGCGGGACATGCCACGCCCATGGGAGCGTTTGCCCTGGTGCGCTTCATCATGGAAGAGGTGGTCAAGCCTTCCGGCGAAAAAATCCGCGTGGACTGGCACGGACACTGCGACCGCGGTCTGGCCATCGCCAACTCTATGGCGGCGCTAGTGGCTGGCGCCGAGTGCGTTCATGCTTGCGCGTTAGGACTGGGGGAGCGCGTCGGCAATACGCAGATGGACCAGATGCTGGTCAACTTGAAACTCATGGGCATTCCTCCGTGGACCGACCAGGACCTGACCAAGTTGAAGGAGTACTGCCAGGCAGTGTCGCAGGCCACCGGCGTGCCGATTCCGGCGAATTATCCCGTGGTTGGAGAAGATGCCTTCCGCACCGCCACCGGGGTGCATGCGGCCGCGGTTATCAAGGCTTACAGGAAAAATGATCTCGAGCTCGCCAACACCGTTTATTCCGGCGTGCCTTCACACGTGTTCGGAATGGAGCAGGTGATTGATATCGGGCCGATGAGCGGCAAGTCAAACGTCTTGTTCTGGCTGGAGCGACGCAATATTCCCGCGAAGGAGGAAGTAGTGGAACGCATCTACAAACGCGCCAAGGCGTCGGACCACACGCTCAGCGAAGCAGAAATTCTGGAGTGCGTGCCAGCGACGAAGGCGACGTCCGACTGAGCAGCCGTCGCCAATTTTCCCTCCCGAGAACGCAAGACCTCCCGGAAGCAAAGACGTATACAGTTGATTCTATTGGTCTAAATCGCTATCTTTACATTCTCCAAAAGTGTAATATTATTCATACATACTTGGAGTATTAGATGGTGACACAAAACGTTCAACTTGCGGGAGTCGCACTGGAGCGGCCTACGGAGCTCTCCAGCAGGAAGGTCCAGGAACGGCTTAGTCCTTCCGCCGTCCGAGGATTCCTCGAGTTGGCTAGCCTATGGAAACTGCGAGATGAAGATTCTCGCGCGCTGCTGGGGGGTGTTTCAAATGGAGCCTTCTATAACCTGAAGCGGCGTCGCTCCAAAACGCTGGATCAAGACAAGCTGACTCGGATTTCCTTGCTATTGGGAATCTTCAAAGCCTTGAACATCCTTTACAGCAAGAAGCTGGCCGATGCCTGGGTGCAGCTGCCTAATGTCAGCCCCATGTTCGGCGGTGAAACGCCGCTGTCCTACATGCTCAAAGGCGGATTGCCGGCGATGATGCGAGCGCGCCAACTTCTGGATGCGCGGCGCGGCGGGCGCTAGTGGCGACTCGCACCATTCGGCTTTCTCAAGACGACACTCATCGCCTTATTCCCGCGCGCTACAGTGACAGCGGCGAGAGTGTTTTTGTACGGCTCACGACTGATGAGCGACATCTGCAGGACTTGTTCCAGCTGGAAGGCGCGACCAACGAGCGACTACTTGGAGAAGCGAATCTGCTGCCGGGGATTACGGTCCACGAACTGGTTTTCGGCATTCCCAACGGGCACATTGTGAACGCCGCGTTTACTCATACTCGTCCCGAGGGAAGCCGTTTTAATGGCCCTGATCGTGGGGCTTGGTACGCGGGCTTCATGCTTGACACGGCGCAAGCCGAAGTTGCATTCCACTTTGCCGAAGGCCTGCGTGAAGTCAATTGGCAGGAAGAGGAGACCGCGACCTTCCGAGACTATCAGGCAGATTTCCGGGCGGAGTTTCACGACATTCGCAACGATGCTCATCATGCCGCGTGCCTTGCGCCCAACAGCTATCGAGCTTCGCAAGAACTTGCGCGAGAGCTTTTGAATCAAGGCTCAGCCGGTGTGGTTTACCCCAGCGTCCGGCACGCCGGTGGAACATGTATCGCTTGCTTTCGGCCGGCGCTGGTCACCAATGTCCGGAAGGGATGCGTGGTGACGCTTACATTTCCCAATGCATTTGCAGCGCCGGTCGTGCGTGTAGACACGGAGCGAGGAGAAGAATGACGAGTTTTCCATCCCGACCCGTGCGTTGATGGCCTACCGTAATCCGCCGTTTCGCTACACCCCAATCCCAATTCCCGCCCTGCGTTGTAAGATGGCGAGTCAGGTCATGGTGCAGAGCTCGCATCCGGAAGTGTCGGAAACGCCTCCCAGCGTGCAGCAGGAGATAGCCCGTCTCTCTGCGCTGGCGCAAGTTCGCTCGGCCTTCAACTGGTTCCGCGCCCAGGAGCCGCAATTTGCCCACTGGCAGCTGGAGTTGGCGCGTATTGCTGCGCCTCCGTTCGGGGAGGCGGCGCGCAGCGAATGGCTGACGGAAAGATTCCGCGAGCTTGGGTTGGACGATGTCCATAACGATGATGTGGGCAATGTCTTCGGCATACATCCTGGCTACGGGCGAAGCTACGTCGCGCTCAGCGCTCACATGGATACGGTTTTTCCCGCAGGCACGCCGCTGAACATACGGCAGCAGGGAAGCCGGCTGTACGGGCCGGGCGTATCGGACAACGGCGCAGGTTTGACCGCGATGCTGGCGATGGTGTCGCTGTTGCGCGCGGTGCGAATCCGGCACGGCCTTCCGCTGGTGTTTATCGGAAACGTGGGTGAAGAAGGGGAAGGCGATCTGCGCGGCATGCGGCACATTTTTTCGGCGCCGCGCTGGAAAGATGTGATCACATCCAGCCTGGTCCTCGATGGCGCCGGCTCCGACACGATTGTGGCTGAGGCCCTGGGCAGCCGGCGTTTCGAAGTGATTGTGCGCGGCCCGGGCGGACACTCCTGGAGCGACTTCGGCGCACCCAACCCCATCCTGGTGCTGGCGCGGGCGATTCAGGCTTTTACGCAAACGCCGGTGCCTACGTCGCCCAAGACCACGTTCAACATCGGCGTGATTCGCGGCGGGACTTCGGTGAATTCCATTCCGGAATCAGCCAGCATGCGGGTAGACATCCGGTCCACCTCCACGGTCGAGATGGAGCGCCTGGAAGGCGCTCTGCGGGTGGCGCTCGATCGTGCGGTGGAGGAGGAGTCGCTGGCGGTGGAGAAGCGCGGCAACTCGCAACGGCGCCCCTTCGGACTCAGTTCTGAAGTGGTGGTTATCGGCAATCGTCCGGCAGGCGAACTGGATGCGAATGCACGCATCCTACAGGTGATTCGCGCGGTGGACGCGCACCTGGGGAACGCGGCGCAGATCCAGCGCGCCTCGACCGACGCTAACATTCCGCTGTCATTGGGCCGTGAAGCCATCGCCATCGGTGGCGGCGGCACCGGTGGTGGAGCTCATACTCTGCAAGAGTGGTTCGACTGCGGCGGACGCGAACTGGGGCTCAAGCGCATTTTGCTGACCCTGCTGGCTCTGACTGGAGTCGGTGGATGACCCTGAGAACAATTCTGTTCTTGCTGCGGTTTGTCTCCTCCTCCGGTTTGCTACTCTAATCCCGTGTCCCGCTCGCTCAAAGCCCACATTCTGCTCGTGTTCATCACGCTGATCTGGGGCGCGACGTTTGTCGTCATCAAGAATGCGCTGGCGGATATTTCTCCGCTGTTCTTCAACGCCATACGCATGAGCCTGGCGGCGCTGGTGCTGGCTGCGGTTTTCCATCGCCAGCTGCCGCGCATCCATGCGGGTTCTCTGGTTTCCGGCATTCTGGTTGGCGTTTTTCTGTTTGTGGGGAACGAACTGCAGACGGTCGGGCTGCAGTACACCATGCCTTCGAAGTCCGCGTTTCTGACCGGAGTCTCGATTGTGCTGGTGCCGCTTTTTCTGGCGCTGTTCTGGAAACGTGGCATCAATCGCTGGAGCGCCGTGGGCGTGGGCATGGCATTCGTCGGGTTGTACCTGCTCACCGTGCCCGCCTCGACCGGGGCCGGCTTGAACCTGG
>JBGQBN010000006.1:0-123579 GCA_041494805.1 Terriglobia bacterium | reverse complement strand
CTCTCGATGTTGCGGGAAGTTGTTTTCCACTTAACAATTTTGGCGTCAGGATCCGCTGTCACGCTCCAGATGTGGGCCAACAACCCCACAACAGAAGTGCGCAGCATTTTGCGCCCCACGGGTGTTCGCTGTCAAGCTATCTTGCTGATTTGTCTAGCGAACCGCCCCATTTTCTGTCAGACGGGCACGCATCCTCCCATGCCCACACAGAAACTACGGACGTCAGCGCACGTACCTTTCCAAAGTACTCTCTCAGCCGCGTCAATGGTTTACAGCCATTTTACTGGCGCTCACTATGGGTAACAGTAGACACGACTCAACAGCACTCCAGAATTTGGAAGATTAGGGCTCTGGTGTGCTCCCCGGATCGCCTGGGAGGGCGGACTGGCTGTTATGTGCCGAAGCCTCAGCGCTTGGGCCGCTTTGCCGGGTTCGGGGGCTCTACCGCCGGCCCGGCTTGCCGCCCCACCACGCCGCGGCCCTCCTCGATTATCAGCTCCTGATCCGCCGCCTCGGGACCCAGGCTGTCCATTTTTCCCGACGGCCAGTGAACCACGATCGAGTCCGCCTGGGTGGCGCTGCCCAGACCGAAATGCAGGCGGGGATCGCTGGCGGATTCAAAGCTGCTATTGGCACGCACTTCGGCGGCTTGCGTAAGCCCGGCGGCCTTGACCTCCACCCGGGCGCCCAACCCGTCCCGATTCGCACGCGTGCCCACTGTCTTGATAGTGAGCCAGTGTCCGCCCATTGCCTTGCCAGGAGCCGGAATCGGGCGCAGCAGAACCGGAGAACCGTCCAACACGCTAATCAGCAAATCTTCCGTACCCTTGTTCAGGAAATCCGCCGTCGCGGCCCCGCGGGCGACGTAACGGCGTGCCAGAGGCGCTCCGGCATTCATCCCAATCTCCTCGAATTTCCCACCTCGAAGATTGTGGAAAAGCAGCGGACGCTCAGCGTAGGTCACGCCGAACGAGTGCTGATCAACCTGAGGGTTCACGTGCCCGTTGGCGACGAAAATATCTTTCCACCCGTCATTATCCAAATCGAAGAATTTCACACCGAAGGCAAGAAACGGAACGCTAACCGGTCCAAACCCCGCCGCTCCGGCAACGTCCGTGAACTGGCCATCGTGATCGTTGTGGTAAAGATTGTTGGTATCGTCGGAAAAATTGGTCTTCACAATGTCCGGCCAGCCATCGTTGTCGTAGTCCGCTGAATCGATCCCCATGCCGGCCTGTTCCCTCCCGTCCGCGCTGTAAGCCACTCCCACCTCCGCGCCGGCTTCGGTGAAGCTGCCCTTGCAGTCGTTGTGATAGAGCATGCTGGGCGAAGAATCGTCAGCCACGTAGAGATCCAGGCACCCGTCGCGGTCGTAGTCCAGCCAAAGCACGCCCAGGCCGTAGTAGCTGCCGGGATCAATGTTCAACTTCCCAGTTACGTCAGTGAAAGTGCCATCTCCATTATTGTGATAAAGACGGTCACGCCCACCTTTTAACCCGCGTGGTCCGCACGAAACTGGAATGCCGCGATATTGACAGAAAGGTCCTTGCCCGAACTCGGGCAAGCGGCCGAGGTCCAGATCCACGTAGTTGGCGACGTACAGGTCGAGGTAGCCGTCATTGTCGTAGTCTCCGAACGCGGTGCTGGTGCCCCAACGTCCCGGATTGCCCACGCCCGCCTTGGCCGTGACGTCGGTAAACGTGCCGTCGCGATTGTTGTGATAGAGCACGGCGCCGTCGAGGTAGGTGATGCAGAGATCCTCCCCGCCATCGTTGTCGTAGTCGCCCACAGCCACGCCAAATCCCCAGCCGCAGTGGGTCAAGCCTGCCTGGGCGCTGACATCGGTGAAGGTGCCCTCGTGGTTGTTGCGATAGAGCTTTCCCGGGTGACACTTGCCGGCGCGCAAGTCCTCCAGCGTGGAGCCGTTCACCAGGAAGATGTCCATCCAGCCGTCGTTGTCATAATCAAAGACGGCGATCCCCCCACACATCGATTCCATGATGTAGCGCTTCTCCAGACTCCCGCAGGTGAGATGGAAGTCAATCCCCGCCGCCCTGGTTACATCCACGAAAGACACGCCGGCTGCCTGCACAATTTTCTTTGTGGACGATGGGGCAGGCGCCGGGCGCTTCTTCTCTTGCGGAGGAGATGCAGCTGCGGTAAGCCAAAGCGCCGCGCCAATCAGAAATCCGGTCGCGAGGAAAACGCGTGGTAAGGATCGAAAGCTGAATATCACTGGGTTCGGCCTGTGGCCATTCCTCCGGTTTGAGGCTGGGACTTCTTCAGCTCCGCGAAGCGTTGCCACTCCTGCCGCGCCTCGTCGCCCTTGCCCATCTTCTCGAGCGCCCGCGCCAACAGGTAGTGTGGACTCGGGTTCGAAGGCTTCAGTTCAATAGAATGTCGTAGGGCAGGGACCGCGGCTTCGGCATCGCCCGCCAAAAGCAGCGCCTTGCCAAGATCGTAGGAGGCATCCGCATTTTGCGGGTCGAGTTCAGTCGCTTTTCTCAGATGGGTGATAGCCGGCTTCCAGTTTCCGATTTCGAGCAGACAATGCCCGAGTTGGTAATGGACCTCGGGAGTATCGGGCGCGCGCGCTGCTTCTTTCTCATATTCCGCGATAGCCTCCTGATTTCGTCCTAAACTGGCGTAGACAAAACCCAAGTGATAGTGACCTAGCGGCACATTGGCGTCCAGCCGCAATGCGGTTTGAAACTGCTGGATTGCCTGCACGGTACGGTTCGAATTCTGATACGCGCGGCCCAGGAGCACGTGCGCCAGTGTATGCGAGGGCCTGCGCTTGAGCGCCCTTTCCAACTCGTCCGCCGCGTGGGAATACTGGCTTTCGGCGAGCAGCACCAGCGCGAGGTCAAAGTGGATGTCGAATTCCGTGCCGTCGAGTTTCTCGGAACGTTGTAGTACCTCCAGCGCCCGCTGGTTCTGGCCGCTCTTGAAATAGACCAACCCCAGCCAATGCTGCAGTTGTGCATCCTGTGGCCAGCGGGCAACGGCGCTCTGTCCAATTTTCGTCGCCTGAGCCAGCTGCCCCGCCTGTAGATAGCTCAGCAACAGGCCACGGTTTACCTCGAGATTTTCGGGTGCGAGTTGTCGAGCCTGTTCGAAATCGGTTGCGGCGCGCGCGAAGTCGCCCGACTCCAGAGCGGCTTGGCCATGTCGCACAAGAATCTGCGCCTGGGGAGGCAGCGATTGCGAGGCCATCAAGGTACAAAGGCACGACATCCATAGCCCGGTCAACAAAAGCCGCCTCAATCGAGGCCATGGCCGGGCGGTCGTCAAGACACAACGGGCAGGCTGCGGTGTCGTGATTCTGGGCTGGTTGGACGGCATGAGGCGTTTCTCCTCCGCATCGTAAACGTTGGCGGAAGATTCACGCAATGAGGATTGCCCGGCTCGCCGAACATCTGCCCGCCGAACGCGCTGCGAAGCCCAAGGCCGTTGCAGAAACTGGCTCTGGTTATGGTTTGGCCTTCTTCGCTTCTTCCATCGCTTTGCGGAACTTCTCGACTGCCGGCACCGAGGGATGCCGCAGACCGTTGTGGCCCGCGTAGCGCCAAAGTGGAGCAGTGTCTAAGGGGTTGTCGCCCCCCGCGCGATAAACGGTAAACACATCTTCCGTGGGACCAATTTCCGTGCCTGGTGTCGGACGCTCGGTCCTGTGGCTGTCGCTCGCAGTCGTATTCGGCGGTGTGCCCATTTTGATGCCGACATCGATATCGCCGGTGCCACTTGGATTGATGACTACAGGATGTCCGTTACGTGTCCCGCCGTTCAGGGTTGGTGTGATCGCTTTCCCGCCCTTGCGGACTACGATGATCAAGTCCGCATTCAAGGTTTCCATGGTCACTTTGAAGCGGCCCCATTTCTGCAACGCGGCTTCGACATCGCTCTGCGCGATCCGGTTCTCAGTCGGATCAGTCAGAGCGATAGCCGAGTCCGGATACACCATGACCGTGACAAACCGGGCGCGGAGCAGTAACTCCGGAAGAGCCTCCTTCTTCTTTTCCTTGGAACTGGAAGCAACCACGAGCAGCAGAAGTACGGGCAGGATCGCCGATCGCCTCGCCATGCCGACCTCCCAGCGAACCGGACAGAGTGAGTATATTCCTGAGCAGATGCCGGTCGTTTCGGCAAGGTTGTTCTGGGTTGGCCCTCGTCGGCGCCTCGTCCTCGACTCAGTTGCGAGGCTGGGCGGCACGCCTTAGAGTAATGAGTCCTCGCACTGACCGAACTGACGTACCACGACCATGGACATGCTCGAACATCTCCGCCGCCTTTTCGTCTACGACGAGTGGGCCAACCGCGAAGTGCTGGCCGCACTGCAAGCGAGCAACATTCCACTCCTCCGCTCTCTCAAGCTGCTCGGCCACATCCTTTCCGCCGAGAGGCTCTGGCTGGAACGCCTGCAGCAGCAGCAACAGTCCCTTCCGGTTTGGCTCGATCTCACCCTTGAGCAATGCGCAACCCAGGCTACCGACCTCCCCGTTCTCTGGAAGAGCTATCTGAGTACACTCTCTGAGGCCGATCTGTTGGGTTCCATCCGCTACAAGAACAGCAAGGGCGAAAACTGGGTCAGCCGGAAGGAAGACGTCCTGCTGCATGTCGTCATGCACTCCGCCTATCATCGCGGCCAGATCGCCACCGACATGCGCGCTGCCGGATTCACTCCCGCCTACACCGATTTCATTCACGCCGTCCGTAAGGGACTCGTAGAATAGCCGTCTATGCGGGTCAAGGACAGCAAGGTCGTACCCCTGATGGTGGTTCAAGTTGGCGCCGCAGTGCTTCTTTTTGCCGCGATTGTTTTCTTGCCGGGGGACTGGAATGCATCTCGTTGGGCCGGGCTGATCATCGGGATTCCTGGCGTAGTCTTTCTCATAGCAGCCCGATATGAATTGGGAAAGTCGTTTTCGGTCACGGCGCAGGCCCGCGAACTGGTAACTAGTGGCGTCTACTCCAAGATCCGCAACCCGATCTATGTGTTCGGGGCCATGCTGATTCTGGGTTTCATACTAGCCTTGCAGAAACCCATTCTGCTGGTGATCCTCGCGGTAGTGATTCCCCTCCAGGTCGTTCGTGCGCGTAAAGAAGCCAGAGTCCTGGAAGCCAAGTTCGGAGATGCCTACCGCGAGTATAGAAAGAAGACCTGGTTCTAGCGGAGGGTTGAAAAGTGCTCCGTGAAGGCGCTCTTCCCAACCCTGTTGTGCGGGTGTAATCTTCGCAGTTCACAGCCGTGTCATCTCGTGGCGTTTAGAGGGAAGACTGCAATGAGTCGCCGCAAGCCAGTCCTATTAGTCGCCGTCACTCTCGCTCTGTTGTTGGGAGCGACCGCTCAGACGGCGGCCGCTGGCAAGCCCTTATCGGAGCGGATCGTCGCTTACCAGATTGACGCCCGCGTCGATGCCCAGAAGAAGACCATCGACGCCACCGAGACCCTTACCTACCGCAATCTGACTGGCCAGGCGCAAGATACATTCCCGTTCCACCTCTATCTCAACGGCTTCCAGCCCAAATCCACGTTCATCCGCGAAGTTCGCCGCGATCATCCTAGCTTCGAATGGAAGGACAAGTATTTTGCTTCAGCCGAAATCAAGTCTTTTGAAGCAGTGGGCATGGGGGACGTGACCTCCCAGATCCACTTCGTTTCGCTGGATGACGGCAACGCCGATGACCGCACCGTTTTCCAGGTGAAGCTGCCTCGCCCCGTGGCCCCCGGCGCTTCCGTGCAGTTCAAGATCGCTTTTCAGGATCAACTGGGCGAAGTCTTCGCCCGCACCGGCT
Organism: Terriglobia bacterium; assembly: GCA_041494805.1. Lineage (GTDB taxonomy): Bacteria > Acidobacteriota > Terriglobia > Terriglobales > Acidobacteriaceae > JBGQBN01. The sequence goes on along the minus strand of JBGQBN010000006.1, from coordinate 117,783 downwards.
ACAAGCGGGACTTCATCATGGGCGGGCAATGGTTCCCCAAAGTCGGTGTGTGGTGGCAGGGCGCCTGGAATTGTCACCAATTCCACGCCACGACCGAATTCTTTGGCGATTTCGGCACCTTCGACGTGCGCCTCACGCTTCCACAGAATGAAGTCGTCGGCGCCAGCGGCGAGGAGGTCTCCAGCATCAACAATCCGGACGGCAGCAAGACGGTCACGTTCTACGGCGAAGACATCCACGATTTCGCCTGGACCGCGGAACCCGAGTACCGCGTCGTAACTGGAGAATTCACCGGCAGCGCCGGCCCAGTGAAAATCCGCTTGCTGATGCAACCCGGTCATATGAAAACGGCACCACGCTACATGCAGGCGCTCAAGGGCACGATGCGGTTGTTTGACCGCTGGTATGGTCCTTATCCTTACAAACAGGTCACTGTGGTCGATCCTCCGCACGGCGGCGGTCGTGCCGATGGCATGGAGTACCCCACGTTGTTCACCGCCAGCACTACTTGGTGGATGCCAAATGGACTTCGTCTGCCCGAAGACGTCGTCGAGCATGAGTTCGGACATCAATACTGGTACGGCATGGTAGCCACCAATGAGTTTGAAGACGCCTGGCTCGATGAAGGCATCAACAGCTACGCAGAAGTGAAGGTCATGAGCGCGCTCTACGGCGCCGACCGTTCCGGGCTGGACCTATGGGGCGGTACTGCGGGAATGGCCGCGGTCGAACGCTGGGAGTACCGCAGCGCCGCCGACCAGGACCCCATGGCCCGCTTCGCCTATCAGTATATGAACGACAGTTCTTACGGCGACATCTCCTACGGTAAGACAGCAACTGTACTGTTTACGCTGGAAAAAATTGTTGGCGAAGAAACCATGCGCCGCGCCCTGCGCACGTATTTCATGCGCTATCGCTTCACTCATCCCACCAAAGAAGATTTTCTGAAGACGGTCGAGGAGGTCTCCGGACAAAACCTGCGCTGGTATTTCGAGGCGGCGGTGTACGGCACACAGATACTGGACTACGAAATCCTGAAGGCTTCCTCCGACCGTGCCGACTGGTACCTGAAGGACCCACCCGAGGAAAAGAAAGGCGAGACCCTCTACCACACCAACGTGCTAGTACATCGCAAGGGCGACTTCATCTTCCCGGTGGACGTGCTGGTGAAATTTGATGACGGGGAAACTATCCGCGAGCACTGGGACGGCCGTGACCGCTGGGTGCGCTATGCCTACGACAAGAAAGCCAAACTGGTCTCGGCCGAAATTGATTCCGAACGGGCGATCGGGCTGGACAAAGACTTGTTCAACAACAGCTACGTCGAGGAGCGGGAAAGCGGGGCTCGACGGAAACTATCCGCATACTGGCTGTTATGCACGCAGTTTCTGGCACAGTGGCTGGCGTGGCTGGTGTAGGCGGGCTGACAACCAGGAACTGAGAACCGAGAACTGAGGATTAGCGAACCCATGTCCGACGCAAACAAAATCCTTGCCGAAGGCGCCCGCCGCGTGTGGCGATATCAGCGCGTGCTATGGTGGCTTTTCATCGTGAACCTGGTTCTCGCAGCCTTTGGCACGGTTCCCATGGCATCGCGCGTGGGCGCCGTGGCGGACCACAGTCTCCATTCCCAAAGTCTTTACCAGGGCTTTGACGTGGTTGCGTTCTTCGAGTTGGCGGGGAATCCTGACGTGGCCATGTGGTCAAAGTTTTCCGGTTCGGTTCTGTTCGCCCTGGTCTTCTTCGTGTTCGCGCTGTTTCTCACCGGCGGCGTACTCGAAGCCTATCGTGCCGGCCGCAAGCTGCCCACGGGTGAATTCTTTCAAGCCTGCGGCGCCTTCTTCTGGCGCTGGGTCCGGCTGCTGATCTTCATGTTGATCGTGCTCGTGCCGGTTGCAATCCTGGCTTGGGCCGTGGATAAGTGGTCGGGAACCCTGGCCTCCGACTCGCCCCGGGAGAAACTCGGCTTCTGGGTGCAACTCGGCGGCATGCTCCTTGTTCTGTTTCTGTCGATGGCCGTCCGTCTTTTGTTCGACATGGCGCAAGTGCGCGCCGTCGCCGAGGACGAGTGCGCCATGCGGCGCACCCTGACTCGCGCTTTCAAACTTACCTTCGACAACTTCGGCTCGTTGTTCTGGTTGTATTTCCGCATCAGCTTCCTGGCCTGGCTGGGTCTGGCGCTCGCGCTATGGATCTGGGTCAGAATCCCGGGGCAGCGCGTGGGACTCACGTTCTTTGTGTTCGAACTTGTATTGTTGTGGTGGATTGGAACCCGATTCTGGCAGCGGGCCAGCGAGACCGTCTGGTACGAACGCAGGGCATCCACGCCGAGTGCAATCCCAGAACCTCTGGAAATGTCACCGTCAACCGCTGCAGTTGCGCCACCCTTCTGAAATTGGAGCTGCGTTCTCCCGCTCCTATCCGTGCCGCCATGGTTGGGGTGGACTTCCTGTGCCGCCGTCCGAACGCTTATATTGGAATCAATGAAACCGCGTTTTGCATTCCTCCTGCTCGTTCTCTTGACTGGCTGGCTGTTCGCCGCTGCGCCCAAATTCGATCCGCTACCAGCGCCCGTTTCCAACAATGCCGTGGCTAGTCTCAAGACGCACGGACAGTTTCTGCTCTTCTCCTTCATGGGCATGGGGCCGAAAAAGACGTGGGACGCGATCACCAACTCCGCTTACGCTCTGGATGTGGACACGGGGAAGTGGACACAAATCCACGCTATTCCCGGACCGGTCGGCCGCATCGCAGCTGCCGCCGTGGGCGCGCGTGACCACGTCTTTCTCTTCGGCGGCTACGTGGTGGGCCCGCAGGGCGGGGAAGTCACCCTGCCCGATGTCAACGTATATCAGCCTCTTACCGACCACTGGTTCCGCGGTGCAGACATCCCCGTGCCGGTGGATGATTCCATCGTGGGTGTGTATCGCGATCGCTACATCTACCTGGTCAGCGGCTGGTCGAAGACGGACGCTGTACCCAATGTCCAGCTCTACGACGCGAAAGAAAATAAATGGAAGGAAGCCACGCCCATTCCCGGCACACCCGTTTTCGGCCACGCCGGTGCCATAGTGGATGACACCATTGTTTATGTGGATGGCGTCCACAAAAATCCCTCCGGAAATCAGCCCAAGTACGTAGCCTCGGATGAATGCTGGCTGGGCAAAATCAATCACAGCGATCCCACCAAGATTGAGTGGACCAAACTGCCCAATCATCCCGGCCCGGCCCGCTACCGCATCGCGGCAGGCGGCTCAGAGAAGGACCACGCGGTTTACTTCGCCGGTGGCACTGACAACCCCTACAACTACAACGGCGTCGGCTACGATGGCAAACCCTCGGAACCATCGTCTATGACCTTTGCCTTTGACCTGCGCACGAACAAGTGGGAAACGATCAACCAGAACACCTCCAACCCAACTATGGATCACCGCGGTTTAGTAGTGACGTCGCAAGGCCTGGTGATCATCGGCGGCATGGAAAAAGGGCAACAGGCAACGTCGCGGGTGACGATTGTGCCGAAGCAATCGAAACCGTAAGAAGGGGCAAGATTCACGAAGGGAGAGCCGCCCCCGGCTGTCCAAGTGAGCGCAGCTCGGGAAGCCATTCCCGATCCGGTTGCCCGAAGGTCCCCGGCATACCTACGTGATCTCGTTAGGTCCGCAGTTTGCCCCGTAACCTGTCCCCGTGCGACACGGCAAGAAACTGCTCGTTTTGCTGGCCCTGCTGGTGTTCGGCGGGACCGCCTGCGCGGAGGATCAAAAAGGGCTACCCGAGGCGCCCTCGCATCACGACTTCTGGGATGGAAAAAACCGAACCCTCTTCCTCATTCATGGGAGCCTGGAAGCCTTGGACTTCGGCATTACCCACCACAACCTGAGCCGAGGTGGAAGGGAACTGAACCCCACGGGGAAGGCTCTATGCGAAAGCGGTACCGCTGGCCAGCTGGTTTTCTTTGGCGGAGGAGCTGCTGGGGTGCTGGGAATCAGCTACCTTTTCCATAGAACCGGACACCACAAACTGGAGCGCGCCTTCATGGTCGTCGCCAGCGTCGACTCCGCATATGGAGTGACATACAGTTTTGTTCATCGTTGAGGTTGGATAAATGGGGCTCCGCAGGAATCAAGAATCGCGAGTCCCCGTGTCATCTCCCGTCGGACCTATAGTATTCAAAGGACATCACTCCGGGAGAGTCGAAAGTCCAGTATTGACAGGCCGTGCGGAATCAAAGTAATTTTCTATTGGCCCGTGGAGTCAGAGTGCTTCTATGAAGCGATGGCAGTGGGCGCTGCTCATATTTGAACTGGCGTTGTTCGCCACCATCCTGGTGCTGCCCCAGGTGGATCTGCCCGCTTTTACTTTTCATGGCGGAACAGCTCCGGTAGCCGTGAAGGCACGTTTTTCCTCCGCGCCCGTCCGGCCGCTGCTCGCCACTCTTGCCCGGATGCCCCTCCCCGACCGAATCGCGGACGCGCAAGTCGAGATCAGCGATGCACCCGCTCCACCTAGCGCAGTTTCCCGTTTGTCCCTGCTGTGCACATTGATTTGTTAACCGTCCCCTCTCGTTCCTGACTCACCCTGTAAAGCCTGATAACAAAAGTTTGCTCCGCGCGGGGCGTGCCTGTTCTGTACTGCGGGTGCGCGCGGAGCACCGGGGTAGCCGTTCCGGTTGCGGTGCGCGCTGGGTTCAGCAAGAGCCAGCCCCCGACTGTCGAATGGCTGCCCCGATCCATTTTCGGCCAGGCTACCGGGCCCTCGCCAATACTAATGTCACGTCGTCGGGTTGCTCGTTGGCGCCGATCCAGTCGTCCACCGCGGCCGTCACAATTTCTGTGATTTTTGCCAGTGGCAGCTGCCGGTTCTCCCGCACCAGTTCAATCAGCCGCTGTTCGCCGAATTCACCGAAGTCATTTTCCGGCTCGGTGACGCCGTCGCTGTAAGCCAGGAAGATTTCACCGCAGTGCAGTTGAACCGAGCCCTCGTCGTAACTGCGGTGGTCAAACAAGCCAATCACGGTGCCGCCGCATTCCAGTTTTCGCAGCGAACCATCCTCGCCCAGGATGATCGGCGGCAAGTGTCCCGCATTGCTGTAGAGGAGCGTTCTCTGTTGCCCATCGTAGATGCCGAGGAACAACGTCGCATACTTTTCCGCCGGCGTACTCTCGTAGAGCTGATGGTTGAGCAGCGAAAGCAGCGTTCCCGGAGACATTTCCGCACCCTGCGGCCCCGAAGCCAGCATCATGCCCGACCCCGAACCTGCCCCCACCGCGACCGGCTGACGCAGCGCGGGGATGCCCTCCAGACTGTAGGCGCGCACCGCCGAGTGGATGGTTGCCATCAGCAGGGCCGCCGAAATTCCCTTCCCGCTGACGTCGCCCACCGCCAGGAGCAGCTTGTCCGAATGCACCGTCAGGAAGTCGTAGTAGTCGCCACTGACCGTGCGCGCCGGCCGGCAGAAGCCATGTACTTCCAGCGATGCCAGTTGTGAAATGTGCTGCGGGAAGAGCTGTGCCTGCACTTCCTGCGCGATGGCCAACTCGTTCTGCAGCCGCTGCTTTTCTTTCTGCTCCTCGATTAATTTCTCGATCGAGGCCGTCATGGAGTTGAACGAGTTCGCCAGCGTAGCCAGCTGGTCGCTGGACTTCACCGGAATGCGGTGACTGAAGTCGCCCCGATTGATGTGCTTGGTGGCGTCGTAGAGCTGGGCCACGGCCCGCGTCACCGTGCGCGTCAGGCGCACGCCAATCAGCAACGCCAGGGGAAGCAGGATTACACCCAGGATAATGGCCAAGGCGAGCAGGATGACCTCCACCCCCTTGGCGAAATCTCCCAGCGCGGCAAACAGCCGGGCATAGAGTATGGACGGCCGCGTCTGTACCCGCAGCAGCGCTCCCGCTTTCCTTTGCTCCCCGGTAGCCCAATCCACCACCGGCAATGGCGTCCCAAACGTGATTTCGCGGTCGAAGGCGCCCGTGGCCGTGGGCAGCAAACCCGCGGTGAACGTGGGACGAAGGGTTTCGCTTCCACCCTCCACTACCATGCCCTGCTGTCCGGGACGTATCACGGACCCGTCGTTCTTGGAAGTCCCCGCCGCAATCAGCGGCTTCGATTTAGCTTGCCCGCCCGGCTGTTCTTCGTCGTTCGCCACATCAAATCCAGAGGCGTACAACGTGATCTCGCCCAAATCAGTCGCGATCTTTTCCGTCAGGCCCTTGTCCAGGGGCTGACTGGAAATGACGGTCAGCTTCTGGCCGCGCACCGGAAGCGTGGCCGCAGTTCGGAGAGACAAGTTTCCCCGGTCGCGAACAATCTCGCGAAACGGGGAAGACAGCGAAACCGGCAAAGAAAACGGTGGCGTGCTGCCGCACAAGGGGAGCATCTTGGCGTCCAGCCAGGCGCACACTTGATGATCAGCCCATGCCGGATCATGCCGCCGCAGTCCCTCCAGCGACTCGGGCATGCCCGGTTCCCCACGTTCCAGCCGGGCCGCAAGCTCGTTGGCAATCGCCGCATTCACCGCCTGCATGCTTCGCAGCTGGGAGTTGAGTTCCGAGGTCACGACGAAGTTGGCAAACTGTCCGGAAAACAGGTAAAGAGATGCCGCCGCCATGGCCACCAGCAGCACGGCCGGGATGACTCCGATGAACACATAGGTCACGATCAGCCGGTTGCGCAGCCGCCACAGCAGTTTCGCTTTCAGCCAGCGGTAAGCCAGAATGGCGAGGAGAAAAACTGCTACGAAGCTCAGAAAGCTTATCCATCCGCCCAGACTCTGGCCGTAGGAAACTTTGAACAGCCCAAGCATCTTCTGCAAAGCAAACAGAAGCAGATCCAGTCCCAGCAGGTAGCAGGCGGTATACGCGACTTTGCTGGTCGGCAGCAATCCCGCCTGGCTCAGCCGAAAACGCAGATAGCGGTAGGGCAGTTCCATGAGGTCCAGGGTTGATTATAGATGCGGCCCGTGAATCAGGGCTTCAGGCTCCAGGCTTCGGGTCCGACCGCCTGCCTTCAGATTTCCGGGTAAAAATCGAAGAACGCCTCCAGGCTGGTCTTCAATTGCTTCTCGATCTCATCCTTGCTGCCTTCGAGGACGTGCATGGTGACCCGCGCCTCGCGACCGTTTTTCAGTTTCAATGTAGCGTCCCCTACCTCCGCCACTTCGTCCGAGGGCAACAACCGCAATCCATAAATCAAAGTCAAATTCGCCATGAAGTGATTCTACTTTGGATCGAGCTTCAGGCGACGGGCTTCAAGCTCTCGGTTTCAGGCTGAGAGGTGCTACCTAAGGCCTAAAGCCTGGGGGCCCGATGCCCGATTCCCCCGCCTCCTGCTAAAATCCCTCCGTGCTCCGAAACATCCTGACTGCCCTGATCAGCCTCAGCCTGGGACTGCAGGCGAGGGCACAGCAACCGCCCCAGCCGCAGGTCAAGGTCAACATGCTCAACGTCTGCTCCCCCTCACCGGAGGAGCAGCAGGAGATTGCCTCTGCCCTCGCCCGGGTTCCCAAGCAGCCTCTTTTAAGTGCCGATTTCGAAGTCGACCGTGGGCGCACCAGCCTGGAAGAGAGGCCGGGATTTCTCCAGGCTGGCGAAAGTGCGCAATTTTCTTCCGATCCGGCCACCGCCATCTGGGTGCGCATCCGCCGAGAATTTTCCGTGCAAGCCCTGTTCTCAACCGTCCAGTACTCTTTCAGCCAGGACGGGCAAAACATGGTCGAGACCCTGGTATTCCGGGTACGCGATCCCAAAGACCTGATGCAAGTCTCGATCGAGGACAGCGCCTCTTCCGTGACCACGGCCGCGACCATGCTCGCGACCAATACGCCCGCCAACCGCATCAAACTGGAGCGCTTCGGCAAACCGTCCGTGGTGCTGGCCCAGTGTTCTGGATCCGAAGCAGGTCCGGCGCCGGACCAAAGTCTCTACCAGCCGCTGTTCCAGAACGCAACCGCGATCGTAGCCAATTACCGCCACCTGCTGGGAGCGCGTTACACCGTGCCGGACGAGCTGCTGCGCGTCAGCGGGCTAACTGCCCCGAGGCGCAAGCCGACGGCCAAGCCAGTGGCGAAAAAGCCTGTACCGGAAAAGAAGTGATTTTCTTTGCGTTCTTTGTGATCTTTGCTGCTTTAAACGCTTGAGGTTGCAACCAAATTCAAGATTTGCAATCTAAACTCTGAACTCTATGGACAACATCCGCAACGTCGTCATCATCGGATCCGGCTGTGCCGGCCACACCGCCGCGCTGTACACCGCGCGCGCGAACCTCAAACCGCTCGTGCTCGAAGGCCACGAGCCCGGAGGCCAGCTCTCGCTCACCACGCTGGTGGAGAACTTTCCCGGCTTCCCTGAAGGCATTCAGGGGCCTGAACTGGTCGAGAACATGCGCAAGCAAGCCTCACGCTTTGGCGCCGAATACAAAGTGGGACATGTGGACAAATCCGACCTCAGCCAGCGTCCGTTCACGCTGCAAGCCGGCAAGGAAACCATTCAAACCCGGACGCTCATCATCGCCAGCGGCGCCTCCGCCCGCTGGTTGGGTCTGCCCAACGAGCAGACGCTCATCGGACATGGCGTCTCCTCCTGCGCCACCTGCGATGGATTCTTCTTCTCCGGCAAGGAAATAACAGTGATCGGCGGCGGCGACTCCGCCATGGAAGAAGCGATTTTCCTCACTCGGTTTGCCACAAAAGTGACGCTCATTCACCGCCGCGATCAGTTCCGCGCCTCCAAAATCATGCTTGATCGTGCGCAGCACAATCCTAAGATCGAGTTCCTTACCGACACCGCGGTCGAAGACGTATATGACGTATCCAAGAAGGAAGTCACTGGCCTGAGGCTGCGCAATTCAAAGACAAACAAAGTCTGGGATTTCCCCACCAGCGCCATGTTCCTGGGCATTGGGCACATTCCGAACGCCAAGATGTTCGCCGGCCAGCTAGAGACCGACCAGGATGGCTATCTAAAGACGAAGGATTACGTATCAACCCGCGTGCCCGGCGTCTACGCCTGCGGCGATGTGCAGGATCGCCGCTACCGCCAGGCCATTACGGCTGCAGGTACGGGCTGCATGGCCGCGCTGGAAGCCGAAAAGTTTTTGGAAGAGCAAGGACACTAGCCAGGCCAACGTGGGGAGCAGCTAGAGGCTAGAAGCCTTCCCCCACTGCCATCCCTTGTACTGCTCCCGCAACGCGCTCTTCAACAACTTCCCCGTAGACGTATGCGGCAGCGAATCCACAAACACAAACGCATCCGGCAATTGCCACTTGGAAAACTTCTGGCTCAGATACCCCCGCAAATCCTCTTCACAAACCTTCTGACCATCTTTGCAAACAATCACGGCTAGTGGCCGCTCATCCCACTTGGGATGCGGCACCGCTACCACCGCCGCCTGCCGCACTGCCGGATGGTCCGCCAGCGCGCTCTCCAGATCCACCGAACTGATCCACTCCCCGCCGGACTTGATCATGTCCTTGCTGCGGTCGACGATTTTCATGAAGCCTTCGGAGTCAATCGTGCACACGTCGCCGGTGCGGAACCAGCCGTCTTCCGTCCATCGTCCACTCTCTTCCGGCTGGTTGTAGTAGCCGCCCGCCACCCAGGGCCCGCGCACCTGCAATTCGCCGACGGTTTCACCATCCCAGGGCGCCTCGCCCTCGGGCCCGACCGCGCGCATCTCGACAAAGGGCAGCGTCCACCCCTGGCGGCAGCGCACGGCATACTTCTGATCGATGGGCAACTTCCTCATGTAGGACTTCAGTCGGCTGACCGTGGCCGCGGGCGTAGTCTCCGTCATTCCCCACAAGTGAAGCAGGCGAACTCCTTGCTGATCGAGACCGCGGATCATGCTCTCCGGCGGCGCTGTGCCTCCCACCAGCCCGCGCAGCGTAGGCGCCAGCTTGTAGCGCCCCGGGTTTTTCTCCAGCCCTTCCAGAATCATCAGCCAAACCGTGGGCACGGCCGTGGTCACCGTGACTTGCTCGGAGTGGAACAACTCCAGCAAGCTGGTTGCATCCACGTGCGGCCCCGGCAACACCAGCTTCGCTCCCATCATGACCGCCACATACGGGAGACCATGTGAGTTGGCGTGAAACATCGGCGCCAGGGCCATCAGCACATCTCGCTGCCCCACGCCGAAAGCATCGGGCAGGGCAAACGCGAACGAGTGCAGCACCAGTGCGCGGTGGGAATAAAGCACACCCTTCGGCTTGCCGGTTGTGCCCGAGGTGTAGCACATGGCCGCCGCTTCGTTCTCACCCAACTCGGGATACTCGAAGTCGCCCGCATCCTGCGCGATGAACTCCTCATGGTTCTCATAGCCATCCGGCACCGGCTGCTGGGCATGAGGCACCACAATCACGCGCTCGAAACCAGCTTGATCTTTGAATTTTTCAAGCAGCGGGAGCAACACATCGTCCACAATGACTATGCGATCCTCCGCGTGCTGGGCGATGTATCCAAGCTCATTGGGATGCAGCCTGAGGTTCAGCGTGTGCACCACTCCTCCGCAAGCCGGAATTCCGAAATAGGCCTCCAGGTGCCGGTAGTGGTTCCACATCAGGGTCGCAACCCGGTCCCCGCGCTGGATTCCTGCCTGCTGTAGCGCCTTCGCCAATTGCCGTGCTCGCCGGTAAAAATCCGCGTATGTGTGCCGGTGAACGGACCGGTCGGGCAGGCGGGAAACGACTTCCACCTTGCCGAAGAGCTGATTCACCCGCTCCAGCAGGTGCACCAGAGTGAGTGGGTAGTTCATCATCAAGCCGTCCATCATTACCCCTTTCCCGCGGGCCGGGATACTAGCACAGTTTGGCGACGTCGGCAGCCGGTTGCCGGGATCGGCGACCGTCGCTCTCTGCCCGCTTCCTGAATTCGGAACAAACGAAGAATCAGTGCAGTTTCAAGTCTGCAGGAGACTAAAATCCCTAGCTGGTTCCCGGAATCTGATCCGGGATGACCTGGAGGCCGACATGAATTCTCTCAAGGTCCTGCTCCTGTCCGCTTGCTTTTCCATATTGGTGTTGGACTCGGCCCTTGACGCATCCGCCCAAACCAAGTTCGATTTGAAATGCCACCCCTTCTCGGCCCTCGAAGTACCTCACGCCATCGACAGCTCCTGCCCGAAAGCCACCGGGAATGCCACCACTCCAACCTCTGGCCAGGCTCTGCAAAACCAGGCCAAGAACAATTTCTGCGCCGCCGCACCGTTTGTGGATATCTCGCACGACGATCTGCTGGCATTGGAAACTCTGGTGGAGGCTTTGCCGGAGTTCCCCAGTTGGAACCGCCAACATCTTCCCCCCGGCCGCAACCCTTTTACGACCACCGGAGGACATTTCAACGAAGGCATGGCCGTCCGCTACACCGGCTATGTATTCGAAGCCCACCCCGCTGACACCTCAAGCGGGGAGAGTGTGAATTGCAAGAAGCTCGGAGTCTCTGCCAACGACATTCATATCGCGCTGGTTCAGGATCCCAAGGCGAAAGCCAAGGATGAATGCAAGAGCGTGACGGCGGAAATGAGCCCGCATTTCCGGCCGACGTTGTGGACGGCCAAGAAGATCAGTTCGCGGGTGGCGCTGTTCGTCTTCAATTCGTCCACCAAGAAATATGTCCGCAACAAGACCTCGACACGTAACCTGGTGCGCGTTTCCGGACAGCTCATGTTTGACGCGGCCCACAAGGCTTGCTCCCACGGCAAACCCGGCGGCGGCGATCCGGCGCGGGCATCGCTGTGGGAAGTACACCCTGTCTATCAGATAGAGATTTGCACCAACACCGTGGGCGGAGCGTGTGCTGACGCCGATTGGCAGCCGCTGGACAAGTTTCTCAGTACACACTAGGCAGGCAAAGTAACCGAATCTGCATCTGCTTCGCTCAGCGGAGGCAGATGCTGCTCAAACCTGTCAAACCCCCAGGTCGCGCTGAGCCCGTCGTCACCGGCGGTGCAGCCCACCTGCGCTTTGCGGTAAACTCCGATCCTTGCCTACTCCTGTGCAGTAGGTGGGCACGAACTCCAAACTTCCGCAGCGAGGACCAACCCTCAACATGAACTACCGCGCCCTCGGACAAACCGGCCTCAAAGTCAGCGAGATCAGCTTCGGCTCCTGGGCCATTGGCGGCACCAGCGAGGCCGCCGGCACCCAATGGGGATGGGGAGAAACCCCGGAAACCGATGCCATCGCCGCCATCCGCCGTGCTCGCGAACTGGGAGTCAACTTCTTTGACACCGCCGACGTGTACGGCAATGGCCGCAGCGAACAAATCCTGGGCAAGGCTCTGTCCTCGGAATGGGACAAAGTCCATGTCGCCTCGAAAGTTGGCAACGTCGTCCGCAACGGCGCCGGTGGCAAGGATTGGAGCCGCCAGCACATCGTGCGCTCCTGCGAAGACAGCCTAAAACGCCTGAAGAAAGATGTGATCGATCTCTACCAACTCCACAATCCCGACCAGCACACCATCAGAAACGGCGACTGGCCCGAGACCCTTGAACTTTTGCAGAAACAGGGCAAGATCCGCTGGTACGGCGTTTCGATCGATCTGCCCGAGGAAGGCATGGCCCTGCTCGAACGCGGCAAGGGACAAGTCATCCAGCTCCCCTACAACGCTCTTCGCCTGGAGATGGAGGAGAGCGTCCTGCCGCTGGCGCGAAAGAAAAATGTCGGGATCATCGCCCGCGTACCGCTCTACTACGGCATCCTCGCCGGCAAGTTCAAGCCAGACACTACATTTCCCAAAGACGACCACCGTTGCCACACGCTGCCTCCGAAAACCATGCGTGAACTGGTCCCTCGCGCGGAGCGCTTGCAGAAACTGGCCGGGATTGCGCCGGGCGACTCCGGCGCCTTCGGCAAGTGGTCGCTGAAGTTTATTCTGGCGAACCCGGCCGTCTCGGCCGTGATTCCCGGCGCCCGCAACCCGCAGCAGGCGGAGAAAAATGCCAGCGCGTCCGACGGCGTACCGCTACCCCAAGACCAGGTCGAAGCTATCCGCAAGTTGTGGCGGGAGGATCCCTGGCTCAGGGCTTTGCGCACCCAACTGTGAAGCCAGAGAGGCCGGAACCTGTTCGGACCAACCGATCTTTGAATCCTGCGCGCCTCGGCCCCCGTCAAAGAATGTAGTTATTGCGGAGTTATTGCGAAGATACGATCAGGTTTCCCCGGAGGCGACCGATGCCGGATGTACGAGCAACTTGTTCCCACTTAGGAGCAATCCACCAGGTAAACCCCAGCGGCCGGGGCTGTAAGGAATGCCTGGAGATGGGCGATACCTGGGTCCATCTGCGGGAGTGTCTTAGCTGCGGTCACGTGGGCTGCTGCGATTCCTCGAAAAACAAACATGCCACAAAGCATTTCCACCAGACGAAACATCCCATCATGCAGTCGTTTGAGCCGGGCGAAAATTGGCGCTGGTGCTACGTAGACCAGACTTTCCTGCCCTAGTTGTTTTCCATAACGATGACCACTGCGTCGACGCATCCCCGGGTGTGATACAAATTTCTGTGATCTTCATGGATGGGCAAGGCACTTCTAATCTCATTTCACTTTGTCTTCCGGGGATGCCGTGCTGAGGGCACTCTTCATTTCTCTCTCCGAGAGCCGCTCCCTGCGCACGATGGCCGAGCGCTCCGCCATCGGACAGCGCCTTTCCGGCCGCTTCGTCGCTGGCACCGAGGTCGAAGACGCACTGCGGGTCACAAAGAAGGTGAACCAGTCAGGGCGGAGCGTCTCGATCGACAATCTCGGTGAAAACGTCACCAACGCAGATGAAGCTCGCGCCAGCGCCCAGCTCTATCACCAGTTGCTGGATGAAATCGCCGCCCGCAAACTGGACGCCAACGTCAGCCTGAAGCTCACCCACATGGGCCTCGACGTCGACGAAACCCTCGCCCGCGATCTAGTCACCGGCCTGGTCGCCAAAGCCGCCGCCATGACTCCACCCAACTTCGTGCGCGTGGACATGGAAGGCTCACCCTACACTCAACGCACTCTGGACTTCGTTCACGAACTCCACCGCATTCCCGGCAATCGCGGTCATGTGGGCGCGGTCATCCAGTCGTACATGCGACGCGCCGAGAGCGACATTGAGAAACTGCTGGCCGAGGGTATCCGCATTCGCCTGTGCAAAGGCGCCTACAAAGAGCCCCCCGAGATCGCTTTCCAGAAAAAATCGGAAGTCGATGCCAATTACGTCAAGCTGATGAAAATCCTGATGAAGAGCAAGGTCTATCACGGTTTGGCGACGCACGACGAGAACATCATCAAAGAGGCCAAGGCCTTCGCCACTGCCGAAAACATTCCCCCTGACACCTTCGAGTTCCAGATGCTTTACGGCATTCGCCGCGATCTTCAGCGGGACCTGGTGAAGCAAGGCTGGCGCATGCGCGTTTACATTCCGTTCGGCGCTGAGTGGTATTCGTATCTGATGCGCCGCCTGGCGGAACGTCCGGCCAACGTGTTGTTCCTCGCCAGGAATTTGTTGCGGAAATAAGGACCTCCCCGGCGCAGATTAACCTGGAACTGGATTTGGGTTAATTCGGGGGCTCGAACTCATACGCGCCCATATCCACAGTGGCTGTCCCGTCAAAGTTCCCATCGAATATTCTGGGCTGCCCCTGAATGTCGTTGGCGGGAAGGCCAGGCGCTGAGTTGAGGCCCGTATCGATCGCGGGTGATACCGGACGGAGGCGATAGTCGTTGATCAAGAGACCGGAAAAAATAGGGTTGCGGGAAATGTTGCCGCCCTTCCCCGTCTGCCCGGCGCAGTTACCCGCGTACGGAGTCCCAGCGTTGAAGCTCCAGGCGTCATTGTTACGGAATAGCGGAGGCGTGTTCGTGAACGTTGCGTCGCAAAAGACCGCGTTTTCACTCGGTCCTCCGATGAACAGGTTATTGATTAATCTTCCATCGCTTGTGATTCCCGCAATGTAGAGAGCGGAACCCGTCTGCGTGCTCCGATTGTTGGCGATGGTGTTATTCAACATCATGGGAGTGGTTCCACCCGAAATGGCCCAGTAGATGCCCGCCCCCTGGTCGGCCTGGTTCGCAGCGACTACATTCTGGACGGCGATCACATTGATCGAACTTGCCTGGAGAAGCATTCCACCACCCCGGCTGGGTGACTCTCCCTTGGCGATATTGCCCATGATGAGATTGCTCTCGATCAAGGTGTTGCCGAAAGCGCGGATGTCCATGCCTGCGCCTTCGCCCCAGATGTTATTCAGGATCCGGTTGCCGATGATTTGCAGCCCCGCGGCGCCGTTCTCCACCATGATCCCGGCACCCTCACCGCCGATGCAGCCTTGCTGGAAGTTCTTGGAGATCACATTCCCCAGGATGAGTGGTGCACTCCCAATCGCAAAGATGCCTCCACCCTGCGAGCAAGCCGAGTTCTGCGTGATGACGTTGTTTACGATGCTGGGGGATGAGCCGCCGATGGAAATGCCCCCACCCGCACTCCCCGCGAAGCCGTGGGTCAGGGTGAAGCCCATCAAGATCGCCTTCCGGCCTTCGCCCGAGGAAAACGTCACCACCGAAGTTTTTTGTCCCCCATCAATGATCGTTGCCTTGGGCCCGTCGCTGCTGGTCACCTTGATCAATTTGCCGTGAAAGTCGATGTTCTCGAAATAGGTCCCCGGGGCGACGAGTACCGTGTCGCCGTTCACGGCGGCGTCGATGCCCGCCTGGATCGTGGGCTGGTCTGCGGGGACATGGATGATGGTCTGCGCGCCTGCAGCTGCGCCGGCAAACAGGATGATTGCGCTCAGTAGGGTCTTCATGGTTGCTCCACTTCGGGGAGGCCTGGGAGGGCGGTAGGCGTCGACGATTACCCTGCAATCGAATTGCCGTCGGGTGAAATGCCGCTGCAGTGCCCGGATCTTCGGGGCGGGGCTGCCGTTGCCTGCTTGGCAGCCGGACCTATCGCCTTGAAAACCAAGCCCATGGCTCGATTCGGTGCCTTTTCCAGTCAGCAGCAGGGCGTGGTGGAGGTCTTCCTGCCTGGTCGGCTGGGGGAAAACCACGGTGCTGGGTGGCCCGAATCAAATCAGACGAGTTACAAACTCTTGCATCTTCAACACTCGGAAGCCGCTAACCAGGTCTGGCGTGTGGTGTCCGGTACCCTACTTCGGCTCGTCTTCCGGCCCCGGCTCGTTCTGCTCGGCGGGAGCCAGCGGAAGCTGCGAAATGCCGTTCAGCAGGCCACGCTCCTGCGGCGAGAACTGGCTCTTGTAGCGGTCGGAATCGATCATCTGCTGGCGCTGTTCCGGAGGCATCGCGCGCAGGTCTTCGATCGCGCTCTGCAGCTTTTGCCGGCGCTCCGGCGGAAGGTCCTTCAGCTGCGAGAACAACTGCCGTGACTGATCTTTCTGTTCGGGAGTCAGGTGCTCCCAGGTTTCCATGCGGTTCAGGGTGCGCTGTTGCCGGTCGGGCGGCAGGCTGTTGAAGCGCCGCAATTGTTCCCGAAGTTTCTGCTGCCGCTCCGGCGGAAGATTGCGGAACTGGGGATCGTTTTGCAGCGCCTTCTGCTGCTGGTCCGGCGGCAGATCTTTGTACTGCCGCAGCCATGCACCGGCGTGATGGCCCTGCTTCTGCGCCTGGCGTTGCCGCGGCCGATTATTGCGGTCAGTGCGGCGCCCGCCTTGTGCCAGGCACGGCGTCGCGACCGCCAGCGCGGCCGCCACCACACATACGCAGATGGACCTTAGCCCAAACACCCTCTCCCCCATTTCCCGCTTTGCCAAACTTCGCCTGTAGAGACGTTGCTTGCAACGTCTCTGTTGCCATCGCCAGCGACCTGGCCAGCGAGACGTAGCAAGCTACGTCTCTACAGCTAAGGTCTTTCGCGGTTAAAGATCTCGACCGTAGACTTCTTCCAATGCACTCTACGGATTCGCGCTCACGTCCTGTTGCACCTGTAGATCATCGAGCACGTCGAAATCAGAGTACAGGTCGTCATTCTTATCCAGCGCCTGCAAGTCTCCCACCGCGCTGCCCGGCTCAGCCGGAATCTGCGGTCCGGTCGCAATCACGTTCGAGGTCGCCGGCGTAGCACCGTTCCCGCCGTTGCGGACCAGAGTCACGCCTGCCACCATCAGCACTGCCAGCGACACCGCCAGCGCCGGCCGGCGGAGCCATTGCAACCATCCCGCAGGCTTGGCGATTTCTTCACGCAGACGGGCCTGCAACCGCACGTCAAAGTACGGCGAGGGTTCTGGAGCCTGCCACTCGTCGAGCAGCGCCATGGTCTGGCGAAACTCTTTCAACGCGCCTGTGCACGCGGTGCAGGAGCTGAGATGGTCCTTCACTTCGGGCGTAGCCGCGCTCATTCCGGCGGCCAGGTCCGGCATCAGTTCGCGAATGTGGTTGCATGTCATAACGTTTCCTTTACACAAACTCTTTCAATTGCACCCGCAGCGTCTCGTACGCCCGGAACAGCAGCGACTTGGTGGCGGACTCGCTCAGTTTCAGGACTTCCGCAATCTGGTGATAGTCCATCTGCTGATACTTGTGCATGACCACGGCCACTCTCTGGCGCTCCGGTAAAGCCTGCACCCGCTGGCGGATGGCGACCAATCGCTCCCGCCGCAGCAGCGTTTCTTCCGCCGTCATCGTATCGTCCGGGACGTCCAGCGTCATTCCCGTGTTGTCATCCGGCGCGTCCAGACTCACCATGGTCTCCGGCCGCTCGTGACGCGTGTCACGCGCGTGGTTCGCGGCCAGGTTGGTGGCGATGCGATACAGCCAGGTGGTGAACTTAGCGCTGGCTTCGTAGCTCGCGCGCGACCGATACACTCGCAGAAATACTTCCTGCGCCAGATCTTCCGCCACTGCCGCGTTGTGCGCCATGCGGTACATAAAGTTCACGATAGGCCGGCGGTACTTCTGCACCAGGTACTCGAAAGCAGACTGATCGCCAGCTTTTACCCGCAGCATGACTTCGGCATCAGTCAACCCATCGCTGCGCAAAAGGGCATCCGCCTCTCCAGACGAACGAGAGGCTCCGCCGGACACCGCGAGCAATCCGCGATCAATGGCAACACTGCTCACATTGGAGAGAACCCGTCGCGCAGGCGAAAGTTGCGCCTTGCCGGGCTCCGGAGGTGGCCCGGAAGTGCTATCCCCAGAAGGGCGTACGGGGACTTTGGCGGATCTGGGTTCGCTCGGCATCCGGGGCTCTCACCCGCACACTTAGGAAGCTTGGTCAAACACGCCCCCGGAGTTGCGGAAGACTAGGCTATCATGCCCCGAAGCGACGGGAAACTGGTTCGTTTGCTAGAATATAGCAGCTGCACTGGGCGCTTAACTCAGCGGTAGAGTGCCATCCTCACACGGTGGAAGTCGTAGGTTCAAATCCTACAGCGCCCACCACCGTTTCCGGCAATGCGGCTTACGCCTTCAGTCGTCTTGTCCTAGACCAGGCCGCCTAACGCTTTCCCCGGCCTTGCCGATGAGCTAAACGTGACTGCCCCTATCACCGCGCCCGCACCCGGGGAGGGCAAGCCAAAGGCCAACCCGGCCACGCGCTTCATCGCCCGCCAACCCGTTCTGACCAAGGATGAGAAGGTTTTTGGCTACGAACTACTCTTTCGCGACGGCGTGGAGAACTATTTCCAAAGCTCCGATCCCGAGGCCGCCTCGCGCAGCACGCTCGACAGTTCCATGCTGATGGGACTCGACGTCCTGTGTGACGGCCGTCGCGCCTTCATCAACTGTACCCGGGAAGTCCTGCTGAAGGACTACATCACCCTGCTGCCCTCGAACCAGACCGTAGTGGAAGTTCTGGAATCGGTCCCGCCGGATGATCTGGTGATGGCCGCCTGCCAGCGCCTCAAGGAAGCCGGCTACATGATCGCGTTGGATGATTTCGTGGCCGACGACCCGCGCGAGCCCCTGACGGAGATGGCTGACATCCTCAAAGTAGACGTGCAGGTCACCACGCCCGAGCAGCGCGCCGCCATGATCAAGCGCTACGGACCGTGGCGCTGCCGCCTGCTGGCGGAAAAAGTGGAGACCCGCGAGGAGTTTGTCGCCGCCGGTAAGGCAGGCTTTGTTTATTTTCAGGGCTATTTTTTCCGCAAGCCGGAAGTGCTGGCGACGCACGACATCCCCGCCAACCGCATCAACTACCTGCGCATGCTGCAGGCTGCATCGCGGCCGGAACTCGATCCACGCGAGCTCGAAAACGTCATCAAGGGAGAGGCATCGCTGTGCTACCGCCTGCTGCGCTACCTGAACTCGGCCGCCTTCGGCTTCGCCAACGAAATCCACTCCATTCGCCATGCGCTCTCCATGTTGGGCGAACGCGAGGTTCGCCGCTGGGTGCGCCTGGTGGCCACGCTGAGCGCCGGCCAGGGCAAGTCTACAGAGCTGGTGCTCTCGGCCATGGTCCGTGCCCGCTTCTGCGAACTGCTTTCACCCAAAATCCAGCACGGCGACTCCGACCTGTTTCTGCTCGGGCTGCTCTCCATGATGGACGTCATCCTGGAAGTTCCCATGTCCGAGGTGCTCGACAAAGTCCCGCTCGATCAGGAGACCAAAAGCGTCCTACTGGGCGGCGCCAGCCGCTTGCGGCCCCTGTATCAGCTCATGCTGGCGCGGGAGTCCGGCGATTGGCAGAACACCGCCGTGCTCGCCGGACAGTTACACATGAGCGAGAGCGAAGTCGCCGAGAGTTACTGGCAGGCCATGCAGTGGGCGCGGGAAATGAGCGCGGGGTAAGGGCGGCGTTCAGTTGCCGACGACGGATACGGTGTTGTCGACCGAGTTGGCGACGTAGATCCTTTTCGTGACGGGGTTGTAGGCGATGCTGGCAGGTACGGCCCCAACCTCAATTACTCTTGTGACCGCAAGCGTATCGCCATTGATGAAAATTAGGCTATCTGGGTATCGTCGCTTAATGGTTCTTCCCCCACCTACCAGAACCTTACCCCCCTCCGGCATGGCCAATAGGCTAATTATCTGGCCGACGGGCTGGGTTGATCCCAACAACGCGCCGGTAGTCCCGTCCAAAGCAGACAATGAGCTGACTAACGAGCCCAGCGGAGAGGTTGCGACGTAGAGCCGGTTGCTGACCGCATCGATGGAGATCCCCCAAATATTTACGGCTCCGAGAGGAAAGGTATCGATGATCGTGTTGGTGCTCGTGTCGATTACCTTGATTGACCAGGTAGAATCGCCACTATCGGAACTGGCCACGTAAACCCGCCCGCTATTCGGGTTCGCCGCAACATAATTGGCATATTCCGTATTCGCTAACGGAATGATGGCTGCAACCCCAAGATCGTTGGCGTCCACGACGCTAACCTGCGAACCGCTCAGAATGTAGAGCCAATTACTCGTACCCAGTTCCACCGATCCGCTTAACCACGAGAAACCGACTTCCAAGACGGTTACGGCATTCGTCTTGCCATCGATGGCCTCCGCGTTGGTGTCTGGGTCTCCGGCAAAAATCTTGTTGGTGGGAGGATAGATCAACAGGGGGCGGCCTAAATTGTCTACACCTTGCACAAAGAGGGTTTTCTTAATAACGTTGGTTACCCCGTCGATTATCGAGACTGACTGGACCCCAATGTTCCCCACGTAAATGCGATTGGTTTTCGGGTTCACCACGACGGAAGCGGGGTCGTAGCCAACGTGAATGGTGGTAATCACATGTTGGGCTACCGCTGGCGCACTTGCCGCAACCAATAATAGGCAGACAAGCAGGAACCGGAGAGTAGACTTCATAACACACCCCTTACTGGGTCTGCTTTTGGGGGGAGACACGCACTAAGACGGAGGCAGTCTAGCACAAAGGGGGCATTGGCGGGGTGCTGGAGGAATTGTCACCAATTTCGCTAAACTAGCCTATGCGGAGGATGAAACCATGAGCAAAGCAACCTATCCACTGAAACTTCCGCTCTCGATCAAGAAGGCTGCCCAGCGCTTGGCCAAGGAGGATGGCGTGTCCTTGAACCAATGGATTGCAGTCGCCGTGGCGGAAAAGGTTGGAGTCGTCGAGACCGCGGCCGAATTCTTTTCCAAGCGCGCGGGCAAGGTCACCGGGGACGGGCTCATGAAATTTCTACGGAACTCCAACGCAAAGATCAGGCGCGGCATCGAACAACTCGATCGAGGTGAGGGAATCCCGGAAGACCAATTGGATGCTCACCTGGCGAACCTGAAAGCCAAGCCTGAATGAACGTGCGCTAACCTCCTCCCCGCGCAGCCCCCCAGTTACTTCTGTGCAAAATTACCTTGACTTAGGACTTGCGCTCCCGCCGCCATGGGCGGTACCATCATCTTGTTCCCACGGCCATGCTCCCTAGCTGGCCTTCCGCGCCCTCTAGCTCCAGGCGCCAAGACGGACAAAGATCATTCACGAGTGAATTCCAACCGCATTGGGTTTCACGCACGCTCTGTGCATGCGCGACGCGAAGTACCACCCAGAGAGCGGTAGTAAAGGGCACTGAAATCAAGTCACCCCAGCAGGCGGACTTAACACTGAACTGCAAAACGAGAACAATATGAATGTAGGATCCGAAAATCCCTCCGGAGGTGGAGGGAGAAACAGACGTCGTCGGGGACGTCGTCCGCCCAACCGTGGCGGGCAACCCGGCGGCCGCGATCGCCAACAACATAGTGGCATTTACACCGCGCCCATGGACCACAGCTACCGCGCCGCCCTCAGCGGTGGCAACAACGGACCGAGGCTTGGACGCGGCCGTCCCGGTTTCGCCCCGTCGTACGCGCCCCCCGACCCGGAGCCGCTGCCGCAGCGCGACGACGCCAATTCCCGCATCTTTGCCTTCGTAGATGACCTGTTTTTCCAGGCCAAGATCCAGGAGACGGCGCGCAAGCTCAACGTAAAGGTCGAATTCTGCAAGAGCGAGAAGGACCTGACCGATCACATCAAGCAGAACGGCGAAGAGAAACCCTCGTTGATCATCTTCGACATGAACAACGCCAACGCCAAGCCGCTGACCTTGATCCCCAAGCTCAAGACCAAGCTGAAGAAGGGGACCTCGATCATCGGGTTCCTCTCCCATGTGCAAGGCGACTTGAAGCAGAAAGCGCACGAAGTGGGCTGCGACATGGTGCTGCCGCGCTCCGCGTTTTCCCAAAACTTGCCGCAACTCCTGCGCCGCCATGGCGCCCCGGAAGAGGAAACGGCGGGGTAGAGGGCGGTCGCGGCTGATGGGAGTTCTTGCTATATCTTAAAGATAACATCTAGTAGGCTTGCTAGGGTCCGTCCTGGGCGACGTTGAGCCTGGGATGATGGATTTCCTCTGCCTTGGCTCCGATCGCCGCTCAGCGGCCCCGCAAACGCCAGCAAACGGTATTCCAGGAGACGACGGACTTCCTGCTGACGGGCCACCGCGCTCCCACCGACACCGATATCTGTAAGTTATTGAAAACTCGTAGCCGCTGCTTTTATCCCGGAGGCCAGCTCAGACTGCGGCCTCCAAGCAAGTGCACGTGCAGGTGGAAGACCGACTGTCCGGCACGCGCGCCCACGTTGAGCACGGTACGGTAGCCGTCTTCGATGCTGCGCTCCCGCGCAATGTGAGCGGCCACCAGGTGGCAACGGCCGATTGCCGCTGCATCCTCGGGCGTGGCTTCCTTCAATCCACGGATGTGCTTCTTGGGAACGACCAGCACGTGGGTTGGTGCTTGGGGATTAATGTCCTCAAACGCGTAAGTGTGCTCGTCGTCATAGACTTTCTTGGCGGGTATTTCGCCGCGAATAATGCGGCAGAACAGACAGTCATTCATGATACGTCCCGTTTTTAGTTTGCAGTCCGGCCGCTCAGCGACACTACGACTGAGGCTTTGGGAGGAAGCGTGGAACCAATATACCCGAGGAGGAAGAATTTGTAATTAGTCGTCAGTCGTCGGTCGTCCGTCGTCAGGAAAAGCATGCAGCCAGGCGGTTGCTGATCGGAGGCTGTGAAGCCTGGCGACCGACGACTGACAGCTGCTACCGTCACCGGCGATCAGTCAAAGCACGGTGGTCGCTGGTCATTAGTCGTTGGTCGTTAGTCATCGGTTGCCCGTGACTCCTGACACCTGACGACCAACGACGGCCTACATCAATCCAATCGGACCAGGAAAATCTTGCCTTGGGGCGTGTGGGTATCGTGGGCGACTTCTTCAGCGCGCTTGCGGTCGTCGTCCAGGACGCGGACGCGTACCCACCAGTCGCCGACTGGGCTGCTGAAGCGCAGTACCTTAGCGGTGTGATAGCGGTGGGAAAGATGGTCGGCTAACTTATCGGCGGCTTCTTCTTCTTCGAAGGCGCCGAATTGAACCGCCCAGCGTCCACCCTTATCGAGCGCGGACGGGGTTCGCAGCACTTCCACCCGAACCTTGGCAATACCCGCCTGCCAGACATCCACCTTCTTGGCTGCGGCCTGCGAGAGGTCGAGTATGCGTCCTTCGACAAACGGCCCGCGGTCGGTGATGCGAACTATTGCCGAGCGCCCGGTCTTCAGGTTGGTCACGCGTATGATCGAGCCCAAGGGCAGAGTGCGGTGAGCCGCGGTCATGGCGTGCATGTTATAGACCTCGCCATTCGAGCCGCGGCGGTTGTGATAGGGCGCGCCGTACCAACTGGCGAGGCCGGTTTCCACGGAAATGGGTTTGGCATCGGCTGGAACCGAGAGCGCGTCTTTGTCTTCCTCCGACTCTTCAACGGGTTTGCGGGTTTCGGTCTCAGACCCAGGCGACGCGACTGTGGGTGATGCTCCAGGTTCGGAAATCGACGGCGGAGGCGGGACCTGAACCCGAGCCTGATTCTTCCCACCGCAACCGGCCAGCAGAAGAACCAGCAGCATGGCGAAGGAGAGCCGGGCCACCAATTGCAGCCTTTCTATTTGCGGGGGCCCTGGATTTTCTCCAGGTAATCGGCCAGGTGGGTAAGCTTCTCCGAAGCCACACGCAGGGCTTTGGTGGAGTGCTGTCGGACCGCCGGCACTACCTCTTCGTTCAGGTACTTGATGAGCTCCGTCGATTCCTTTTCCAGGCGCTCGGCGGCCTCGGCTACGGATTTGTTCACACGCGCGGAGGCTTCTTCCACCTTGCGGTTGAAGTCGTTCATAGGCGTCCCTCGCGTTTCTGGGCGCGAAAACGGCCACTCGTTAGTAGCGGATGCCAGGCTCGATCATTATTTCCTGCCCCGGAGGCCAGGGTCAACCCTCTGGCACCCCGGGGGACCGGGAAGTGCACTGGCGTTAGTCGTTGGTCATCAAGAAGCGGACCTCGGACTTCGGACCACGTTCCTCTAAGGTTTGCGGTCTGGCGTCCGGGGGGGGCCCGAGGTCCGAAGTCCGCCTCCTGAGGACTGAGGACTGACGACTACGCTACAATTTGGCCATGCGAAATCGTCACACGCCACTCCTGTTGCTTTGCGCTCTCTTGCTGTTCGCGGGGTGTACGCTTTGGCGGGAGCACGCCGTTAACAACTGGTCAGATGCGACCGGAGGCGAAGGGCTGGAACGCAACTTCTGGAAAGAAGTGAAAGCGAAGAACTGGAGCGAGTTGGAACGGCATATTGCCGGTAACTACGTGTCGACCACTCCGGAGGAAGGCCGCTTCGATCGGGCGGCGATGCTCGAGCACCTGCGGCAGTTGCAGTTGGACGATTACTCGCTGGGCGACTTCCAGGTCGAAATGAATGGCAATACCCTGGTGGTGACTTATGCAATCACCATGCATGGCACCTTCTCCCAGCAGCCACTGCCCACTGAGCCGGTGCGCATGATAACCGTGTGGCAACAGCAGAAGACGGGCTGGATGGCGATTGCTCATGCAGTGACGGGGTCAGCGGGGAAGTAGCCGCGGTCGTCAATCATCATCAACCTTGGGATGGTCGGCGCGAAGAAACAACAGAATGAAATCAACCGGTCGCGGGTTGCCAGCCGATAGTTCCAGCGTGAAACGCGAATTTCGCCGGCGGTTGCTGGCCTGGTACGACAGTAACCGGCGTGATTTGCCGTGGCGCAAGAACTGCGATCCCTACCGCGTTTGGCTCTCCGAAATCATGCTGCAGCAGACGCGGGTGGCCGCGGTTACTGATCACTATCAGAGATTTCTGCAACGCTTCCCAACCATCAGGAAACTGGCTGCCGCGCGGGAGGCTTCTGTGCTAGCGGCCTGGAGCGGGCTGGGCTACTACCGCCGGGCGCGCATGTTGCATGCAGCGGCGAAAGAGATTGTGCAGCAGTACGCGGGGAAACTTCCGGCCAGTGCCGGGGACTTGCGCACGCTGCCGGGCATCGGCCGCTACACCGCGGCCGCCATTGCCAGCATCGCGTTCGGTGAACCCGTGGCGGTGGTGGATGGAAATGTAGAGCGCGTCCTGGGGCGCGTGTGGGGAAGAAATCTTGCCGGGGAGGAGCTGTGGCAAGCGGCGCAAGATTTACTCAGCCGCCGGAGACCGGGTGATTTCAACCAGGCAATGATGGAACTGGGCGCGACAGTCTGCCTGCCGCGGCAGCCAGAGTGCCGGGCTTGTCCGATATACGGTGCCTGCGCCACGCGTGGGGAACTGGAGAAAACGGAAAAGCGAAGCGGGCAGGAAAAACGCGAAATCCATTACACACTCAACTGCCGCAACGGTTCGGTGTTTCTGGTGAAGCGGCTGGAAGATACATCCTTGATGCCGGGGATGTGGGAACTGCCGGAGATTCCAAGCGTGGATCCTAAGACAGAAGCCTGGCTTACGTTGCGGCATTCGATCACGGCAACCGACTACGTAGTGCGAGTCCTGCGGGGTCCGATGCCGAAGGGCGCTGCGGGAAAATGGGTGGCAAGGTCACGGGTACCCAGGCTGCCATTGACAGGGCTGGCTCGGAAGATTTTGCGAGCTGCAGAGGCTCTCTGAATAATCAGTTCGCAGTTGTCAGTTCCCGGTTCTCAGTTGGAGGAAGGCTCGTTCGGGCGGCCAAGGGCATCTAAAATGGCTGCATAGTATTTTCGGAGGAGGTACGATGGCTGCCTTAGCACCAGGAACTTCGGCGCCGGATTTCACGCTGCCAAGTGTGGACGGGAAAGAATTCTCACTGCGGGAGGCGCTTGCGCGCGGGCCCGTGGTGACGGCGTTCTTCAAGATTTCCTGCCCGGTGTGCCAGTACGCCTTTCCTTTTCTGGAGCGGATCTACAAAGCTTATGGCAACAAGAATGTGACTATCGCCGGCATATCACAGAATGAGCGGAAGGACACCGCCGCCTTCCTCAAAGAATACCGCGTGACGTTCCCGGTGCTGCTGGACGACACCGATACCTATAAGGTGTCGAATGCCTATGGATTGACCAACGTGCCAACGATTCTCTGGATCGGAGAAGATGGAGAAGTCGAAATCTCCAGCGTGGGCTGGATGAAGAAAGAGATCGAAGAGATTAACCAGCGGGCTGCCGAAGCTGCGGGCGGCAGCGCCAAGCCGGTGTTTCGACCAGATGAGCAGGTCGCCGACTTCCGCGCTGGTTGAGGATCAAAAAACTAACCCGCGGTCGCGGGGCAAAATCAGACCTCGGACGTCGGACCTCAGACCTCAGCCCAAGAAGGAGTGTGGAGGGTTTGAGGTCCGAGGTCCGCTTCCTTCCCGTACAATAGACAGTTCTCAGTCAACATCTCACCGTGGTCAGGAGCCTTGCTGCATGGGAAAGAGCCGGGTTGTGTTTGTCGTACTCCTTCTGGTTTCGAGCGTATGGGCACAGAACGCCCACAAGCGGGCACGATCATCCGCAGGTTCGGCGCGGCTGCCGGGATCTGCCATTGCAGCCATGCAGAAAATCGATCCCGAACGCATTCGCGCGCAGGTGCGTTTTCTGGCGAGCGATTTGCTCGAGGGGAGCGGGACAGGGCAGCGCGGCGGTGACATTGCGGCCGAGTACATCGCCACGCAGTTTGCGCTCTTCGGCCTGAAACCCGCCGGCGACCATGGCACCTACATGCAGAAAGTGCCAATGGTAGGCGTGACGACTCTGCCGCAGACGACTTTCTCGCTGGTGGCGCCACGCAGCGACGCGAGGAACCTCAAGCCGCTGGATGAGTATGTGGCCTCCGACCAGACCCAGCAGCCAGAATCGGATGTGAACGCCGGCATCGTGTTCGTGGGCTACGGTATCCAGGCGCCGGAATACAACTGGGACGACTACAAGGGAGTGGACCTGAAGGGCAAAGTGCTGCTGATGCTGGTGAACGAGCCTCCGTCCGACGATGTGAAATTCTTCAAGGCCAAAGCGCTGACTTATTACGGGCGCTGGACCTACAAGTATGAGGAGGCGGCGCGAAGAGGCGCGGTGGGCGCAATCCTGATCCACAAGACTGATATGGCCAGCTATCCCTGGGAAGTGGTGCGCAGTTCGAACTCGGGCGAGAAATCATTTCTGAAGCTCGATGGCACGCCCAAACTGAAAGTCGCCTCCTGGATCCACCTCAACGTGGCAAGGGATTTGGCCGCGGGCGCCGGCATGGACTTAGACAAGATGATGACAGATGCGCGTTCGCGCGACTTTCATCCCGTGATGCTGCCAGTGAAACTGCAGGCACACCTGGTCAGCAAGATTCGTCCGTTTGAGTCGAATAATGTGATTGCCATGCTGCCCGGCTCCGACGCCAAGTCGAAGAACGAAGCGGTAATGTACACGGCGCACTACGATCACTTCGGCATCCGTCCGGACGCGCCGGGAGACAACATTTACAACGGCGCCAATGACAATGCCACCGGTTGCGGCATCCTGCTGGAGGTGGCGCGAGCTTACTCTCTAGCTGCGCCGCGAGCGCGTCGCTCCATCCTGTTTGCCTCGGTGACGGCGGAGGAGCAGGGATTGCTTGGTTCCGAATACCTGGGAAAGCATCCTCCGATTCCAGCCGGCAAGATCGCGCTGGACCTGAACTACGACAACGTGATGCCGTTGGGCGCGTCGGAAGAGGTGGAAGTTTCGGGTTCGGAGCGCACCACGTTTTATCCGACCGTGCAAGCGCTGGCGAAAGAATTCCGGCTGGCGATCCGTCCGGACTCGCGCCCCGAGGCTGGACACTACTATCGCTCCGATCACTTCAGCCTGGCGCGAGTGGGAATTCCTGCGTTCTCTATCAACGAAGGCACAAAGTACAAGGGCCACAATGCAGCCTGGGGCCTGCAACAGGAAGAGGATTACACCGCCAAGTACTATCACCAGCCGAGCGATGAGTATCATCCGAGTATGGACTTCACGGGAGATGCTGCCATGGCGCGATTTGGCTTCGCGCTGGGATGGCAGGCGGCGAGCATGGCGAAAGTCGTTGGCTGGGCAAAGGGCGATGAGTTTGAGGCGGCCCGGCTCGGGAGCATTAAGGGTTCTGACTAGTGGGCTGCAGGCCGGCCGAAAGCCATCAGGTTCCCATGATCTTGAGGTTGGGACTGATGATAAGAGTAGGTTCGGTCACGCGCTGCACGTCATCCGCGGTCAGTCCGGGCGCGATTTCTTCCAGTACCAGGCCGGTGGGCGTCACCTGAATGAACGCCATCTCGGTGACGATGGTGTTTACGACCTTTACCCCAGTTAGCGGCAGCGTGCACTTCTTCAGGATCTTAGGCTGAGAATCTTTGGTCGTGTGCTCCATGGCCACGATCACACGGCGCGCGCCGGCGACCAGATCCATGGCGCCGCCCATTCCTTTGACCATTTTCCCCGGGATCATCCAGTTGGCCAGGTTGCCTTCCTCGTCCACTTCCATAGCGCCGAGCACGCTGAGGTCAACGTGGCCGCCGCGGATCATGGCAAAGGAATCGGCGCTGGAAAAATAGGCGGTGCCGGGCATCTCGCTGACCGTTTCCTTGCCTGCGTTGATCAGGTCGGCGTCCTCCTGGCCCTCAACGGGGTAGGGGCCGATGCCAAGCATGCCATTCTCGGACTGCAGAATCACGTCCATCCCCGGAGGCACATGGTTGGCTACCAGCGTGGGCATGCCAATCCCCAGGTTCACGTAGAAGCCATCACGCAGCTCGCGGGCTATGCGCTTGACGATGGCTTCCCGTTTGTCGAGGTCTTTGCCCGGCTTGGAGGGGGTGGACATTCAGTTTTCGGTTCTCTGTTCTCAGTTGGTTTTGACCAACGACCAACGACTAACGGCCAACGACCGCGTTTCTCACCGTTCTCTTCTCAATCCGCTTCTCGAATAACTCGCCCTGGAAAATACGCTTCACGTAAACGCTGGGCGTGTGGATCAAGTCGGGCTCCAGCTCGCCTGGCTCGACCAGTTGCTCGACCTCCGCGATGGTCACTTTGGCGGCGGTTGCCATCATGGGGTTAAAGTTGCGCGCGGTCTTGCGATAGACGAGGTTGCCCCACTTGTCACCTTTCCAGGCCTTCACAAAAGCGAAATCAGCTTTCAAGGCGCGTTCCATCACGTAGGTTCGTCCGTCAAACTCGCGTACTTCTTTCTTCTCACCCACGATGGTGCCCACGCCCGTAGGCGTGAAAAATGCCGGAATGCCAGCGCCGCCGGCGCGAATGCGCTCGGAAAAAGTCCCTTGCGGCACCAGGTCGAGCTCAACTTTTCCTTGCAGGACCATTTGCTCGAGCAGTTTGTTTTCTCCAACGTACGTCCCGATATGTTTGCGGATCTGTCCGGCCGAGAGAAGCAGTCCCATACCCAGGCCGTCCACGCCGACGTTGTTGCTGATGGTAGTGAGGTTTTTGACGCCCTTGCGCACCAGGGCGCGGATGAGGTTCTCCGGGATGCCGCACAATCCGAAGCCGCCCACCATGATGGTAGCGCCGTCGAAGACGTCGCGGATGGCCTCGTCGGCGCTGGCGACTACTTTGTTCATGGTAGAGAGATTCTAAATGAAATTGTTGATTGTTGATTTTTGATTGTTGATTTCAAAACCATGAGCAGCAATCAACAATCATCAATCAACAAATCAACAATTGAGATTACTTCTTCTTTGCCGGGGAAATCTTTTTCAAGTAATGGGCGCGTTCGAACTCCATGGCTAAGTCCAGCGTGTCCAGGTTCTCGCGGATGTGGGCCAGCCTTTGCTCCAGCTTCAGTAGGGCTTGCGCGATATTGTTCTTGTTGGTGAGGGCGATGTCGCGCCACATGGAGTAGGGACTGGCGGAAATTCGGGTCATCTCACGCAGAGCCCTTCCGCCGGCCTGCAGCAGGGGCGCATCTTCGCCGTATTCGTCCACCAGCGAGGCTGCGAGTGCGGTAGAAATCATCTGGGGCAGGTGGCTGATCCAGGCACAGAGCTGATCGTGGGCGTCTGCATCCATGCTGGCGAGGCGGGCGCCGGTCTTTTCCACCCACTCCAGAAATTCGCCACTCAGTCCGTCGTACACGTTTTGTGCCGGAGCCGGAGTCAGGAACCAGGCTGCGCCCTGGAACAGATCGGCATCGGCAAAATCCACGCCGGACTGTTCTTTTCCGGCCATGGGGTGTCCGGCGAGGAAGCGGCGGCCAGTGTTCTTGCCGAAGACCTTCCTGGCCTGGGCTAATACTTCCACCTTGGTGCTGCCAACATCAGTGAGCAAAGCTTTCGCAGGGAGAGCGGGACCGAGGCGTCCGATCAGGTCGATGATCGCGCCCACGGGTGTGGCTAGCAGGATAACCTGGCTGCCGCGCACAGCGTCGGCGGGATTGGTGTGGCCTTCATCAATCACACCGGCGTTGCGTGCGCGCTCCAGCACTACGGCGCGGTCGCAACCGACAATCCGGCCCAGGAAGCGGCGCTTCTTCAGGGCGAGCCCGAAAGAGCCGCCGATGAGGCCGGTGCCAACGATCGTAATCTGGCGAATAGGCATGGGAAGAATTGAGTCATTGACTCATTAAATCATTGACTCATTAAAACCCGGGACTCAATGATTCAATGAATCAATCACTCAATGCGTCAATTTCTATTTCTATGCCATCTTCCGTCCCACGGCGGGCGCGATCATGCGCAACTCGCCCATCAGTTGGGAGAACTGTTCGGGATAGAGCGACTGGGCGCCGTCGGATAGCGCCTTGTCGGGATCGGGATGCACCTCGATCAGAAGGACGTCGGCGCTGGCGGCCACCGATGCCCGTGCCATGGGGGCAACCTGGTCGCGGCGTCCGGTGCCATGCGACGGGTCGGACGCCATGGGCAAATGTGAAAGCTTTTTGATAATCGGGATGGCGGAAATGTCGAGAGTATTGCGGGTGTAAGTCTCAAACGTACGAATACCGCGCTCGCACAGGATGACCTGGTAATTGCCGCCCGCCATGATGTATTCCGCGGAGAGCAGCAGTTCTTCCAGCGTGGCCGCGATGCCCCGCTTGAGCAGAACCGGTTTCTTGATCTTGCCCAGTTCGCGCAGCAGGTTGAAATTCTGCATGTTGCGCGCGCCTACCTGAAGAATGTCTACGTACGGCAGCATCATGTCGATCTGCAAGATCTCCATGACTTCGCTGATGACCAGCAGGCCGAAACGATCGCCCGCCTCGCGCAACAGCTTGAGCGCCTCCAGTCCGAGTCCCTGGAAAGAATAGGGTGAACTGCGGGGTTTGAAAGCGCCGCCGCGCAGCACGCGTGCGCCAGCCTTTGACACCTGTTCGGCCACGGTAAACAGTTGCTCGCGTGACTCCACCGAGCACGGGCCGGCCATGACTACCACCTGGTCGCCACCGATTTGCAATCCGTTGGCAAAGTCGATGATCGTCCCCTGCGGGCGGAAACTGCGGCCCGCCAGCTTGTAGGGTGCGCTGATGCGGTGTACTTCCTGTACGCCGCTGAGCACCTCGAGGTTGCGGGTGTCAAAATCGACACGCGCGCCCACCGCTGCCAGAACGGTTTGCCGCTCTCCCGTGGTGCGATGGACCGAGAAGCCCATCCGGACCAGGTGTTCCACTACCTGCTGGACTTGCTCCTCAGTCGCGGTTTCTTGCATGGCAACGATCATAAAAGTCGATGGTCGGTAGTCGTTGGTCGTTGGTCGAAAGCCCTGGTTTCGGTTCTGTCTTGGCTAGCGACTAACGACCAACGACGACCGATTCAGTCGTTCACCTCTGAATCCAGTTCCGTGTCGCGAGCGGCTTCTGCTGCCGGTTGCGGAGCTATTTCCTCCTGCTGGATTTGGCGCATGATGTCCATGATGCGCTCGTAAATGCGTATCAGGTCACGATCGGGCAACGGGCCCTGATTTACCTTACGCACATTGCTGAATACCTTTTGCTCCCGGTCTGGCTCGTAGATCGGCATGCTCGCTTTGCGTTTGAGCTTACCGATTTCATGGGCGGCCTCGGCCCGCTGGTTCAGCAGCTCCACCAGCTTGCGGTCCAGTTCGTCGATTTTCTTACGCCAGTCGGCGATGTCCATGGAGCCTTCGGCTCAGTCGTCGGTCGTTAGTCGTTGGCCGGTGGTCTCTTTCTTCAAACCCAAAGGTGTTTCTCAATATCCGGAATGCCCCCGGCCTGGTGGTCTTGACCAACGACTAACGACCAGCGACCAACGACCGTACAAATTGTGCCACAGCCGCAGATTCCTTGCCGGGATTGCGCTCTATGGTTTCGACGATGGCGCTGCCGACCACGGCGGCGTCGGCGAATTCTCCTACTGCCGCAAACTGTTCCGCGGTCGAGATGCCAAAGCCGACTGCGATGGGCAGTTTGGTGTACTTGCGCAGGCGGCGAACCAGCGCCCGCGCGTCTTCGGGCATTTGTTGGCGTGCGCCGGTCACGCCGGTGCGGGAAACTGCGTATACAAATCCGGACGAGGCTTTCGCGATCTGCTTCAGCCGCGCGTCCGTACTGGTAGGAGCCGCCAGGAACACCGTTGCCAAGTTTCTTTTTCGCATCTCGCGGAGGTAGTCTCCGCCTTCTTCCACCGGCAAGTCGGTGATCAACGCTCCGTCCACTCCTACGCCTTCGGCGGCAGTGGCGAATTTTGCCAACCCCATGCGCATAACGGGGTTGAGGTACGAGAAAATAATCAGACCCGCCCGGGATTTCTGCCGTACTTCCGCAGCCAGCTTTAATACCTGCTCGAGCGTCGTGCCGAGGCGCAGGGCGCGCTCGCTGGCGCGCTGAATCACGGGGCCGTCGGCCAGCGGGTCGCTGAAGGGCACACCGAGTTCGATGATGGCAGCGCCAGCCTCTATTGCAGCGAGAACCACTTCTCGCGTGGTCGCGAGGTCCGGGTCGCCACAGGTGACGTAGGCGACGAGAGAGGGCTTGGAAGAAAAGAGGATGGGCATGCTTCCGT
Organism: Terriglobia bacterium; assembly: GCA_041494805.1. Taxonomy (GTDB): domain Bacteria; phylum Acidobacteriota; class Terriglobia; order Terriglobales; family Acidobacteriaceae; genus JBGQBN01. The sequence goes on along the minus strand of JBGQBN010000006.1, from coordinate 84,597 downwards.
TCAGTAATGCTCCCACGCAATGGTCCAATGCTCGTCGGGACGGGAAGATGTCAATACCAGTTGCTTGCCAGAGAAGCGGTATACGCGCGTCAGGTCGTTGCCTATCAGCGTGCGCACGAGCGCACCTTCGACGTGGTGGGTGACGGTATGCGCTTGTTCATTCACCGCATATGTGCCGTAGTAGGCTTCGTAACCTCCCTGCTCGTACAGCACCGGACCACTTGCGGGCGGCGCTTCCTGCTTTGGCGCGATGATCTGAACTGACATGTGACCATCGCGCGTGTACAACAGGATCCCTTGGCGTTCGCTTTTCTGAGTCTTGCCGTCCTCGGTTTGCTCCTCCAGCCACGCCAGCCGCCATGCGCCAATCAGCTTGTCACGCATGCCCCCGTTGCCCGAGCCACCTTTCCCACCGGACTGTGCTACCCCCGGAACTATGGCCCCAATCGCTATCAGAGCCCATGCCGCACAGCAAAATAGGTTTCTCATGCGCTGCTCCTTTCGCTCACAGCCGAAGCTCAGAAATCAGAATACCCATGTCTTTATCGCCCCGCCCGGAGATGTTCACGATCACAATTTCAGATTTCTTCATTTTCGGCGCGCGCTTAATGACTTCCGCCACGGCGTGCGCCGACTCCAGCGCCGGAATAATACCTTCCGTCCGCGCGAGCAACATGCAGGCGGCGAGGGCTTCCTCGTCTGACGCGGGAACATATTCCGCGCGGCCCGTATCTTTCAACCACGCGTGCTCGGGGCCGATCGAAGGATAGTCCAATCCGGCGGATACCGAGTGGGTGCTGGCAATCTGCCCGGCTTGGTCCTGCAGTACGTAGGAGTACGTGCCCTGCAACACACCGGGGGAGCCGCCGCGAAAGCGCGCTGCGTGCTCACCTAGTTTCTCTCCCCGTCCGCCGGCCTCGACGCCAATGAGTTTTACTTTCTTATCTTTAATGAACTCGTGAAAGATACCGATGGAATTTGATCCGCCACCAACGCAGGCGATGATCGCCGAGGGCAACTTGCCCTCAGCCCTGAGAATCTGCGCCCGAGTCTCGCGTCCTATGACCTTATGAAAATCGCGCACCATCGTGGGATACGGATGGGCTCCTAGGACGCTCCCCAGCAGATAGTGCGTGGTGCGAACGTTCGTTACCCAGTCGCGCATGGCTTCATTGATGGCATCTTTCAAGGTGCGGGAGCCGGATTCCACGCCACACACTTCCGCTCCCAAGAGTCGCATGCGGAAGACGTTTAGTTCCTGGCGGCGCATGTCTTCGGTGCCCATGTAGACGACGCAATCGAAGCCGAACAGTGCGCATACCGTAGCTGTCGCGACGCCGTGCTGTCCCGCGCCAGTCTCGGCGATGATGCGGCGCTTGCGCATGCGCTCGGCGAGTAGCGCCTGTCCCAGGCAGTTGTTGATCTTGTGAGCGCCGGTGTGGAGAAGGTCTTCACGTTTGAGATAGATCTTTGCGCCGCCAAGTTGCTTGGTGAGGCGGCGGGCGAAGAAGAGTGGCGTCGGGCGTCCGGCGTAGGTGTGCAGGAGTTCGTCCAGGCGATGCCGGAACCTACGATCGCGCTTTGCCTTTTCGTATTCACGCTCGAGTTCCTCGAGCGCAGTCATCAGGGTTTCGGGGACGTAGCGACCGCCGTAGACGCCGAAGCGGCCGGGGGGAGTTTTCGCTTGGATCTTCTTTTTCCTCGGGATGGTTGCAGTGGCCATTGGCTATGCATTCTTCTCGGTCTGCCGGACGGCCGCGACAAAGGCGCGGACTTTTTCCGGATCCTTCTTCCCGGGCCTTACTTCGACCCCGGAGGTGACATCCACGCCCCAGGGTTTCAGTATACGGATTGCGCCGGTGACGTTGGTGGGAGTAAGGCCACCGGCCACGACGACGTCAAAAGCTCCGCCTATGGCCGCGACCAGAGGCGCGGCTCTCTCCCAATCGAATACTTTTCCGGTGCCACCGGGCTGCCGAAGAGTGGCCGAGTCCAGAAAAATGGCGCTGATCGCTTTCGAACGCGTGGCCGGAGCAAGCCATTGAAATCCACCTTCGTCAAACAACTGCGCTGCGGGCAGCACCACATATGTCTTGAGACAGCTAGGGGAACTCAGCGGCGGTCCCATCATGCCCATTGACACGCCGCGGGGCAACTGCATGGCGGTTAGTCTGGCATGCTTCGCGATCTCGCCGATCTGCTCGGAGGACTCGTCCACGAATACGCCGACCTTTTCCACCTCCGGAGGCAGTTTCGCCACGATTTCGCGAGCCATATCCGGATCGATCTTTCGCGGGCTCTTCTCGTAGAATACGAAGCCCAGCGCGTCGGCGCCAGCGTTGACCGCGGTCAACGCGTCTTCCAGATTCGTGATGCCGCAAATCTTGATCCAGGTCATGGGCAAGAGGATGAAAAAACTTAGTTCTCAGATTTCTGTTCTCAGTTCTCAAATGGCGACACCTAGCGCATGCTGGGAAGCGGCAAAGCTTCCGCCAGCAGCGTTCGTAAGGCTTCCCCTGGGGACGTTGCTTTCATCAGAGATTCGCCTATCAGGAAAGCGTGATATCCCGCCGCGCGCAAGCGAGCGATGTCCGCTCCGGTGTGGATACCACTCTCTGCCACGCGCAGCACACTCTTGGGAATCGAGCCTGCCAAGCGGATGGCGGTTTCCGCATCCACCTGGAAGGTTCGCAAATCGCGGTTGTTCACCCCGATCAGATTGCAGCCGGCGTCGAGGGCGCGCTGCAGCTCCCCTTGGTCATGGGCCTCGCACAGCACGTCGAGCTCGTATTCACGGCTCTGCATCAATAGTCCGACCAACTCTGCCTGCGACAGCGCGGCTACGATCAGCAGGACAGCATCCGCGCCATAGGCGCGCGCTTCCAGCAGCTGGAATTCGTCCACGATGAAATCCTTGCGAAGACAGGGCAACTTGGTGCTGGTGGAGGCGAGCCGCAGGTTTGCGAGGGAGCCCTGAAAGAATTCTTCGTCAGTCAGGACCGAAAGCGCTGCGGCGCCTGCGTCTTCCAGTTCTCGGGCCAGAGTCGCGGGATCGAAATCGGCACGAATCAATCCTCGCGAGGGAGAAGCCTTCTTAAGTTCGGCGATGATGGCCACGCCCTGGCTGCTCTTCTGTTCCAGCGCCCGGCGAAAACCGCGCGGGGTGTGCTGCTGGGCCTGGCGCTCGAGTTCGCGCAGATCAGCCGTGCGCCGGGCTTCTATGACGCGGTGGCGAGTGGCGGCAACGATCTGGTCCAGGCCGGGAGGCATAGCGAATTCCGATGATTATACGGGAGGGATATTGGATCCTTGAGTCAATGAAACCGGGTTTCAATGAATCAATAACTTTGGTGCCATCGAAGGGACTCGAACCCCCACACCCTTGCGGGTACATGGACCTGAACCATGCGCGTCTGCCAATTCCGCCACGATGGCAAAGTGACTGGGAATGCGGCGGCCTTTCCGCCCGCCTTCCAGGAAAGGACTACAGGTACTATTCTACAGAGGCACTGCTAGCTGTCAAACCAGTAGCTGTCAAACCAGGCCGCGGGTTTCGCCGGAGATGCCTTCGAAAATCGCGATGGAAGATCGTAGCCAGCCGCCGGATGACGTCGCAGCCCAACTGCGGAAGCTCACCCACGACTTGAGCAACGCCATCGAGGCCATTCTTCAGGCTGCTTACCTGCTGGGACAGGCCAAACTGGACGCCGACAACAAGAAGTGGGCGCAAATGATCGACACGGCTGCGCAGGATGCAGCGCGCATCAACCGGGAAATAAGGGAACTCTTGAAAAGGTAGCTGTCGGTCGTCAGCTGTCAGGCCCTGACGACTGACGACTGACAAGTGACGACTCTGATCAGCTTTCCAGCTTGGCGTTCATGGTGATGTTGGCCTTGAGCACCTTGGAGACGGGGCAACCGCTCTTGGCGTTCTCGGCAGCCTTCTGGAAGGCGGCTGCATCGGCGCCGGGCACGCGGCCCGCCACGTCAAGATGGACCGCCGTGATAGTCCAACCCGCGTCCAATTTCTCCATGGTGAGAGTGGCTGTGGTCTCGATGCTCGACGGCGTAAGATTGGCGCCGCCCAATTGCGCCGATAGTGCCATGGAGAAACAAGCTGCGTGAGCAGCCGCGATCAGTTCTTCGGGGTTGGTTCCCGGGGTGTTCTCAAAACGAGTGGTGAACGAATAGGGAAGATTAGACAGCGCGCCGCTGGACGCGGAAACCGCACCTTTGCCGTCCTTGAGCCCGCCCTTCCACACTGCGCTTGCCTTGCGTTGCATTGGAATCTCCTATTTTGATTGATGACTATGGATTGTTGGTTGAAGAACCCAATCTTGCATCGTACTTCAATCAACAATCAACAATCAAAAATCAGCAATTCAGTAGAAGTCGGAGCAGTTCGGGTAAAAGCCGCACTTGGGACAGCTCAGCTTGCAACGATGCTCCTTAAGTTGTGCGGAACAGTTGGGGCAAAAGCTCGCAGGGTTGGCAGGTTGTGTGGGAGCTGACGACGCGTTCACCCTGAGGCTTGCAGACTTCTCAGAAGTTAGCGGCGGATCAGTACCTTGCGTCATGCGTCCCGCACATTATCACCAGCCAGAATGGACCTGGCAACTGCCTCGCGGAATCCTTCAGTTGATTGGCGGCAGGCTGCTGCTCCAGCAGTCGGCGATCATGAGCCACGCCCCGAGGCGGCGCCAGGCATGGACGAACTTGCCGCGATCCGCGACCGTCGTACCATTTCCCCGCTGGATTATAACGGTGTAGCGGCCGACTTCGATCGCCATGTCGGCGGAGTGATCCACGCGAACTGTCTCCAGGCGCAGATCCTGGTATCCCGCTTCACCGTACTCCCGCAGTGCGCGCTCGATTGCCGTGGTTCCCTGGACAGCCTCGCGATGTGGAGGCATGAACAGTCCGTCGGCTGCGAACAGCACCGCCACCTGGTCGTAGTTGGCAGTGTTGAAGGCGGTCGAGAAATCCTGGGTTAGCTCGCGAATGGTGGAGTCCACGTCCTGAAAAGAACTGGAGCTAGGGACACGATTACCAACAGGCCGGTACATCGAGATGCCTCCTGGGGGAAAGGCTTACTGGGCACGCCTTCTCCCCTCGGCGGAGAGGGGACAGGCGGCGTTAAGTTAGAGAGCATTCTAGCGCAAACGGTAGTCGGAGAGGCGGCCAAGTTTTCCACCGTACTGCCTGGCGGCGTCCCCGAGGTATGATTATGTTGGGTGGTGAAGAAGACGTTGCAAGCAACGTCTCCACACGCGTTTCTGGGACGATCCAAAGCGAGGGAGACCATGTACTTCGAACAGTTCTATCTGGGCTGTTTAGCCCATGCTTCCTACATGCTGGGGTCGGAGGGCGAAGCGGTCGTGGTCGATCCGCAGCGTGATGTGGACATTTACTTGAAGGCCGCTGATGAGCAGGGTCTGAAGATTCACCACATATTTGAAACCCATCTGCACGCCGATTTTGTTTCCGGGCACAGGGAACTGGCGACCCGAACCGGAGCCAAAATCTACATAGGAGCGACCGCGGGCGCGACGTTTCCGCATGTTGATGTACAGGATGGCTTCGAGCTACGCTTCGGCAAAGTGCGCATCACGGTCCGGGAAACTCCGGGGCATACGCCGGAGAGCGTCTGCCTGGTGGTGACCGACGAAGAAAAGTCGCCCAAACCGTGGGCGGTGTTGACTGGCGACACGCTTTTTCTCGGTGACGTAGGCCGGCCCGATTTGTCGAAGACCCACACCCCTGAGCAGTTGGCGGGCATGCTTTTCGACAGCCTCCATAACAAATTGCTGCGCCTGACGGATGACGTGCTGGTCTATCCGGCACACGGCGCCGGGTCCCTTTGTGGACGCAACATGCGCGCCGAACGCTCATCCACGATTGGTACTGAGCGGCTCACCAATTACGCGCTGCAAATCAAGAGCAGGGAAGAGTTTGTGCGGCAGCTGACCACCAATCTGCCGACGCGTCCCGAATATTTCCTGCAGGATGCGGAGATCAATCGCGCAGGTGCGCCTGCTCTGACGGAACTGCCAGAGTTGCCTGCCATTCCCGCGCCCGAGTTGAGATCCATGCTGGAGCAGGGTGTGATTGCGCTGGACGTACGCCCGGGAGACCAGTTCGCGGCCGGCCACGTGCCCGGCTCTATCAACATTGCGCTCTCCGGGCAATTTGCTTCGTGGGCGGGAACGCTTCTGGGTTTGGCGTCCCGCCCGGTGCTGATCGCTGATTCATTGGAACAGTTAGCGGAAGCGCGGATGCGGTTGGCGCGAGTGGGCATTGAAGGGGAGCGTGGATACCTGCAAGACGGAGTTGCGGGATGGACGCGCGCGGGATTCACGCTGGCCGAGTTGCCACAGATGACAGTGCAGAGTTTAGTTGAGCGCCTGCAGGACCAGGGACTGCAGGTACTCGATGTGCGCCGGGAAGCCGAGTGGCAGGCGGGACACATCGGCGGCGCGGCGTGGTGGCCGCTGGACAACTTCAGAGTTTCTCCCCCCCAGATCGATCCCACGGTTCCGCTAGCCGTGCACTGCAAGAGCGGATACCGCAGCATGATCGCCTGCAGCCTGCTGCAGCGGGCTGGCTTCAAGAATGTCATCAACGTAACCGGCGGTTTCGACGCTTGGCAGCAGGCACAACTTCCAACTGAGATGGGGACGCCGGTAGAAGTATGACGTTCGCCCGAGGATGGCTCGGAGGCATCGAACTTTCATCGGATAATTTGTACCCTTCGTCTTGCAGAGTTTGCATCGTGCGCGGCGGTAGCCGGGTTCTTTTCGATACGGCCGATTGCGAACCTTGCTGACCTGAATTAAGCTGACAGAGTCGTTTACGCGGCATTCCTCAAGCCGGGATGGCGGAACTGGCAGACGCAGCGGACTCAAAATCCGCCGGGCTTCGGCCCTTGGGGGTTCGACTCCCCCTCCCGGCACCAGAGTTTCCCTCTACGTTTTGACTAACCTTTGGTGTTCGGCAGAGGTTAGTATCAGTTCCATACATTCCTCTCACACACCCGTCCGCTAGGTTGTGGGCCCCAAGAACCGCGAGCCTTCTTCAGGCTGCTTCGGCTGCGCGTTTCACCGTCGCCAGCTTCATTAGTTTGGGTTGAACCAGCCTTTCAAAATCTTCCCATGCCAGTCGCACGAGCTCGCGGTGGGAACCCGCATTGAAAACGATCTCCTTGTCACGCGACAAGGTTTCGTCGGCGAACACGCTCATTCCGTAGAGATTGCCAAAGGGAGGCATCGCACCCGTTTCGCAATCGGGGAATCTGTCTTTGAACTCATCCTCCGCAGCCAGCCGCACAGCCTTGGCGTTTGTCGCCGCCCTCAAAAGCTCCAGATCCACGTGCTGGGAGGCGGACACCACGGCCATCGCCAGGGCATCGTCGATCTTGACGATGACGGTTTTGGCGACTTCCTTTCCGGGGATGTGTGTGAGTGCTGCGATTCCCCCCGCGGTGTACGCCACGGAGTGAGAAATAACAACGTACTTGATAAAGTAGCTGTCAAGGAACTGCCTGAGCCTGGAAAGCGACATACAAGCCTCCTTATGTGGGCGGAATGCCCGGTCTTGCGAGCCTTGCCCGGAGCGGTTGCTCCGAGACCGGTCCGAGCGGATCTCACGTAGGCCTATTGAGCCGCGCGTGTTCCGACACCGTGATTTTGAGCCACAATGCCGCTGTGGCACGCTTCGCACATCGTCTGACCCTGCAGTTGGTTGAGCCGGCGTTCTACTGCAAGTGCAGTCGGACCCTTGCCCCGGTTCGATTGCTGCTGTTCCGCGAACCTGAGCAGTTCCCTCATCAGTTGAACCTGCGATGAAAGTTGCTGACGAACGTTGGAATCAACCAACCAAAAGCTGGTGCTCTCTCGTTCCGCCTGGGCAACGCGTTTGCGCAGGGATTCGAGCGCAGCCCGGTTGCGGTCCACCTGCTCCAGTGGTGTGACACGAATTTCCGCGCGGCGCCACATGCGAGAGTTGTCGTAGTCGCTGCGAACGGTTGTCACATCTTGGCGGGATAGGGCGATAGCCTGTGGAGCATTCGTGGACTGTTGAGAAGATACTGCGACGCCAAACGCGACCATTGTGGCCAGACACAGTGCAAACAGAAAAGCCGGGAGACGCATAGACACCCCCCTTGTGCTGCTCGCGTACACCTCTTGAGTCTTCCTTTATCAGTTCTGAGGCACGTGCGAAAGTGCAAAGCGCACAGTCGCCTGTGACGCCTCGGCGAGCGAACGTCCCCAACTGCTTCAAGCCTCGCAGCCCTACTCTCTGCCGGTCGGATCCGAACGAGTCACCACTGCACGTGGCTTGGGTTCTCACCGTGCCGTGGCCACGAACAGCAGCACAATCAGCACCGCCAGGACGAAGCTCGCGAGTAGCGAGAATGCCGAATGAAACGGATGGCTGTGGGAAGGGCCGCCATGATGGGTGCGGAAATGCAGAAGCGTTTTCATAACCTCCCTCCGGCAGCGTGAGTGCACCAAAACAGCTCCGTTCAATTCTATTCAGCCTTGTTTCTGCCAGGTTGTCAGTGACAACCAGCCATGGCGCGGCACGAGGTTCTTAGCGCCACTCTTGCAGGGCTGCCGAACAAACTCAGTAGAGCCGAAAACTGACCTCAATGCTCACTTGCACCGCCACCGCAACTCCATCCTTCCGGCCAGGTTCAAACTTCCACGTACGAATGGCTTGCACTGCTTTCTCATCCAGGCCCATGCCTAACGAGCGCTGAATGCGGATGTCGTGTGTGGCCCCATCAGGCCCGACAATGAGCCACAACACGACCGTCCCCTGATACCTGGCTTTACGAGCTTCCTCGGAGAACTCCGGGTCCGGAGCATAGATGGCGCGCGGGGCGGATACTCCTCCACCCACACGGTAGGCACCGCCACCGATGCCCCCTCCCCAGCCCGGCCCCACGCCCGGACCGCGCCCCGAGCCAACGCCACCGCCGCTGCCCGAACCAATGCCGCCGCCTGAACCGGTCCCACTTGAAAGGGGGCCTAAAACAGAAGACAGCGGGTCTCCGAGGAGACGCGACTGTGGCAGCGACAGCTGGATATCGGGTGGCACAACTACGGTTGGTTCGACTGGCAGTTTGGGACTCTCATTGCGGACCACTACTGCCGGAGGAGCTAGTTGTTCCCGAGAAAAGCGAGGCAATACTCCGCTGGAAGCCACCAGCTTGTCACGGTCACCGCCACCGCCTCCACCTCCCGCTTTGGAGGCCGACGGAGGCAGGAGGTAAGGGCTGACTTCAGTGACGATGCCAATGACTTGCTGGCGAATCTGGTGGCGATGTGCTGCCACAAACCTGCCGGACAACAACAGCAACACTATTGCAAGCCCGTGGGCCAGGAAGGAGAGAACAAATGAACTCCTCCGGGTCCTGTATAGTCCATAGCTCTCGCCAAAGAGAGTCGGTAGGATTGCGGGCTCCGTTGCAGACCGCAGCGGGACCCGCTCCGCCCTGCGATGCAAAGCAAAGCTTGACATTTCGGCCCCCAAAACCGAGCCGATGTTCATTCACCAACCGTTCGCGCGCTTTCTATCTAATATGCTATTCCGGTTGGCGGTTTGGTGCAGTGATCCCGGCCACGTGGCTTGGGTAGGTGCCAGGCAACGGCCTGACTATCCCTTGATTACGGCAACAGGCTCCAGTCGCGCAACTTTCCTACCGATCCCCAGCCTGTGGACTACTTCAACCACACGCGATACGTCTTTGTAGGCAGCGGGAGCCTCTTCCGCCAGCCCACTCATGGTTCCGGCACAAATCAGAATTCCTCGGGCTCTCAACTGGTCGCGTAATTCCGTTTCCCGGATCATCTTCCTGGCCTTGGCTCGGCTCATCACTCGGCCCGCTCCATGACACGTGGAACCGAAGGTCTGCTGCATGGCTTCGGTTGTGCCGATCAGAACATACGAGGCTGTCCCCATGGAACCGGGTATCAGTACGGGTTGCCCGATGTCGCGCAGGTCTTCTGGAAGCACGCTAGACCCGGGTCCGAATGCCCGAGTCGAGCCTTTGCGGTGTACGCAAACGCGGATTCGGTGGCCATCAATGTCGTGCTCCTCAACTTTGGCCATGTTGTGAGCGATGTCGTACACCTGACGCAACTCGAAATCTTTGATCTTGCCCGCCAATACTTGCTCGAAGCTGTGCCGGATCATATGCGTCAGCAGCTGCCGGTTGGCGAAGGCGAAGTTCGCGGCACATGCCATGGCGTGGAAGTATTCTTGCCCCTCCTTGGAATCAAATGGCGCGCAGACTAGTTCTCGATCTGGTAGGGTGATCCCATAATCCCGCACTGCCTTCTGGAATCGGCTTACGTAGTCTTGGCATACCTGGTGGCCAAGGCCACGGGAGCCGCAGTGAACCTGCACCGCGACATTTCCCGAGTAAATACCCAAACGTGCAGCAATGGCCTGATCGAAAACTTCAGCTACCTTGTCCACCTCGATGAAGTGGTTTCCGGCGCCCAGGGTCCCCAGCTGGTCCCGCCCACGTTCACGAGCGCGGTCGGAGACAAAGGCGGCATCGGCGCCGGGCACTCGGCCGAACTCCTCGGTGCGATCCAAGTCTTCCCGGGATGCATATCCCTTCTCCAGCATCCAGCGCGAACCTTCTTGCAGAACTCTGTCCAACTCGGTGTTGGTGAGACGCATATGCCCGCGTGAGCCCACGCCGCTCGGGCAATTCACATATAAGGAAGAGACGATGTCTTCGAGGAACGGCTTGATCTCCTCAGCCGCCGTCAGTGATACCAAGAGCCGCACGCCACAGTTAATGTCATAGCCGACTCCCCCTGGGGAAATGACTCCTTCAGGAAGGCGTGTCGCCACGACTCCCCCGATCGGGAAGCCGTAACCTTGGTGAATGTCGGGCATCGCGATGGCGTGTCTGATCACCCCGGGTAGCGTAGTCGTGTTCACGAGTTGTACCACGGAGTTATCACCGAGAGCCGCGCCCAACAGCTCTTCATCGGCGTAAAGGCGCGCGGGCACACGCATGTCGTCGCGAAATGTCGACGGGATCCAGATATTGTCGGCTATGCGGACGAAATCTCCTTTGCTCAACACGACCGGCTCCCGCCTACTTGAAAGTTACACATCCAGCACGATCTCCGCCTCGAGGCCTGCAGAAGTCTGGCGTATTTTCAAATTGTGAAATGTTGCGGCCTTGATGTGTGTATGGCTTTCGTTGCACTCCCGGGTCTCGACTCGCGCGCGCAGGCGACAATCGTTGAGTTCATAAATATGGAAGCGCTCACAGACGAGCTGATGTGTCTCTTCCAGGAACAGGATTTCATTCAGCCAGTTCACCAGCAGCGACTCACGGTCAACCCCTTCGACTTCTATGTCTCGGGTCGCAGATGGCTCCCCGGCTGGTCCGACTCCGTCCAAGGCCTGCATCGCCCGGGCCGCATTTTCCAGCAAACCTTCTAGGTCACGGCCCTTCACGCGAAAAGCCCGGTCGGCTGTGTGCTCGATTTCCTCAAAACTCATCATTGGACAACCGAAGGCGGCAAATCGCTGGACCATGCGTCAGCGGCTAACAACCACTTCTTTCCTACGCGCCTCCAGACACTGAGGTATTTGCCATGATCTTCCTTTTTCGTACCGTCATTTTGAGGAATGTTCATGCGGTACGTTCCCACATCCCAGGCGATGGGTCCCTGTTGCTTAATGTAAGTGACTTCGAACGCCAGGTCGGACACGCCATGACCGAGCGGTGCTTTCAGATACTCTCGAATGGCGTCGCGTCCGTGAACAGCCTGGTGGTGGGGCGGAAGATAAACTGCGTCTTCGGCGTAAGCGGCAACCACTCCGTCCAGTTCTCCCACATTCCAATGCCGAGCCCAATCATTGCCGATCCGGCGGATTGTGGCAGTTGCTGTGAGTTTACGGCTCACAGTTGCAGCGGATTTGCGGCTGCCTCGAACCGTGTAGTTCACTCTAACTCTGGCGTGTCTGGAGCTCTTCTTCGCAGTCGATGGCATGAGAGGCCTCCATGGAATAGCTTTTACAGAAGCGTGGTGACATCTCCGCTTCGTTCTGCCTTTTTTCTCTTCGGCCGATGAGTCGCTTCCCCAGGTTGCGAGAACCATTGCCCGGTTGTACCCCGCCGGCCGTCTTGTGTAATGGATGCTGATCTTGCCGACTGCGTTCGGCGAGCCAACACTCTGGCAGCAGTCACCTCCGCCAGCGCTTCACCCCGACTTGAAAAATGTCTGTGCATCGCGTCCCCCTATCCGACCCAGCGCTGGAAGAATCAAGCAACGTGCGACAGCGAGCCGGCGGCGCTTTCCAGCAGGCGTTGCACATCTCCATCACCGATCTGGCTGAAGTCCTGATACCACTGTGAGACGGCCAAGAACACTTCCGGCTCTGCCACGCTGATGACAGCGTCGGCCTCCATCCGGATGGCGCTGCAGCTGGAGGCTGGAGCGACTGGAACGGCCACCACAACCCGCACGGCTTTTCGCTGGCGGATAGCTGCAATCGCAGCCAGAATGCTGCACCCAGTCGCAATGCCATCGTCCACGAGGATGATGGTCTTTCCAGCTAGTTCCAGCGGTCGACGGCCGCCGCGATACAACTCTTGACGGTATTCCACCTCCTTCCGCGCGGCTGTCGCTACCTCTCGGATGTCCTCTTCCGACACGAAGAGTTTCCTGACTATAGAGAGATCGAGTACCTGCACGCCGCCCTCAGCCACCGCACCCATGGCCAGCTCCTTGTTCCACGGCGTGCCGAGCTTACTGACAACAAAGACATCGAGCGGGAGGTGCAGCGTGCCTGCCACGGCGAAGGCCACGGGCACGCCGCCCCGAGGAAGTCCCAGCACAATCACGTCGTCACGACCGTAGTATGCCGACAGCTTGCTCGCGAGAACACGGCCGGCCTCGGCTCGATCCACAAATGGGAGCACTTCGAGATCTTCGTCTTCCTCACGGAACAACATAACGCATCCTTCTCGATTCGGTCCCGCACACTCGCTCGGGCACACAAAGAGCTGCTTGTTTGCTCCAGTACAGGGCAGCGCCGCTATTTGAGCAGCAGCCTACGCTGCTGCAGCCGATTTGCTAGGACGGATTTCCACTTTCTTTTCCTCCGTCGCAGCAGGCTGCATGCTTGCAAGCTTGGCAAGCGCCTTACCCGTCAGAACAGTCAAATGGATAGTCGCGATCGCGCCCAGGATGGCGGGCACCACGGACACGTTCTCAATCGTCCAGAACCAATGTCCGAACACAGGTGAGCCCAACCATGCTCCAAGCCAACCGATGATCAGCTTCCCGAACAGAGCATCATTGCCCTCCAGAAACCGATAGCGGATAAGGTTGTGGTAGGCGACCGCAACAACTGCACCAATGAGAGTGAGCATCAAGAAGGAAAGCAAACTCATCCCCAGCATGACGACACCTCCTGGGGACCAGGGGAGACCAAGGTTGGTCTTCAAAGAACGAGGTCCAGAACTGGGTCAGATGAACAAGGCAGGCTCGGATCTCGAATCGGGATTCGGCCAGCCAACGAGCTCTTTTCGCTCTAGTGGTATTTTAGGCTGGTGCGAGACAGGATTCAATCGTTAACAAGATGGTGATCATCAGATAGCTGCAGCCTGCGGAGACCCACAGAAGAGGGCAGTCGCTATCGTTACCGCGCTCGCCTATTGCGACCCAAAAGCCTTGTCCAGCGTATGATGAACTTGATCAACCCGGCTGATCCCCAGCGTTTAGCTCGCTGAGCGCCGTGCGAAGAACCGCCTTCGATCAGACCGCCGCGCTCCCTGGACTCTGAGCGTCACACTCGATCGTGACGGGCATCACGGATACCAGAAGATAGTTGGGGGGAACATCCGGGTAGAGGTGGGCCATGCCGGTACTCATTTTGGCCATTGCCTCAATCCTGCTTTTCGTCATCGTTGTGGTCTTACTGCGGGCTGTGGACGCACTAGAATCGCGAGCGATTCATCACAAGAGAAATCTGACGCTGGCAAAGCCGCTCTCCTTGATCTCGATTACCGAAGCGTTCGATCCAATCTACTCAGTTCTTTGGGAAGCGCCCATCGCGGCTCTGGAGCTTATAGACTCTGCCCGGACATCCGGCATTCCTGTTGCGAGCTTGCGGCCAATCTATGAAAAAGCCGCTGCTCGTTTCCCGGAAATTTACGACGGTTGCGATTTCTTGCAGTGGGCTCAGTTCCTGGAGGAGATGCAGCTGATCTCTTGGCATGGCTACAGAGTAGTGCTTACTCTTGATGGACAGGCCTTTCTCCGGTTCCGATTTGTGACTGACGCGATGGTCGTAGCGTGAGAAAAGATTGAAGGGAGAGGCGGCAGACGGTCAAGGCGACGATTCCCAGGTTTCAAGCAGCTGCCTCGTGCTGGGCTACGACTCGACGCGCGACACTCTTCCAGTGACGAGATTCGGATCGGCTTGGCCTACACCCGATACCAATCTTGACGGGTCAGTGGCAAACCACTCCGCCCGTACAACGGCTTGGCAAAGAGGGTTTGGTATACGTTCAGACGCCCGCTCCGGAATCCATGTGCCGCGCCCGCCATATAGAGGCGCCATATGCGGTAAGTAGTATCGTCGGTGATCCGATGTGCCTCCTCTGCATGACCCTCCAGACGCCGGACCCAGTGGTGGAGTGTCAAGGCGTAGTGCTCACGCAAACTCTCAACATCCCTCACTTCAAAACCGCTCAGCTCCGCCGCTCGAAGGCTGGTGCTAATCGGTACGAGTTCGCTGTCAGGAAACACGTAACGGTCAGTGAAGGACGGGCCCCGCCGCTGATAGGTGGCGCAATAGCTAATCCCGTGGTTCAGGAACACACCACCCGGCCGCAGTTGGCTCCAAGCCTGGCGGAAGTAATCCGGCAGTAGCGCTTCACCGACGTGCTCAAACATGCCGACGCTGACAATCTTGTCGTACTGCTGGCCCTGGTCGATGTCGCGAAAGTCCGAAACATCCACGCGGCATCGATCATTTAGGCCTGCTTCGCGCAGGCGTTTTCGTGCCACCTCCGCCTGCGGCACACTGAGTGTGATCCCCACAGCTTCGACGCCGTAGTGTGCGGCCGCGTGCATCACCAATCCACCCCAACCGCAGCCGATATCCAAGAGACGCTCGCCTGGGCGCAGCCGCAGCTTCCTGCAGATGTAATCCAACTTGCGCATCTGGGCGGTATCCAGGTCGTCTTCCGGCGTGGCGAAGTAGGCGCAGGAGTAGACCATGTGCTGATCCAGCCACAACGCGTAGAACTCGGCCGGGAGATCATAGTGATACCTGACGGCCCTTCGGTCCCGATCCCTGGAGTGGACCAGTCCCGAGAATCTAGTGGGATGTGGGCTGGTGCGCGGGAGATCACTCTTAGACAGCTTTTGCAGCTGCTTGTTAAGATCAAAATTCTCCCCTAGGCTGCGCTGCTGTCCCAGCAGATAATCTGCCAATTCGAAAGCGGCTTCGATGTCGCCCTCAATGTCGAAGTCGTCGCAAACGTAGGCTTCTCCCAGGGTCAGTTCGCTGGGCGAGAGAAACATGTCAGTTAGCACTCCCGGATGCTTCAGAACCAGCGTGAAGCGCGGCTGCCTTTCCGCCCCCCAGGCGGTGCCGTCCCACAACCGAACCTGAAAGTCACGCTCCGGATAATCCGTCAGGAGCGCATCCAGGAACTCAGCACAAATCACGGTCGGCGTCGCGCCGAATAGGGACTTCGCCAATGCTGCCATGCGCACCTCCAAGCGATCTCGCGGTTCTCTATCCGCCCTGAAGTCCGGTGTACCTCGCTTCCATCGATCCAAGACGTCCGGAAACCGATTTCGGCACGTCCATTTCCCACCTATTGCAGCGTCCCGGGGCCACGCTGGAAAACTCATTGTTGGTGTCTGTTCCGAAGAGCCTCACCGTGCCAATGAATAAGTACGCTTCTCCCGATTCTTATTCTTCAAAACAAGAGCGTCCTTCGTGACCTGCCTTCTGATGATCCTGGATGCCGCGGCTCAGCCGGGTATAAGCGTCCTGCAGAGACCTTCTTTCTTGCTCCGTCAGGTCCGGATTCTCCAGGGCGGTAAGAATGTCGTCGAACTCCGCTTCCATCCGCTCAAGTTCTGCGCAGAGCATGGCTGCCTCAGAGTTCGGACGTCGTCATAACTAAAGCGCTTTTGGTTGCCCTGATAGTCTTCCCAAAGTAGTGCCAACTTCCTCGACATTCCCAGCTGGCAGATGCGGTCACTGCACATCCAGCCAATGTTGATGGAGTCGCCGGGCCGATATCCTAACTGTCGCTCGGCAACACCCCAACTGAAATTGGCGGTGAGTTGCTCGTAGGAAGGCGGGGCGCTCATGGTTGTCCCCTGCGGCCGTGCCTGCAGAATGTCCCTAGTCAAGTTAACGGCTTCTTCACGCCCTCGCAGTGATCCGAGTCATACCACCTTGTGACACCGGTGACCAGTCCTCCGGCCTACCAAGTGAGCCCGCCGGACGGAGGCGGCCATTTCCCGAGACGCCCACCGGTTGGCTTCTATGGACTGCAACAGGCTGCGTGCTGTGCGTTGAATCACAGACACCGAGGACCGGTGGTAGCTAGCCTATGGTCGGAATGACTGCGCCTGAGGTCGATCGCAGGTTTGATCGCTGTTGCGGAGACCGATAGGCCGCAAAAGAGGAGGTGTCCCATGCCTCTCGATCCTCTGGAATTCCGTACTTCCCTTCAAAGACTCCTCGTAGGGCTCATGCTAATTCTCGTTCCCCTGACGGTCTTTGGCTTCTATGTCGCGTTGCAGGGGGATAGCTACGTTCGCCAGATGAACGGCGACCATTTCCGTGTCCTCACCCGAACATCAGCAGAGATCACTTCCAGGTTTGTGGCAGAGTTCGTGAAAGATGTGGGCGCGATCGCAAACACCCCTAGCATTGTGCAGGCCGTAACTTCCGCGAACCGGTCGTACGAACACCTCAGTGAGGACGCAGTTCGCAGCAAGGTGGACGCGATCGAAAGCAAATGGAATACGTCGGAAGTCGACGCACTGGCCCGGAGTATTCTGACCTCCGACTTGGCGCGTGAGTTGCGCCGGGAGCGAGAGCTAAACGCAAAGCTGCTGAAAATCATCGTGGCCGACATCAGCGGATCGACTGTCGCCGCAACTGACAAGCCCTTGGACTACTTCCCGACCGACCGCCAGTACTGGCGCTTGCTCTACTCACAGGGACAGGGCGCCATTCGCGTATCGGACGTGCGCTACGACGAGCAGAACCGTCTGTACTACGTCGACGTCGCCTATCCGATTCTGCAGGAAGGCACGGGTCGGTTCGTTGGTGCGGTCACGGCGCTAGTGGACCTATCACCGCTGTTCGCACAACTGAGCGGGCAGCAGATCGGGCGCACGGGGCGCCTATTCCTGGCGCGCGACGACGGGCTAGTGATCCAGGCTCCGGGCGTGACTCCCGGCATGAAGATTAGGTCCGAGGAGTATGCCGCGATCCGGGACGCGCTGGGAACGCTCCGAGGTCGGGAGGCCGGATACATCTACGCCACCCTACCCAAGGGCGAATCCTACTTAATCGGGTTCGCCGATACCGGGCTGCGAGAAGCCTATCCGAATCTGCCCTGGGTTGTGCTGGCTAGCCAGGAGGAGCGCGAGGCGGTCGGCCCCGTACGCAGCATGGCTGGTTTCGCGCTGCTCATGATGATCGTGGCGCTGTTGATGATGACGCTGCTTGGTGCATACGTATTCCTGCATCGCAAGCAGAAACTGGAGGATATCGAGGCGCCGCCCGAAGACAATCAGCGCCCGGCAGCGGCGTGAGGTGGCCCAGGGCGAGCAGTCGAGGCGGTGCAATGGTTATCTAGGGAGAGGATTCCTATGCTGGTCGCATCCGAATTGAAGGCAGGGATGGTCATCCGAATGGAGGGCCAGATTTACAGAGTTCTCGAAGTGGAGAGCCGGTCAGGAGCGGCGAAGCTAGGCGGTGTTGTCAGGGCCAAGCTGAGTAACGTGCGGAGCGGCCGGATGTGGGAGCCGCATCTCCGCCCGCAAGAACGAGTGGAAGAGCTGCAGGTGGAGCGGAAACTCATGGAATTCTTGTTTCGCCAGGGGAGCACCTGTGTCTTTATGGACCCCAACACCTACGAACAGATTGAGATAACCGGAGAGCTTCTGGGACCGGCCGAGCAGTTTCTCGAGTCCGGGATGCAAGTGCCGGTGGAGTTCTTCGAAGGTGTCCCCATCAGCGCCGTCCTGCCGGACATCATGGAGGCCCGGGTTGCAGACACGGCGCCGGCCACTCGTTCACAACAAGACAGCGACTGGAAGCAAGCCAGGCTCGACAATGGTCTCGTGATCCGCGTTCCGCTCTTCATTGCTCCCGGGGAAAGCGTGCGGGTTGATCTGCGCACCAGCCAGTACGTGGAGCGGGCACACCCGGATCGAAAACGGGTTGCATAACGCCTTGCTCTGTCGAGCGCGGATCGGAGGAGAGCTATGCTCGAAATGAGGGCCATTCGCATGGAGTTTCCAGCCGATGCCAACATCATCGTCGGCCAGTCGCACTTTATCAAAACCGTGGAAGACCTTTACGAAGCGGTCACGACCACGGTGCCGCAGGCCAAGTTCGGTCTGGCGTTCAACGAAAGCTCCGGGGCATGCCTGACGCGGTCGGAAGGAAATGACCAGGCGCTGCGCGAGATTGCCGTACGCAATGCCCAGGCACTTGCTTCGGGTCACACGTTTGTGCTCGTGATCCAGAACGCCTATCCCATCAATGTACTGAGCGCAATCCGGAACGTGCCCGAGGTTTGCACGATCTTTTGTGCGACCGCACATTCCTCGGACGGTCTCCGCACAGTCTGAATTTTGGAGATCAAAAGGTTGGCACCACCAGCGAGCCGCAGATTATTACCCTGACCAACGCGGGAAACATCGCGATCACCCTCTTCTCGATTCAGATCGTTGGGGCCAATGCAGGAGACTTTGCCCAGACTAGCACCTGCGGTACGAGCCTCGATGTTGGAGCCCAATGCATATCAGCGTGACGTTCACTCCCGCCGCGACAGGTGCCCGAAGCGCAGCTGTTAGCGTCAGCGACAGCGCCGATGGTAGCCCGCACCAGGTCCCTCTCTCCGGGAACGGAACGTGAGGACCCGGAATTGGAGCGACGGCAACGCAAGGCAGGCGAGCACGACGCACCGACCCGTCGCTCTCGTTCGCATCTTCGGCTGCCTGCGGGCTATTGCCCGTTTCTCTCTGGGGACGATGAGCTGTAGTAAAACTGTAGTAGTTCTATGGTCAAAACGAGGCATGGTGGATCATAACGGCTCAACTGGTACGGCTTGTATGTAGTTGACAAATCGAGTAGAGAATTTTCATAACGGTTCAGAACCGTCCTGTGTACTCAAAATCCGCCGGGCTTCGGCCCTTGGGGGTTCGACTCCCCCTCCCGGCACCAACCTATTGAAAATAAATGTGTTGCCTTGATTACCGAAGGCATCTTACAGACTTCTTACGACGGCGTCATGCTTGCGGGTACCAGCCTATGGCAAACCGCAAGGCAAGCATCTGGCGCTACACCAAGGAGTCCGGTCGTTGGCGGTACGTGAAGCCGACGATTGGGCGCAACCACAAGATCGTTCCCGAACCCGGCGCGTACTACATCAGGTGGCATGAGGGCAAGCGTGCCGTATGGCGCAAGTGCAGCAGCGCTGCTGACGCGACGGTCGCGTGTGAGCGACAAGAAGCCTACCTCAACGCGCACGCCCACGGACTCACATTGGCGCAGACCGAGACGAAGAGCCGTCCCGCTCTCATGGTTGAGAGACTGGAATTGTGGCTTGAAGAGTACAGGCTGTCGCACAAGCCGGAGTCCCACGCGCTGATGCAGTCCACGCTGCGTGAGTTCCACGCGTGGAGCAAGAAGAACATGATCTCCCATTGGACGCGAGTCGATCTGCTGCGCTATCGGGCGTGGTGCATCGACACTCGGAAGAATGAGCCTAGGACCACTGCGAACAAGATGCTCCGGGTCGCACAGTTTCACCGCAGCGTCATGGGCATCGAACCGGGCAAGGGGCTGGTCACGGTGAAGGACGCGAAGTTCGTGGAGCTTGAGCCGACCGTCTTCAATGATGACGAGCTTGCCGCGTTCTTCAAGGCATGCACGCCGTTCCAATACGCCGTGTTCCAGTGCTACCTGCGAAGTGGTCTGCGTAAGGCTGAACTTGAATCGCTGGAGTGGACGGACGTTGATCCCACAGCGGGGACGATCACCGTATCGTCCAAGCTGGACTTCACGCCCAAGGATTGGGAGCAGCGCACCATCGAGGTTGACGACAAGCTGCTGGCGATCCTGAAGGACATGCGCAAGCACGGCAAGCGTGTGTTCGCGAACGGCAACGGGAATCGTTACACCCACTCGTGGGACGACTGCGTGAAGATCGCGGAGAAGGCGAAGGTTCTGGACGCCCACCCGCATCGCTTCCGCGCCACATACGCCACGCGCTGCTTGCAGAACGGCATCGACCTCAAGACCGTACAGAAGTTGCTGGGTCACAAAAACCTTGAGAGCACGATGCGGTATCTTGCGAAGGCTGAGTCGCCAAAGGTGCGTGCGAAGGTCAATGCAGTCAAGTTTGGGGCGTGATCCTTGTGCTACAGTAGGCGTTCGAGATTGAGGGGGACTGTCCTGTGGCTTGTCGGCTGCTGGACAGTCCCTTTTTAAGGCTGATCCCCAACGCTCCTTCGATTTCCACAGGTATCCGCAGACATTCTTGCGCGTATCTCCTCTTTAAGAGACAATGATCCCACTCCAGCACACAATGAAAACGGCTCGGCTCTGAGATGGCACTGAGAGTTCCTTACGCACAACAGTTCTCGCCGGAGCAGACCCCGCTCAAGCGGCTCCTTCCTATTTTGAGGCAAAATTCAGGTGACAGAGACAAGCTCAAGAAGGCGATTGGCGCTGCGTTTTTCAATGGCAAAGCCGATCCGCAAAAGCTCGCCGGAAACACCGTCATCAGTCTGGGCGTGTTCGGCATTCTGGAAGACGACAAGCTGACTGAGTTCGGAAAGAAGATTGTCGATTTACAAGCAGACATTCCAGCGGCTCATGATCTGCTGGCGAAACACCTGTTGGTAAAGCTCGACGCCAAAGGCATCGTGGATACGTTGCAGGAAATGTCCGACGCCGGGTTGGAAATCACGCTGCAAACATTACCCCCGGAACTGCGTTCACGTGGATACGAAACCAGCAGCAACTCCAGCGACTTGTCTGGCGTCCTCAACTGGCTGCGCGAAGCGAAGGCGTTGGACAACTACAAGGTCAATCCAAAGCGCCTATCCGAATTGCTCGGCATTCAAGCGGTCAAACTTGATGCGCTGAAGAATCTGAACCGGGAGCAGATCGCGTTCCTTCGGGCGATGGTCAGTCTCAGCATCGCGGACTGGCATCCATATCATCCGATCCGTGACTACGCCAAGAAGCTGTATCCCGGCGAAGTTAGCTTCAACGAAAAGATGTTCGTTGAAACGGTTCTCAATCCGCTGAAGACTGCGGGACTGATCGACTTCCGCAAGAAGAAAAAGAAAGACGCTTCGACGCCCGAAGGACGCGGCGGCAAGGCAGCAGATGTCATCCCAACGGAGAAGTTTCAGAAAGAAGTAGCAGACCCATTATTGGAGACGCTGTTCCGTGCAGCCGGATACTCGGAGATTCGGCAGATCAGGGGAAAATCTCTTGCGGACATCGTCGCCGATGTCAAGCAGACTACCGATCCAGACAAGAGCGGCAAAGCGCTTGAGTGGTTAGCGATCCGCCTGTGTCAACTTCTCGACCTCGACTTCATGGGATGGCGCGAGACCGACGTTGAAATCGCCGGGGGCGGTGAAGTTGATGCCA
Source organism: Terriglobia bacterium (assembly GCA_041494805.1). GTDB lineage: Bacteria > Acidobacteriota > Terriglobia > Terriglobales > Acidobacteriaceae > JBGQBN01. The sequence goes on along the minus strand of JBGQBN010000006.1, from coordinate 62,673 downwards.
TGCTACATTCGGCGCGGTTGATCTATTCGCGATGGCAGGTGCAGTGCAAGGTCGGACCTACGACGCTGGAAGCAGTCGCCAAAGAAGTTGGCATGAGCAATGTCACCTTGGCGAACGTGATTCTTATCGTGAGCACGAAGAGAGCAACCGACAGCGCGTTGGAATACCGTAAGAAGATTGTCAGAAGCAGTAGTCTCAACATCATCTTGGTGGACGGACCGCTGCTTGATCGGATCATTCTGGACAATTCTGCGTTGTTGGACGTGCTGCGCGAACAGGCAGAAGATGCACTCAATCTCAAGAAAAGCGCCTTCGTGAAAAGCACACCGACGCCATCTTCCGGTGGTGGTTCCTTGCCTATTGAGGCGGTAGCACTGAACAAAACCATCACGGAACTGGTGAAGCCTAAAAAAGAGAAGCTGAGTGATCCGCTATACGAGACACCACAAGGACAACTATTCGCTGCGGACTCGCTGGAGGCGCTTCCCGCGTTAATCCGTCAGGGAGTCAGAGCAAAACTAATCGTCACGTCGCCGCCGTTTGCTTTGGTGCGGAAGAAGGAATACGGCAACGAGGATTCTGATTCTTACGTCGCGTGGTTCGAGAAGTTCATCCCATACTTCAAACAGATTCTCACGCCGGACGGCAGTCTCGTCATCGACATCGGCGGTGCATGGATCAAGGGGATGCCTGCGAAGTCCGTATACCACTTCAAGCTGTTGCTGAAGCTGTGTGACAACGGCTACTACTTGGCGCAAGATTTCTACCACTACAATCCCGCACGCCTTCCAACTCCGGCAGAGTGGGTGACCGTGCGCCGCATGCGCGTCAAGGATGCGATCAACAATGTGTGGTGGTTGACTCTCGATCCGTTCACCAAGGTGGACAACCGTGGTGTGCTGCTACCTTATAGCGACAGCATGAAGTCACTGCTGAAGAACGGCTACAAGGCGAAGCTCAGACCATCAGGTCACAACATCAGCACCAAGTTCCAGCACGACAACGGCGGATCAATTCCTCCGAATCTCCTGACATTCGCCAACACCGAGAGCAACAGCTACTATCTCAGGCGATGCAGGGAAGAGGGAATCAAACCGCATCCGGCTCGGTTCCCGCAACTGCTACCGGAATTCTTCATCAAGTTCCTCACGAAGCCGGGTGACTTGGTGATTGATCCATTTGCGGGATCGAACGTCACTGGTGCCGCTGCTGAATCTCTTGGACGACGGTGGATTTCCATCGAGCTTGATCCCAACTATGCAAAAGCATCGAGCTTCCGTTTTGAGCATCGGGGAGACGCTACACCAGCAGAGCGAAGAAACGAAGCGCCAGCACTTTCCCTTTTCGCCTAACTCCAAGCCACTATCTAGTCCGCTGCGATCTGCGACTTTCTCATGGTCCATTCACTGTAGTTGCAGCCGTGCAGCTTGAAGCAGTGATAATCCACAGCACGAGGTTTAACACCAGCAGCCCGCGCAGCCTCAGCGCGGGTTTTGTAATTTGCGCGTAGATCGTCCAGCCACATGAGCCGTTCCGTTGCCGTCATACTCATCCCGCTGGGGCGTCCGGCGCGGCGGTTCTTCCGTGGCGGCGGTGGAATCGGCGGTGGATAGTTCAGAGCCAGTCCGTTGCTGTGCATCGCACGCACGATTTCCATTCTGACAGAAGAGACTCCCTCACTGGTCATCCCAAGTTCTTCCTTGCAATAAAGCGTCAGACCACGCACATGATGTAGTTCTCGCTTGTCGAGTACCCAGTCCATGACGGTAAGAGCGGCACCTGATAGCGCCTTCCGCACACGTTCCATCGCGATGTGAAGATCGTGGTCAGGTAGCACCGACGCAGCCTTGGCGATCAGGCGTTGAACGTAGTCGGTGGACTCTTCCTCTTTATATTCGGTCAAACTGACGGTGCGCTGGGTTTTGGACAATACAGCGGTTTTGGTCTTCCCGCGCATCTTGGACATAGAAGTAGCAGCCGCGTTGCGGACCGCTCGCATCACCGTCCAAACTTGGCGCTGTTGCTCTGGGGCAATGCTCAGTATCTTCACGATCAAGTCGTGCTCCATGTCGTCACATTCTTCCGGCGACATCTGGAACCCATTTTTGTACTTGCGGACCTGATCGCCAATCGCCGCACTGAACTGCTCGTACATCTCCTCAGGCGTGGGGTCATGGTCAATCCAGACAGCTTTCTTTTTGTTCTTCCACTTCGTGCTCTTGACCATCAGGCAGTCACCTCTGATGGCTGGAGCTTCCGCGCCCGACGCAGGCGGCTGTACTCACGGCTGTACTCACGAGAACCGCTGGGAAACGGGATTCCGGTTTTTCTACTCGTCACCTTTAGGTTCTTTTTGGTGGTTGCTATAACGCCCGCCTCAAAATCAACCGCCAGTTTGCGCAGCAACCCACGTTTGTAAGCGCTGAACTCCTTTGTCTCCTTCTCATTCATGTGGTCGATCCACGGCGCTAGGTCGGGTCGCCGCTTTTCTACATAGTCTCTGAACTCTTTCAGGCGCACTGAGTTGAAGGGTCGATTCCCCTCACGCTGAGTAGCTGCGCGAAATACGGAAGATTTATCAGACAAAAACCCCTCAACACCTGTGTAGGGGAAATCTCCGGGATGATCTAAATCCATCTGTATCGTGTGGTAGTTCGTCTTGCGTGCGATAGCGCTGCGATGCTGTAGTAGCTGCGAAATGTCATGCGTGAAGCACGTCTTCATCCAGTGGAAGAACAGCGCTGGAATGGGCGGCGGACGACTCGTCACGCTGGCTCATAAATTGAAGATGCCGGACGGCACCTACGTCCGCGCCGACGAGCACAAAGTAACGAAGGACTTGCCGCGTGTTCCTTTCCACGGCACGGTCTACAACCTGCACGTCTACACCGATGACGAAGCGTCGCATCACTTCATTCTTGAGAATGCTCTGGTTGCGCACAACGTGGAGAAGTAAATGGCTGTGATAATCACATACATTCGCGGAGGTGTCGCGGTCTTCTACGCTCAGAACGCGCCGTCTGTATCGTCCACAGTGACGACCACGGCGGCTGTAACCGGATCGTTTTCCCACGCCGTACAGTTGTACGAATTTTCTGGTGCAGCCCAAGCAGGTGCGCTGGATGCCAATGCTGGTGCGCAGAATTCATCTGAGAGCCCGACCACAGTTAATCCGGGCAGTCTGACAACCACAGCAACAGATTTGATCTTCGTCGCTGCTAACCCCGCTACGACGCATGGTTCTGGTTTCACCGCTGGTGCCACAAACGTTGTCCAGTACATCCTTAATCAGGCGGCTGGCACCGTTGCCACGGCATACGGCAGCACGGCTGATCTCTGGGCTTCGGTCGCGGTCGCATTAAAAGTTGGCGGGGTCACCCTCACTGGTGTGTCGGCTGCATCAGGCGTGAACACTCTCACCCCGTCAGCATCCGCATCAGGCGTACCCTCAGGTGTTTCCGCTTCCACAGGTACGGGATCATTCATCGCTGGTGGCGCGATCTCAATCGTCAACCTCACAGGTGTGAGCGCAACGACCGCTACCGGAGTGGTGAGCGCTGGAGTAGCAATCAACTACGGCAACGTGGTCAGCGGGTCTTCCGCTTTACCCGGCACGATCAACACAACCTACTTCTACGTGCGCTGGATCGGCTGGCTCACACCATTAGTCTCCGGCGTCTACACGCTCGGTTTGAATGTGCAGGATGGTGGTGATCTCTATGTAGGATCACAGCAGATCGTCTCCACACTGGGAGCCACGCAGGTTGCGAATAGCACGGCAGCCTATACGCAGAGCAAGGTCATCGAACTCCGCGCCAATGTTCCGTACCCGCTCGTAGTTGAGTGGCAGCACGGGACAGGGTCGGATTACGAGTGCCAAGTCCTCTGGACCCCACCGGGCGGCAGCGTTGAGGTCATCCCGACCACGGCTTTGTCACTGACCGGGCGCTGGTGGAATGGCAACTCCGGTCAGTGGTATCCGAACACGTGGTACTAGAAAAGGGGAGTAATAAACTCAGCTTTGCTGAGGTATTTGATCGTAGGAAGGTAAGAAAATGACGCCACTAGATTCACTTGCACACGCGCTGGAAAACATCACATGGGGACAGGTGTGGTCAGCCGTTGGCGCATCTTTCTTATTCTGCGTTGGAGCCGCATGGCGGTTGTCCAAGAACGCTGGCAGCCTGAAAGAGACGCAAAACTACGTTGAGAAGATGGCGACGAACGACTTCCCGCACATGTTCCACACACTGGTCAACATCGACAAGAACATCGCCAAGTCCACTGGCGGCGATCCGGTTAGCTTCACCGAACTGGACGCGCAATTGAAGAGCGGGAAGGACAGCAAGTAATGAAATATCTGAGCGACAAACCGTTCAGCGTTCCACCAGCCAAAGTCTCTCAGGCGGAATGGGATCGGATATTCGGGAAAAAGCCAAAGAAGAAAAGCAAATGAAGCTACTCGACACAGTCATCAATAAATTCCATGTCATCCTCGCAACGATCACGCAAGCGGCAATCATCGTCTACCACTTCCGCACCGGACACGACATCGGTAACGGAGTCCAAGGCACCGTCTACGCCTTCTACGGATTCCTCGCCGGACACGCATTCACTTATCAAAAGTTCCCCGACGCCAACAACGACGGCATTCCCGACGACGTTCAACCGCCTCAAGGAAAATGAATGTCCGCTCGTCAACCCTAAGCTGATGGGGGAGATGCTGGCGGTCATGCTTCTGCGTGGGTACTGTATTCCGTGCCCCACGCATGGCTATCACGCCTACGAACACCACATCCCCGATCAGGGCTTGCCGACTGAGTAGCACGCTTCGCCCGTCTCAGTCTTGCCGTGCTTCTTCGCGACCGTAAACGGCACGCACATCAACCCTTCGACAATGCGATACTGAAACCCTTCAGAGACTAGCAGTGGATTGCAGGGATCGACCCACGTTGTCAGCGTTTGAAGTTGTTTGTCGGGATCGCGGGAAAAAGGAATTCGACATACCTTCTCCTCAACACTGACCGTCCGTGGTTTCATTTGCACAGCGACCTGACCCTCTTTGGTTTCTACCATGAGGTAGCTTGCGTCCCAAGAAGTGCCGATGTTAGAGCAGTCCACTGACTTCGAGTCGATGTTGCAGTAGGCGTCGGACGTTCGATTGTGGGTGGTGACATGCGCCTCAGCGTTGAAGTTGTTTCCGCCGATGCTGACATGCTTGACGACCTTGCCTTGCTGGTCGTAGGTTTGAGCGAACGCCGTCATGCTGACCAGCGTCAGTGCGATTACGAGCATTGCCTTCTTCATAGATTTTCTCCCTTGAAAAGTTTGGTCAGCCACACCCCGGCGTAGAACAGCCCGTGAGCGACCGCGAGAGCCGTCATGAGCCAGCCGATAATGTTGATGAGCGTGTTCACTACTTGCCTACCTTGAGATTGAGTTTGCGCCCACGTGGGCGCTGCACCTTGCCCTTGATGGCGCGGAGTAGCGTCTGTCTGCTGATGCCCACGTATGCCGCGAGAGCCTCGTAGGTCATGTCAGGGTGCGCCTTCACCGCGTCGATAATCTGCTTGCGTTCTTCTTTAGTCATTGTTCTCCTGCTGCTCTCAGACGCCGGGACTTGCCGAGCATTACTTGATGGCGTGGGCATGCCCAGCCATCCCCTTCTGTGTAGATCGCGGGCTGCTCACAGGTGGGAAGAAGAACCTCTCCACCCTCGTGAACAACTATCAACATCTTGCAGCGGCGTGCTTTGGGCTTAGCCATTGGAGCCGTCCTTATGCCCGATGAAGTTGCCTTTGCGGTCGAACATCCCGGTGCCGTGCATCCATGCGATCCGTTGCGCGGTGCTCAGTTCGGTGGGCTGGATGGGCTGGGTTACGGGCGCGGCGAAGGGTGCCGTGACATTGCCGCTGTCGGCGCACTCGGTGCAGTAGCGGTTGCCCTTGATCATGAGGACTGTGCCGCACACCGCCCCGCATCGGCTGCACAGCTTCTCGCGTGCCTTCAACTTCGCGGCAGCCCAATCTTGGGCGTCCTGTTCTTTCTTGGTTGTCTTTGCCATTCTCTTGTCCTTCGGGCTACCGTCTCTAATCGGTGCCTTCTGTATATAGTACCACAAAGTACCAACAAGTTCCATTATCGTTCGGAGGGATGGATTAGGGGATTGATTTCCCTACGATTTCTTACTACTTCTGGCGCGGAGTGGGGTCAGACGGGAGACAACGGAAGGGTAAACAGGCTCAAGTTACGCAAAACACTGCATCTTGCTGGTAGCATTAGAGGCGGGAACCGGGTTCAATAAAATCCCCCTCCCGGCACCATTGAAGTCGAGTAGGTCGTCAGACACCAGAGCCATACAGCCTCTAAGCGCAAGGCAACGAAAAGTAAAATACGGAACCGTGCCCTAGTTGGCTGGTCACGCCGATCTTGCCGCCGTGGGCTTCCACGATTGCCCGGGCGATGGCGAGGCCCATTCCTGTTCCCTGAACCTGCAGCCGATGGTTGCGGCCACGGTAGAACTTGTCGAAAATCAGGGACTGCTCGAATTCGTCGATGCCCGGCCCGCGGTCGGCTACGCTGGTCGTTACCATACGGTTTTTGACTTCTGCGGTGATGTGAATGACGGCGTCGGGCGGAGAGTACTTCGCGGCGTTCTCCAATAACTGTGTCAGGACTTCCTTGATTCGAGCCAGATCGGCCCGCACCGGTGGAAGGTCGGCGGGAAGACGAATCTCCACTTTGTGCTGTTCCAGAATCTGTTTCGATTCTGCCAGAGCTTCGTCGATAGCCTCCCGCATGTGGTGCGACTTGAGGTCCAACTCGACTTTATTGGCGTCGAGCTGGGCCATTTCAGCGGCTTCTCCCACCAGGCGATTCAGGCGGTCACTCTCCTCGTTGATTACGGTCAGCAGTTCCTGGCGCTCGGTCTCGTCGAGGTTTGGACTGCCTAGTAGCGAGGTGACGGACGCTTTGATGGCGGTCAGGGGTGTACGAAACTCGTGCGTCACTGAGTCCAGCAGTACCGATCGAAGTTGCTCACTCTCTCTCGCTGCCTCCGCGCGGCCCAGTTTTTCCACCGCGCCGGCCCTTTCGATGGCGATGGCAACGAGCCCGCTCATGGCATCGAGCGTCTGCCGGGATGGGAGTGTGCCGGAAATGCCCATGCTGCCAACCACTCGCACTCCCATCTTCAGTGGCACGAAAGCCAATCCATTTTGCGAATCCACTTTCAGCTCGCCGCGCATGCCGGCCAGCTGCAGACCGTGAATTTCCAGACCTTCAGTCGTGGGCCCGGACCGATAAACATCCGGCCGATTGGATAGGGAAACGGCTGCCGCTTTCAGGCCGAAGGAGTCGACGACATACCTCGGGATGGCATTCAGGAGTTCAGCTACGTTGTCGCTCGAGAGCAATTGCTGACTGAAGCTGTAAAGACGCTCCACATCGTGCCGCCGCTCGTTGGCGTTGGCGGCTTCCCGACGTGCCCGTTCGGACAGTTGGCTGGAGATGACAGCGGTGACGAGAAAGGCAAACAGGGCGACCCAGTTCTGCGGATCGGCAATCGTAAAGGTTCCAACTGGCGGCAGAAAGAAGTAGTTGAACGCCAGCGCTGCCACAACCGCCATGAACACGGCGCAGCGCAGACCCCAGGTTGCGGCCACCACCAGCACAGCCAGAAGAAAGGTGAGCGCGACTGTAGTCGGGTTTACGCTGAGCAGTGCGTGATAGGTCACCACGATCAGAAAGACGATAGCGCCAGCGATGCCATACCTAAGGCTCGACCTTGTTACCCCTCGCACCGGGTGATTGTAGCCGACATCGACAATTTGAGCCCGCTCAACGACAATATGCGCGATGCCCAAGAGTCCTGAACAATGGCTGGAAGGGACGTCCTCAACGAAGAAGGGGGGCGTCTTTAAACTCTTCCTGGGATACGCGCCGGGTGTCGGCAAGACCTACAACATGTTAAGCGAGGCCATCCGTCGCCACAGCCGAGCGGAAGACGTGGTGGTCGGAGTCGTGGAGACGCATGGGCGCAAGGTGACTGCGGACTTGGCAGCCCAACTCGAAACCGTTCCTCGCAAGAAACTCGACTATAAGGGCACGGTGTTTGAGGAGATGGATGTCGACGCCATTTTGGCGCGAAAGCCACAGGTCGTATTGGTGGATGAACTAGCCCACACCAACATCGAGGGCAGCAAGCACCGGAAACGTTACGAAGATGTCTTTGAGCTTCTGGATGCGAGCATCGATGTGCTGTCCACGATGAACATCCAGCACCTGGAGAGCGTGACGCCCACGGTGCGGAACCTTACCGGAATCCAGGTGCGGGAGACTGTTCCGGATTGGGTGCTGCAGCGCGTCAATGAAGTGGTCATGGCGGACCTGACTCCGGAAGCGCTGCAGAACCGCATGAAACGTGGGGATGTTTATCCCCAGGAGCGGGTGGGCCGCGCCTTGGACAATTTTTTCCGCGAAGGAAATCTGATCGCTCTGCGCGAACTGGCTCTGCGCCAGGTCGCGAATGCGGTGGACCGCAGCCTGGAGTCCTACCGGAAGAGAGAAGAAGACAGTTCTGCTGTCGCGGTCCGGGAGAGGATCGCAATTTGCATCAGTTCGAATCCCGCAGCCCAATATTTGATTGCGCGCGGGGCGCGCATGGCTCAGGCGATTGATGCAGAGCTCTATGTGCTTTACATCGATATGGGGCAGGACACGAGCGATGCCAATCAGAAGAGCCTGAGCGCCAACATCCGCTTTGCCGAAAATGTTGGTGCCGTGGTGTTGCGGCGGAGCGGGGCGACTGTGGCCGGGACGGTTGCCGAATTCGTGCGCGAGAAACACATCACCCAAGTGGTATTCGGCCGTTCCGCCACCCGGGGCTGGAAGAGATACTTCTACCTTTCGGCGATTCACAAGTTCCTGCGGGACGCCCCACCGGTCGATGTTCACATCGTCACTCAGGAGCCTGATTCTCCATGAGCGAGCACCGCCGCATTCTGGTGGTTGACGACGAACCCCAGATCAGCCGGGTCCTGAGGACATCCCTTACCAGCCAGGGTTATGACATCCGGGTGGCAAATGACGGCGAGACTGCCCTCGAGATCATGAAAGACTGGACGCCGGAGTTGGTCATCACCGACCTTTCCATGCCCAACATGGACGGTTTGGAATTATGCCGGCGCATCCGGAGCAAGAGCCAGGTCCCTATCATCGTGCTCTCCGTGCGGGGTGAAGAGAAGACTAAGGTAAAGGCGCTCGATGCCGGTGCGGATGACTACGTAACCAAACCCTTCGGCATGGAGGAATTGCTGGCCCGGGTCAGGGTGAGCCTGCGCCGTGTGCCGTCTGGCGAAGAAGAAGAGGCCGGCCTTCTGGAAGTGGGAGACTTCAGTATTGACCTGGCGGCGCATAAAGTCAGCGTCCGCCGCCGTGAGGTTCACTTGACTCCCAAAGAATTTGACCTCCTGGTATATCTCGCCCGTTTTGCCGGCAAGGTTGTTACCCACCGCGCCCTTCTGAACGCCGTCTGGGGCGGCAACAGTACGGAGCAGGTGGAGTACCTGCGCGTGTTCGTGGGGCAATTGCGCAAGAAGTTGGAGCCGGAAGCCTCATCTCCCCGCTACATTGTCACCGAACCCTGGGTGGGATATCGTTTTGAGCCCGGCAAGTAGTCATTCCCTTCCGCCTCGTGCCCAAGTCCTTACGAACAATTTATGAATCGCTTATCCCAGTTTTATGCCTGTGGTTGTTCAATCGTCTTGGGCATCTAAAGACCGGGGTTTTTGCCATGAACGTTGTATTTATCGCGCTGGCTGCAAGCAGCATTGGCTTGTTGTTGCGCTTCCTGGTGGCCCTGCACCGGGACAGGAGGGTGTCGTCGTCCCGGGTAGTGAATGTCCATTTCATTGGGCGGGATTACTACGAGCGCCGCGGAAAGGTTACTGTCATGAATCACAGACTGCTGGGCGAACGGTCGGCCACGGAAAACGCTAAGCGAGTGGTTGTAGGGGTGTTGGCGGCGATGTTCCTGACCGTCTCAGTCCATGCCCAAGAGAAAGCTGGTGAAGCTCCCGCCAGCGCGCAGGAGGTTGGGGAGTTGCGCGAGCTAGTCCTGCAGCTGCAGGCCAAAGTCGCGAACCTGGAAAAAGTTCAGCCGCAGCCCACTGTCCGCGAGGATGCCGTGCCACAACCTGCCAGTGTTGGCGCCCTAAACCAGGCGAAGGCAGGAGGGCCCCCGGTGCCCACGTCGCCCATAGTTGAGGGCAAGTACGAAACCGCATCGCTGGTGCAAACGCCACCACAGCCTGCGGCGGCGCTGCCCAAATCGGTCCAAACTGAGAAACAAAAACCGGCCGAGCCCTTTGCGTTCGCGGACTGGACCTGGCTGAATGGCACGCCGCGGACGAAAACGCCCGCGTTCGATAGCCCATTCTTTACCCCAGAGATCAGGGCCGATGTTGACTATATCTACGATTTCAATCATCCCAAAGACGACACCATTGGCGGATCGAGCGAGGTGTTCCGCTCGAGCGAGGTCCAGGTTACGCAACTCGGTGTCGGTGGCGACTTCCACTACGACAATGTCCGTGCCCGTCTGATGACGCAGTTCGGCATGTATTCGACCACTACTCCGCGCAATGATGCCAGCCCGTCGCGCGGCCAATGGGACCTCGCCAATGCTTATCGCTACCTCACTGAAGCCTACGGTGGGTACCACTTCAACGCCCTGCATGGAATCAACGTGGATGCCGGGATCTTCGTGTCGTACATCGGCCTCTTCAGCTATTACAATTTCGACAATTGGGCGTATCAGCCCTCGTATGTTTCTTCGAACACACCATGGTTCTTCAATGGTGTGCGAGTGCAAATTTTCCCCACGGCACATTTAAAGATCGAGCCCTGGTTCGTAAACGGGTGGCAGTCTTACGGACGGTTCAACCACCGGCCCGGCATTGGCGGGCAGATCTTGTGGCGTCCGAACGGCTGGCTCTCAATCCTTGGAAATCAATATGCCTTGGGTGAAGATGCGTTGAACCTTCCCGGACGTGTGCGCTATCACACCGACGACAGCATCGAAGTCAAGTACTACGACCAGCCCGGAAAGATGATGGACAAGGCCGCCTTCTCGCTGACTGGCGATATGGGATGCGAACACGGCGGTGGGGTCAGCTGCTGGAGTAATTCCGCGAAGGGCCCCAAGCAGAGCTTCCTGGGTTTCATGCTGTACAACCGCTTTTGGTTCGATAAGGACCGGTACGGCGTGACGATTGGCGGCGGCAAGATCAACAACCCCGGACGCTACCTGGTGCTGCTGCCACCCATCAATGGGGCGACCGCCACGTCCGGGACACCTTACTTTACGGAAAACCCCGGAGAGCCCTACAAGGCCTGGGACGCCTCAGCGACTTTCGATTACATGCCGAGCCAGTACATCACTTTTCGCTGGGAGTACAACCATCGGGAGGCGAATGTACCCTATTTCTCGGGATCAGGCGGCGTTACGCCTCCGGGAGGCAATACTGGTGCGCCGGGATCTTTGGTGTCGGGATGGGCGCCGGACCTCCGAAGAAACGAAAATCGGCTCAACTTGGCAATTCTTGTCAAATTTTGATTGTGGCAGAGGGCAGTAAAAAGAGGCGGTTATGGGAGACATAGTTTTCGTGGTAGTGACGGTCGCATTTTTCCTGCTATCGCTTGGCTACGTGCGGTTCTGCGACCGAATCCGCTGAGGTGAAACGTCATGAATGCTGAATCGATCGTCATGCTGGCGGTGAGCGCCTTGCTGATGATCTACCTGCTGTATGCCTTGTTGAAGCCGGAGAAGTTCTGATGACAGTGAATGGGTGGATTCAGATTCTTCTGTATCTGGCGCTGATTCTCGCGGTGACCAAGCCGCTGGGCATGTTCATGGCGCGGGTTTTCAGCCGTGAACGCACCTTCCTAGATCCGGTGATGCGTCCGGTGGAACGTGTGCTGTATCGCGTGACCGGCGTGGACGAAAACCATGAGATGCGCTGGACCGAATACGCAACCACTATGCTGCTTTTCAGCGGCGTGTCCATGCTGCTGCTGTACTTGATTGAACGTGCCCAACAGGTTTTGCCTTGGAATCCGCAAAAACTCACAGCCGTGTTGCCGGCCCTGGCGTTCAACACGGCTGCGTCCTTCACCACCAATACCAACTGGCAGAACTACGCCGGCGAAACCACTATGAGCTATTTCACGCAGATGGTGGGACTGGCGTATCACAACTTTGCGTCAGCTGCGGTCGGTATGGCGCTGGCCATTGCTTTCATCCGCGGGATCGCGCGGCGGGAAAAGGAAACCATCGGCAACTTCTGGGTGGACATGACGCGGGCCACGCTCTGGTTGCTGCTGCCGCTTTGCGTGGTTGGCGCGCTAGCGCTGGTTTCCCAGGGCGTCGTCCAGAACCTCCGACCATACGACACGGTGAAACTGGTGGAACCGCAACCGTTGCAGAAGATCGGGCCAGACGGAAACCCGATGGTCGGCCAGGATGGAAAGCCGGTGATGGACATCGTGACCGATCAGACCATCGCGCAAGGCCCGGTCGCATCGCAGGAGGCCATTAAAGAATTGGGCACCAACGGAGGCGGCTTCTTCAATGCCAATAGCGCCCACCCGTTTGAAAATCCCACTCCCTTCAGTAACTACCTGGAGATGTTTTTCATCTTTGCCATTCCGGCAGGTCTGACCTACACACTCGGCCGCATGACCGGATCACAGCGCCACGGCTGGGCAGTGTGGGCAGCCATGGCAGTGCTCTTCCTGACTGGAGTGACGACGGCTTACTGGGCGGAGGCGCGTGGCAATCCTCTGCTGCACGGAATCGATCAGCGCGCCAGCCTCACTCAGTCCGGCGGCAACATGGAGGGCAAGGAAGTCCGCTTTGGCGTGGCCGATTCCACACTCTTCGCCACTATCACTACCGATGCCAGCTGCGGAGCAATTAACGGATGGCACGATTCCTACACTCCTCTGGGGGGCATGGTGCCGCTAGTCAACATCATGCTCAGTGAAACCGTGTTTGGAGGAGTGGGCGCGGGATTGTACGGCATCCTGATCTATGTGGTCCTGGCGGTTTTCATCGCTGGACTCATGGTGGGCCGCACCCCCGAATATTTGGGGAAGAAAATCGAAGCCTACGACGTAAAGATGGCCATGTTGGTCACCCTGGTTTTCCCGCTGGTGATTCTGGTGCTCACGGGCATTTCATCGGTGAAGGGATTCGGCACGTCCAGCATCAGCAACCCGGGTCCACACGGCCTAACCCAGATTCTCTACGCCTTCACTTCGATGGCGGGCAATAACGGCTCCGCATTCGGCGGACTCAACGGGAACACGCTCTGGTACAACACCGCGGGCGCTGTGACCATGTTGGTGGGACGCTTCTTCATGGTCATTCCCATGCTCGCGATCGCCGGCAATCTGGCGAAAAAGAAGTATGTGCCACCCTCGCTGGGCACATTCCCGGTCACTACACCGTTGTTCACGGTTCTGCTCATCGGAGTGATTTTGATCGTGGGTGCCTTGACTTTCTTTCCGGCCTTGAGCCTGGGGCCGATACTCGAGCACCTGTTGATGTCGGCGGGCAAAACTTTCTGAGGAAATATGGCGGAGAAGAAAACCAAGTCGAAGGCCATCTGGGACATGAAGATCGTGCAAGGCGCGATCCTGGACTCATTTCTGAAGCTGCACCCGCGCAAAATGATGGGGAACCCTGTCATGTTCGTGGTGGAGGTCGGGAGTGTAGTCACCACTCTCCTGCTGTTCCGCTCACACTCCAGCTTTGCTTTCAATCTGCAGATCACGCTGTGGTTGTGGTTCACGGTGTTGTTCGCCAACTTCGCCGAGGCCATGGCGGAAGGCCGCGGCAAAGCCCAGGCTGAGACCCTGCGCAAAGCCCGGTCCGAGACCATGGCGCGACGCCTCTTGCCCGATGGCGGCAGCGAAATGGTTCCGAGTGCCAAGTTACGGTCTGGCGATCAGGTACTGGTCGCAGCGGGTGAGTTCATCCCCGGGGATGGGGAGGTGATCGAAGGAATTGCCTCGGTCGATGAATCTGCTATCACGGGCGAGTCCGCCCCGGTGATTCGCGAGGCCGGTGGAGACCGTTCAGCGGTGACCGGGGGTACCCGGGTTCTTTCCGATCAAATCAAGGTGCGCATCACTTCGAATCCGGGGGAAACGTTCCTCGACAGAATGATCGCTCTGGTGGAAGGAGCGGAAAGACAGAAGACGCCCAATGAGATTGCGCTCAACATTCTTCTCGCTGGTCTCACCATCATCTTTCTGCTGGCGGTAGTCACCCTCCAGCCATTTGCCATCTACTCCGGCTCGCCGCAGACGGTGTTTGTTCTCGTGTCCCTGCTGGTGTGCCTGATCCCAACCACGATTGGCGGTCTTCTTTCCGCGATTGGGATCGCCGGTATGGATCGGCTGGTGCAGCACAATGTGCTGGCTATGTCCGGTCGCGCCGTGGAAGCTGCCGGCGATGTGAATACCCTCCTCTTGGACAAGACTGGAACCATCACGCTGGGCAACCGCCAGGCGTCGGAGTTTATTCCTGCTCCGGGGATCACAACGGCCGAGATGGCGGATGCAGCTCAACTTTCTTCGCTAGCGGATGAGACTCCCGAAGGCCGCTCCATCGTGGTCCTGGCCAAAGAGCAATATGGCCTGCGAGGAAGAGAACTGGCATCCCAAGAAGCGGTGTTCGTTCCCTTTACCGCCCAGACCCGCATGTCGGGTGTGAATCTCGACGGCCGCGAGATTCGCAAAGGAGCAGTGGATGCCATCCTCAAATACCTCGGCCTGCATGGCACTACCTTACCGAAAGAAATTCAAGCCACAGTGGAGACGATCGCGCGCTCCGGCGGCACTCCGTTGGTGGTGGCGGAGAATTGGCGAGCTTTGGGTGTGATCCACCTGAAGGACATCGTCAAGGGCGGAATGAAGGAGCGCTTCATCCAGCTGCGCTCCATGGGAATCAAAACCGTGATGATTACTGGCGACAACCCACTCACCGCTGCTGCTATCGCTCGCGAGGCGGGAGTGGATGATTTCCTCGCCGAAGCAACTCCCAAAGACAAAATGGACCTGATTCGTCGCGAGCAAGGAGAAGGAAAGCTGGTTGCCATGACCGGCGATGGGACCAACGACGCCCCGGCACTGGCCCAGGCCGACGTCGGTGTTGCCATGAATACCGGAACGCAGGCCGCGAAAGAAGCCGGGAACATGGTTGATCTCGATTCCAATCCCACCAAGCTCATCGAAGTCGTCGAAATTGGCAAGCAGTTGCTGATGACGCGCGGCGCGCTCACTACATTTTCCATTGCCAACGACGTGGCCAAGTATTTCGCTATTATCCCGGCCATGTTTGCGGCGACGTTTCCTGTGCTGAACGCGTTGAACGTCATGCACCTGCGGACGCCCGAGTCAGCCGTGCTGTCGGCGGTCATCTTCAATGCGCTGATTATCATCGCGCTCATTCCGCTCGCTCTTCGCGGTGTCCAGTACAAAGCCATGGGTGCGGAATCCATGCTGCGGCGCAATCTTCTGATCTACGGGCTGGGAGGCTTGATTGCGCCGTTTATTGGCATCAAGCTGATTGATGTTTTCATTACGGGCATTCACTTGGCGTAGATGAGGCATTTATGAAGCAGCATTTGATCACGTCGATCCTGATGACACTGGCAACTACGGTCCTGCTGGGAATTATCTATCCGCTGACCGTGACCGGTCTCGCGCAGGCTCTATTCCACGACCAGGCAAATGGTCAACTGATCGAGCACGACGGCGTGCTAATCGGCTCTCGTCTGATCGGACAACCCTTCACCGGGCCCGGCTACTTTCATTCGCGACCTTCGGCCGCCGGGACTGCCGGGTACAACGCAACTGCTTCCGGCGGGTCGAACCTGGGTCCAACCAATCAGAAATTGATCGATCGAGTCAACGCCGACCGCGACCGCGTACAGCAGGAAAACCCCGGAGCTCCGGTGCCCGTAGATCTGGTCACCACTTCAGCTTCCGGACTGGATCCGGACATTTCCCCCGCGGCTGCGGATTTCCAGATCCCACGTGTGGCGCGGGAACGCGGGCTGTCGGAAGAAAACGTTAGGCGCCTTGTCCGGCAGCACACTCGCAGCCGTCAGTTTGGCCTTTTCGGCGAGCCGCATGTCAACGTTTTGGAGTTGAACCTCAGCCTTCAGGCACAATCCCGGTAGGAGGTTGCACGGAATTTCATCGTCCTCGATCGACTGCCGGGGTCATCGTCCAGGGCTTGCCGTCGAAGTGCGTGGGCAGCTTGAGGCCAAACAGCTTCAAAATAGTGGGAGCCACATCCACAATCGCCAGCTTCTCCTCGGCGAACTTGCGGTTTGCGAACATCACACCTGGAACCAGCCGAGGATCAATGCAGTGGTCGCCGCTCCAGGCCTTGAGATTGTCTTCGAAAATCAGGCTGGTGACCTTTCCCATCACAGAATCCCAGGAAGCGCGGTAGCCCGCGCCGTAGCCTACGATTAGGTCGGGTGCGTTATCCACATAAGGACCCGCATAAATTCCCTCGCAGTTAAAGACTCCGGTAATTCCAACCGTCCCTGAGGCAGGATCGACCAGCCCGTCCAGCTTGCGGCGAAGCTCTTCCTTCAGCGCCTCCGCCTCCGCACCGGGCTCGACGATGCCCTGTCGCTCGCGTCCTTTCAGATTCATGTAAAGACCGTTGAGGCCCATGGTGTAGGCGCGAGTGTGGGACCAATCCACATCCTGAAACCAGTCGCCGCTTTCCGTCTTGCCGGGCAGCAGGGCTAGGTAGCCATTCTGGTGCAGCCACGCATTCAGATTCATGCAGCGGGCAAACGATTTGAATCCGTGATCGGAGACCACCAGCAACAGGGTCTTGTCGTCAATCTGCTTCATCACGCGGCCAATGAGATTGTCCATGCGGACATAGAGGTCCTGAATCACGGTGGGCCGCTGATCGCGAGGGACGTCCCGCGCCGCCGGGTGATCATCATCCAGATAACGCCAGAACATGTGCTGCACGCGGTCGGTGGTATCAAAGACGCAGGCACAAAGGCCCTCGGGAGTTTTCTCCAGCGCATCGAAGAGCATGCGTTCGCGGTCTTCGTGATTGCCGTAGGCTTGGACCAGGAAGGCATCGTCATCGAGGACCTCTTCGTTCAACGCCCAGGTGTCTTCCGCCAGTCCCAGGGTGGCGTAGGGACCGAAAAGTTTCGCCAAGTAGATGGAATAAGTCACGGGGTGAGAGATGGGCAGGTCGGGATGTCCGGGATCGATGTTCACCGGCGTGACATAGACTTCGACCTCGGGAGAAAGCTGTTTCAGATAGAAGCGGCAGATACCGCGCGCGCTGAAACCCAAGCCAGCCTTGAACTTCACCGGCAGCCATTCGGAATACTCGCCGACCTTCAGCGTGAAGCGCTGCGAATCGACTTCAATGCGGGCCTGCTTCCGCGCGGAATCTGGCCGCACCTCAAAGGCGACGCGCATTTCGCTGCCGGAGGCCAACGGGTCATCGGGCCCGGGAATGTAGGAACGGCAAACGGCTCCTTGCCGTTCCATGGGAATCCGTACGCCGCCCTCGCGAAATTTACCGTTGCTGCTGTGGGTAGTGCAGAAGCAAAATGTGCCCTGACTGCCTTTCAAGTCGGGCACACACATGCCGGAGAGCAGCACGCCGGGAAATTTTTCCGGCGGGAAGGTGACAGGTACGCGAATCACCGAGCTGAAAATTCCTGCCTCTCCTAGCCAATGCCAGAAGGGAATGCCCTTCCGCAGGCCCTTGATTTCCGACTTGCCCAGCGGGATCGAGTACTTGCCGATGCGCAGATGCCGTTTCGGCTCATGGATCTGAGCGGAAGAAAGAAAAGGAAGATAGGTGTTTTGATCTCGGGCAAGGAAATCGTAAATGTTGTGCTTGCCGGGATTCACTCCGGTCATGAAAGTTGACCAGGCAACCGGGGAAATTGCTGGGAACGTGGTGCGAAGAGGGCGGAAAGTGCCCTGCTCGCGCAGTTTCGCCAGATTCGGCAACTTTCCTTCCTGAATGAATCTTTCGGCCAGGACCGGGTCCATGCCGTCGAAACCCAAAATCACTGCCCGCTTGACCTGTGCGTTGCCGTAGGTTTTCCGGCGACGAAACAGTCGAAGAAGGTGGCGAAACGGCCAGGTCAGGAAGGCGTAGACCGAATAAAGGAAGGCGACGAAGAGAGTCCAGAACGAAGACAGAACGGCAAATCCGGCGCCGGGGCCGGCGTAGGCTTCGCCGCGCTGCGGAAACAGGACCACCATGCCCAGAATGAACAGCAGAGCGACGAACAGGTCTGTACGACTTCGGCGTTCGCGGGCCGGTGCGCGCGTGCTACCTACGTTGTGCCACTTCATATCTCGATTCCCAGAACACTCTTGAAGATAAAGCCTGCCACCAGTGACAGAATAAAGAAAGCGATGATCCAGTTCCATTCGTATCCGAAAAAGTCGATGTTGCGCGGCAAGTAAGTCACTTCGATGGATTCAATCGGAGCGTTGGACGGCAGCGCGGGCTCGCCAGAGGTGAATAGCCGCTCCCAGAAATGGTCTCGGAATCGAGCGGGGGAAAGCCGGTCGAGGCCGGAGGACACCACCACCTGTTTCGAGAATGTCTGACCAGCCGTGGCAACATTTACGTCGTAGGTACCGTTCTTGTCTGCAGCCACTCGCCATACGACTTCATTCTCATCCGGAATGTGCACGGCGGGGGCGGAAGCCGTCATCTCGGACGGCAACTGCAGCTGGACTTCGTTGAGCGCTTCAGGGCCGGCAGTCCGCACCTTCACCAGAAACGCCTGCGCAGGTTGCGCGGGCATCCAGCCCAGGTAACGGTCCATCTGAACAATGAAAAAGATCAAAGGAAGACTCACCACCAGCAGGGGCATGCCGGCCAGGCGAAGGTAGCGGCCGGTGCCGCGCAGAATCCGGCCATAAGCGCGCATCACGACCGGGAGTTGGTCCTGAAACAGGCGAACTGCCAGCAGGTGCGCTTTGAGCTGATCTTTGGCAACCTTGATCGCCTTCTGGTCGGAGGTGTAACGGAACACGACCACCATCACCAGTCCGATCACCACCGAAATCACGGTCACCAGTGCAGCCGGGCGGTTACCCGGAATCAAGCTGATCGCAAACGTTAATGGGCCCATGGGCAATTTCATGGCGAGGTTGGAGCGAGGTCGAAGAACACTATTCGATGTAGCCCAGTCCCTGCAGTCGCTTGGTTATCTTTTCCTTCGATTCGGAAGCACCCGACCCGTCGGGAAATATCTTCTTGATTTCCTTTTCCAGGACATGCAGCACAAATTCGTCCACCGAAGAGTAGCCAATCGCGTCGGCGCACTGTTTGGCCTGCTCGAACAAAGCCCCTTCGATTTTTACTTTCGTACTGGCCATCACACTCCTCCGCCATTTCCGTTAGTGGCTTGCCCCGCCGGTCTGAAAAACAGACTGTCCCATCATACCCTGTGATTTGGCGATGCCAAACTCCGCCAGGATAGTGGGTGCGATGTCGGTGAGAGCGGGAGTTTCCGCATCGATTTTGCGGTTGCTCAGCAGCACGCCCGGGACCAGCGTGTAATCCATGCAATGGTCCCCACTCCACGCGTTGGTGTTATCTTCGAGAACGTCAGACGGAAAGGCGCCCAAAATCGTTTTCCAACCCGCACGGTATCCCCGGTTGTAGCCGACCAGAAGATCGGGGCCTTGCAGGGCGTAAGGTCCTTGGTAGACCTCGCTGGCGCGGTCCATGCGTGTAATCACCGGGAGCCCGTTCTCCGGGTCGCGCACGGCGAGCAGCTTGTCCTTGATTTCCTTCACTAAAGCGTCGGCCTCCGCTCCCGGCTGTACGATTCCGTAACGTTCACGGCCGCGCAGATTTACGTACAAGCCATTGAGACCCATTCCGTAAGCGCGAGTCCGGCTCCAGTCCACGTTGGCAAAAGGCAGACTCTCATCTGCGCTCGGCTCACTCTTCATGGTGATGTAACCGTTGTTCAGCAGCCAGGTATTCAGGTTGAACGAGCGGTAGTAGGGAGCGAATCCGTGGTCCGACAAGACTAGCAAGGTGGTATGGTCATCCAGCCTGGGCAGAATTTCGCCGAGCACCTGATCCATCTGCTCATAGAACTCCGACAACGCCGAACCGTACTGCGCCGCCTGGGTGGCGTCGTACGCGGGATGATGGGGGTCGATGAGGCGCCAAAGCATGTGCCCGTTCAAGTCGAGACTGGAGA
The DNA here is from genome assembly GCA_041494805.1 of Terriglobia bacterium. GTDB lineage: Bacteria > Acidobacteriota > Terriglobia > Terriglobales > Acidobacteriaceae > JBGQBN01. The sequence goes on along the minus strand of JBGQBN010000006.1, from coordinate 42,361 downwards.
AGTAAAAGAAGAACAGGCCGGAGTGAAATTTAGGAAATTCTGCATCAAAGACGCTGCGATGCTCAGCTAGAACGGTCCGTGCCTGCTCCAGGTATTCCTTGTCATCGAGCACGCCAGCCGACAGCGCTTTGGTGTCCTCGGCAATTCCCTGGGTGTAAAACTCGCCCACCTGTTTTGCGAGCTGACGTGAATAACTTGTGGGGGTGGAGAGCGGCAGCGCGGGATCGGAGGGATCTATGTTGATGGGTGAAACGTAGAGCTGGAAGCGGGGATGCGCCTGCTTCAAATAGAAGCGGCAGATGCCTTTGACAATCCCAATGAACGGCATCAACTGGAATTCGACCCGAACCCAGTCGCTCCACTCACCTTCGCGCAGCACAAACTCCTGATCCTGAACGGCAATTCTGGCAACCGGCTCAACGGGATCGATCGAAACGGTGAACGCCTCGGTGGCCGAGGGGGCCCCCTTGCGGAAACTATTGTCCGGTCCAATCAATTTTGTTGCCACTCGTGAATTTTCCACTTGCACTGGCACGATCTGACCGCCTTCGACCGGACCGGCGGCTGCCATGGGATCGTCGGTGTAGAAAGTGAATGTTCCATACGTACCGCGCAGATCGGGTGTGCCCATGCCTGAGAGGGTGTATCCCTTGGCGGGAACCGGGGGGAAGTTCGCCGGAATGCGAAAGACTGTGTTGGGGACTCCGTGCTCATCGAGGATCTGCCAGAACGCCTTACCTTGCCGAAGCTGCTCCGCGCTCCCGCTGCCCAGTGGAATGACCCAACTGCCCAGGTGAATCGAGTGCTTGGGCGGCTCCACGCGGGACGTGGAAAAATACGGTTCGAGGGTATGGGGATCACGGTGAATGAAGTCGAAAATGCCGTGTCCCCCGGCGTTCATGCCCGTGATCAAGTTGGACCAGGCCACCGGACTCTGCGGGGGAATGCTGGTGGTGAGGTTGCGGAACGACCCCTCCCGGGCCAGCCGGGAAAAGTTGGGCATCTTTCCTTCTTGCATGTAGCGCGTAAGGAGTTGGGGATCCATGCCATCAATGCCAAGGACGATCAACTTCTGATCGCCACGCCACTCGCCGCGCGCGTTTTGGCAGGAAAACAACAGTGCACAAGCCGCACACAGCAGCAGCAGGGCAAGAATCCAGACCGCCTTCTTCAAATGCGCGCTCCCTTTACTTCTTCTCAGGCTCCCGCCGAGAATGTTACCTGGCTTCCCCGGATACTCGGCAGGTGGTGACTACGGCTGAACTGCAAGAGTGGAATAGCCCAGGATGTGAAGACCTTGATTCTGGCCCCGCTTGACGGAGCATGTCAAGTCGGCGACAAAAGGCCAACTGGCGCTTCGGACCGGGCCTCTAGGCTGCCTGCAAGATCCTGTATTGCTACTATTTTGCCCCGTTGACTGTACGGCCTTCCAGAAGAGCGCCAGCAGGCATTAAACTGTTGATGATGCTGCGTCGGGCCCTTTCCTTCTGGCTGTTGATCCTTCTGCCAACCCTTTCGCTGGCGGCCACCAAGCCGAATATCGTTCTCATCACGCTGGACTCGACCCGGGCGGACCGCATGGGATTCCTGGGCGCAAAGGGCAAGCTCACGCCGGTTCTGGATGGGGTGGCCGCTCAGAGTGTGGTTTTCGAGCATGCTTATGCGCAGGCTCCGTTGACGGTTGTGTCGCACGCAACTATTCTCTCGGGAACCTATCCCCAGTCGCACCGGGCGAGCGAGTTTGGCGCCACACTCGCAGCGTCGGTCCCATATCTTCCCGACTTGCTTCATGCCCAGGGATATCGAACTGCTGCTTTCGTAAGCTCGATCGCGCTGGATCCTAAGAATGGTTTTGCTCCGGGCTTCGATCGCGGGTTCGACCTCTATGACGCGGGTTTCCATCCACCTCAGCGAGGAGAGGGCCACTACGTGTCGGTGGCGCGACTGGGGCAGCAGGTAGCAGCCCGCGCCACTGGCTGGCTGATCGAGCACAAGCAGGGCCCTTTCTTTCTGTGGGTGCACTTGAATGATGCTCACGCGCCCTACATTCCTTCCTACGACCGTGCTGTCGCCTCCGCCGATACGAATGTGGGGAAGCTCATCTCGGTGTTGCGAGCCAACGAACTTTTTGAGGACGCGCTCATCGTCGTCGCCTCGGACCACGGAGAGAGCCTGGGCGCACACGGTGAAGACAGCCACGGGGTTTTCCTGTACGACGAAACCACTCAGGTGCCGCTGCTTCTGAAGCTACCGCAGAATCAGATGGCAGGGAAACACGTTGCCGGGAAAGTGCGGTTGGTCGATGTGGCCCCGACGATTCTGGAAGTCGCCGGCGTCGCGGTCCCGTCACAGATGCAGGGACAGTCCTTGTTGCGGATCGCGAAGACCAATCCGAATGCGGATCAGCCGGTCTACGCGCGCAGTGATTTTCCGCAGCGCGCCTTCGGGTGGAGCGGGCTGGAGTCGTGGCGCACGGGAAAGTATCTCTACATTAGAGCGCCCAAGCCTGAACTCTATGACCTGGCGGCTGACCCTGGAGCGGCGCACAATCTCGCCCTGACTTCAAAGGCCGCACTGCAAACGATCGCGTCGCAGTTGGAGGCCTTTGATCGTCATTTAGACGACTCGGCGGGCAAGTCCGGCGAAAACGAGCTGACTTCCAGCGAAATGCAGAAGCTGGCGTCACTGGGATATGTGGGCCTGCAAAAGACTGGTTCCGCGGTCAATCCCGCGGCCAGCGGGACCGATCCCAAGGACGTCATTGCAATCGCCAACAAGGTGGAGAGCGCGATGCTCGCGATTCAGGACGGACATCCCGAGAAAGCAATTCCTACACTCCAGCAGGCCGTTGGCGCGAAACCGGATCTCTACCTGGCGGAGTACGCATTGGGTGTTGCGTTAGTCCAACAGCAGCAATACCCGGCGGCCGTCGAGCATCTGCACAAAGCGATCCAGTTGCGGCCTGACTCCGCATGGGCCCACTACGAAATGGGCGCCAGCCTTCTGAAGACCGGGGACTTCAAGACCTCAGCCGTCCACCTGGAAATCGCCGCCACAAGATTGCCGGAGTTTGCCGGAGCGCACTCCCTGCTGGCGCAAGCTTACGACCGTTTGGGTCGAGGCGCTGACGCGAAGCGTGAGCGTGCCCGGTCCACACAATTGGGGGCGGGAAAACCGTAGACTCCCCAGGCGAAGCTCTACGGGTGGGGTTCTGGCGGCTGGACCAGATCTGGGATGCTTGCGATCATCGCGGGCGCCAGTGGTTTGAGCTGGAGTTGCTCGGTGAGGAAAGCGATACGGTCGCGGCGAGCCTCAGCGTTGAGAGCATGGGGCGCGTCGTATAACTTGAACTTCTTTGGCTCGCTGACAATCGCAAAGTACTGACGCGCGCGATCGGGATTCAGAAACCTCTCTTGAGTGGCGTACTGTAGAAACACAGTGGCTGGCGCCGCGTGAGAAACAAATTTGCCGGGATCAAACCAGGTATATTTGGCTTCGAACGCATCGAACTTCTCCGCGCCCACCTTCCGCCGATAGTCCTGCGCCTCCTTCGACTTCAGATCCAGTTCATCCGACAGGCCGCCCGCCATCAGAACGAAAGCTTGGAAGCGCTTGTCAATGCCACTGAGGAACCCGCCGACGGATGCATTGTAGCTGTGGCCGACGTAAGCGAGCCGTTTGGGATCCACGTCCTGACGGGTGAGCAGCACGTCGCCGCCGCGCCGCATGTCCACAATCTGCTGGATGAGGTCCGTGATCTGCTGCTCGTTGAGCGGCGTCTTGTCTTCGACGTGTCCGGGGCGCGCGATGGGGCCGTCAGTGAGCAACGACACCACACCGGCGTGGGCCAGCGCGACCGCCTCGTCCAGGAACTCCTTGCGATTGAGCATGGCGGAGTTCTCCCAGTACCAGTGGCCCCAGATGACGGCAGCGAACGGCCCTTTCCCCTCCGGCAAAACCAGATAAGCGGGCACGCGTCCACCCTTGGGGCTGGCGTAGGAGATGTCGTGGATGGCGACATCGCCGCGGTGCTCGACGCCGGCTTCCTTGAGGTCAAGCGGCGCTTTCTGGTCGTAGTCGAAATGACGGAGCAGGTCCGCGTCTTGGGCGAACAGAAACGACGCCAAGATCAGCAGAATGGCAGCAGGCAGAGTGTGCATGAACGGCTCCCGGGGATAGTTGAAAGATGACACTGAGAATAGACCGGCAAGAGACAACAAAGGTTATCAGAGGTGAGTGGTGCGGTGTGCGCCTCGGGGGTATTATGCTAAGAACGATTGCGCATTTTTGAGCGTTTCCATGCGAAAGCTTCTGGTTCGATTCTCAGTTGCCCTCCTGTTGGTGTACGTGTTGTTCGCCGGGTTCATCTGGTGGGCGATGCGTCAGCCCCCAGAGACTTTCGGACGGGTGATGGCTAAAATGCCCGACTGGGCCTACGTAGTCCTCCCGTTTGAGACCATGTGGACTCACGCCCGCGCGGGCCAACTGCAGGCCGGCGACCCGGCGCCGGACTTCTCGCTGATGAAGCTGGACAAGAGTGCCACGGTCCAGCTGTCTGCGCTGAGTTCACAGCAGCCTGTCGTCCTGGTCTTCGGCAGCTACACTTGACCGCCCTTCCGGCGGGAGGTTCCTGCCCTCAACAAACTCTTCGAAGAATATGGCAGCCAGGTGGCATTCCTGGCGGTCTACATTCTGGAGGCCCATCCCACCGACGTCTGGCAGACAGAGAGCAACATAAAGGACAAAATCGTCTTTGCCAGCCCAAAAGACGAGCAGGAGCGCGCCTTCGTGGCTGGGGCCTGCGTGCGCAAACTGGGCATCAAGTTCCCAGCCGTGCTCGATGGTTTCGACAACACAACCGAAAAGGCTTACACGGGCTGGCCCGACCGAATCTATCTGATCGATGCGAAAGGCCGCATCGCCTACAAGAGCAAGCCGGGACCATTTGGATTCAGGCCGGAGGAGTTAGGGACGGCGCTGGTGCAGGCGGTGGGAAGGCAAAGCAGGAAATAGGACGCAGAGTTACTTCGGCCTGGTAATCGCCCCCTCTGACGCCGACGACACCATTGCCGCGTACTTGGCGAACACGCCACTGGGGTATCGGGGCTGAGGTGGCTTCCATTCCGCCAGCCGCTGGCGCAGGGCGGTGTCGCTGACTTCAACTTCCAGCAAGCGTTGATTCACGTCAATGTGGATGGTGTCACCCTCGCGTACGGCGGCAATGGGGCCGCCGAGCGCGGCTTCGGGCGAAACGTGTCCCATCATGAGACCGTGGGTAGCGCCACTGAAGCGGCCGTCGGTCAGCAGGGCAACGCTCTCGCCCAGTCCTTCGCCGACGATTGCTCCGGTCACGCTCAGCATCTCGCGCATACCGGGGCCGCCTTTGGGGCCCTCGTTGCGGATCACGACTACGTCGCCCGGCTTGATGCGCTTTTCAGTGACTGCAGCCATGGCGTCTTCTTCGGATTCGAATACACGGGCCGGGCCGCGATGACTGAGGCGCTCGTGGCCGCTGATCTTGGCCACGCATCCCTCGGGCGCAAGGTTGCCGTGCAAGATGACCAAACCTCCGGTTTTCTTCAGTGGGCGGTCGAGCGGTGCGATGACCTGCTGGCCGGGAGTTTCGTTGGCGGCGTTGGCCTCCTCGGCGAATGTTTTTCCTGTGACTGTCAGCGTCGAGCCGTCGGCGCACTTGCCGTCGAGCAGGCGCTTGGCAATTACCGGAATGCCACCGGCTTTGTGTACATCCGCGGCAACGAATCGTCCCGAGGGTTTCAGGTCGGCCAGCAGCGGAGTGCGCTCGCTGACTCTCTGGAAATCGTCAATCGACAGAGGCACGCCCATCTCGCGTGAAATTGCCAGCAGATGCAGTACTGCATTGGTCGAGCCGCCGGTGCATGCCACTCCCGCGATGGCATTGTGAAAGGCCGGGCGAGTGAGAATGTCTTTGGGGCGAATGCCCTTGCGCAAAAGATTCAACACGACTTCACCGCAGCGGAAGGCGACTTCATCCTTGTGCGGATCCATGGCAGGCACGCCGTTGAAGCCCATAGGCGAAAGCCCGATCAATTCCATCACCGCGGACATGGTGTTGGCTGTGTATTGCCCACCGCACGCGCCCGATCCGGGGCAGGCGACGTTCTCCAGATCGAGTAATTCCGCGTCAGTCATTTTTCCCGCGGCGTTGGCGCCGACTGCCTCAAACACGTCCTGGATAGTTACATCCTTTCCGCGATAAGTTCCGGCAGCGATAGTGCCACCGTACAGCACCAGCCCAGGAATATTCAGCCGGGCCAGTGCCATGGCTGCCGCCGGGATGGTCTTGTCGCAGCCCACCACGCAGACGACCGCGTCGAACATCTGGCCACGGCAAACCAGTTCAATGGAGTCGGCAATCACCTCGCGACTGACCAGCGAAGCGCGCATGCCTTCGGTCCCCATGGTCTCGCCGTCGGAGATGGCGATGGTGTTGAACTCCATGGGCGTGCCACCAGCAGCGCGAATGCCCTCTTTCACCTTGGCCGAAAGGCGGCGCAGGTGGAAGTTGCAAGGCATGGTTTCGATCCACGTATTGGCCACGCCGATCAATGGGCGGCTAAGGTCGCTGTCCGTGAACCCGATGGCCTTGAACATGGCGCGGGCCGGCGCCCGGTCGCGCCCGTCAGTGATGCCCCGACTGCGATGTTTGAGATCCATGGGAGAGAGATTATGACATTGCTCAACAAAAAGAGACGTTGCAAGCAACGTCTCTACAGTTTCTTGTGTTTTTCCGTAGAGACGTAGCTCCGCTACGTCTCGTGTAAGTCTACGCCATCGCCGCCCGGGCAGAGTGACCACTGCTGGTCGCCGAGGCCGGCGCGTGCGGGGCTGCCGTCCAATCGCCGGCAATGCCCAGTAGTTCCGGAGCGGGTGCACCGGCTCGTACGTCTACCACATCCACGATGGCATGCCAGTCGCGGCAGAGCTGGCCAATCTGTTTCGGGTTCACGTCCAGAAGCAGCGTTACTCGGTGCGTGGGGTCGGCGGGTTCAGCCTGGACGTAGGGCATGTCGATGGCGCGCCGCGAAGCAGCGTTCAGGATGCGCATCAGCGTGCCTTGCGTGTTGCGATAGCGAATGTCAAATGCGTGCATAATTCATTCTCCCTGGGGCTGAAGCCCGAGCCGGGCCTTGCCCGGCTGGACAGCCGAGAGCCTGCCCTGAGCGAAGTCGAAGGGGCGGCTGTCTCTACGTGTTTCTACTCTTCTTCCAGCATCATCTCTGACAGCGCGGCGCCTGAGGGCACCATGGGGAAGACATTGGCTTCCGGATGACAATCGAAGACCAGCAGCTCCGGTTCGGAGGACTGCAGGAACTGCTCCAACACATCGGCCGTTTCGCCCGACAGGGGGAACTCGGCCATGGCTTCTTCCCCCAGACGCCGGCCGTGAATCTTGTAGGCCTTGGCGATCTCAACGAAATCCGGGTTGTCGCTCAGGTCGGTTTCGGCGTAGTTGCGCGCGTAAAAAAGTTGCTGCCACTGCCGCACCATGCCGAGATACTTGTTGTCCACGATGACCATCTTGATGGGCAGAGCGAGCCGCCGCACGGTGGCCAACTCCTGAATGTTCATCTGGAATCCGCCGTCTCCCGAAACGCACAGCACAGTGGTTTCCGGTTTCGCCAGCTGGACACCAATGGCCGCAGGCAAGGCGAAACCCATTGCGCCCAACCCGCCCGAGGTAATGAATCCCCGTGGGGAAGACGAGCGGTAACGCTGCGCCGCCCACATCTGGTGCTGGCCCACGTCGGCGACGATCACGCTGTCCTTAGGCAGGCGACTAAAGAGCTCGTCCAGAAAACGGATGGTAGGCTGCGCCAGTCCTCTGGGATCAAGCTCGGCCCGCTCCGGTCCGCAGGCCAAGGCCCGCCACTGGCTCCAGTCCGGCAGCGAAGCATGCCGCAGTTCGTTATGAAACGACGGAATGGTTTCGGCCAGATCGCCGATCACCGGCAGCTCGCACGGACGCACGCGGTCCAGTTGTGCGGGATCAATCTCAAAGTGCACGATGCGGGCATGCGGCGCAAAACGCGAAGGATCGCCCGTGACGCGATCGTCCAGCCGCGCGCCAAACACCAGCAGCAGGTCGGTCTCGTGCAACGCCATGTTGGCGGCCCGAGTGCCGTGCATCCCGACCATGCCGAGGTAGTACAGCGCCTCGGGCGGAACCGTGCCCAGCCCATGCACAGTTGCGAATGTGGGAACCTGAAGGTGGTCGAGCAAGCGGCGCAAATCAGAAACCGCACCGGACAGCTTGGCGCCTGCGCCGACCAGTGCCACCGGTTTCCTGGCCTGCTCCAGCAACGCGATCAGAGTCTCACCGAAAGTCGATTCTGCGTGAACATCGGTGGGCTTGGGATGCGGAGAAAATGGATGCGGAGAAAACTTGACGGGTCCGTGAAATTCCGCAGTGGCTTTCAGCAGATCTACCGGCAGGTCCAGAACCACCGGCCCTGGTCGGCCGCTGCGCGCCCAATGGAACGCTTCCACGATCACGGCGGGAATCTCGTCGATCGTCCGGACCAACCGGCTCCACTTGGTCAGCGAAAGCGTCAGGCCGAGAACGTCGGTTTCCTGGAATGCGTCGCTGCCAATGAGGGCGCTGCGCACCTGCCCCGTGATGCAGACCAGAGGAACTGAATCCATCTTGGCGTCGGCGATACCGGTCACCAGGTTGGTCGCGCCCGGTCCACTGGTGGCAATGGCCACTCCGACTTTGCCCGTGGTGCGAGCGTATCCTTCAGCGGCAAACACGGCTCCCTGCTCGTGCCGGGTAAGAATGTGCCGGACCCCGCTGCCCTCGAGCGCGTCATACAACGGCATGATGGCACCGCCGGGATACCCGAACACCAAGTCCACACCTTCGGCCCGCAGACAACGCAGAACGATATCGGCCCCTCTAAGCATTCACGACCTGCGGCTTGGGCTTTTCCGCGGATCGGGTCTTTTTCGCTTCCCGGGGCAGCCACGACATCATGGCGCGCAATTTGGCGCCCACGACTTCGACCGGGTGTTGCTTTTCCTTCTCGCGCAGGGCGGCGAACTTCTTGCCGCCATTCCGGTTCTCTGCAATCCACTCCTGCGCGAAGGCGCCGCTCTGGATGTCAGCCAGGATTTTCTTCATGGCGGCGCGGGTCTCGTCCGGGACCACCTTTTCACCACGGGTAAGGTCGCCATACTCGGCGGTATTGGAGATCGAATAACGCATGCGGCTGAGCCCGCCTTCGTAGATCAAGTCCACGATGAGTTTCACTTCGTGGATACACTCGAAGTAGGCAATCTCCGGCGCGTAGCCGGCCTCGACCAGAGTCTCGAATCCCTTCTTCATGAGCGAAGTCAATCCGCCGCAGAGCACCGCTTGCTCGCCGAACAAGTCGCTTTCGGTTTCTTCCTTGAAAGTGGTTTGCAGAACCCCCGCGCGGGTGGAGCCGATTCCATGGGCATAGCACAACGCGAATTCGTGGGCACGGCCACTCGCGTCCTGATGAATCGCCAGCAGCGACGGAACTCCGCGGCCCTCCGTATAAACGCGTCGCAGCAGGTGGCCGGGACTCTTGGGCGCGATCATGACTACGTCCACGTCTTGGGGCGGGACGATGGTCTTGAAATGAATGCTGAAGCCATGCGAGACGCCGAGAATCTTGCCCGGACCGAGGGCCGGCTTGATCGCGGCTTCGTAGAAGTCAGCTTGAGTTTCGTCCGGCGTGAGAATCTGGATCCAGTCGGCGCGCCGGGCGGCCTCGGCCGGGGCCACGACGGTCATCCCATCCGACTTGGCCTGTTGGGCGCTGGGGCGTTCAGGATCGAGCCCAACAATTACTTGGTAGCCGCTGTCGCGGAGGTTCTGGGCCTGGGCGTGCCCCTGGCTGCCGTAACCCAGGATGGCGATGGTTTTGCCTTTGAGGGCGGCGGGATTGGCATCATGCTCGTAGAAAACAGTGGCCACGGCGGTCTCCTAAAATGGTGAACAGGGAACCTAAGTTCCCTGTTCACTGTGGGTTATCTCGCGTAAAGGATTTTGACCGGCGGCCGGCATTTTACATACCGACCGGTCGGTCTGCTGAGTGAATGCTAGCCGGGCGGCGAAACCGTGTCAAGTGGAAAGTTGGGATACCCCACGCCATGGACGCCTCGTGAGAGCATAAAAGGAAAAGCGCCCGTCGGATGGACGCCCAGTTCGAGCAAAGCCCAAATCAACCTACGGTCTGATGTTCATGCCGATTTTCACCCAATAAAGCGGCTTGGGCGGTGGGGCAAAGGTCGAGCTAAGGAGCTTGGGAAACAGACACTGGCTGACGGGTGTCGGTCGGGAGGCAAAGACCTGCTGGACAGCTCCTTCACTTCTCAGTTGCACGAGAAAGTCGAAACTGCCGAGATCGTTGCCTGCGGTTTCCACGCACTGCTGCATGGCGGCGGCGAATTTATCGCCGAATTCTTTGGCGATTTGGCCGTCGTACTGACGTCCTTCTTTGGTTTGCAGATTCGTTTCTACAGCCGAAGACGCCATCCTAATCTGGTTGGAAACCGCCGCCATGCGGGCAATCCAGGCTTTGCAGTCGTCGAAATATTTCTCTGTTCGCCACGTCTCCTTGTCCCAGTTTTCTCCGATGCGAGCGAACACTGGCTGGGCGACGCCAGCATCCCTCATTTTGACTGCCATGTAGGCGAACTGGTTCAGCCTGAGGGGGGAAGTTCCATAGAGTTCCTCGAGGGCGGCATAACCCTGTTGCATCTTCGTCCACGACATATGTTGCAGCAGGGTTTCATTGCTACAGTGGCAGCCGACGCCAGCCGCGATCTCGAAATAGATGATGCTGCCCTGTTTGCCGCCGATGCGAGATGAGATTGCATCGGCAAACTGCTCCGAGTCACCTTCCTCGCCGTACCACTTGGGCAGCAGGTATTTGGCATACGCTTGATAGTAGTAGTGAAAAGTAGGTTCAAACGCGATTGCATGCTCGAAAAGCCGGGCCGCTTGTGCCTTACTCCACCCCTGAGCAAGGGCAACGATCTGCATGACGTTGTACCACTGAGGGCACTTCTCTTTGAGTGCTGCCGCATCGTCCAAGGTGGTTTTGGCGAGTTCGGCGCGTTCGTCGAAGAGCTTCATTCCCTCATCTGTAACTTTGTCAGCATAGCCGCTTCCCCTGGCCTTCCAGGCGTAACCCAGGTAGGCGTCTGCGAGGGCGACGCGCGGAGTGATGGAATCCGGTCTCTGAGAGATCCATCGTTTTAGGGTTTCGATGCGAGTGGTCCATTCAATATCTGTGGCATCAGAATCGCTGGCAGGCCCAGACAGGGCCACGTAGAGAGTGGGCAGCTTCCACCCGCCTCCGGAGAACCGCGCTTTGCTGGAGCGTTCCGAAGCTGCCTGTCGATCGATTTGGTCGAACTTCTCCTTCTCCAGCAGCTCCCTGACGTCCGTTAGGTACTTTTGAGCTTCATCCTGGCTGGTCTCCGCGGTCCTGGTGGCACGAGCCTGCCGCGCGATGTCGCCGAGGGGAAGAGATTCCTGACCAAACAATGAAGTCGCGGCCAACGAGAGCAAGGCGATAGGCAGGAGGTATGTTCTGCGCATAAGTGAACTCCTAACTAGATGCGTTAGGGAAAAGAATATGCAATGCGGGGAGGCGATCAAGTTACGTGAGTGCAACAGAAGAAATGGCTGGAAGGTTCTCGCTTAGTCCTAATCCCCGAGAATCCGCGCTAATCCGTGGCCGCTTTATTGGTATTTGGACGACCGGCGGATGGGAACTTGACGACCCTGGCATTCAGCCCCGCGACTGGTTACCATGTCGGAAATGACTCGCGAGGCCGTTACCGACTCCCGCCAAGAGATCTTGCGCACCGCCGCCCGCCTTTTTCAGCAACGGGGCTACGACGCGACTTCCATGAACGACGTGGCCGCCGCGCTCAAGCTGAGCAAGGGAGGCTTGTATCACCATTTCCAGGGCAAAGACGAGATACTCTTCAACCTGATGGACCACGCTATGGACATCACCCAGGAACGGGTGATCAACGCGGTGCGTGGCATCACTGATCCGGAAGAGCGCCTGCGCATGCTGATTCGCCGGCATATCGAGGTCGTGCTGAGCGTGCGCGACCGCGAGATCACGGTGATGCTGCACGAGAACCATCCGCTGCCACCTTCCATGCGGCGGCGCATTAACGCGCGCAAGAAAGACTATGTGCACTTCATGGAGAACCTGATTGCCGAGGTGCAGCGTGCGCGGCAGTCCAAAGGAGCAGTCAGTCCGCGAGCAGCGGTGTTTGCCCTGCTGGGCATGATCAACTGGATCTACCAGTGGTATAAGCCGGAAGGGACTCTGCGGGGCGAGGACCTGGCGCGCCAGTTTACCGAGATTTTCTTTGCGGGGGCTTTCCAGTGAGTAACTTTCTTCAGACTTCAGAACTACTACGGCAGCGCGAACAAAGCGGGAAGCTGTACCTGGAGTTTCTGCGGGTCGCGGCCATGAGCGCCGGTGTTTATGTCTTGCCCGCGGGAGGCTCCGATCCGCAAAAGCCGCACAAGGAGGATGAAATGTACTACGTGGTCCGCGGACGGGCCCGCATGCGGGTGGATGCCGAAGATCAGGCGGTGGGCGAAGGCACTGTGATTTTCGTGGCGGCTGGCGTGGAGCACCGCTTCCACGATATCGCCGAAGAATTGGTAGTGCTGGTGTTTTTCGCACCAGCCGAAAGCTAGAGCGTGGCGTTTGAAGGTATTGCTGCTCCGAGCGTATCTACGCCCCCGCCGCCTCTTTCCTCGGGATCCAGAAAATCTCTTCCTTGAGCGTCTCTTTCGCAAATCCGATCCGCCTCAAGATTCCTTTACTGTGTTCGATCATCTCCGGATGGCCACACAGGTACCCCATGGTGTTGGACCCAGTCAGTCCCCAGGTATCGGCGTACTTGCGCAAGAGGTCATCGGCACGGCCGACCTCTCCAGACCATTTTTCGTCTTCCCAGGGACGGCTGACCGTGGGGACGTATTTAAGCCACGGCACTTCCTGGGCACATTTCTGCAGCTCATCAAGATACCCAAACTCCCACGAGCGGCTGGCGCCATTCAGCAGGAACAACTCTTGGTCTCCCGCAAACCTGCCTTCCTTCCAGTCTTTATAGAGAGAGCGGACGTAGCTCACGAAGGGCGCGACTCCCGTGACCGTCGAGACCAGCAGGTGGTTGGTGCGTCCGCTCCTGGTGTCGAGGGTGAAACGTCCTTTCGGGACTTTCCGCATCAAGATCTCGTCGCCCACCTGGAAGGCGTGAAGCTGTGGGGTCAACTCGCCGCCGGGGACGCGCTCAAAGAAGAACTCGATTTCGTCTTCGTGTGGTGAAGACACGATGGAGTAGGGTCGCTCCGAACGCTTTTCCGGGCCCTGCAGCCCCAAGGTTGCGTACTGTCCGGGCGTGAACTTGAACTCGCCCGCCGGATGGAGACGGATCATCCACAGGTCGGGGGTGAAATCCGCACGTTTGGTGATCCTGGCGCGGTAGAACTTGTCGTCAAGCGGGGCAACAGACATGACAGCTGATCCTAAGACTCGGTGGCCCTGCGGATTTAGCTATTCTACCGAAGTTGGATGCAAGTCGCCGGTTGACGGCTGGCTGCTAGACTTCCTACGACAATCCATCATACGACCATCATGGAAAACGGTCCTTCATTCGCCCGGATCATCAAGATACTGGAGAAGTTCTACGGCCGGCCCAAGCCGCCGAAGATCACCGATCCTCTCGAACTCATTCTTTGGGAAAACGTTGCTTATCTGGCGGATGATGCCAAGCGCGCAGTTGCGTTTGCGGCCCTGAAAGAGAGAGTCGGTACTCGTCCGCAGCAGATTCTGAAAGCTTCAGGCAAGCAACTGTTGGAAATCACCAGGCTCGGTGGAATGGTCCCGGAACTGCGTGCCCAGCGCCTGCGGCAAATTGCCGAACTCGTTCATTGGATATTCAAGGATGATTTGAAGGCGGTGCTCACGCAGCCTCTGAAGGAGGCAAAGAAGGCCTTGAACAGGTTCCCAACCATCGGCGATCCGGGGGCGGAGAAGATTCTCATGCTCACCCGCAGCCATCCCGTCTTGGCGCTCGAGTCCAACGGTTTGCGGGTGCTGCTGCGGCTGGGATTCGCGGACGAGAAGAAGAGTTACTCCGCCAGCTATCGCAGTGTCCAGAAGGCGCTGGCGAGCCAGCTCCCGGCCGATTACGACGCATTGATTGCTGCCCACCAATTGCTACGCAAGCATGGCCAGGAACTATGCAAGCGCTCACAGCCGCTATGCGCAGCCTGTCCGCTGAAGGACGAGTGCCGCTACTTCGCGACGTCGATTAGGATCTGACACTCCACTACTTGCCCACGACCAGTACCACGAATGAATCCGGCAGAATGGCTGGACGAGGATGTGGTTGCTCCGGCGTCGGCGCTGGAGGCGGTCCGAATTTTGCCGTCACCGTGAATATCAAGTGTGTCTTGGGATCGAGCGTCATGGTACGCGCCCCCTCCTGGGTCGGAACATTCTCCGCGACGCTGAACTTGTCGGGCGATTCCTCGCGGATGACGGTCAGCTTGCCGTCATGACAAGACGCGAAGGCCAGATGGTTGTCGTCGTCATAAGCAGTGGCGTCCACCCCGTCACAAATGGGCTGACTGCTGACGATTTTGCCGGTGTCGGCGTCGACGATCACCATCAACTTGTCACAGCCGGAGAACAGGCGGCGATTCTTGCGGTCCATGGCCAAGCCGCTTGGTTCCTCGCACGGGGCCAGCGGCCAACGCGACTTCACTGCCAGCTTGTTCGGGTCGATCACCAGCAACTGACTCTTGTCTTCCAGATTGACGAAGATTTCACTTTTCCCATCGCTGACGGCGAACTCGGGCTTCCCGTCCAGCTTGATTGTGCCTAGCACCGTGCCTTTGACGGCATCGATTGCGGTTGCATCATGGCTGCGCCCGTTGAAGGTGAAGACCCGTTGGGTCGCAGGGTCGTAAAGGATCGCATCGGGGTTGTCTCCGACCTTGATCTTGCCCAGCGGCTTTAAAGTCTTCAGATCAAACGTCGTGACCATGCCTTCGCGGCCATTGCTGGTAAAGCCCCGGCCCAGGTCCGTCGCCAGCGCGACCCCATGTACGCCGGGAGTATCCGGGATGTCTCCCACGGGCTTGCCGGAATCGGCATCGATCACGATCACGTGCGTGGAGCGGGAAATGTATAGCCGGCGCGACGCGCTGTCGAGCGTCAGATAATCCCAGCCACCCTCTCCCCCTAATTTGTATGTCTTCTCCACGTGATAGCCGGGGCCGGCGGCCAGGGCAAGGGTAGCCAGTAGGAATGTAGCCAGATTCCCGAGCACCGCAGCGTATAAGTCCTTCATTCTTGTGTGCCTCATCTCAAAGAGGTTAGGGGCTCATCCCACACAACGCCTGGTAACAGCGCGGTGCCCCAGAGGTAACTTTACCCTACTTAACGACCGATCTAGACTGCCTATTATGCATGCTTGGGAGGGGGATCCGCACCTGGAACCGACGCCGGACTATGGCTCGCTGGGGCCGGGCTCGAAGCTGCCGAGCCGCCGGGCCGTCGACCCCCAGATGCAAGGTGTGCGGGTTGTAGCGGCGGTGGTTGCGGGCGTATTGATGGCGGTATTGTTTGCCGCCTCCAACCAGAAAGTGGCCCGGGCAACCTGGAACCAGATAGCCCAATTTCTTACGCTGCAGGGAAAACCGCAACCAGCTTCACCCGCGGTGTTGTCCGAGCATGAACTTGAGCTGCTCGACCGGCAGGAGGGGCAGCAGCAGGCCGAGCTTCTCCTGGAGCGCGCCGTCAATCACTACGAAGGAGCCAACGACCAGATCGCGGCCCGACTGGACCGATGGCAGGGCAAGCTCAAGCTCACGTCGCAGCTGAATTCGCTGGTCACGACAGCCCTGAACTCCAACGATCTCCGCGTGCGGGCGGCAGGTATCGAGGTAGATCTCGTAGCCATGAACGTGGCGAAGACCTCCGCCAGCATCGATGAATATGCGGCCCAGGCGGAATCTGGCGCGCAGTCCCAGCGGGTGTGGGCGCTGTGGATACTGGGGTTGCTGGGAAACCGGGGCGTCGAACCTGAGCGCGTGAGTCAGATTTTGGTGGGCCAACTTCGGGATTCCAATCCCGAGATTCGTCACTGGGCCGTGGAAGGTCTGGCCTACCTGGGCACCAACGACACCATCGCTCCGTTGCTGCAGGTGTTTCACGATGATCCTTCACCGATGGTGCGGGAGCGCGCCGCTTGTAGCCTGTCGCAATCCGGCATGCTGAACCAGGAGCAGCGACGCAGCGTAGTTCCGCAACTGCTGAACTACGCCGAAGACGCCTCTCTAGACGCGCAAACCCACACCTGGGTTTATCAGGCGCTGCGCGACATTACCGGCCAGAACCTGCCCAACGAACCCGCCGCCTGGAGAAACTGGTACAGCAGCGCAGGCGGGAACTGACCATCGGCACTTCACTCCGCCATCTTGGCCACGTGCACATCAAACCCGGTTTTCGGCAGCAATGACGTCAGCTCAAACGCCTTGAAACCATCGCCTGTGATCTCGGTGTGGCGGTAAAGTCCGGGCTCACTATCCACGGTTCGGTGACGGCCGTCCAAGTTGTTGAGAAACCCCTGCGCTGATTTCACGTCCACTTCACGGCCCTTGGCCTTGGTCACGATGGCTTCCGCAGCGTAGGACCGCACCAGCTTGGGCCAGTACCTTTCCAGCAAATTGGTGCTGGCAAAAATGTCCGCCCAGATAATCTCGCCGTTCACCGCCACGACCACGCCGACGGCGTTCCGATCCCGTAGTTCTCGAATCAGGCTTTGATAGTTCCGCAGGATGGGCTCGGCCAGCGAATCAACTTTTTGCTTGACCTCGGTGTTCTCCATCACGCGCGCATAAGAACTGGTTCCCGCCACCGCCCCGGCCGCGGGCGCGGATAGCTCCATGGCGATTGAATCTTGTGACTTCCTTACTTCCGACCAAACTTTCGCCTGGTCTTTGTCGGACATGGCTCTTGCGCGGACGGCAGGCTGTGCCATGGATCCGTCCAGCGATCCGAACTTCGCACTGGTCGCCGTCCAGCGCCCCGGCTCCACGCAGAAGACGCTCAGGTCAATGGGATCGCTCTCGGCTGGGACGATACGGTCTTTGCCGATCACGCGGTCCTGCTTGCCGCCGGTTACGATCTCGCCGGCCAGCAGCAGCAACGGCCGTTTGGAGTTGTTTACCAGCACCAGTTGATTAACTTGGGCACCGTCATGCGAGATGGGTATGCGACGCCGGCGAATCAGTGGCTGAAGGTTGCCCGACTCGGTTACCACAACTTCGCCCGAGCGCACGCCTTCGTCCAAGGTGAGGAAGTCTCGCGTGTCGTGCGTCGTCGCCGCCACCACCGGGAATACGGTCAGGTTTCCATGCCGGATGGGTTCCAGCACCTTATAGCCGGAAGTCGAAGAGACCTCCCCGGCCTGAACACGGCAAGGCCGAATAAATGCCAGCCCGACAACTAGCACCGCCAGCGTCAAAATCACGATCCATAGCTTGAGTCTCATGTTATTCCTCCGCGAATATTTACGGACACCCCGGCCGGATGGGTTGCGGGCCCGAGCTCCGGAGCGTCCTCACCTGTAGCGCCGCCATCCTGGCGGCGGTTGTGGGGGCGACTCGCCTTACCGTCGAGGACAGGATGCCGGCGCTACAGTTCACCTTCCTGTCTACCGAACGCAAAATTCCAGCTTCTTGCGTCTAAAAAGTTGATAGCATCCGGAGTAGCGGCATCCGCACCGATGAACCATGGTGTCCAATCCGTTGCAGAACTCTTTGTCGGGTTGGAGTCTCTTGTGGCGGATCTCTATGAGAAGAGCACAGGCGAACGGATAGGACTAAGCCGTGAGCAGTTTGCCGCTATCCTCCAGGAAATCGGAGCGAAGTACTTGCCTGCCGGGGCGGCGCAACTTGAAGCTCGTGCGCTCTACGCCAGCTTGCGCGTGGAAGAACTGGCGCTGGCCCGTGCCTGTGCCGCCGGCCATGAGCGTGCCTGGGAAGCGTTCATGCTGCGTTACCGCGAGAAGCTGTACGACATCGCGGGATACATCGCCAAAGAAAGCTCCGCGGCGCGCGAACTGGCGGACAGCCTATATGCCGATCTTTACGGCACCACCACACGCGACGGGAAGCGCATGTCGAAGCTGGCCTCCTACACCGGACGCGGATCACTGGAAGGCTGGCTACGCACCGTGATGGCGCAGGAGTACGTCAACCGCTATCGCCGTCAGCGGCGCCTGGTCAGTCTGGACGAAGAGAGCGAAGAAGGCACGCAGTTTGCCGCTACCGATCCAGAGCCTGCCGTCGCTGTGGACCCGAGAGTCGAGGGAGCGACCGATGAGGCCCTGGCTGCGTTGTCCCCGGAA
The DNA here is from genome assembly GCA_041494805.1 of Terriglobia bacterium. Lineage (GTDB taxonomy): Bacteria > Acidobacteriota > Terriglobia > Terriglobales > Acidobacteriaceae > JBGQBN01. The sequence continues at coordinate 23,887 of JBGQBN010000006.1, read as the reverse complement.
GACCGCTTCGTGCTGGCGTCGTATTATCTTGACGGACGTACCCTGGCCGAGATCGCGCGCGCGCTGTCGGTGCATGAATCCACCATCAGCCGCAAGCTGGATAAACTCGCCAAGTCCTTGCGCAAGCAGATTTTGTCTGCCCTGGGACGAAGGGGCATGAGCCGCCGCCAGGCCGAGGAAGCTTTGGAAGTTGATGTCCGTGACTTAGGTCTGAACATTCGCACCCGCCTGACGCAAGAAACGAAGGGTCAGCCGTTCCCAGAGAAGAAGGCGGAGGCCCGTGAGGGATCGGGATGAGGCACACCCAAACGATGCCGGGTAGAGACGTAGCCTGCTACGTCTCCCGCACCAAAGGTCAAAGGCGAGACGTAACAAGTTACGTCTCTACAGCGGCGTAGGAATGCAACCCGCGGCATAAGCTGTGGGTTGCCAGGCAATAACAGAAAAGCCCTGTAGGGGGCGAAAAGAGAATGGAGCAGCTTCCCAAAATCGCGCGCCAGCGCTTGCAGGCAACTGCGAAGGCTGGGGTCCATCCTGACCCGGACCTGCTAGCGGCATTTGTTGAAAAGTCGCTGGACAAGCGCGAGCGCACCCGGGTGCTGGAACACTTAGCGCAGTGTGGCGATTGCCGCGAAGTGGTATCGCTGGCCATTCCAGAGTCCGACTTCTCGCAAGCTGCCGCGGTGCGCGCGGGGTCAGTATGGCTGCGCTGGCCAGTCCTGCGTTGGGGTGCACTCGCAACTTGCGTGGTAGTGGTGGGCGCGGCGGTCACGCTTCGTCAGCAAAAGCGTGAGACCACAGCGCCGTTTGTCGCGGCAAAGCAATCCGCCCCGGCTGCGCTCGCTGACAAGGCCACTCTGGATGGGCAGGTTTCGGAAACCGCGGGTAACAAGCTGGCGGCGAATAAGGAATCTCAGCCGAAACTTCGACCCGAGACTGACATGTCTGCCCGGCGACAGGCCAAGCAACTCGATCAGCCAGCATCGGCAAGCGGGAACTTGACGTTGCTGCAGTCCGCTCCCGAGCGATCCAAGGACGAGTTGTCTGCAGCGTCCAAGTCGCCGGCGCCCGCAACTGCTCCGGCGTCTTCAGAAAGCTCGAAAATCGCGGATCTCGAAAAAAGAGAAGACCAAAAAAAAGAGCAGCCCAGCGAAAAATTCCAAAACCAGGTCGCAACCGCTAACAGGGAAACGGTGATTGTAGAAGGTCAGGCCACATCGGTCGGCGATCTTGCCGAAGCCACGCCCGGGAAGGCGAAGTCCGATGCCCGTACGAGACCGCTGGAATCCAAAACTGGCGCGGCGGCGGGCGGCATCGCGGGAGTGACCAGCCAGGTCGCAAGCTCTTCCCAAGCCGAAAAGTACGCCGTATTGCGAGGGCGCGCGAAACTCATTCCCCGCTGGACGCTAACCTCCGATGGCAGGCTGCTGCGTTCTCTGGATGCGGGCAAGACCTGGGAGACGATTTCGGTCGCGAGCAATGCGAATTTCCGCGCTCTGGCAGCCGTGGCTTCTGACATCTGGGTCGGAGGCTCTGGCGGCGCACTCTACCATTCCTCCGACGCCGGCCAGCACTGGACCCAGGTGAAGCCCGCCGTGGACAGCCAGCCCCTTACCGCCGACATCATCGGCGTCGAATTTACCGATGCCCAGCACGGCAAGCTGACTACCGCCAATGAGGAAACCTGGACGACTGCCGACGCCGGGCAAACCTGGCAGAAGAAGTGATAACACTCAGAGAAGCTTCTCTAGCACTGGCAGTAGCACTTTGTTGCGCTGCCGCATCTGCCCAGCCATCCGGCGAACCCTTGCGTCCCGAATGGTGCCGTGAGCTCCCGCGTCCGGAGTACGCGAAGATTGCGCGCGTGAATGTGCGCGATGACTGGTTCGAGGTTTACCGCATTCGCCCGGGTGTCTTTGCCATCTATGAGCCGCATCAGTTCGAAGAAGTCATCTCCTACCTGATCGTCGGCGACAAGCGCGCCTTGCTGTTCGACACCGGCATGGGCATTGGAAAAATCAGCGACGTGGTTACAGGCCTTACCAAACTGCCCGTCACCGTGCTCAACTCGCACACTCATTTCGACCATACTGGTGGCAATGCGGAGTTTTCCGATATCTGGGACGTGGACACACCCTTTACCCGCGCCAGTGAAAAAGGCCAGTCGAACATCTACTCGCGCGACGCGCTGGCACCCGACCGGGTCTGCGGGGAGCTGCCCGCTGGGGTGCAGCCCGGCTCGTATGCCATTCGGCCGTTCCAGGTCACGCATCGGGTGAAAGATGGCGAAAGCATCCCATTGGGTGGCAGGGAACTCGAGGTCGTGTTCACGCCCGGCCACACTCCAGACTCACTCTGCCTGCTGGACCGCGCGAACGGACTGCTGTTCACCGGCGACACCTTCTATCCCGGCCCGATCTATCTCTTCACCCCCGAGACTGACTTCGCGGCATACACCAAATCCGTGGCCAAGCTGGCCAAGCTTGCCCCGAAGCTCAGCCTGCTGCTACCCGCCCATAACGTGCCGGTGGCTGTTCCAGGCTTTCTCAATCGCCTCGCAGACGCTGTGCAAGAAGTGCAGGCGGGCGCCGTAAAGCCCACCGTAACCAAAGGGCGCCGGGAATATGCTTTCCAGGGCTTTTCTCTTTTGCTGGCAACAAATTAGCTGCTGCAGGCGCCGCACACGATTCTCCCGAAGCGATTACTTCCGACAGCCCCGCGAAGGTTACCTGTCAAAACGTGTGGATTACCAAAGTGACGTTTACACCCGGATGGGGTCAGCCTACTATCCAGTTGTGGTTTGGCAGTTCTGGGGGAGGGCTGCCGAGGCGTCCTGAACTGAAAAGTTTAGGGCGCTTTTTTGTTGCAGCGGCTAGTCGGCAGTAGTCAGTGGCCAGTAACCCCTTGTTCCGGCTCGGCCAATGCACCACTGAGCACTGACCACTAGCCACTGGTCACTGCTCTGCGACTTCTTCCCCTGCCCAGCATCCAATACAAGTGTTACGATAATAGTCCCGCCATCAGGCGGGAGCACTCTTACTCGATTTGCCGATCCCGGGAACGACTGTCCGGCAGGCTTGGGTGTGGCGTGTAGCCCAACTCGGAGGAAATGTGGCAAGCAACGCAATTTTTGAAGTAACTGATACCAATTTCGACCAGGACGTTTTGAAGTCAGAACAGCCAGTTCTGGTGGACTTCTGGGCCGCCTGGTGTGGCCCCTGCCGAGCCATCGCTCCCATCGTGGAAGAACTGGCACACGAGTACCAGGGCAAGGTGAAGGTAGGGAAAATGGACGTGGACAGCAACGGCGCGACGCCCATGCGTTACGGCGTACGCGGCATTCCCACGCTGCTCGTGTTCAAGGGCGGACAGGTGAAGGAACAGATCGTCGGCTACGTCCCCAAAGAGACGATCCAGAAGGCCATCGATAAGCATCTTGGATAGGCAGTCGCCAGTCCTCAGTTGTCAGGCTAAGTCTCCAGACGCCCGGGTCAAAACCCCGGGCGTCATTGTCTGTGTAGAAAGAAATTGTATTGTTTGATCTGAAGCGCTGCTGCCGGATGGCGGCTGACGACTAAGGACTGACGACCGACGACTAGTACTTTCTCAATACCCCAATCACTCTTCCCTGGATCTGCACCGAGGCCGCCGGCACCATGATGGGCTTCATGTTCAGGTTCGACGGCTGTAGGCGGATGGTGTCGCCTTCGCGATAGAAGCGCTTGAGTGTCGCGTCGGTGCCTTCCACCAGCGCCACCACGATGTCGCCGTTGTGCGCGCTCTTGCTCTTCTCCACCAGCACGTAGTCGCCGTCCAGAATGTGCTCATCCTCCATGGACTCGCCCCGGACCTCCAAGACGAAAACTTCCTTGGAGCGCACGAAGTCGGCCAGAGAAATCGTCTCCGGATTCTGCATGGCCTCGATCGGCTGGCCGGCAGCAATTCTGCCCATCAGCGGTAGTACCATCGTGGTATTCACCGACATTGCCTGCTTCAACCGCCCCTTCGGGGGTAATAGGTCAATCGACCGGCTGCGGTTGTAGTCGCGCGTGAGCAGCCCCTTCTTCTCGAGGTTCGAGATGTGTTTGTGCACCGTGGCCAGAGATCTCAGCCCCATCCCTTCCCCGATTTCTTCGAACGAGGGAGAGTAGCCGTTCTTCTGTACGAATTCGGAGATGAAGTCGTACACCTGCCGTTGCCGCCGGGTGATCGCCATGACCAGATTGTGGGCGAACGGAAGGCGAATGTCAACCACAAAGTAGGATTGTGGCTCCCGCGCCGCCTTGCAGAACTATTACTCTGACGTGACCGCCTTCAAGTACCGGTAATAGAAATCCACGCCCGTATAGAACGATTCCATCCCCAGCCGCTCGTCCTTACCGTGGGCGCGGACGTCGCCGCGTTCAATCGCGGTGCCGGAGATGGTGTAGGTAGGCAGGCCGGCGGCGTTCGTGTACACACCGTCGGAGGCTCCTGTCGACATGGTCGGGATAACAGGCGCTCCCGGCCAAATGGTGGCGGTGATTCTGTCGAGAGGCTGGAATACGTCCGGGCGCAAGGGTGGTGGCGGAAAGGATTGCCGATCGGACCCGCGATCGTTGAGCTCGCCCACCGCATCTACATAGCGCACTGTGATTTTGGGATCGGCCAGTATCTGAACCAACATTTGCCGCACATCCTCGGACGAGTGACCCGGTGCAATGCGGCAGTTCACGTTGGCTTGCGCTCGTTGAGGCAAAGCGTTATTGGCGTGGCCGGCATCGAGCCGCGTGGCCACGCACGTAGTCCGCATGGTCGAGTGATCCCGCGGGTCCTGGGAAAGACGAGCGGCAGCCGCCGGATCGGGAGGAGTCTTCAGAATCGCTTTCATGTCTTGCGCTCGTTGGCCAGTTTCCACCGTGGACATGCGTTGGTAGTAGGCCCGGGTCACGTTGTTCAACTCAATCGGAAACTCATAGCGCTCCAGGCGAGCCAATCCATCCACGAGATGATAGATCGCGTTATCGGGCACCGGCAGCGAACTGTGGCCGCCGGGATTGGTAGCGGTGAGCTGATAGTCGGCATAGAGTTTTTCGGTAGCATCCACGGAAAAGAACAGGGGCCTGGCCTTGACTGTCGTCACTCCGACGCCATCGTGGTTGAGCACGAACTCGGCTTCAATCAAGTCGCGATGGTTCTTGATCAGCCAGTCCACGCCGTTCGACTTGCCGCCCTCTTCATCCGCGGTCAAGGCGAGGATGATGTCCCGGTCAGGTGTGTAACCCTCATTCTTGAATCGGATAAGCGTGGTCACCATGATGGCGTCGCCGCTCTTCATGTCCTGCGTGCCCCGGCCGTAGAAGAAGCCGTCTTCCTCGACGAACTGGAACGGATCGCGGCTCCAGTCTTCGCGGCGGGCCTCGACCACATCCAGATGACCGATGAGCAAAACCGGCTTGTGCTGGCCGCTGCCGTGCAGCCGCACCACCAGGTTTCTCTTACGATCGTTGGGGCCGAGGACATGAATGTCGTTCTCCGCGAATCCGGCGTCGCGGAAGCGCTGCGCCATAGCTTCCGCCGCGGCCGTCACGCTGCCCACAGAATCGGTGGTATTGATCTCGATCAGCTGCTTGAAGATGTCGTGGGAGAGCTGCTTGGTGGAGTTGTCAATTTGTGCCTGCGAAAAGAGAGTGACAAGCAGAGTGGAAACGAGAAGAAACGGGTTGCGATGTTTCAACCTGGGACTCCTGGGGAATTGGATCATGGCGGGTTCAAAGCTAACAGATCATGTCCGCTGCGCCAATGGGCTGCGTGGCGGCCATGCGGGGCTATCCCTACGTGGGCATTTAGGCTCTAAACAGAATGCTATTGCAGTGCGTACAGGCGAAGCGGCCGAGCAGCTTGCGATCCAGTGGTTTGTGCTGAAGTTCGTCGAAAAGTCGGCGGGCGTATTCCACGGCCAGCCGGTCGTAGCTTTCACGGATCGCCTGTGTGACCTGATCGTCCATTTGAATGTGGCAAGGATCCTAAACGTGGGTTAACCGTAGCCGCAAATCGGCTGGGTTCAAGGTGGTAAGAGGCTGCCGCGCGAGCCCTACTCCAGGACGCTGTCGTCCAGTTTTTTCTTGCCCCAGTCCTCGGCGGCTTGCACGAACGCCATCACCAGCGGATGAGGTTTACCGGGCTTGGACGAAAGCTGTGGCTGGAACAAGGTCGCGACATAGAAGCGGTGGGTGGGTGACTCGATGGCCCGAATCTCACCTTGCGGGCCGCGAGCCACGATGGGGAATCCGGCTTCCATGGCGGTCCATTCGAACTCCGGATTGACCTCGAAGTTGCAAAAGAACTCTTCTACCACCGTGTCTTGTGTATAGAAAGACTGCAAATACGATCCTGGCCGCAGGCGAATCTCTGGCACCGGCCCCGAAAGTTTGGGAGCACCTTTCTTGCGGCCGGGTACGGCGCAGGCCACGGGGTAAATGATAATGTTCTTCGATCCGGAATTGTTTTCGGCGGAATCGGCATCTTTGATGCCAACCACGTTGCGGGCGCATTCGATGAATGTGTACTGAAAACCTCCGCAAGTGGCGAGAAAGGGCCAGTCACGCTCCCGCGCAAACTGAATGCCCTGGAGCATGCCCTCCGCGCTCTTGTAGGGGCTCCCCGGCGAGGCCCAGAGGCCGTCGAAGCTCTCCAAAACCTTTTCGGCGCCGGGTTCCAGCAGAGAAGGAGTGGGGATCCATTGCGACTCCAGCTTCAGAGTGAGCTTGGCCGCGCAGTGCTGCAGCGATTCGTTGGTGGCGTGATGGGAACGAAACTCGGGATTGAAGTCGCCCAGGATTCCGATGCGGACGGCGTCGTTCACGGTGTCATTGTAATGGATTGGTTTCTCCCTGCGGGGCGGGGCAGGTGAGAAGGTTGGTGACAGGGGAGGTCTCCGTGACTTCGTGGCGGCTCGAGACTAACGCGCCGCGCCGAAGGTCATGGGCACGTCCGCCTTATCGGCTTCCTCCACCTTGAACATCGAACGTGGTATCAGCTTCATGAAGCTGGCCACGAAGGTGTCGGGCATCTGCTGGATGCGGATATTGAAGGTGTTTACCGAGTCGTTATAGAACTCGCGCCGGTCGGCGATCTGGTTTTCCAGTTCCGTGATTCGCTTCTGCAATTGCATGAAATTGTTGTTGGCTTTCAGTTCAGGATAATTCTCGGCGACAGCAAAGAACCCGTGCAGAGCCGAAGTCATACTCTGGTCTGCCTGGGCCTTCTGGTTCACGGTGGTGGCCTGCTGATACATGCTGCGGGCCTGAGTGATCTTCTGCAGCGTGTCGCGCTCGTAGTCCATGTAGCCCTTGCAAACGTCGAGCAGCTTGGGCAGTTCGTCGTGGCGCTGCTTGAGCATGATGTCGATGTTGGCCCAGGCTTTGTCGATATCGTTTTTCAGCTCGATCACGCCGTTGTAGATCATGACCACGTAGGCAGTCACGCCGAATAGGGCAAACATCATAGCCAGCAGAACGATGGTATTCACGTCAGTTTCTCCTCGAATCTTCTCTGCCATTCATCGCGGGCAAGATCCCGCGCCACTTCACTCATTACACCTAGAGCCAGCCGAACTCCGTTGCCAGAATGTAAACACAGGCCAGGGTGAGCGCGGGCCCTCCCCAGATCATGAGTGCAGATTTCCAGCCCAATGATCTGACCACATCCCGCTGACTCTGCCATGAAATGAAGAATGCCGGGTTGTGCTCGCCTTTCATCAGCACGGTCTTGGCTTGCAGGTCGAACTCTTCTGCCGGCGCCGTGGCCGCGGCGCTCCCGCCGGCCGATGCGTTGACCGTTGCCCCCGGATATTGCACGCCAGCAGCGGCCCACGCGGCGGGATTCATGATCCCAGCTTTCATCATGGCGGCCGTAATCTTGCTTTGCTGCGCCGGGTCCAGCGGGACGGACGTCCGGGTGGAACTCGAAGGTTGGATGGCTTCTTCCGCAGACATGTCACCGCGGAACGCGGTGAAGGACACGATGCTGGTATTCCAGCCCGGCATTTGAAAGCTCACTTTGTGGACATTGCTGGGGATGGTCCGCACCGGTGTTGGGCTGACACTGAGTCCCGGGTTCTCGGCCAGCGTCCCTAGTATGAACAGCGAGTTCTTGGGCTTGATGCAGTACTCGTCGATTTTTACTTTCTGGTCGGTGGAAACGCCATGCCGCATCAGGAAGCTGGATGCATTTGCCGGTATATCGAGACTGCTGGAGAAAAACGAGCCACTGAACTCTTCGTGAAAGTCGCGGTGGACATCCAATTCAGCGCCCTGCGGGTTTACCAGCATCCGGCCAGTGTTGTCGTCGAGGTAGAAGGGAACATGCAGGCTCTCTTCGGCGACTTTCTCCCATTCTCTGTTTTTGCCCGACTGCTTCAGCTGCCAGGCCACCGTGCGGAAGTAGTAGCAGGGCACGCCGGTGACCGGCGCCATCAAAGTGTAGGGGCCAGCGGCGAGTCCGTTCACCTCAACCAGGCCCATGGACGCGCTGCGAATCTTCGAAGACGGCGTATTCATGATCAGCCGCTTGCGCTGCAGAATGCGGAAGCCGCGATAGAACAGATACACGCCGGCGCCGGCGCCCACCAGGGCCCAGATCCAGCCATCTTCGTGGCTGGAGGAGAGGATGAATGCTAGAAAGGTCAAGTTCTCAGTCCCGACACCCCAGCCTCAGTGACGGCGGATGGTGTCGGCCCGAGCGTAGCGGAGATGGAAGTGTGGTAGCAGCAGAAAAAGTAGGTTTACGCTTACGTCGGTAACTGTAAAGCTAAGCACATACACTGTAGAGACGTTGCTTGCAACGTCTTCTTTCGGCCCGCAAGAGACCTAGCGAGCTACGTCTCTACCGCTGAAAGGCTATCGCAACGCTACCGCCCGGTCTTTCAGAATCTCCTCAACCGCAGCGATTCCCGTCTCCAGCTCTGCGTCGGTGTTGTAGAAATGCGGCGACATGCGCACGCCTGCCTTGGGGCGGTAGTCCACCAGAATCTCCCGTTTCAGCAACTCCCGGCAGACCTCTTGCGCGTCCGGCATATCAATGGAAACCGTGCCACCGCGCTCTTCCGGATCACGCGGCGTGTTTATCCGCCAGCCATGTCTATCGGCCAATTCAATCAGGCGGGCTGTCTGGTGTTTTGATTTCTCGCGGATTCGCCCGATGCCAACTTCGGTGATGATCTTCAATCCCGGCCTGGCGGCCTCCAGCGAGGGTATGTGAGAAGTACCGTTCATGAAACGAAACGGCGGATCGGTGTAGCGAATCGGTCCAATCTCGAAAGCCATGGAATCCTGGTGCGCGAACCATCCCGTGAATCTCGGCTGCAACTTGCTCCCCAAATCTGGACGGACATACAGATACCCCACGCCCGGCCCGCCGCACAGCCACTTCAAAACCCCGCCGCAGGCAAAGTCCACGTTCAAAGCCTGGACGTCCACCGGAACCGTGCCCAGCGACTGAAACGTATCGAGCACGACGTGCGCGCCCACTTTGTGCGCCTTCTCGACAATGGCCTTGGCATCCTGGATATAAGCGCTGCGAAAAATCACGTGCGAAACCGGCACTAGCAGCGTTTCTTCGTCAATCGCATCCAGCAGCCGCTCAGTCAGTACCGTGACCCCGTCGTCGGTCTTCACCATGTGGACGCGTGCTCCAATGGCCCGCTGCGCCTCCCAGAAATACATGACTGAGGGAAAATTCATATCGCTGTAAACCACCTTGTTGCGCTTGCCGGAAAAATCGAAGCAGGAAGCAACCACCGCCTGGCAGGTAGTCACATTCTGATGCGTGGAGACCGCGGCCTTGGGTGCATTCATCAGCATGCCGATTTCGTCGCCGACTTCGGCGGCCAGCATCCACCATCGTTCTTCCCAGGCACGAACGCCGCGGGTGGCCCAGGTATCGGCGTATCCTTTCATCGCGTCGTACACGCCGCGGGGCATGGCGCCCAGCGAATTGCTGATCAGGTACGTCGTGCGCTCCAGGATGGGGAACTGGGAACGATAGCGGAGAAATTCGTCAGTCATTGGGACATTGTACGTTTCTGCGCCGTCTTCTTCAGCAGGAAATAGGCCAAAGTCAGGACCAACAGATAGGTGGCGCCGCTGAACATGGCCAGGTGGGAGGACGACCATGTCTCCACCAGTGCAAGACATACCATGACGAAACCCAGCGCAGAAAGCGGAGCTCCGCCCGGCGAGCGCAGGGGAAGGGCGGCTACCTGCTGGGCCGTGAGCCGTCGCCGGAAGACCACGTGCGCGGCCAGCGAGACCAGCCAGGCAAGCATCAGGCCGAACAATGCTGCTCCCAGGATGTAAACGAACGCATTACCGGGAACCCATTTTTCTAAAACCAATGCGATCACGATGCCGAACGACGATGCCAGCAGCGCTGCCCGGGGTGATCCGGAGGAATTCAACCGGCCCAGCCGCGCCGGAGCCCAGCCCGTCCGGGCCAGGGAAAACAGCATGCGGGAAGCGGCATACAGAGCGGCATTGGCGCCTGAGAGCGCGGCTGTGAGCACCACGAAATTCATCACCAGCGGAGCGGCGGGGATCTTCGCATGACGGAACACGCTGACAAAGGGACTCTCAGTAACTCCCGCCCGGTTCCATGGCATCACGCCTACGAGCACGACGATTGCGCCCAGGTACACAAGAGTGAGCACGGCGAAAGTCCAAAGGATGGCGCGAGGGATCTCCTTCGCCGAGCGGGACTCACCCGTGGTGATGGCCACGAATTCCACGCCCCCGAAGGTATATAGGGCGAACGACATGGCCAACAATGGCGCCAGCGTCCCCTTGGGGAGGAATCCGCCTTGTGCCGTGTATTGTGGCGTCACATGGCCGCTCAGCAGCAGGCCTGCTCCGATGACGATAAATGCGGCTATGGTCACCAGTTTGATCATGGCGAACCAGTATTCGAAGCGCCCGTAGTCGCCCACACTGCGCAGGTTGACCAGCAAGAACACGGCGGAAAAAATGGACACCCAGAGCAACGCCGGTACGGAAGGAAACCAATAGGCCATGTAAGTCGCGGAAGCCACCATTTCCGCGCCGATCGAGATGGAGATGGCCGCCCAATATCCAACCCGCGCAATGAATCCTGCCCATTGGTTCAGGTAGAGGTCACCGTAGACCCCAAATGATCCCGCAGCTGGATGCACGCTGGACAGTTCGCCCAATGCCATGGTCACCGTCCAGTTGATGAACGCCGCCAGGACAAAGCTCAGGATGACTCCTGGGCCAGCGATTTCCAGAGCTGCAGCCGAGCCTAGCAGCAGCCCAGTGCCGATGGAACCACCCACCGCTACCATGGCCATCTGGCCGGCGCCGAGTTGGTGCCGAAGTCCTTGTTCCTGGTTAGCTTGGTTTCCCGCGGGCATTCCCGCACCTATACCAGAATCTCTTTTGGACTCAAAGGTTTATTCGGAGCGTGACCTTCGTAATCACGGCCTGCCGTTACTTCATTGCCGCCCGGAAACGCTACCCCTAAAATTCGAGTGGGTTACTCCGCACAATTACCTGTTCTCATGGCAGACACGACCAAGCGAGTGGACCGAGCCGAAATCGCCAGACGCGTGGAGCGTGCCGAAAAGCTTCTCCAAAAAGGCAAGACCGCCGACGCCCTGCAGGACTATCTCCAGGTTCTCGCCGATGATCCCGAAAATGACACGGTGCGGCAAATGGCCGCCGATCTTTGCCTTTCTTTGCAAAGGACTCCCGACGCGGTAAAACTGCTGGGAGTGCTGTTCGAGCGGCAGGTTGAGGCCGACGATGCCACCCGCGCCAGTCTGACCTACAAGAAACTCGCCCGTTTTGTGAACCCGACCTGGGAGCAGAAGGTGCGGTTTGGGCAGCTCCTGGAAAACAGCAACCGTAAGCTGGCCATCGAGACCTACGAGAACGCCCTCGAAGAGTTAAGCAAGCAGCGCCGGAAGCCGGATTCGCTTTCGGTACTGGGCCGGGTAGTGGCGCTCGAACCCAGCGAGCGAAACCTGCTGCGACTGGGCGAACTTTCGTCGGAAGTCGGCGACAGCAAGGGCGCCGCAGCTGCGTTCTTGAAGCTGGCGGTGCTGACGGAAAGCTCCGGAGCAAACGCCGCGCAGTGGTTCGAACGCGCCTATGCGGAAGATGCCACCGATCCCCAGATCGCCTTGGCCTATGGCAAAAGCTTGCTGCGCCAAGGCCAGGCGGGAGCCGCCATCTTCGTTCTCGAATCCCACATCAACGCGCTTGAAGCAGCGCCCGAGTTGCCCGAAACCTATGCCAAAGCCTTGGTGGCCGCCAGTCGCTTGAGCGAAGCCGAGCCGCTGGTTTGGCAACTGTTCGAGCAAAATCCATCCCGCGTTCATGATGTCGCGAATCTCATCGGACTCCTGGTAGACGCGCAGCAGGATGCCGAGGCCGTGGCTCTGGCGCGCAAGCTGGAGCAGTTCCAGCGCCGCAAGGGGGAACGCCGCACCTTCATGGCGATGATGCAGGACGTCGTCGCTACCCACCGCCCCTCGCCGGAAGTGCTGGAGTTCATGAGCGAGCTGTTCAACTCCTCCAATCGCGAAGGCGACTACTGTCAAACCCTGCTCAAACTTTTCGATCTGCATTTCGGGATGGGCAACTACGAGAAGGCAGCAGAGTGTCTGGACCGTGCAGCGGAGGTGGATGCGTACGAACCCGGTCACCAGAAGCGCATGGAAACGTTGCGCGGCAAGATCGACGACAGCCGCTTCAAGGCAATCGCTTCGCGGTTTTCCAATCTGAACAAAGAAACAGCCGGGCCGAGCAACCGCAGCGAAGAGCCCACGTTGGGCGCTGCTGCCCTGCAGGACCTCATGCTGCAAGCGGAAATCCTGGTGCAGTACGGCATGCGCTCCAAGGCGATCGAGCGTCTGCAACGCATTCAGGAGCTCTTTCCTCACGAAGAAGAACGCAATCAGGACCTGCAACAGTTGTACATGGCGGCTGGGATGAATCCACGTTATTCAGGATCTGTGCCGGCACCGCCACCTGCGCCCGCGGCGAGTTCGTCACAGTCCGCCCCGGCTTCACCTGCCCCGGCAGGCCAGCCGGCAGCCGCCGACGTAAGCAACTTTACGCGCGTGGCGGAAATTACCCGCAAGCTGTACCGGCAAAGCAATGCGGATGCGGTGTTGTCCACCACCGTCAACGAGATAGGGTCCCAGTGGAAAGTGAGTCGCTGCATCGCCGCCATGTGCAAGCCCGGGCTGGTCCCGACCAGCGTAAAGGAGTTTTGCGGCGATGGCGTCAAGGCGGGAGAGGCAAGTCTAGTGGCAAAGGTAGTGACCGCCGTGCAGGAGTTGGCCATCGGACACGGTACCCTGGCCATCACCGACGCCCCAGCCTCACCCGAGCTGCAGCCGGTTCGGGAGGCCATGGCCGCACTCGCCGTTACCTCGCTGCTGGCGCTGCCGCTTAGCGACGGGCAGGACCAGGTGGGTCTCTTGCTGTTGATTCAGAACACGCCACGCGGCTGGCATCCCAGCGATCTCGTGGTGCTCAAAACCATCAGTGATCAGATTGTCATCGCCCTGAACAATGCCAGCTTGCGCCGCCTGGTGAAGAATCTTTCCGTCACCGACGAGCGTTCGGGTTTGATGAAGCGAGCTTCTTATCTCGACCTTTTGATGGCGGAGACGCGCCGCGCCATTCAGCAAAGCACTCCTATCAGCGTTTTGCTGATGCAATTCGGCAAGAAGGCGGCCACGGTAAAGGAGTTCGGAGAAGCGGGGGTGACCGCCACCATGGAGCAGATTGGCCAGCTCTTTGCCGCCAACATACGCCAGAACGATCTCGCCTTCCGCTACGAGACAACCACCATCGCCATCGTGCTAGGAGAAACCGCCGAGCCGGAAGGACTCCTGGCGGTGCAGAAGCTGCGCAAGTTACTCGGTGAAGTGCGCTTTCCCGGAAAAGAAGACCCACTCCCCTTCAGCGCGGGCCTGGCTGAGGCGGTAATACGGCCGGAGTACGACGCCGTGGATATTGTCACCGAAATCATCAACCGCGCCGAACTAGCTTTGGACATGGCAATCGCCCAGGGCGCGGGCAAGGTCGTGGCCCTGCCTGCCACCATGAGCACCGCCGCTGTGGCCTAACGGACTGCCGATTTCCAATTGGCAAGTTCCGATTGATCCCAAACTCATTCCTAAGTTGGCAATTGCAAATCGAAAGTTGAAAATGGCGGAAATCCCTTTACCGCTGTTAAACTACCAAGTTTGGCCGAGCCATTCGGAACCATTCTGATCCGGCGGCGGGCAGGGGATTGCGATGGTGGTGGAGAGTTTGAATTGACCATTCACCTCCGTGGTCGAATTACTTTTGACTTCGGTGGATCCGGGGCGAGGAAATTGACGATGGAAATCAGGAAAGTCGGGGTTCTCGGTTGCGGTCTGATGGGCTCGGGCATCGCGCAGGTCGCAGCCACGGCAGGGTTTGAAGTTACCGTGCTCGAAGTCGAGCAGAAGTATCTCGACAAAGGCTTTGCCGGCATCGAAAAGTCGCTGGCCAAATTCGCCGAGAAGAGTACGATCAAGGAGACTCCACAGGCTATTCGCGCCCGCCTCAAAGGTACGACCAACATGCAAGACCTGGCCGGCTCCGACATCGTTATCGAGGCCGTCATCGAGAACGTCGCTGAGAAGAAGAAGATGTACGCCGCGCTCGACGGCATCGTGAAGAAAGACGCCATCTTCGCATCGAATACCTCGTCCATTTCGATCACCGAGCTGATGACCGCCACCAGGCGCCCAGAGCGCTTCATCGGACTGCACTTCTTCAATCCCGTGCCACTGATGAAGCTGGTCGAAGTGGTGCGCACCATCGCCACGGCCAGCGACGTGTACGACGCCGCGTACGAATTCGGCAAGAAATTGGGCAAGGTGCCGGTGCGCACCAGCGACAAGACCGGATTCATCGTAAACCGGCTGCTGGTGCCGTATCTGCTCGATGCCATCCGCGCCTACGAAGAGGGTGTGGGCTCGATCGAAGACATTGATAACGCCATGAAGCTGGGCTGCGGCTATCCCATGGGGCCGTTCACACTGCTCGACTTTGTGGGTTTGGAGACGACTTACTACATCACTCACGTGATGTACGACGAGTTCAAGGAACGGCGTTTCGCCTCGCCTCCGCTGCTAAAGCGGATGGTGATGGCAGGGTGGTATGGGCGGAAGACAGGCAAGGGGTTCTACGATTACTCGGACCCGAATAATCCGAAGGCGAACAAGCTCTGAACGTCTTGGCCACAGATTTGCGCGGATTGACACGGATTTTTGACAACAGAGGCACGGACTCACAGAGAAACGTCAAGAGCCTAGTGTTGTTTTTCTCTGTAACTCCGTGCCTCTGTGGTTAGAATTGGTTGATCCGTGTTAATCCGTGGCAGATTTGACCTTATGAACTTCGACAACATCCTCTACGAAAAGAAAAACTCCATCGCCTACGTCACCGTCAACCGGCCGAAGGTGCTCAACGCGCTGAACTCGGCCACCATGGAAGAGCTGCGCGCGGCGTTCACCGACATCAAGAACGACACCAACATCCGCGTGGCCATCATGACTGGCGCGGGCGAGAAGGCGTTCATCGCGGGCGCGGACATCGGCGAGCTGGCCAAGCTGGACGCAGTCAGCGGCAAGGAATACACGCATCGAGGCCAGAGCGTTCTTGAGTTAATCGAAAACCTCGGCAAACCGGTGATCGCCTGCATTAATGGCTTCGCGCTGGGCGGCGGATGCGAGATCGCCATGGCTTGCACCATGCGCCTGGCCAGTGAAAACGCCAAGCTCGGTCAGCCCGAGGTGAAGCTTGGCATTATTCCGGGCTTGGGGGGATCGCAGCGTCTGCCTCGGCTGGTGGGCAAAGGCATCGCCATGCAGCTTGTGACCACGGGCGACATGATCACGGCGCAGGAGGCTCACCGCATTGGCCTGGTGAATGAAGTCATCGCACCGGCGGGTTTGATTCCGCGTGCCGAGGCCATCGCGCAGAAGGTCATCGCCAACGCGCCGCTAGCCGTGCAGTACGCGATGGAGGCAGTCAACAAAGGTATGGAGACGACGCTGGCCGAGGGTCTTTATCTGGAAGCGGTGCTATTCGGCGTGTGCTGCGCCACGGAAGACCGGAAGGAAGGCACGACCGCGTTCCTGGGAAAGCGGCCGGCGCAGTTCAAGGGAAAATAAGGGCGGCCACGGATTTGCGCGGATTCACGCGGATCGCAAAACATTCACCACGGAGACACCGAGCCACGGAGAAGAAAAGCAAAGATCCGAAAGGATTCCCGGTCAAGGCACTCGAAGGCAAACTCAGCGCCATGGGGAAGCGCTTTGGCATCGTCGTGTCTCGCTTCAACGCTTTTATCACGGAACGGCTGCTGCAAAGCACTCTCGATGGCCTGCTCCGCTGTGGTGCGAAGCGGGAAAACATCCAGGTTGTCCGGGTCCCCGGTGCCTTCGAAATCCCCTCGGCCGCGCGTACGCTGGCGGAAACCAAGAAATACGACGCCATCATCTGTTTGGGCTGCCTGCTGCGAGGCGACACCGCGCACTACGACGTCATCGTCAATGAAGTTACGCGCGGCATCGGCCAGTCGGCGCAGGAGACGGGAGTGCCGCACGCCTTCGGTGTGCTCACCTGCGACACGCTGGAGCAGGCCATCGACCGCGCTGGGCTTAAGATGGGCAACAAAGGATTTGAAGCGGCGCTGGCGGCAGTGGAGATGGCGAATCTGAAGAAAGCAGTCGTCGGGCGTTCGTCGTTGGTCGTTGGTCAAAGAAAAAATACGTCCCCGCGTTTCCACCAGACTTAAGAGCAGAAAGAAGCACTAGAATCCCGCCTTTTGAGCTTTCCGGGGAATGTAGACTGAGGCCTGGGCTGAAAGCCAACGACCAATGACCAACGACGAACCACGGTCCTAAATGGGAACCCGCCGAAAATCTCGCGAACTCGCACTCCAGATGCTCTTTCAGGCCGACATGGGCCGTCAGGGTGCCGAGGACGTGCGCAGGACTTTCTGGAACGAGCGCAGTTCCGTGGACGCCGAAGTGCGCGGCTTCGCCGATGACCTCTTTCGAGTGGCCACGGATCGCACTACAGAGATCGACGGCTTGATCGAGCGTCACGCCGAGCACTGGCGCATGGAGCGCATGGCCGCAGTGGACCGCAATGTCATGCGCGCCGCCGTTGCGGAACTGCTGGGCTTTCCCGCCACGCCGCGCGCCGTCGTTATCAATGAGGCGCTGGAAGTCGCGCGCAAGTTCTCCAGCCCGGAATCCGTGCAATTCATCAACGGAGTACTCGACAGCGTCGGTCGGGAACTGGAAAATCAGATTCCAGGCTCTAGGCCGCAGGCTCCAGCGACCCAAAGCCTGAAACCCAAAGCCTAAGGCCTAGAGCCCAGATCCCGCCTTCCTACGGCTGCACCACAATCAAATCCGGATTGCAGGTGATCGTATCAATGTTGCAGAAATTCTGCGGAAACGAGATCTGGTGGGTGTCGCTTCCTGCCACGGTATCCAAAACGTGTACGGTGCCGTCGCTGGCAGCCACGTATAGCAGGGTGCCGTCAGGCGTGAGGGAAGCCTGGATCGGGATCGCATTCCCCGTGAGCGCGATGGCGCTCGAGGTCTGGCTGCCAATGTTGAACACCAAAACACTGCCTAGATTGGTGGTGAACACGTAGGCCCTCGAACTGTCGGGCGAGACGATTAACTGTGTGGGAACGAAGTTACCCTGACCGAAGTTGAACGATGAAACGCTGTTGCTCACGTTCGGCGTGGGTGGCAAGGGAGGAGCCTCAGGCAAACAGTCGTCTGCGTTAAGGTTGTTCACGGTGATGAGATCGATGCCAGGGGAATCTACGTCGAGCACTTTGCTTGCACTTCCAAGCGTCTTTATGAAACTTGGCACAGCCGGGGTGGTTAGAATCTGCGGGATTGGGCCGGGCTCGGTAGCATCCGTGGCAATGGTGTTATCGCAAGTTCTGTATACGACCACGCCGGCGGGGTCGCCCCCCGCCAGGTAGGCAAACGCGCCTTCGGAAAGAAACGACACATCGTTGACCGGGGCAAGAAGCGGGATGGCCCGCAACGCATCGACTGTGGAATAAACGTAGAGACAAGCGATGCCCAACCCGGAACTGCAGGGAGTATTGCGAGCCAAGATGTAGGCCTTCAGACTATCCGGCGAAAAATCGGCGGCCGTGACTCCCGCGATGGGCAATGCCACCGTGCTGTTATTGGTCGTATCAAATACAAAGGCTTGGTTCGGCGGCTCGTTGGGATTGGTATGGGAAATAATGACCTTTTTCCCGTCCGGCGAAACCGTCAGCACTTTCCCTGTCACCGAGGTGTGCTCGCTGAGGGCGGGAGTCGCCGGATCAAGGACCATCAGTCCCTTACTGCCCAGCAGCCCCAGTTCGGTGCCCAGATAGGCTCTCGTCCCGTCACGGCTGAAGACCATGGAATTCGGCGTCGCGGGCAAAGTGATCCCGGTCCCCACAGTGGTGCCATTTACTGGAACAATCGTGCTGGTGCAGCCATCAATCGGTTGGCCATTCTGGGTACAACCTGTGGTGGCAACGAACACGGTTGTGGTGGAGGTGGTTCCGGTCACGGTGGCATTGACCACACCAGCGGGATAAATCGGCACGGTGGGTAAGAGTCCGATGTTACAAGTCGGTGGAGTGCAGGACGCGATGATGGTGGAGGTTCCCGGCCGAACCCCGCTGGCCAAGCCGCTGCTGGAGACGGTTACCACGCCCGTCTCAGAGGAACTCCAGGTCAAAGGTACCTGGGTAATGGTGTTGTCCAGCGTATCGACTACCGTCGCAGTGATGCTTTTCGACCCGCCCACGGTCACGCTGAAAGAGTTGTCACTCGAGCCGCTGACCTCTAGCGTGATCGACTTCACGCTACAGGTCGCGAAGGATATAGGCAGGCTATTCACGCCGCTGACGCTGGCAAAGATGGCAGTCACACCAGGAAAATGGGCAACGGCCTGGGCTTGGCCTGGGAGCAGACCGCTGGCCGTGGTGCTCAGGATTACAACGTTGGGGTTGACCGCTTGCCAGGCGAACGTGCCCACCGTGGAGGTGATATCGACCAGGCTGTTATTCTCGCCCAGGCTATACGCTCTTGCCGCGTAATTGAACGTCTGGTCCTTCGAAAAACAGGGCGTTGTCGGCGGTGTTACCGGGCTCACCTGGATGTTCTGAATGTGCTGATGCACGTAAACCGTTGTCGGCGGACTGCTAACTCCCCGCGCCGACGCCGTCACCTGGGCCACGCCGACCGGCCCCGGCGTACAGATTTGGGGGTTGCTCAGCGAATCCCATGAGCCGGCGCAGGCCAGGCCGTTGCTGGCGACGGTCAGCACCGCCGTATTGCTGGAATGGAAAGAAATCGGCTCAGTGAGGTTTTGTTGCTTGTTGTTTTGTGCGGCCGCCGTAAAAGACTGGATCAATCCCACATCCAGGGAAGCGTCGGTGGCGGGCGAAAGAGTGATGCGGGCCGGAACCGGGAACTGTGCAGCCTTGGTGGCGCCGCCGCCGCATCCGGCCAGGCCGGTGGTCAAGAGAAGAAGAATAATTGCAAGACCGACCGAAACAGACCTACCCATACATCCTCACATCCTCCGCGCCCCATGGTTCCCACGGGACGAGCACGCCCTCCACTGGAAAATTTCCAGTGTAGAGGCTGCGAATCTTTTCAGCAAGTTGAGGCGCTTGCGCGGCGTCTGAGCCGCGCGCCGAAATCCCGAGCGAAGCGAGGGATCTCCTGTCCAGCTTGGAGCGACGACACCTTCCCCAGCGATGTCCTCCTTCGCAACTATGATGCGCCATGCTACGGTTGACGATGTGCGATCCGAGTTGCTATAGTTGTAAGGTTCCGCGAGTTAAGTCTGGCTTGCCTGTACGCGGTGGTTTTTCCTCGCTGCGCGCGTGTGTGCGTGCGGAAGACCCCGGAAGAAAGCAGCTGAGCTTTAGAGATACACGTTTCTGGAAGCGAACCTTCCGGGGACGCCCTCGCTGAAACGCCCTGCGCGCACCTTCCGCCCGTTTGGAAGGCTATGTGGGGCAGTGCTACCGAAACGGAGCACCTCCCGGCGGAAACACAACCGGGCCTGGCGCCACCGTCGTTGGCGTTTAGTCTGAACGGGAAACCGGAAATCTCTCGCCGACATTGTGCGCGGCGGGAAGCATGGTTGGCGGGTCCGCCATCCAGTCCCTGAATAAGGGAAAAGCAGAAGCGGCGCTGGTCCGCATTTGTGCGCCCTTGTGGGCGTGCGAAGGAGAAGGCGCGGCTGAAGGAGCAGCAAAGAGCAAAGCATGCCTACCTTCAATCAACTCGTGCGTGACGGCCGCAAACGGCCGCGTTACAAGACAGCTAGCCCAGCGTTGCAGGGATGCCCGCAAAAGCGCGGCGTCTGTACCCGCGTGTACACCCAGACGCCCAAGAAGCCGAACTCGGCCTTGCGCAAGGTGGCCCGCGTACGGCTGACCAACGGGATCGAAGTCACGACCTACATCCCTGGCGTCGGTCACAACCTGCAGGAACACTCGATTGTGCTGATCCGCGGCGGCCGGGTGAAGGACCTGCCGGGCGTTCGCTATCACGTGGTGCGCGGAACTCTGGACGCCGTGGGCGTCGCTGGCCGCAAGCAGAGCCGTTCGAAGTATGGCGCCAAGAGACCGAAGTAAGGTTTCAAAGTTTCCGAGGCACGGGTTTTGAAACCTTGCAACCTTGAAACTTTGAAACCGTCAGCAGGAAAGTTGGAGCTAAGAGCTACATGCCTAGAAAAGGACATATCGCCAAGCGGACTGTGGAAGCCGATCCGGTTTACGGCTCGGACCTGGTGACGAAGTTCGTCAACTCCATGATGTGGCAGGGCAAGAAGAGCACTGCGGAAGGTATCTTTTACGAGGCCCTGACCCGCCTGCAAACCAAGGGCGGCGACGAAGCCCTGAAGCTCTTCAAGAAGGCGGTGGAGAATGCCAAGCCGCTGCTGGAAGTCAAGAGCCGCCGCGTCGGTGGCGCCAATTATCAGGTGCCGGTGGAAGTGAACGCCGATCGCCGGACTTCGCTGGCCATCCGCTGGTTGATTACCTATTCTCGTGGACGCGCCGAGAAGGGCATGATCGACAAGCTGACTAATGAATTGCTCGATGCCGCAAATGGTAAGGGTGCGGCGATTAAGAAGAAAGAAGACGTCCACCGTATGGCGGAGGCCAATAAGGCCTTCGCGCATTACCGGTGGTAGCAAGGTTTTTCGTAGAGACGCGTAGCTTGCTACGTCTGGAGGCGTAACTAGTTACGTCTCTACAGAGATTTTGAGAACAGATTGGGAAGGATAGCGATTTGGCTGGTTCCGTCGTTAACGAGCAGGAGTCCCGCAAGGAAGAAAGAAAGAAAGCTGTGTCCAGACAGGTCCCATTAGAGCGGTGCAGGAACATCGGCATCATGGCCCACATCGATGCTGGGAAGACCACTACGACGGAGCGCATCCTTTTCTACACCGGAAAGACGCACCGCATCGGAGAGGTCCATGAAGGCACGGCGACGATGGACTGGATGGAGCAGGAGCAGGAGCGCGGCATCACCATTACTTCGGCGGCAACCACCTGTACCTGGCGCGACATTCGCATCAACATTATTGATACTCCCGGGCACGTGGATTTCACCGCCGAAGTGGAGCGTTCGCTGCGGGTTCTCGACGGCGCGGTGGCCGTGTTCGACGCGGTCCACGGAGTGCAGCCGCAGTCGGAAAAAGTCTGGCGCCAGGCCGATAAGTACAGCGTCCCCCGGATCTGTTTCATTAACAAGATCGACAAGATGGGCGCCGATTTCGAGCATGCCATCGATACCATCCGCAAGCGTCTCAATGCCAAGCCAGTCGCCATCCAGATTCCCATCGGCCAGGAAGACAAGTTCAGAGGGGTAATCGATCTCATCGAAATGAAGTCGATCATCTGGCAGGATGACACGATCGGCGCCGAGTACCTCACCGGTGCAATCCCCGCCGAACTGCTGAAAAAAGCCGAAGCCTTCCATACCCAATTGGTCGAGACCGTCGCCGAAAGCGACGATGCCATGCTGCACAAGTTCCTGGAAGGCGAGGCAATTTCCGCTGAGGAGCTGCGCGCGTCGCTGCGCAAGTCGACCATTGCCTTGAAGCTATTTCCGGTGGTGGTCGGCACCGCTTTCAAAAACAAGGGCGTGCAGCCGCTGCTGGATGCGATCGTGGATTATTTGCCCTCGCCGATTGATGCGGGCGAGGTCAAAGGTGTAAACCCCGACACCGGTGAAGTGATTACCCGCAAGCCGGCCGACAGCGAGCCGTTTTCCGCGCTGGCTTTCAAGATCATGGCCGACCCGTTTGTTGGTCAATTGACCTTTATCCGTATCTACTCCGGCCAGGTCAAGTCAGGCGATTCGGTGCTCAGTGCGGGTCGCGGACGGACCGAGCGCATCGGGCGCCTGCTCAAGATGCACGCCAACAAGCGCGAGGATATCAGTGAGATTCTGGCGGGCGATATCTGTGCCGCGGTTGGATTGAAGAATGTTTCGACCGGCGACACCATCTGCGAGGAAAGACATCCCATTGCGCTGGAATCCATTACTTTCGCGGTCCCGGTGATATCGGTCGCGGTCGAGCCCAAGACCAAGGCCGACCAGGAAAAGATGGGCATGGCCCTCTCCAAGCTGGCCCAGGAAGATCCCACCTTCAAAGTTCACACCGACCCCGACAGCGGACAAACCATCATCAGCGGCATGGGCGAGTTGCATCTCGAGATCATTGTCGACCGCATGATGCGGGAGTACAAAGTCGAAGCCAACGTCGGCAAGCCGCAAGTGGCGTATCGCGAGACTATTCGCAGGAAGTCTGAAGCGGAGGGCAAGTACATCCGCCAGACCGGTGGCCGCGGTCTATACGGCCATGCCAAGATTCGCCTCGAGCCGCAGGAGCCGGGCAAGGGCTACGAATTCGTGAACGAAATTGTGGGCGGCTCGGTGCCCAAGGAATTCATCAAGCCCATCGATCAGGGAATCAAGGAAGCCATGGAAGGCGGCGTCCTGGCGGGTTACGAGATGGTCGATGTGAAAGCCATTCTCTACGACGGCAGCTATCACGATGTCGATTCGAATGAAATGGCTTTCAAGATCGCCGGCTCGATGGCCTTCAAGGAAGCTGCCCGCAAAGCGTCTCCGGTACTGCTGGAGCCGGTGATGGCGGTGGAAGTGGTCACCCCGGAAGATTATGCGGGCGTCATCATGGGAGACCTGAGCTCGCGCCGTGGACGTATCGAAGGTATGGAACATCGCGCCGGATCGCAGGTAATCAAGGCCATCGTGCCGCTGGCTGAGATGTTTGGTTATGCGACGCACATGCGCTCGAGCACGCAGGGCCGCGCCGAGTACTCGATGCACTTTGCGCGCTATGAAGAGGTACCGCGCGGGGAGGCGGATGAGATCATCGGCCGGTCGCAGGGGAACAAGAGATAGAGGCAAAAGACGCGGGCAAGAGTGCCCGCGCTACACGGAGCTAGGAAATGGCGAAAGAGAAATTTGAACGCAACAAGCCGCACTGCAACGTGGGGACGATTGGTCACATTGACCATGGCAAGACCACGCTGACCGCGGCCATCACCAAAGTTTTGCAGAAGCACAACCCCAAGATCCAGTTCCGCTCGTTTGACTCGATCGACAACGCGCCGGAAGAAAAGGCGCGCGGCATCACCATCGCGACCGCCCACGTGGAGTACGAGACCGACAAGCGGCACTACGCGCACGTGGATTGTCCGGGCCACGCCGACTACATCAAGAACATGATTACGGGCGCGGCGCAGATGGATG
>JBGQBN010000020.1:0-61957 GCA_041494805.1 Terriglobia bacterium | reverse complement strand
GTGCTGGTGGTGCTGAACATCGTCGGTCTGGGCGTCGGGAAGTGGGTCAACAATCTGGGTGGCATCGGAACCGGCGTCGCGGCCGCCGTTTTGATTGGCTTGGGATTCCTCGTATGGCTGAGGTTCGGAACAACCGTCACCGCTGCCGATTTCCACGTCCCTGCAAATCCTCGCTTCGTGCTGAATTCCTTCGGTGTAATTTGTTTTGGGTTGGTCGGCCTGGAATTAGCGTCGGTCATGGGGGATGAAATCCAGGATCCCCAACGGACTCTGCCCGGTGCCGTAGCCTGGGGTGGAGTACTTTCCGGTCTGCTGTATATCGGGGCCACCCTCACCCTGCTGGTCGCGGTCAGCAAAGATGAAATCAACGTGCTGCAGGGAATCGTACAGGCAGTGGGCCACATGGCCGGGCGAGTAGGAGTGGGCTGGATGATTGCGCCGTTTGCACTGCTATTGAGTTTCTCCATCGCTGGAATCGGCTCGGCATGGCTGGGCGGCTCGGCACGCATTCCCTTCGTGGCTGGGTTGGATTCCTACATGCCGGCCTGGATGGCCAAGGTACATCCGCGCTACGCCACTCCGTACGCCGCCCTCATTGTGCATGCCGCAGTTTCGATGTTCCTGATCGTGATGAACTTCGTCGGCGCAGGCGTGCAGGAAACATTTCAGAAAATGCTCTCTCTCGCGGTCGTGCTGCAGTTGATACCATTTCTGTACATGTTCGGAGCGCTGCTCAAACTCGCTTTCGACGACGCCGCCGGCAAGGGATACTACAGCAAGACCACGCTGGTCCTGGCAGGCGCCAGCGGCCTGGTCACGACAATTCTGGGGATCGCACTGGTGTTTTTTCCCGCCCAGCAGATCACCTCGTTGTGGTCGTACGAAGTGTGGATGTTTGGAGGAACGCTGTTTTTTATTGGACTGGCCGCATTCTTTTTCTTCGTATACGGCCGCCGCAAGGTGGCCCAACAAATTCGTGTGGGGACGGCCGCCCTCGGCCGTCCGGCCGAGCGAAGCTCGGCAAATTGAGGAGGTTTCTATGCCCGGCGGTGTGAAAGCCGATGTCCGCACCTATCAGATGTACATCAACGGCGAATGGGTCGACAGCAAATCAAACAAGACGTTTCCCGTCTACGACCCTGCCACCGAAGAAGTAATCGCGCAGGTTGCCGAGGCCAATGCTGACGACGTAAACCGCGCGGTTGCCGCGGCCAGAGCCGCTTTTGACGATGGCCCGTGGGCCTCGACCACGGCGCAGGAGCGCGGCCGGGTCCTCTTCCGCCTCGCCGACAAGATCCGTAAGAACGCCAGCATGCTGGCCGAACTCGAAGCCCGCAACACCGGCAAGCCTATCGTCGAAGCGGAATTCGATATCAACGACACCGCAACCTGCTTCGAATACTACGGAGGGCTGGCCACGAAGGTCCTGGGATATGTGAATCCGGTGCCGGACAACGCGGTAAGCCTGACGTTGAAAGAGCCCATTGGTGTTGCCGGACAGATCATTCCCTGGAATTATCCGCTGCTGATGGCTGCGTGGAAGCTGGCCCCGGCCCTGGCTGCCGGCTGCACCTGCATTCTAAAACCTGCTGAGCAAACTCCCATCACTGCACTCGAAATGGCCAACTGGCTGGCCGACGTGGGACTGCCGCCGGGCGTGGTCAACGTGATCGCTGGTTTCGGAGAAACTTGCGGCGCTCCGTTAGTGCAACATCCTGACGTGAACAAGATCGCCTTCACTGGCAGCGCCGCAGTGGGCAAGATCATAGTCAAGATGGCCGCGGACACGGTGAAACGCGTCACCCTCGAACTCGGCGGCAAGTCGCCCAACATTTTCTTCGCCGACGCCGATTTCGAGGCTGCCATCGACGGCGCGCTCTTCGGCGTCTTCATCAACCAGGGCGAAGTCTGCTCCGCCGGCAGCCGCATCCTGGTGCAGAAGTCCATCTACAAGAAATTCGTCGATGCCATGACGGAGAAAGCCAAAACCATCAAGCTGGGTGCACCGCTCGACCGCGACACCAAGATGGGTCCTCTGGTCAGCAAAGAGCAGTACGACCGCGTGCGCTCCTATCAGGAGGTTGGCAAGAAGGAAGCCAAGCTCGCCACCGGCGGTGGCCGCGCCGAAAAATTCACCAAAGGCTACTACGTGGAGCCGACCATCTTCTATGACCTCGACAACAGCGCCCGCATCGCCCGCGAGGAAATCTTCGGCCCGGTCGCTGCGGTGATCCCATTTGAAGATGAAAAAGACGCAGTCAAAATCGCCAACGATTCTCCCTACGGACTGGCGGCCGCGGTCTGGACTCGCGATATTTTCAAAGCTTTCCGCGCAGTGAAAGCTTTGCGCGCTGGCATCGTATGGGTCAACCACATGCAACCCACCTACGTGGAAGCGCCCTGGGGAGGCTACAAGCAATCCGGTTTTGGACGTGAACTTGGTCCCTGGGGCATCGAAGAGTATCTCGAAACCAAGCAGGTGTACATCAACCTGAATGAAGCACCAATCGGCTGGTACTGAGAACCGCGAACCAAAACTGAGAACTGATCGTCAAAACCCGAGATCTTAAGATGGGAACCATTCAATTACGAACCACAATTCCAGGCCCAAAATCGAAGGCCCTGGGCGCACGCCGCGCACAAGCGGTCCCGCGTGGCCTCTCGCACGGTACTCCCGTTTATGTCGCGAGAGCCGAAGACGCCTGGCTCGAAGACGTTGACGGAAACCGCTACATAGATTTCGCCGGCGGCATCGGCTGCCTCAACGTCGGACATCGCCAGCAGCCGGTCGTTTCCGCCATTCGCAATCAGCTCGACCGTTTCCTGCACGTGTGCGCGCAGGTCACGCCCTACGAGAGCTACGTCCGTCTGGCTGAGCGCATGAACGAAGTTACGCCCGGCAAGTTTCCCAAGAAGACATTGTTCGTGAACAGCGGCGCCGAAGCGGTGGAGAATGCGGTGAAGATCGCCCGTGCCCACACCGGCCGCTCAGGCATCATCGCCTTCGAAGACGCTTTCCACGGCCGCACCATGATGACCCTTGCGCTCACCAGCAAGACTCATCCCTACAAGGCTGGGTTCGCGCCATTTCCTAGCGACGTCTACCGCATCCCGTACGCATATTGCTATCGCTGTGCCTACTCGCTGAAGTATCCGTCGTGCGATTTGTTCTGCGCGCGCCATCTGGAAGATACGTTTAAACGCGTGGTCGCCTCGGAAGACGTCGCCGCTGTGATTGCCGAACCCGTGCTGGGCGAGGGCGGATTTGTAGTTCCGCCAAAAGACTTCTTCCGTGTGCTAATTGATATTTGCCACAAGCATGGCGTGCTGTTCATCGCCGATGAAGTGCAAAGCGGCTTCGGTCGCACCGGCGCCATGTTCGCGAGCGAGCATCACGGTATCGAACCGGACATTCTGGTGACCGCTAAGTCGCTCGGCGGTGGCTTGCCGCTGGCCGCGATTACCGGCCGTGCCGAAATCATGGACGCGCCCGGCCCCGGCGGCCTCGGCGGCACCTTTGCCGGCAATCCAGTCTCCTGCGCTGCCGCCTTGGCGGTGCTCGACATCTTCGAGCGCGAGAATCTTTTGTCCCGCGCCAACGAACTGGGCAGCCACTTCCAAAAACGCGCCCGCGAATGGCAGAAGCGCTGGTCGATTGTCGGAGATATCCGCGGCCTCGGGGGCATGCAGGCGATCGAACTTGTAAAGTCATCCGACAAGCGTGAGCCTGCCGCAGACGAGACCAAAGAAATAACCCAGTATTGTTACGAACACGGCCTGATCACAATCACCGCTGGCTCATATTCCAACGTGATTCGCGTGCTCGTGCCGCTGGTGGTCACCGACCAGCAGATGGACGAGGGCCTCGATGTACTGGAGTCCGCGCTGCAGTCCGTGTATGAGAAGAGGGGAGCCGTTGCTCAGCCGGTATAAGACCAGCCGGTATAAGAATAGTGCGGCAGGTGTGGCGCGGGCGCCCTCGCCTGCGTCGCTGAGTGCCAGATGACCAGCCGAGGTCGGCGCCACAAACCTGAGAAGAGATTATGAGTGTTGCCACTGCAACTCTGACCAACGTTCCGAACTACATCAACGGCCGATGGACTGAATCCACCACCGCTGAATGGCTCGACGTCATCAATCCCGCGACCGGCGAGCCGATCGCGAAAACACCGCTCTCCGGTATCGCTGAGGTCGTCGCCGCCATCGAGGCCGCATCCGCTGCCTATCCGGAATGGCGCCGCACGCCTCCGGAAGACCGCATCCAGCCCCTATTTAAGCTGAAGCAACTGCTCGAAGACCACATCGATGAACTAGCCCGCATCACCACCCAGGAAAACGGCAAGACCTTTGCCGAAAGCAAAGGAGAACTGCGCCGCGCCATCGAGAACGTCGAGGTCGCCTGCGGCATTCCCATGATGATGCAGGGCTACAACCTCGAGGACGTTGCCCGCGGCATCGACGAGATCATGATCCGACAGCCCCTGGGCGTCGTCGCCGCCATTACCCCGTTCAATTTTCCCGGGATGATTCCATTCTGGTTCTTGCCGTACGCCATCGCCTGCGGCAATACCTTCATCCTGAAGCCGTCCGAGCGCGTGCCGCTCACCATGCGGCGCGCATTCGAATTACTCGATCAGACGGGACTGCCGAAAGGTGTGGTCAATCTGGTCAACGGCGGAAAAGCTGTGGTAGACACGCTACTCGACCATCCCAAGGTGCGGGCAATTAGTTTTGTCGGCTCAACACCCGTGGCCAGATACGTCTATGCCCGTGCCGGAACGAACGGGAAAAGGGCCCAATGCCAGGGCGGCGCGAAGAACCACGTCATCGTTCTCCCCGATGCCGATATGCAGTCGGCCACGCAGATCATCAGCGACAGCGCCTTTGGTTGCGCCGGCCAGCGCTGCCTGGCGGTGTCGGTCGCGGTTACCATCGGCGAAGCGCAGAAGACTTTCCGTGACGCGATCACCGAAGCCGCAGCCGCGCTCCGCGTGGGCAACGGCCTCGACGAAGGTGTGCAGATGGGTCCCGTGATCACGCCGCAGAGCAAGTCTCGAGTCGAGTCCCTGATTGCGGTGGGAGAGAAACAGGGCGCAAAGGTTCTGCTCGATGGGCGTAATTCAAAGATCCCGAAATACGAATCAGGAAACTTCGTAAAGCCGACGATTCTCGATGATCTGCCGATCACGAGCGACTTGGCCGAAACCGAAATCTTCGGTCCGGTGCTGAGCCTGGTCCACGCCAACGACATGAGCGAAGCCCTGGCGTTTCTGGAGCGCAGTCCATACGGGAACCAGGCTTCGCTGTTCACCTCCAGCGGTTCTGCCGCGCGCCGCTTCCGCTACGAAGCGCCCGCGGGCAACATCGGCATCAACATCGGCGTAGCCGCGCCCATGGCGTACTTCCCGTTCAGCGGCTGGAAAGACAGCTTCTTCGGCGTGTTGCACGGTCAGGGGCGCGACGCAATCGAGTTTTACACCGACAAGAAAGTCGTGGTCGAGCGCTGGGCGAAGGAGCATTCGCGCAAGTTTTGAGGAATCCATGTCAGACACCATCCAAAAATACAAAGACTACGTCATGACCGGCTTCATGAAGTCGGTCGTGCCCATCGTGATTGACCACGCTAGCGGCGCCACCGTGACCGATACCAATGGCCGCGAGTACCTCGACTGCTTCGCTGGCATTTCAGTGATCAACGCCGGCCACTGCAATCCACAAGTCATCGCTGCCGCCAAGGCGCAGATGGAAAAGCTGGTCCACTGCTCGTCCTACATCTACCACGTGCAAGCGGTTGCCGACCTCGCGGAAAAGATAGCCCACATCGCCCCCCGAGGCTTGACCAAAACGTTTTTCGGCAACGGTGGTGCTGAAGCCATCGAAGGCGCCATGAAGCTGGCCCGCCTCTACACCGGCAAGCACGAGTACATCTCGCTTCATGCCAGCTTTCACGGGCGCAGTTGGGGAACGTTAAGCATCACCGGCAATCAGGGACGCAAGAAGCGTGGCGGCCCCTACGCCCCTGGTGTGAGTTTTGCGCCTGCCCCTTACGCCTACCGCTCGCAGTGGCGCAACGATCCCGAGGAGTGCGGACGCCAGTGCGCCAAAGCCATTGAAGATGTAATCCGCTTTACCACTTCCGGCGACGTAGCCGCGTTCATTGCTGAGCCGGTGATGGGCGAGGGCGGAATCATCGTCCCGCCGTCCAACTACTTCAAAGAAGTGAGGAGAATCCTCGACCAGCACGGCATCCTGTTCATTGCCGATGAAGTCCAGTCCGGCTTCGCCCGTACCGGAAAGATGTTCGCCATCGAATACTATGGAGTAGTGCCGGACATTCTGGTCACCGCGAAGGGGATCGCTGACGGCTTCCCGCTCAGCGCGTTTACCTCACGGCCGGAAATTGCTGCTGCCTTCAAACCCGGCGACCATCTCTCCACCTTCGGCGGCAACCCGATCTCTTGCGCCGCCGCGCTCGCAAACATCGAGTTCATGGAAAAAGAGAATCTCCCGGCCCGTGCCACCGAGACTGGCAACTACGCCATGGCCAAGCTGCGCGACTTGCAGAAGCAGAACCCGCTCATCGGCGAAGTGCGCGGCCTGGGCCTGATGATCGGCGTGGAACTGGTGAAAGACGAAAAGCTTACGCCGGCAACTTCTGAAGCCGAAGCCATTCGCGACGGGCTACTGCGCCAGGGCGTGCTGGTGGGCGTGGGAGGCGTGTACGGCAACGTGATCCGCTTCCAGCCGCCGCTGATCATCACCAAGCAGCAGATCGACCGCGCCATCGGTGCCTTCGCAACGGCTCTGTCAGAGATAGCACAACCAGCGGCCGTATAGTCCCATCAGAACTCGAAGTACCCTCCAGCGGACGCTGGACGAGAGCCGCCATCGGTCCCGGTAGCCGGCAGCAAGCCGACAATGCCTCGCAGGGTCTCCCAGGCTGCCTCAGTCAGTGCCGGGTCCGAGCCGATCAGGTCGCGGATCATGTTCCACGCAGCCACGTTGAGGGCGCCCTCCGGTGGAGGTCCCATCGCCAGGGAGACGGAGCACTGCGGGCAGAAACAGATCCGCTGCGCCGCCGATTTTTGCCGCGGTCTTACTCCCACGGTCTGGGCGAACATATATACCGCAATCGATTTATGTCCCGCATCGAGCTCCCGATTGCAGCGAAGACAACGCAGGTTTTCCAAGAGTCCCTTCCTGAAGGCCGGCGTCGGCCAAAATGAAATACTGTCGCCACGCCTGGGTCGGCGCAAGTATGCAGAAGTATTCCCACCTAAGAGGTCAAGCGGTCCACGGATCGACGAGCGGAACTGGGATATCGTCAAAGTGCGCCGTATTGCGCGTTGCCAGTGTGGCATGCTGAGCGAGCACGATACCAGCAATCATCGTATCTCGCAGGTCGCCAGGGCGGCCCTTCTTGTGCCGGGATGCCATTAGATCGCCTGCCTGCAGCGCAGCTGCAACATCGAAACCAACAACTCGATGGTCGATCTTGTCTAGAACTCCGTCGAATGCCTGTATCAGTGCGGATCGCCGCTTTCCGCCCGGCATGATCTGCAGTCCGAATCGGACTTCAAGAACCGTGACCGAAGTTGTCCAGATGGATGTCCGTGGCTGTTTATCAAGCCAAGCGATGACATTCTTATCGGGGGTTCGGT
Organism: Terriglobia bacterium; assembly: GCA_041494805.1. Taxonomy (GTDB): domain Bacteria; phylum Acidobacteriota; class Terriglobia; order Terriglobales; family Acidobacteriaceae; genus JBGQBN01. The sequence goes on along the minus strand of JBGQBN010000020.1, from coordinate 54,296 downwards.
ACATCAGTGCCGAAAGTACATTTGTGTCCAGAACGATCATTGCTCGAATGACGGAGGCTTGATCTCATGGCCCCGCAGCTCCGGAATATCGGAATCAAGACCGGCTTTGGCAAACAAGGCGGAGATTTCTGTACCCAATCCGTCAGGTGGGGTGTCTTCGTTTACTGCCCCACGCAGAATGTCCCGCACTTCCTCCTCCATGCTGTGGCCATTCCGTTTGGCCCGGTGTTGCAGCCGCGCTTTCACCCCATTCTCAATATTGCGCACAACAAATTGTGCCATGATTCCCTCCCCAATTCCTATAATGATATAATGATATCACACTAGGAGATGGGAGATCCATAGAAACAGGGCCACCCCCGAACCAATCTTTACTCTAGCCAGAACCAGATGGCATCGGGCACTCTGCTGCTATGAGTGCTGGTGCTAGGGAAAATGGAGACTCGCGTTTGCCCACGGGCTGGTCACAGGCCCGGACGGATCAGCCATCCGCCAAGTTCTTTCGACTGTCGCAACTTCGCAGACTCCAGGGATGCGAACAGGTGGCCGCGGTTTGCTATCGGGTCGGAAGCGGTGGCATCGAATTCCTGCTGGTCCAGACCCGCGGCGGACGCTGGACTTTCCCCAAAGGCAGCGCCGAACCGGGGCTGACCCACGCTCAATCGGCTGCCCTCGAAGCTTTCGAAGAGGCCGGAGTTCATGGCCGCATGGAGGAAGCGTCGTTTGCAAGCTACATCCACCGCAAGCATGGCGAGCTTGCGGTCCAAGCTCATCTCTGCGAAGTCCTACGGCTCGGCCCACCCCAAGAGTCCAAACGAAATCGCACCTGGTTTTCTGTCGAGGAAGCGAAACGGCGTTTACGAGAAGACCGCGCTCCTGATCACGGGGCCGAACTGACGCGCGTGGTAGACCGGGCTGTAACCTGCATAGAACGCTTACACAGCCGACTGCCAGGCGCACCCAGCGCGGCGGCTGATGTGTTGGGAAAAGATAGATGGCAAAGAGATGGGTCGCAAAGGGACGGACTGCGAAAAGACGCACCGCAGAAAGATGCGCTGCAGAGAGTGCAATTCGAGGCCATCGCAGCAGCCGGAGTTCATGGGCGGATAGTGGAAGCTTCGTTTGCTCGGTACGTTCGTCGCCAGCGTGGCGACATGCGGCATTCTGATGAGATCGAACTCGCCGTCAACGCCCGTCTTTCCCAGGTTCTCCGGGCCGAGGTTCTGCGCGCCGACCCCTTGCGGCTCGGCCCAGCGCAAGGGTTCAACCCTGCCGCAACTGCCATCCAGCGGTTGCCCGATGGAACTGGCACGGCCGCACGGCAGGACCTACCATTCGCCATCGATGACGCCCGTGGGACAACGGGTGGAGTCAAAGCTTCAATCGGCAGCAAGAGCCGTCGAAACGGCTCCCCACTGGATTAGAACTCGGCTCATAAAGGGCTCGTTAGGGTGCGTTCAAAATAGCTGGTGTAAACGCCTGTCGGAAGTATGTCTTTTACGCAAGGCCCGTAAAATGTGATCGTTCGTGACTTTCCCCGCCTGCGTCTAGTCGGGCCAGCCTTCCGCTGGCTTCTTCTTGGACAGGGACTTCTTTACAAGGTCTCTCCAGTTGCCCTTGAGCTTCAACCTGTCTGGCTTGGGGCCGGGAGTGGCCTTCTTCTTAGAATGGTTCGAGTTGCTCACCGCCTTCTTTCTGCTCACGAGTCCTAATATACTCTCGCTCCGCAAGTGGGTCTTTGTACATCAGCCTCTTTCCTTCGGCTGCTTTGACCGCGAGAATGGTTCGCTCACCATCATTTAATTGCCGATTGTTCCACAAAAAGTCAAACTGCCACAGATAGCGATGCAGGTATTCACGGCTGACGTTGTGGTAAATCCCAACAATACCGCGACGTATCAAGGCGTGGCTGCTTTCCGCCGTGTTCACATGAACGTCGCCGCGTGCGTATTCTTTTGTGCCGTGGCACACCGTTTCGTGACCACCTTCCCATGTTTTCTTGAGCCCTCGGTAGGCGGAGTATTCATCCGTCATCAGACGGGCACGGCTGTCTACTTCTTCTCTAATCGCCGCCTGTAGAGTGGCGGCAGTCACGTCGGCTACAACGCGTCGGCGAAGCTGCCCACCGCGTTCCACGGCGCAAAATACCGGCGTCTTGAGGGTGGAGCGACCCGGCCCGCTTACCCCTTTGTGGCGGGGTTTACGCGGCCCAATATAAACCTCGTCGCATTCCACGGTGCCCGTCAGCAAGGGCCTGTATTCATCTGGTGCCATCGCAAACCTGATGCGATTCATCAGAAAGAGCGCAGAGCGATAGCTGATCTGGCAATGCCGTTTGATCTCCAATGCGCTCACGCCCTTCTTCGATGTGGAGGCACGCCAGAACGCATAGCACCAATGGCGAAGCTCAATCCGTGATTCTTCGTACACTGTCCCGATGCGAACGGTGTATTGCTCTTTGCAGTCATGGCAGCGCCATAAGAATCGCGCATTGCGGTGGCCAGTCTTAGAATCCTTCATCTGGTACACGTCTACGCTGCCACACTTGACGCACGCGGGAGTACCGCCCCAGCGCTGCTTTTCGAGGAACTCCACTGCGGCGGCTTCATCGCAACAGGCGAGTGGGATGTCTTCGATCACGTTCGACTTCGAGAGGCTGTGGCGCTTAAGCTTGTCCATGCCAGTAATTTTATACATAAAGCAATCCTTGTGTCAAGTATAAAATTACTAATCGGCATCCTACTTCCAACAACAAACGAAAAAGAGAGGTGCATCCGCCTGCCAAGTTAGAGTAGAATAGATATGGTTTGGTGCGGCAGGCGGGATTTGCACCCGCACGGGGCGTAACCTGGTTAGGGGGAACCCCACCCGATCCCAAATCGGGCGCGTCTGCTACTTTCGCCACTGCCGCGCAATACAACTGACGGCCAATACTTACGTCCCTCCAAGGATTCCAAGTGTTGGCCGTTTGTTTTTAATGAATGACCGATTGCTGTTGGTCTTTGACCTCCCCGAGTTTAGTTGCAAGTTTTAGACAATACTTTTTCCGCCGCATGACGACCTCGTCACGGTCGCGCAATCGTTTGAGAACTGAATACAAATAGGGACGATGCTTGAACATGCTGCCGACCTGTTTCCAAATTTCAATCGCGGTCATCCCGGCAGGATGGTCATGGAGCAGATGGCGAACGACATCAGTCTTGTTAATCGCTTCGGAGGCGTCATCGCCGACCTCCACGTCTTCGGCGATAGCAGGCAGGGGCTCAGGCTTAGGAGCGGGCAGAGGAAGTTGGTTTGCTTCGGCAGAAGCCTTGCGTTGTTGCTCTTCTCGCAATTCGATTTGGAATGCTGAGTTCCAAATGTTGAAGTTGGTTTGGGCTATCTGCAAAGCTTGTTGAGCCACTTGGAATGCTTTAGTGGCTTCTTCGAGGTGTTTCTTTGCATCTTCACTTCGGGTCTGTAACTCCTGCAGAATCGGAATCATGCATCCCTCCAAGGACAGCAGTATAACACATTGCAGAGATTGCACGATTGCACAATTTCTGCCATTAAAAGCGAGGAATGTGATGCGATGCGATAACTACATTGGTTTCAGGTGGTTACAAAAAAATTATTCTTGACAAAGGCCAACGCATCTATAGAATTGTAGTCGAAATACTTTGCCTGCCTGACTGCCGCAAGGACTCGGGTGGGCTTTAATATTTATGGGGGCAACTGCCATCCCGCACCCCTCTTTGGCCCACCTGCAAAAGCCAACAGTCTGCCGCGTCTTTGCCTTTATAGACGGCATGAATCTCTTCAATGCGGCTAAGAGATGCTTCCAGTATATGCATCCAAACTGCGATCACGCCAAACTGGTTAACGCGGTCGTGAACATGGAAACGGGGCGTCAGCTTGACCGAGCCACGTTGTACCAAGGAGTGCCAAAGACCGAGCACGATGCCCCGAAAAATAGGTGGTGGAATCGGAAGCTGGCCATGGTGGGCAGATCAGGGGTTAGAGTTGAACGCCGGAACATGAAGCTGAGGGAACTGAAAATCAACCTCGATGGAATCGTGCATTTTGAGCATACAGTACCGCGTCTTGTCGAAAAGGGGATTGATCTTAAGCTGGGACTAGACTTGGTGCGATATGCGAACAGTCAAGCATACGACGTGGCCATCATCTTCAGCCAAGACGGAGATTTGGTCGAAGCGGTAGAGGAAGTCCATCGAATTGCTACAGAGCAAAACCGATGGGTACAGGTTGAGTGCGCTTACCCATTTACGCCTGTTGGAGACTGTCGTCCGATCAATCGAACATTGCAACGGCAGATCACGAGAGTGATCTACGACACATGTATTGATCCTACCGACTACCGCTAGCTTCATCGCCCTTGCGTAAAGTGCATACTTCCGACGCCTGTTTACAACAGTTAGCATGTAACTCCGTCTAGCTACCTCCTTGTGCTGCTTGCACACGTCCATTGTCTTTAAGCGGCAATTGCAACCCAATAAACCGTAGCTTGATTAGTACTCAAGTTTTGCTTAGCACGCATCCCTCTGAAATGCTGCCACCTAATTGCGATTCGCGGCTACCGCCCGGGACATCCGCGTGTGGTTGGAAAGGAGGACCTCCCGAGAATCCCGGGAAGTCCCCCGCATCATTGTCCCCACCCTTGTCTACTGGGAGTTCTCTACCGTATGCACTCTTACCGTGGATACATAGTTAGTCTGCACGCCGGGGATCGTGTCCATGGCTCGAATTTGGTTGCCGTTGTCGACGAATACGCCTACAAAGGCCGTTCCCGGTAGCGGAGGCAGCGTGGCCGTGAAGGTGCAGTCGGGATTGACCGTGAAGGTGCCCCCAAAGGTAGAAGACGGGCTGATAAGCACCCCATCAACCATTTCGGCTTCGACGACGGTCACTTGTCCATTTCTGCTGAAAGTAATTGTTCCGTTAGTGGACGCAGTTCCAGGCGGAAGACCAAGCGCGTTACCCTCGAATATGGTTCCAAAGCCTGTGTATCCGTAGCTGCCCATTGCTCCGCAATTATGGTCCTGTGCGGAAAATGCGGCCGCGCGGATTGAGCCAGAGCGAACTGCGCTGATTGTGATGATGGCCGCTATGAGCACAACAGTCACAGCAAGTCGTTTCAAAATCGGTGTTCTCATGATAGGCATCCTTCCTTTTTTGATTGTCTCTCTTGGCCTCAGGGGGTGCTGCGTCTCAACGGGCGGGAACTGCTCTTCGGAGAGGCGATATTGATGCAACCACGAATGACCGTGTCCTGTCAGTGAAATGGGTCACATCTTGATGTGAGGTGATGGCCAACAGCCGCAGCGAAACTGCAAAATCGCCATTACACCAACGACCCCAGCCAGCCAGGCGCGGCTCCGGTCAATGAGTGCTAACGCCTGTTAACAGCAATATCACTTCCGAGTAGGCCGTCGTCAGGCCCAATCACAAAGTTTGCCGACCCGATAAACTTCACCCCGATGTTCTACTTCAGTTCGATCTCGACGATTTGTCCTTCGGCCGTCCCCTCATTGGTCAGAGTGTGCGTCACTTTGGAATCAACCCAGTGAAAGTCGCCCGGCTTCACTTGCTCAGTGAATGATTTTCCATTGGGGACTGTCATCTTCAAATGCAGGGGCGTAACGGCAACGATCAGATAAGGACGCTCATGGGTATGCATCGCCGAAGCGACTCCCGGAGCAAGCAGCCAGTTGTACACCCGCGCACTGGGATTCTCCGCCGCCACGGGTGCTGCGGCCGACGTGGAGGGTTGTTTAGGCTGCTGTAGAAATTCCACGTCGATCAAGTCGATTGGGTCATCTCCAACGTTGCGATTCCGGTGTGTATACGGTCGTCCCTCTGGTAGCGAATCCGCCCAGACGTCACCAGCCTGCGATGTGGATGGAGCCCCTTCCGGCTTGCCTAATAGCTGCTCCGTGCTCGTTTCCTTGGCCAACTCAACTCCGGCGCTATCGTGGGAATGAGTGTGGAAGAGTTCGCTCTCGCCCGGCGCAATCGTCGCACGTATCACTTCAACAAATTCGTTTTTCAATAGGACATGATGGTGAGGCTCTTCGTCCATCGGTACAGCTGCCTGTTGGGCCGCGCCGATTCCCGTCAGCGAGAACACGAGCGCTCCAAGAACATGAGCTTTCAAGAGGTGTGAGATGGTCTGGTCGATCACTGGCGCAAGATCTTACGTCTGTGAAACAGGCAAGTCAATGAAAGCCGTGGAGTTGGCGGCATCTCAAGAGGGTTGTTGGCGAAAAATTGACATTACACCAACAACCGCCGGACAGGCATCCATGAGATCGGCTGAGTTCCTGGCTGGAGATGCCGTGTCGGCCGATCACCGGCCCGCTCAGATCTCATCATCGTCATCATCATGATCCTCCCGGTCACTATCCCGGTCCCGGCTCAAATCCCGTGCTGGACTCAGGGTCCGACTGTCACTGGCGTGACGAATCTCAATCCTGCCGTTCACGTTCGAGAGCTTGATGCGCGTTCCCCCGCCTGCTAACTCGCCATGCAAATCGTGGCCGACGTAACGGTGGTGGCGCACCTGCAGCCCAAAGTCGTTGCTGATTCCGCCCATGACCGTCGAGGCTTCCAGCTCTGCTTTCGAGTCCGAAGGCAGTGTCAACACTACGCCGCCATTCACCGAGGATACTTCAATAGGAGAGTCCCCCAGGCGGTCAAACTCAGCACTCACTCGGCTGTTGACAGTGGAAAGCTTCGCCCGGCCTTCCAGATCACGCGCGCTAAGGTGTCCATTGATGCAGGAGGCGCGCACCTCGCCGGCGATTCCCTGAATGTCCAACGAGCCGTTGATGAGCTTGATCTCGTCCAACCGGGCGCCGCGCGGGACGGTCAGCGTGTACTCTACGCCCGCCGGATTGTCCCAGCTGTGGCCGTTGAAGGTGAGGTCGTGTTTGGGGTATTCGGTGCGGATCGAGACGTAGTCCTTGCCAGCCTCGACCCGGATATTGGCTTCGTCCAGGCGCTCCTTGCGACCGGCGTACTTCACGGCGTCCACTTTGACTTCGTTGCGATCCCATCCAGTAATGCGCACGTCGCCGTTGATATTATCCAGCTCGACCCGGCCCCCCACGGCCAGGGGATAGGTCTGGTGGAACTCCTCGGTCAGTTGCCCTGGTCTCTCCGTTGCATGTGCTTGAGCAGCAGCGAGTAACAGGGCGCATAGGGTGCCCAGAATGGTGCCCAGCCAGGTGGCGAACTCGCGATGGCGCTTCATGGTTCCTCCCGGGTGACACGGCTTAGACGGGGGAACTCGAAATTGGTGAGTGGGGCGAAACAGGAAGTTCCGATCCGGACACGCACGGGCAACCCGATTACCTCAGTTACCTTCCCCATAGTTCCTCGGTTCCATGACAATCAACTCAAAGAAGCAGCGGGGAAGTGGGGAAGGATCTTGAGGTACTCTTTGCCGATATCTGTGCACCCGTACGGAGGGACTCTTCTGCTCGGGGCGATTTGCTGTTTGCTCTTCCTTTTACTGGCCCCTGGCCTGAGCGGGCAAACCCAGGAGACAGAGCGGCCAGTTCCCATCCTCACCGGGAACGCAGGCTACTTTACCAACGTCGATGGCGGCGAAACCCAGCTGGTCCCCGAAATCAACCCGGTGCTTCTGTTGCCGCTGGGCGACCGCTGGCTGGTTGAGTCCAGAGCCGAATTCAAAGGAGAATTCGAGCGTCCCCAGGGGGGCGGGCCGTATGGCGGCAAAGTGGAAAAGGAACTCGACTACCTGCAGGTTGACTACATCGCCAATCCCTACGTGACCATCACCGCCGGACGCTTCCTGACGCCGTTTGGCATCTATAACGAGCGCCTGTACCCCATCTGGATTCGCAGCCTGCAGACGACACCGTTGATCTTTCCGGTCGGTACGGGTTCAAGTGATGGTGTGATGCTGCGTGGCGGAATCGCGCTCAGCCCCAAGGCCAACCTGAACTACGCCACTTATTTTTCCACGTTCAGCACGGTGAACAAGTTCGAGTCGGACCGCCTGGTAGGCGGACGCATGGGGTTCTTCCTTCCCGGCCCACGCATCGAGGTCGGCGCTTCCTGGCAGAAGGAACTGCAGGAAGACCGTACGAACGCTTTTGGATTTCATTTTGCCTGGCAGCCCACGGCGCTTCCGCTCAATCTGCGATCGGAGTATGCCCGGTCCCACCTGGGGAGCGGGTACTGGATTGAGGCTGCCTACCGGCTAAGCCAGCTTCCATTCTGGAAGAAGGCCATGCGCCATACCGAGGTTGTGGGGCGGGCGCAGCAGCTCTTTGCCGGGCAGATCAAGGCAGAAGAAGCCGAAGAGTATGGTTTGCCCGACGTAAATACCCGCCAGGGCGACTTCGGCCTGAACTACTACCTCCGCGATGGACTCAAGGCCACGGCCAGTTACGGCCGCCAGTTCAGCTCCGATGGAAATTCCAATCTTTGGACGGTGGGAATCGCGTATCGCTTCGTCTTTCCCTTGGGAAAGGTAGGGCCGCGATGAGAATCAGGATCATCTTTCTGACCACTCTTCTGGCACTGCTTACCGTTGCTTTCGCGATGGCCCAGCCGCGCAAGAAAGACAGTTCCGCTTCGTCGGTTGTGACCAACAGCGACGCAGACGCTGACGCCATGCGCGCGGAAGGAGAACAAAGGTTCCGCGCGAATTGCGGCCGCTGCCATGCCGCCCCGCAGAAGTTTCCGCCACGCATGATGGCTACCATTGTTCGCCACATGCGGGTTCGCGCCACCATCACGGACCAGGACATGCGCCTCGTTCTGTACTACATGACACAGTAGCGGCCAACGGGACGCAGCGATGACGAGCAAGGGATTGACAACGCGCGCCCTGGCATGGTTGATGTTCGTAGTGGCCGCTCCCCAGTTTGCCAGAGCCCAGGTTCACGTCATCGAGGTGCTGGCCGATCGGGATAGCCGTTACAAGATCACAGGCGAAGCCGAGCCGGAAGTTACCGTAAAGGCGGGTGAGCCGCTGCTGCTGCGAGTCACGGCACGCAAGGCAAAAACCTGGAACCGGGATGGATCGATCCACGGATTCAACCTGCTCCACGCCGGCGACCGGTCAAAAGTACCCGGGTGGAATCTGCTGTTAAGGCCCGGCAAGCAGGAGTTCCGGCTGACCGCGCCCGCCGAACCGGGAGAGTACGTTGTGGTCTGCACCGTGATTTGCAGTGGAGACCACGAAGGCATGCACATGAAATTCATTGTGCTGCCGTAGTTCATCAAGGAGTTTCGCGCATGAGTAAAATCTCGGTCCGAATCGTGGCGGGAATGCTGGTATTTGCCGCCTTGGCCTACGCCAGTGGCGAGGATAAATGGACCTTTCGCGGGGAAATCGCCGACAGCCAGTGTGCCCTCAATGTCCACTCGCTGACGCGCTCGCACCAAGAGATGCTGAAGTCCAAGTCCATGGGCGGGACCTCGCTTTCTTGCATCCTTTATTGCATCAAGTACCTCGGCGGAGACCTGGTGCTTACCTCCAGAAAACACGTCTATCACCTCGACAATCAGGACCGGTTGCAGAAGTTCATCGCCCAGAAGGTGAAGATCCAGGGCACGCTGGACCAAAAGACCGACACCATCCACGTGGAAAAGATCGAAGTAGACGACTAGAATTCCTGCTTCGTATCAGGGTACGGCCTTCGCCATACCGATAGCGGTTCGTATCAGGGTATGGCTTTAGCCATACCGAAAAAAAGCAAGAGAAGAGGGCGGCTTCAGCCGATGGTTTTCGGCCTCACCTTCCGTTCCGCTTCGGAAATCACATACACCAGCAGAATCCCAAGCTCCGGCTCAATCGGATGCCGGTAACGCGGGTGGGGAAACACGAAGTAATACACCGCCGGATAGAAGACTACCAGCCAGAGGAACAACCAGGCTGCGGGTCTTCTCTGGCGTAGCGCACGCCCGAGGCCCCAAAAAGCAAGCACGGTCGAAGCCAGGAAGAGCGAGTTCTTGGCCTCTCGTTGCCACGCCATTTCCGCCAGTTTTGGAATCCCTGCCCAATAGTAGATGAAGCGTTTCAGGCTGAGGCCCCCAAAGCGCGCGTAGTCCTCACGAATGAAAGCCATCGCTTCCCACTTACGCTCGGCCACGTACTCGATCTCCCCCATGCGGCGATAGCGTGCCATCTCGAAAACGTTCTGGCTGGGATGGAGGAACTGCATCCATGTCCCGTTGGCCCCGGGCCCATTCCCCAGTCGCAACTCCGCACCAAAATTCGAACGGATAAATATGAATTGCCCGAAGGTACGGTAGTTGCGGACTAGCCAGGGCGTGATGCATGCCAGAAAAACCGCCGAAGCCAAAACCACTCCAGCCAGCGAACGCCTGCCGCCCTTCCAGCGCCGGTACCAGACCCACAACCCGGAAGCGGGGAGAAACGCCAGTAGGGAAGTGTTGGTAAGAGCCGCGATGCCCCAGAGCAAGCCGAACTGGAGCCATGGCTTCCAGCCGTCTCGCGTTTCCATCTCGAGCGCCAGCCAAAAAATCATGGCGAGCAGCAGCGCGGCGAGGCTGGTCTCCCACACCCAGCGCGTACACCAGTAGGTCACGTTCGGCAGCAGCGCCCAGAGCCAGGCCGTCCACAGCGCAACCTTTTCGCTGAAGCATCGTTTGGCGATCAGAAAAATCGGGATACAGGTGAGCGCGGAAAAAACACTGTTAATCGCCAGCAGCACCAGCGCTGAAGCATGGCTGTAGATGCCAAACACTCTGAAGACGCCGGCGATCAGCAACGGGTAGAGTGGCGGTTCCCAGGCAGTAGGCCCGGTGATCTCATTAAACGGATTGCTGAATCCCTGGCCCGATGCGAGGGAGCGCCCAATGCGTCCCATTTCCCAGCCAAAGCTGAAGTTCTGGTCGTGGGTGCGGAAGTCATAGGTGTGGCCGATAACGATCAGTGCCAAACGCAGCGCGAAGCCGAGGACCACCATCCAGAAAAAAGACGTGCGAGCTTGGGCCCACCAGCGGCGAGCCGGGCTCAGTGCAGGCATCTCTGTTGCCGGAATGGTGGGGGCATCCGCCATGCGCAAACCCGGCCCGCCGAGGAAAGGATTCAGGCTGACCGGGGTCCACTCATTTGTAGCCGATACAGCCGGAACCAGCAACTCCCGTGTGGAGACGGGCGACTCGCCCGTCCTGGCCGAAATGTGGCGAAGTCCCAGTGGTTATTCGTGCGGCTAGTCTCGCTTGGCGTGGGAAAGTTTGAAGCCAGCGGCCCCGTAGCTCAACTGGATAGAGCATCAGACTTCGGATCTGAGGGTTGGGGGTTCGACTCCCTCCGGGGTCGCCATTTCTGAGTCAAAATAGAACTGCGTTGGAGTATCACGGTTTCATCGCATCATCAAGTGGCCCCCTGCTTCGACAAAGTGGAGAAGTGTTCCACGTGGAACATTTTGTCGGAATTGTGTTATAGCTGGGAGATATTGCTGAGAGGATCATGTTACTGGCTTGATTGAGGTTACCGTTAGTGCCGACCATGCGGCAGTAGTGCCGGGCAGCGCCCACCCTTCAAGGGACGAACCGCGGGGCACCCCCAGGCTACTTCTGAGATGGAATCCGGCGTGCGAAAGGTGGCCCACCCGCCTTCTTGGGAAGCGCCTTAGAATGTACTTGACAACATATGTATTGTAATACATAATACGCCGGTGACATGGGAAGTCCTCTTTCATGAGGAGTTCGAGCCGGAATTTGACGCCTTGCCGGAAGACGTGCAGGACGAACTGCTTGCCCATGCGAAGCTGCTGCAGCAGTTCGGGCCGCAGCTGGGCCGTCCGCGGGCTGATACCCTCAAGGGCTCCCGTTACGCCAACATGAAGGAACTGAGATTTGATGCTGCAGGCGGCGTCTGGAGAGTTGCCTTTGCCTTCGATCCGACCCGGAAGGCCATTCTTCTGGTCTGCGGAGACAAGTCAGGCGGGAGCGAAAAGCGCTTTTACCGCCAACTCATCGAAAAAGCCGATGCTCGCTTCGACGCGCATCGGGCCCGCAGCAAGCAGGAAAAAGGGAGACAGAAGGAAAAGGAAGGGAAGCAACGACCATGAAGACTTTGGACCGAAAGATTAAGCAAGTGAGCCCCGCCCGTCGCAAGAAGATTAAGGACCGTGCGGCCCAGCTGCTCGCTGAGGAAATGTCGCTTCGCGAGCTGCGCCGTGCGCACAAGCTCACGCAGGAACGCATCGCGGAGACTCTCGGGATTGGCCAGGACCAAGTCTCCCGGCTGGAACAGCGCAGCGATCTATTGATTTCCACGCTCCGCAGCTACGTGGAAGCCATGGGTGGCCGGCTCACGCTCATCGCGGAATTCCCCGACCACAAGCCCGTGGTGCTATCAGGTATTGCCGCACTCGACGCGGACTCTACGCCGACGCCAACACGCGAACGGAATGCGTCGCGTTTGAGGAGCGGTCCCTGCGGCTCCGGGTGCGCTGTCCGGTGCGTGGTGGCGCGGCCAGAATCCTCTATGAGTTCAAGCATGGGACGGCGCGGTTCCGGGGCCCACCCTTCGACTTCCCTCTGGGCAGGCTCCTTTCCAAAGTACGGAAAGGGTAGGGCACCCTAGGGTTCTAATATCTGCTCACCTCAAGAGGGGAAAGAGTGTGCCACCCGCCCTTAAGGTGCGGAAGGTGCGCCTGCTGTTTTACTGTTGATGCGCTGCATTTCGGCCATCAAGCGGCGACGAAATGCCGCCATCAGCGCGCGAACCCACTGATGCCGTTCCGGTGTCGCGCACGTAAGCTTAGCGGGTAACCATTGCCATTGGAAGTGGAATGTACCAGTCCGAAAATGACGTAGCCAGTACACGTTCGACTGCAACAATCGGTCAATTTCAGGATCGTCCAAGTCAGGGATTCCCTGCCATCCTTCAACGACGACAAACAGCATGCCGTACCACAAACACATCGCGACGCCGCTTTTGTCAGCTAGGAAAAACATCGGATCGTCCGGGGCGGGCGGCGCTGGGTCCGTTAGGTAGCGGTCAAAGTCTTGCTGCATAAGACTGGCCGCCATGAAGTACCGAAACAGAACCGGAATTACGGCATCGTTTTGCTCGTCCTGCGTGGTAGTCATAATGTGGCTCCAAACCATGCCACCGGATTAACGGCTTCACCTACCGATGGTGGCCGCATTTATGAGCAAGTTTTTCACGAGTTACTTAGCGTACAGTAGCCGACATTCTCCGATCTTGCCCTGCTTTTGCCCTTGCATTTCCGTCAGCACGGGGATAGCAGCGTTGTAGTTTCCGTTGCGCGCCCGCGCGTGGATCGGCTCCCCGCACATCGCGAGTACCGTCGAATTGACTCAGCGGCTCAGATATGTAGCTACCGTCGCAGCGATTCCCACGATCAATTCAACCTCTTTCGGGTCGGGTTCGCCACCCTCGGTGATGTGCCGCCCTTTCTCAGAAGCAAATCCGTACAACTTGCTAACTGCATCGCCCAGTGGCGCGGGGAACTTATCTGGATGTTTTTTGATCACTTGACCTAGCGTTTCACATTCCTCTCCACACACCGCTTTAGCGACGCATTCAAGAGCAGCCATCGCATGGTGCACTGCTCCCGTCAGGTCTGGTGGATGTCTCGACAGATCTTCGAGTGCCTTATGGATCTCATCCTTCGCTGTTTTCCTGCCTCTAGCAGCTAGTACAGACTTGGCGGTACTGACGGTGCTTTCGAATGACTCGGAGCCTTTATAAACGATTTCTCCCCCAAACATGCGGTAAGGAATATTGTGCTCTGCAAACACTTTGTTTAACTCGGTCCGGAAACCCTCTCCCTGATAACGATTATTCGACGCTACACTGTGAAAAACTGCCTCTGCAAATTCGTAAACTTCCCACCATTTGAACTCCTCAATATAGGAGTACATCCTCTTCCAAACGGTGGAATCGTGCAGATTGTAGAACTCGTTTTCTAACCCAGGACGGCGGAGAAACTGTTCCAGGATTTCCGCAGCTTGCGCCGGATATGCGACATATTTTCCTTGAAGGTATTTCAGCAGAAAAAAGCGCAGCGGTTGTGGAGCTTCGTCCAAGCTGGGGCTCGGTTCTGGCTCAATGCCTTGGCGCACCGAGAATCTTTTTGCTGGGCTCATTTGTGTCCAGGGTAATACCTCAAACATGCGCACTCACACGTAACCCCGCCATCTGGAGCGTTTCCATCGCGTATTTGATCTTGGCCTTGTCAAAATTGCTCCACGCGTGGACTACCGCAGCGTATAGGGCACCCAGCGAAATCCAGACCGCATCATCGCGAAAATCAAACGGAGCATCTGTGGGTGCAAGAGTCAGGCCGTGTCCAGGCGCAATAAAGCCATTGTGTGCGAGGCGATTTCGATACGCATCTTCAATACGCTTTATTTGGGTCATACGTAGATTCTGCGCAAAGAGTGGGTGATTCAGAACGCGAAAGGGGTCACCCTTGGTGATCCGCTGAGACTTTCCTTCTATTGTTACTGTTTCATTCCTGAGATAGGTTCCCAATGCGTTCACAACGCAAAGCAGAACCAGGGCGGCCGGATAACCCAAACAACCGCCGTCAGATTTCTTAAATTCAATGCAGTTACGAGCGGCCGTCAAATACTCATCAATGACAGCTTCCGCTTGGCTCCACAGATTTTGGTGTACGGCCATTGCATCGCGCTACCTTGTCACAACTGTAGTCCCAGAACTCATACTGTGGCAATCACACAGGCTGGCCAGTGGCTCTGCTTCCGCGTAATCCCACGTTGCCTCGCACGCGCGCGGGCCCACCAGCCCAAGCCGGGCTGGGGAGGAAGAGGGGTGCATATTCCATTCCGTCATGTTCTCACCCCCACCCGGCAATTGACACCCATTCCCCCCAACCCTAGACTGGACTGGTCGGACACACCGAGGACACTCCATGGGCTGGCTGCAGAACAAGTTTGAAAAGAACTTCCTGATCACCACCGTGGACTACGTCTTCAACTGGGCGCGCAAGTCGGCGGTGTGGCCGATGACCTTTGGCCTGGCCTGCTGCGCCATCGAGATGATTGCGTCCTCGACGGCGCGCTTCGACATTGCGCGCTTCGGCTCCGAAGTCTTCCGGCCCAGTCCGCGGCAGAGCGACCTGATGATCGTGGCC
This sequence comes from Terriglobia bacterium, assembly GCA_041494805.1. Classification (GTDB taxonomy): domain Bacteria; phylum Acidobacteriota; class Terriglobia; order Terriglobales; family Acidobacteriaceae; genus JBGQBN01. The sequence continues at coordinate 39,159 of JBGQBN010000020.1, read as the reverse complement.
GGCACCGTAACTTTGAAGATGGCGCCGGTGATCCAGCGCATCTACGCCCAGATGCCCGATCCCAAGTGGGTGATCTCGATGGGCGCGTGCTCTTCGGTCGGCGGCCCGTTCAACACTTACGCCGTGCTGCAGGGCGTGGACAAGATCATCCCTACGGATGTGTACGTGATCGGCTGCCCGCCCCGCCCCGAGAATCTGTTTTACGCGCTGCTCAAGCTGCAGGACAAGATTGATCAAATGTCGCTGGCCAAGCGGCCCACCGAAGTCCGGCTCGACCCCAACATGGTGGAGAACTTCAAGCGGCAAGTGATGATCGCGCAGACGCTGCAGCCGAAATAGCTCTTAGCACTTAGCAATTAGCATTTAGCCAGTACGCGTCAAGGTTGGATTCCCCAGGTTCGCTCGCCCTGGCAAGGAATTCTATTGGCTAAATGTCAACTGCTAAGTGTCAACTGCTAAGTGCCAACTGCTAAGTGCCAACTGCTTCACCCACAAGCGCGAATGCCATGCCTGACTTCATAAGACTCGCCTCGCGATCCGAACTCCCCGCCGAAGGCGAAGCCAAGGAATTTCCCTGCGGCGACAAAGTCATCTGCGTGGCCAACGTAAACGGCACGATCTCTGCCCTGGACAACGTTTGCCTGCATCGTGGCGGGCCCTTGGGGCAAGGCGTGATCGAAGGCGACAAACTGATTTGTCCCTGGCACGGCTGGCAATGGAATCCGCAGACGGGCGAAGCGGCACATAATCCAGCGGCAAAAGTCGCAGTGTATCCGGTGAAGATGGAAAACGGAGACGTGTTGATTCAGCTCTGAACTCTGTCGCGGGCGGTTAGCGGACGACCAGCAGGCCAATCAAAACCAGCACACAAAGGCCCAGCACTGCTAGCGATAATCTGCTTCCTTCGAAGGTTTTGGACATCCTGCGCATGGCTTGATTCCTGCCTTGTGTGCTCCCAGTCTCTGTCAAGGGCCTCTGCCGCACAATAGCTACTTGGTGGCGGTTACGTCTGTAACGGCACCTTCGGGCTATGGGCGGAAGATAACCTGAACATGTTGCACAGGCATTCAAGCGCAAAGGAATTTCTGAACAAGATCCCGCGCAGGCGGAAAGAGCGCCCGGCAGCGGTGATCGAGACTCCTCTTGAGGCTGCTGGTGGCGCGGCCTTGCATGGGGTTCTTCGCTTCGCTCAGAATGACAGAATTAAGAGATTTGCGAGGCTGGTTCAGAGTTTCCCTAAAAGCCAAAAGCCAAAAGCTACGTCAGGTACAGCCGCCCGTGGCTGACCTTGTGTTGCAAGCTGGCCGCCAGATGATCAATGTCTGTGGGCGCAATGTTGACGGCAATCCGGTCGGCGAGGAACGGCGTGTGATTACTGCCCACGGAGTCGCGACGTACCTGTACGAGCAAGGCCTGCACCGCGTTGGGATCGAATTTCTGCGGCGCCAACCGCACAATCTCGCTCAATGTGCCGCCCACCGAAAGCGGTTCGCGGTAAGGGCGCTGGCTGGTCATGGCGTCAAAGGAGTCTGCCAGTCCTACAATTCGCACCGGCATGGGCACGTCTTCCATCACCAGCCCGTCGGGATAGCCGGAGCCATCGCCACGCTCGTGATGCCAGCGCACAATCTCCGGAATGCGTGGCCAGGGGAATTGCACTCCACTCACAATCTCATGACCCACGATCGTGTGATCGGCCATTTCACGAAACTCTTCCGGGTTCAGAGCCGTGGTTTTGCCGAAGAGGCGCTTGTCCACCGCCACCTTGCCGATATCGTGCAGGTAGCCGGCGGAGCGCAGCGCGGCAACATCGCCCGGCTCCATCCCCAAAGCCTCTCCTATAGCGGAGGCGTAGCGTCCCACACGCAGCGAGTGGCCGTGGATGTTCACGTGCTTTACGTCAATGGCGGCGGCAAAGGCCTCGAGCGCAGTGTCGTAGAAACCATGCAGAGATGCCAGGAGGCGCAGATTCTCCGAAACGCGCTGTGCCAGCGTCTGACTGAGCGTGTGATTGTGAATCGCGAGAGCTACGTAGTTGCACAGCAGACTGAGCGCATCGAGTTCCTCATCGTCGTAGAGGGCGTCGCCCTCGCGGCGGCCCAATGCCACCATCCCCACCAGTTTGCTGCCCACTTTCAGCGGAGCAATACACTTGAATAACTCGGGAGCCACATTGCCGTTCGAACTGAGAAAAACATCGTAGAGGCCGCTGTTCAGAACAATCGGCCCGTGGGCCGAACTCAGCGCGTGCACGTGCTTCGGCAGCAGCGGGATCACCGCCGGCTCCGGCATCAGTGCGAAACCCTCTGCGGCTACCGAAGTGAGCAGGGCCGGTTTCTGGCTGCAGGTGAAGAGCACGGCTTCGCGGGCGCCGCCCGCCTGCAACACCGCAGACACCATGGCCCGCGCGGTCTGCGGAAACTCGCGCTCGGCCGTCATTTCAGGGCCGAGATCGGAGAGAGCCTCAACCGTTCGAAGGAGCCGCCGGAAATTGTTTTTCTGCACTGCCACGCGTTGGGTGGGAGCAGAAAACCAGAGCAGAAAGAGAGTAACACGCGTTGAAACAGGGGGGACGCGGTGGCTTGTTGGTTAGTTTGGTGCGGAAGAACAGCACTTAGCACTCAGATAAGAGTTAACAGCTAGAAGCCAGAAGCTGGAAGTTTCTAGAAGTGCTCCCTCAAATCCGCAAACCGCTCGACGATCACCAACCGTCTCGGTGGCTGCGCGGGCACCACTTCCTCATGCTCCAGAATCCAGGTGTTGCCGTGGGGCACGAATACCGCATTGATCCCCGCGGCTAGCGCGGGATTGATGTCAGACTTGGGACTGTTGCCGATCATCCAGGTGGAGTGGTTGGCCAGTTCATATTTCGAAACCACCGAGCGGTACATAGGCGCATCTTTTTCCGCGACGATCTCCACCGCCACAAAGTACTCTTTCAATCCCGATCGCTCCACCTTGCCGGACTGTTCTGCAATGGCGCCCTTGGTCATCAAAATCAAATGGTGCCGCCCCGAAAGATACCGTAGAGTATCCGGCACCCCTGCCAGGATTTCGACCGGCTGCTCGGCAATGGCGTGGGCAAATCCGCTGATGGTCTGGTGCAGCGCCGGGGTGAGCGGTTCGACGGCCAGGCGCTCAAAAGTTTCCGCCAAAGCATGCGCGAAGCTGTGCAGTCCGTAACCATGGCTGATGATGCACTCACGCTCCACCTCATTGAGGACGGCGCGGACTTGTTCGGAAGAGTACTCGTGATGATTTAGAAACGAAATGAAATTGGCAATCGCACGCTCGAAATAAATATTGTTTTCCCAGAGCGTGTCATCGGCATCGATGAGCAATGTCTGAGCGCCGTTCGAATTGGCTTCACCTGCCATGATTCACCCTGACCATGATTCACCATAATCATGGTTCACCATGATAAACGACGATGGTGTTGATTCGCGAGATGCGGAACCGCCAGAAGCCTGAAAGCTCTCTGCTAGAATCAACAATTGATGATGATCCCGGGCTGGTCGGTTCCCCTGCTGGTTATCTTCTCCATGGTTCCTCTCACGGCAGCGCAGAAAACCCACAAGTCAATGGCTGGATCCGCGGCTAAAGGCGCCGCCTCTGCCGGCATGCAGGTCGCCCCAGACCTCGACCAGCGGCTGGCCAGGTTCCGCGAAGTGCGCATGCCCTTTCACTCCGCTGGCCTTACCACCCGCGAGCGGAAGATGGTACAGAAGCTGGTGGATGCTTCGCGCTATCTGGAAGAAATCTTCTGGCGACAGAGTGATCCCGAAGGTCTGACTCTCTACCAGTCCCTGGCAGCAAGCGGGAACCCGAAAGATCGCAAGCTGCGGCGCTATCTGTGGATCAATGCCTCGCGATTCGATCTGCTCGAGGAGAACAAGCCTTTCGTCGGTACCGATCCCATGCCACCGGGGCGCGGTTTCTATCCCCAAGGCCTCACCCGCGGACAGATCGAACAGTACGTAAAGGAGCACCCTCAGAAGAAGGCAGAAATCTACAGTCCCACGACGGTCGTGCGCTGGCATGGCGACCAACTGGAGGGCCTCCCCTACCACATCGCGTATCGTTCTTTCCTTGAGCCAGCCGCCCAGGACTTGTGTGACGCGGCCGCCCTGAGTGACGATCCGGCATTCGCGAATTTTCTCCGCTTACGGGCCGACGCGCTGCTCAACGACGATTACTTCCAGAGTGACTTAGCGTGGCTCGACCTCAAGGATCCCAAGTTCGATGTGATCTTCGCTCCTTATGAGACCTATACCGACAGTCTTCTGGGCGTGAAGGCAACCTATGGTGCGGCGGTGCTAATCCGCAATTCCGAGGAGAGCCAGAAACTCACGATGTTCCAGAAGTACGTGGCCGATATCCAGGACGCGCTGCCTCTGGCGCCGGAGGATCGGCCCTCCAAGCGCGGTCTCGAAACCCCGATGGAAGTCATGGATGCTCCCTACCGTGCAGCCGATCTACGCCACGGCTACCAGGCCGTCGCGGACAATTTGCCCAACGACCCGCGCGTTCACGAGCAGAAGGGGAGCAAGAAGATTTTCTTCAAGAACTTCATGGACGCGCGTGTGAACTACGTGATCCTGCCCGTAGCCCAACACGTGATGCGGCCCGAGCAGGCGGCCAAAGCGTCTGGCGAGGGCTATCTGCTGGGCACCATCATGCACGAAATGGCACATGGGCTGGGGCCTGCATTTGCGCGCACGGCCAATGGGAAGGTGACCATTCGCGAAGCCATCGGACCGATCTACGGCGGGCTGGAGGAAGCCAAGGCCGACGTGGTCGGCATGTTTGGCCTGAAATGGCTGGTGGACCACGGCGCGCTGCCCAAAGACAAGCTCGAAGAGTATTACGCGTCTTATGTGGCAGGGATTTTCCGTACTGTCCGCTTCGGCGCTGGCGAAGCCCACGGCCAGGCAGAGATGATGGAGTTCAACTACCTCTTTGAGCGCGGAGCCATCAAGCGTGAATCCTCGGGACGGTACGCGATCGAATACTCGCGCATGCCCGAAGTCATTGCGGATCTCGCCAAAGAACTCTTGGACATAGAGGCTACAGGAGACCGCCAGCGGGCGGAGAACTGGTTCAAGAAGTACGATGTGATACCGGCTGAGTTGAAAGCGTCGCTGAAGTCGGCCGCGGGCGTGCCAGTCGACGTGGATCCGATCTTCTCGTTTGCAGAGAGCGTGAGGTAAAGCAGCTGTTAGCTCCTAGCTCTTGGCTTGAATCCCATAGCCTAACAGGCAGTCGGGGTAAGTACCGCAGGGGGCTGAAGCCAGGAGCCGGTAGCAGAGAGTTGGGGGCCTCAAGCTAAGAGCCAACAGCTAATAGCTAAAAGCTTTCTACACAAAATCCACTCTCGCCGCCTGCGGAATAATCCCCGCCGTATGTCCCATGTCGAGCAGTCGGCGTACTGCCTCGCGCCCATCCGGCCCGTAGTCGAGTGTCCGCTCGTTCACGTACATGCCGACAAACTTGTCGGCCGACTGCGAATCCAGGTCGCGGGCAAACTGCATGGCGTAAGCCAGCGCCTCATCGCGATGGTCAAGCGCGTACTGAATGCTCTCCCGTAAAGTTGCGCCCACGCTTGCCATCAGTTCCAGCCCGAGACTGCGGCGGATGGCATTTCCTCCGAGTGGCAGGGGCAATCCGGTCACTTTCAGCCACCACTTGCCCAGGTCAACGATCTTGTGCAGCCCCGACTTGTCGTAAGTCAATTGTCCTTCATGAATGATGAGGCCGGCGTCGTGCTTGCCTTCCACCACTTGAGGAATGATCTGGTCGAAAGGCACGACGTCCGTCTCAACCCCCGGTGCGAACAGCCGCAACGCCAGGTACGCCGTGGTTAGCGTTCCGGGCACGGCAATGCGTTTCCGTTTGATCTCGCTGGTCGAGTAGGCGCGATTAGCCACGATCATAGGGCCATAGCCGTCCCCTACGCTGCCGCCGCTCGAAAGTAGAGCGTAGTTCTCCTGGATGTAGGGATAGGCGTGGAAAGAAATGGCGGTGACGTCGTAAACGCCTTCCATGGCTTTCCGGTTCAGGGTTTCAATATCACACAGGGTATGAGTGAAGCGCAGCCCGGGGGTGCGGACCTTGTTGGTGGCCAGCCCGTAGAACATGAAGGCATCGTCGGAATCAGGACTGTGAGCGACCGTCATTTCGCGGATGGAAGCGGGCGTCTGCGGGGACATCTTTTCCGGGGGTGCGCCGATAGTACTCATGCCTGGACCTTGAACGCGCGTTGCCAGCCCACCGCAATCCCTGCCGCAAACATTACTTTGATGACTTCCGCGAAGACAAACCAGTAGAGCCCAAAACGCACCGCTTGCGTGAAAGAGTGGGTGAGCACGACCAGCCAGGAAACGCCGCCGACGAACAACACAATTTCAGCCAGCACCCCGGCCGTGGCGGCTCGCGCAAAACTCATCTTGCCGCGTTCCATGATCCAGCCCGCCAGGCCGGCGACGAAGGGATACGCCAATAGGTATCCGCCCGTGGGACCGAGTAACTGGGCGAGACCGCCAAGTCCGACCGGATTGAAAACCGGCATCCCCGAGGCGCCTTCCGCCAGATATAGCGCCAGCGCAGCGAAACCACGACGGCTCCCCAGCGCCAGGCCCACAAGTAGCACCCCAAAGTTCTGCAGCGTCAAAGGCACCGGAGTAAACGGCAGAGGCAGTGTTATGCGCGCGCACAGGGCCACGAATAAACTGGCTCCAACTACAAGCGCAACCTGCCGCGTCCATTCCAGCGCGCGGTCATGAGTGCGCAGGGTCTGATCAACTGATTTCATCATTTCCGTCGTCCTCCGAATACACTCCGTCGAGCCCGTGCCTTCAGTGATTGGCTGTCTGTTTAACGCTCGTGCTCATTGGTTTCCCTGGGTGCAGACTCCGGCTTCATGTGGCGACGCACACGAAGGTATAACGCAGCGCCTACCCACAGCACCGCCACGATGCCGAAGGCCAGAATCAGGAACCACCACATCATCCGCACGATGCCCTAGCATATCAAAAGGAAGGAGAGAGCGCCGGGGTCAGTCCGGGAGATTTCGAAACGCGAGCGCCTGTAACTATACGCCGACCGGGAACGGTTTGGTGTGAGTCTCCGCGCTCAGCGACAGCCCTGCAAACCGTCCCTGGAGCAGCGACATGAGCCCGGTGTACCAATAGCCCACCACGAACAGAATCAGGAATGGCACCGTAATGTAGTTTTCATTGTCCACCGCGTAATAGACGGTCAACGCAAAATAGCCGCCGATCACTAGCTCCAGCCAGGGCACCCAGCCAAGGCGCCGCCGGTACGTGGCTGCCCTTACCTTATCCATCTTAGATTCCACGCGGTATTTCGGCGTGCGGGCGAAGGCGGACTGCTTCCCGACCAGAGCTTCCAGTACAGCCCGCGTGTTGGTGACAGTCAGGCCGATGCCCAGAGCCATCAGAAACGGCAGGTAAAGCAGCGCCCGTGGCCAGGTCTTGGGAAACAGCACCCGCTGCGAAACCAGGTAGAAACTCGAAATCGAAAAAGTCGAAGCCAAAAACAGCGGCAGGTCGATGTAGAGCATCTGGAACCAGCCCTGGTAGAAACGGATAATCATGGCCGGCAGCAGCAGCACCGAAAGCACAATCATCAGCGGATAGCTCAGGTTCGCCGTCAGGTGATACCAGGCCTCGAGTTTCACTCGAAAGGGCTGGTCGCTCTTGAGCACACGGGGAAGGATTTTCTTCGCCGTCTGGATCAGGCCCTTGGCCCAGCGCGCCTGCTGAGTCTTGAATGCAGTCATTTCCACCGGCAATTCGGCCGGACACTCCACATCCTGCAGATAAAGAAATTTCCATCCCTTCAGCTGTGCCCGATAAGAGAGGTCGGTGTCCTCGGTGAGCGTATCGTGCTGCCACCCACCCGCTTCTTCAATCGCGCACCGGCGCCATACGCCCCCGGTTCCGTTGAAATTGAAAAAAGCGCCGCTGCGGGCGCGGCCGGAATGTTCCAGCACGAAATGCCCATCCAGCAGGATGGCCTCGACTTCGGTAAGGAACGAATAATTGCGGTTGATGTGGGTCCAGCGCGTCTGCACCATGCCGATCTTCGGGTCAGTAAAGTGATGGATGGTGCGCAGCAGAAAATCTTCCGGAGGAACGAAATCGGCGTCAAAAATAGTGACGAACTCGCCCTTCGCTGTCTTCATTCCTTCCGCCAGCGCGCCTGCTTTGAAGCCTTCGCGGTTGGCACGATGGTGATACGTGATCGGCTGCCCCAGCGCTGCATAGTGCTCGACCAGGCCACGCGCAACGGCTATGGTTTCGTCGGTCGAGTCATCGAGTACCTGAATATCAAGCTTCTCCCGCGGATACTGCAACCGGCAAATGGCATCCAGCAGCCGCTCCACTACAAACTGCTCATTGAAAATCGGGAGCTGGACTGTCACTCGGGGCAACTCGGGGAAGAACGTCGCTGGCTCGGCAGTACGATTCTTCTTGTGCTTGTAATACAGGTAAACCAGCACGTAGCGATGCACGCCATACGACGCCAGCAGAATGAGCACAATGAAATAGGGAATGAGCAAGGCCATATCGAAGCCGTTGGCTTGATACAGGCCCTTGAAAGTAGTGTCCAGAAAATGCTGGCGGATGTACAGGCCAATGCCGCGCGGGGCAGCGAGGGCGGCAACGGCAGAGAGCAAGATGGAGGTGGTGTTTAGGATGAAATCCTCTTACCAGCTCGGAACCGGTAATGTGAAAGGTCGTATTGTACCTGAACAGGAGGCCGCCTTCATTGGGTAGGCTAGTTCAGGAAATACGTTCGGTACAACGTATCCCGCTGCACGGGCTTGAATCCCGCATCCCGAATGATGCGCCGTAGTTCTTCTTCCGTAGTGCAATTGGTCACGCCGGCCGCGCGCACCACGTTCTCTTCCAGCATGACCGAGCCCACGTCGTTCCCGCCAAAACGCAGACCCATCTGGCAGACTTTCAGCCCTTGGGTAACCCAGCTCGACTGCACATTAAGGAAGTTCGAAAGATATAGCCGCGAAATAGCCAGAACTTTCAGATATTCGACCGCTGTGGCTTCGTCCCAGTGCCGTCCGCCCAGCGCGGTATTTGCCGGCTGAAAGCTCCAGGGGATAAATGCGGTAAACCCGCCGGTTTCTTCCTGCAGCTCATAGAGCCGCTGGAAGTGGTTGACGCGGTTCTCGTAATTCTCCCCCACGCCGAACATCATGGTGGCAGTGGTGCGCATGCCAAGCTGATGTGCCGTGCGATGCACGTTGAGCCAGTCCTCGGTAAGGCATTTCAAGCGCGCGATTTTATAGCGGACTTCGTCGTCCAGAATTTCCGCGCCGCCGCCGGGAATCGAATCCAGACCCGCGTCACGCAGCCGCGCGATGGTGTCGCGGATGCTCAAGCCGCTGTACTCCGCGATGGCGATGATCTCCGACGCCGAGTAGCAGTGCAGGTGAACTTTGGGAAACCGCTCCCGGATGCCGCGCAGCATTCTCTCGTGCCAGTCAATCTTCAGGTCAGGATGCAGCCCACCCTGCATCAGCACACCCGTACCGCCCAGTTCGACCGTCTCGCGGATCTTGTCGTAGATCGTCTCGAACTCGAGGATGTAGCCTTCTTTCGCTGCGGGCCCTTTCAACGGCCGGTAAAACGCGCAGAAGGTGCAATACTCTGTGCAGTAGTTCGTGTAGTTAATATTGCGGTCAATGATGTAGGTGACCACGCTCTCGGGATGCAGCCTGCGGCGCACCGCGTCCGCCTCCATACCGATCCCGATCAAGTCATCGGAGCGGAAAAGATCGAGGGCTTGCTGTTTGCTTAGCGACATAGGAGTTGGCCGCAGTCTGTCACAGACGACCTCTTAGTATATCCGGGTGTATCCAGCGATTCCAGATGCGTAGTCTACCGGCAGTGGGTCAGTTTGACTTTTCTGGAATCTTTGCCCGGCGTTCTTCTTGAAAGTACCCAAACACCTCTCTCGTCCCCCAAACGAGGAAAACAAGCGGAGCGAAAAGCGCTAATCCCTTTATCTGATGGCGAGTCACGATTCCGAAGATTATCAGGGCACTCCAAAGCGCAGTTGTGAGCATACCTGCTACAAAGGAGGCTAGGTAAAACCATTTCATGCTGCGGCCTCAGTGGCCTTCACGTGCAATAATCCCACCAATTCCTCTAAACTCCAAACGTGATCTGCCAGACGAGTCCGCATGGACAGCGCTGAAGCCACGGGGTATATTGCCGAACGCGGTTTGCACGCCCCTTCGCTCGTGGCCTAACTCGCTCTCCGTCAGATGGCGAGGGTAATGCGGGTTTTCAATCTGGCCGTACAGGAAAAATTGATGAGGCAAGCACTCCCTGGTTACCCCGAAGGAAAGCGCACAATTTCTTTTTTCGCTGTTTTGCTGGTGCTGGGAATTTCTCTTGCGCTGACAGCGCCGGCCCGCGCCCAATTCACGCTCAAGAAAATCAGCATCGACAAGTTCACCAACGCCGACAGTGTGCACAAGACCGAGGTTGAGCCCGACACCTTCGCCTGGGGATCCACCATCGTGAGCGCATTTCATGTAGCCCGCAGACCAGCATCCAAGGGATGGGGCAGTGCCGACGTTGGTTTTGCCACTTCCACCGATGGCGGTCTGACCTGGAAGTACGGCTATCTTCCCGGCCTGACCGTGAACTACAAGGGCGGACCTTACTACGGTGCCGCCGATCCTTCAGTGGCGTACGACGCCAAACATGGCGTCTGGCTGATTTCCACTCTTCCACTCATCAGCCCCATTGGAGACGTGGCCGTGAGCCGCTCCACCGATGGCCTGCACTGGGGAAAGCCAGTGCCCGTAGATAAGACTCACCTCGACGACAAGAATTGGACGGTCTGCGACAACACTCCAACCAGTTCCTTCTACGGCCATTGCTATACGGAATGGGACGCAGCGTTCGGCAGTGGTGACGTTCTGATGAGCACATCTACCAACGGCGGCCTTACCTGGGGGCCGGGCAAGCCGTCCGCCGACCACGCCGGCGGGCTTGGCGGTCAGCCACTGGTGCAGCCCAACGGCACGGTCGTGGTGCCCTTTGCCAGCGGCGGCATCGGAGCCTTTCGTTCGACCGATGGCGGCAACACCTGGGGCCGAAGTGTGACTGTCTCCGACGTCAGGAGCCACGTGGTGGCAGGTGGCTTGCGCAATCCAAATTTACCTTCCGCCGAGATCGATGCCCTGGGAACGGTCTTCGTGGTGTGGTCGGATTGCCGTTTTCGTACCGGCTGCAGCTCGAACGACATTGTCGTGAGTACCTCCGCTGACGGAGCGACCTGGACCAAGGCCGCCCGCATTCCGATTGACCCCTCGAACAGCACGGTCGACCACTTTATTCCAGGCATCGGAGTGGATCCTGCCACGTCGGGAGACACGGCTAGCCTTACCCTGGCCTATTATTTCTATCCCGTTTCCAACTGCGGAAATTCCTGCCAGTTAGACGTAGGTTTTGTGACTTCGCAGGATGGTGGCCAGACCTGGACTGCCGGGGAAAAACTCGCGGGCCCCATGCGCTTGAGTTGGCTGCCGTTTTCCGACAACGGACCCATGGTCGCCGATTACATCAGCGTTTCCTACACCAATGGAAACCCATTCGCGGTGTTCGCCGTCGCCCATGCTCCTTCCGGCGGGGTCCTTGACGAAGCCATGTACACGACAAGAGAACCTCTGCTGGCGTTGCCCGGCGAGCCTCGGTTCAGTTCGAAGGGCGAGAACCCGGTGCCCGATCTGACGTCGGATCGCCACCCCAAGGCTTACTACGACGACGGGGGCCATTATCCCATTCCGCCGTCGAGACAGCTTGCACCTCTGAGCGAAAAGAGATGAACTAGCCCGATCCTAGCCGGGCATTCATGAATGCGGGGAAGGCAACACAGGCGAGACGAGAATTCCAACAAGCGATTGCCGGTGGCTGGAAGCGATCCCTACCGCAGGCGGCGGATGCTGTCGCGGAGCTTGCCTAAGGTCCGTGATGCCAGGCCGCCGAGAGGGCTTTCTTCGACATCGCTAAAACCCGCGCTCTGCATTTGCTTGGCAGCAGCACTGAATCGTTGACTGCTTACATCGTCCATCCCGACGAAGCGGAATGCCTGGGCCAGCGGCACGCCATCTGCCCCGAGCTGCAGAAATTCGATGTCCGCATGCACTTTCCCGAACACAGTGTTCAGAGTCATCTCCCCCAAGGTCCCCGAAGGAATCGAGCCCTTGACGAGAAGAGCGGAACCTCCGGTAAGCGAAAGACGCTGAAGAACTCCAACAAACTTATGGCTGTCGATGGTGAATATGGCTTTCTCATTGTTGGGGACGCGGATGCGCGGCGGGCGCGCATGCTTGCGAGGCTTTTGCAGCTTTCGTGGCATCGTAGTCAGCATTACAACTGACCGCAGTGCGGTCAATATTACTTAGGTGTTCTGAAATCGTAACACGGCGGCGGGTCACAGTCTGAAATACACCCGCTCACGCTCCCGCGTTGATCGGTCCCCGGAGCTGCCACGGGGTGAATGCTAGCGGCCTTCCGAAAGTTTCTCCCGAACAAGATCCTCGACGTCGCCCATCTTGTCCCCCAGCAGATTCAGCTTGCGCGCCAAACCCTGAATTTCGTTCTCCGCACGGCGGTTGACGTCGTAGTCGAGTTCGCCGCGCAGGCGGTCCTTCGTGTCTTGCCGGTTCTGACTCATCATGATGACCGGCGCTTGGATGGCGGCCAGCATGGAAAGGAACAGATTGAGCAGGATGAATGGATAAGGATCCCAAGCCGATCGGCCCAAGGTTGAGTTGAGGCCCGCGTAGACACAAATGGCGAGAGCAAACACGATAATGAAAACCCATGACCCACCAAAGCGGGCCACCGAGTCGGCGAGGCGCTCGCCGAAGGTTGCTTCCGACTCGATCATTTCGTTCGGGTTGCGGCTGGCGCGAACCCGCACCAGTTGCTGCGAGGCGTGAAACTGACGGCCCAGCACCGTCAACATATCCATTCCCGCCATCGGCTTGCGCTGCAGCAGAATCGCGATATCGTGCCGGTCCACTTCGATGCAGACCGCTTCTTCGAGGGCAATGGCATCGGTTTGATGGGGCGTTTGCTCGAGCATGGAGGCAAAACCAAAAAATTCGCCAGCCGCCGGCTGATCGACCACCACTTCCTGATGATCTTCGTCCACGGTGGTGACCCGTACGGTGCCGGAAACCATGACATAAGCCTGTCCGCCGGGATCACCGATCTTCCAGATGCGCTGGCGCGCGGCGAATTTCGTGAGCTCGACCTGCCCGGCCAAGACAGCACTCTCCTCTTCGTCCAACAGGGCAAAGAGTGGAACCTGTTTCAACACTTCTGGGTCGCACGCCATCGGTCACCTCGTCTGCGAGAAATGGATCGTATCCGGGTCCCCACAGAGCATTTCACAAATGAGCGGTAGGCAACAACCGAGTTGTCATCCTGAACGAAGGCGAAGGATCCCTGCTAGCCTATCCGTTTTATCAGTGTGTCCAGGCATTCTCGCCGTGCAAAGGGGACCAGGCGCGGCAGACGCTGCGAGGAGAACGGCTCGAACGGCGGGGATCATTCGACTGATGCAACTTTGCCCCGGCCATTAGAGATAACAGACCTCCAACACCAAGGCTTCACTGCCCGATCCTAGTTAGGCTCACTTGTACCGGCGGCATTCAACCCATTTTCCATTCTGCTTCACGTCAAGCGAGATGGGAATGCCTCCCGGCGTTATGCCTTTACCTTCTGAGCAGTGTTGCACGCCACCTAGAGGCGATCCAGCAAAGCTGCCAACAGGAATCGCCTCACAACGAAGGCGACACTCTGCGCCGCACTCGCACTTAAACTCACGGTCAGGGATTAGATCCATTCAGACATGATACTCCCGCAGCGAAATGTGTTTGCTAGCGGACCAAGAAACGCAGAATCCAATGCCAAGGCATCATCAGTGATGGCATGACCGCGAAGCCGATGAAACCTGCCGCTGCGAGCGTTAGGGTCAAGAATCGCTGTATCTCTCGCGCTGCATCAGGCTCTCTGTCAAATGAAAGCATGAAACTGATCGGAGCGAGGCATCCGAAAAAGCCCATAATGTAGTACATCCAATGATGCTCAACTGTGGGCCGAGTGTTGAACATCGTCGTCAACATCAGGGCGAGAATGCACCATGCCAGCAGCACCTAGATTTGCCAGAGCCATCCCACCGCGGCGAGCAAATAAAAGAGCGGACTTTTGTGGGTTTTGAATAGAGCCAACGGTGCCATTGCGGGGACTACCAGCAGCGGTTCCACTTTTGTGAACACGAAGCCCACTAAAGCTAACACGAAGAACAGCCATATTAGGTTCATCGCTGCTCCGAAAAAGGCCACGCATTTTAACACAGCCAAGGAAAACTCAGGCGACGATGGGCCGGCTGGCTTGCAGAAACCGCAGCGAGGGTGGCTTCGGCAGCAACCCGAACTCCTCGGCGTAGCGATAAAACAGGTGCAATCCCTCCAGGCACGCGGGATCGAGATGGTAGTAGATATTATCTGTGAGGTAGTTTCTGACCGCAGCTTCGCTCAAACCCAAGCGTGGCACCCAGTCTCGGGCAATCCGGTCAAGGTTCCGCGCTTCCAGTCCATGGTCGCGGGAGTCCTGAAATACCGCCGCCGGATCCAGTGACGGAGACGCGTCTTTCAAAGCTGCCTGGCGTACAGCCCAGAAGGCAAACACGAACGGCTTCCCGGTCAGCCGAATCCACTCCTCGGCCAGGTCGTAAGTGAGATAACGCGAGCGATCAACCCGCAACGCGGGATCGCCAATCACCAGACCGGCGTCATGCTCCCTCAACATCTCGTCCAAGTCAGGGTCCATTGCAGTGAAGCTCCGGCCTCCACCCCACCACTTGGCGAACAAGACCTTCGTCAGTGCGCCCGAAGTCATGGATGAAGTATCCAGCGCGACGGTCTGGATTTGTTCCAGCGGAACCTTGCTTACCAAAAGGATCGACCGTACCGCCCGCCGTGAGGCAATGGCAACGCCAGGAAGGATGACCAGTTCAGGAATGGTGGCATAGGCCGCTGCCGGAATGATGCCGATATCGGCCGTGCCCGCAAGCAGGTCCGCGGCGCACCGGGAAGGAAGGGTATACGAGATATCGAAGTCCGCACCCGCGTCGCCATGCTCAAAATCCCACATCAGGGGTGCAGTATTAAGGTAGGAGATGGCGGAAATGCGCAGGCGTCTCATGCGGCGGATAGCTAATTCTAGCAAACTTGGGTCATCTAACCTTGACATCGTTTTTTCGCAGTGTATAGAGTCCGCCATAGGCCCCGCTGGAGGTCTCTGTGCCGGAAGCCGCTGCTGTTGCCAGTCAAACCACCGAAGCACCCACGCTGCAATGGCTGGCCCTTGCCCTGACGCCGGGAATAGGTCCTACCAGGGCCCGCCGCCTGGTCGAATTCCTGGGAAGCATACAAGCCGTTTTCCGCGCGTCTCTTACGGAACTGGAAGCCACCGGCATCCAGGCAGTTTCGGCGCAATCGTTGGGAACCGGGCGCTCCATGGAACTGGCACACGATGAAATGGCGCGAGCCGTAGCAGCGGGAGTGCAGGTTGTCGGCCTCGAAGACCCTGCCTACCCGTCACAGCTGAAGCAAATCTACGATCCGCCGCTGGTCCTCTACATTCGCGGCGATGTGGGTGTGATATCGCAACCTGGGATCGCCTTGGTGGGCACTCGTCATCCCACGCCCTATGGCACCGGCATGGCGGAGCGCCTGGCCTGTGATCTGGCGGCCCGCGGCCTAGTCATTTTCAGCGGCCTGGCGCGCGGTGTGGATAGCGCCGGCCACCGCGGCGCGATCGCAGCCAAAGGCAAAACGGTGGCCGTGCTCGGTACTGGTGTCGATGTCATCTACCCCAAGGAGAACAAGCGCTTGACGGAACAAATCCTGGCGCTGGGTGGGGCGTTGATCTCCGAATTCCCGCTAGGCACCTTTGCCGCGCCGCAAAACTTCCCCATCCGCAACCGCATCATCAGTGGAATCTCGATGGGTGTCCTGGTGGTGGAAGCCGCCGAGTACAGCGGAACCCGCATCACTTCACGCTGCGCCCTGGAGCAGAACCGGGACGTCTACGCAGTCCCGGGCAACGTGACCAACAAGAACTCCTGGGGACCAAACACCCTGATCAAACAAGGCGCCAAGCTGGTGGCTACCTGGGACGACATTTGGGAAGAACTCCCGGCAGCAGTACGACTTGCGCTCGAACCGGCAGGAGGCAATGAATCTCCAACCGGCCAAACTGCATCTCTATTCAACGACGAAGCGCTGGGACCTCACGAAAAAAAGATCTTGGCGATACTGAAGGCCGATGAGGCGACTCAGATTGATGAAATCGTGGAGCGGCTGGAGCCGGACGTCTCATCGTCCGAAATATTTGCCGCACTTTTTGAACTGGAGCTGGCGGGCAAGGTGAAGCAGTTGCCGGGGAAGAATTTTGTAAAGAGCTTTTAGCCGTTAGCTCTTAGCCTTTAGCTTGAAACACTCCTGACAGTCCGATCCGGAGGAGAATGAGAAACTATAAAGATCTCCAGGTTTGGGAAAAGACCCACCGGTTGACTCTAGCGGTTTACAAATGCACGCGAGGATTTCCGAACGAAGAACGGTTTGGGTTGACCAGTCAGGCTCGGCACTCGTCTGCTTCGATCGCAGCGAACTTGGCCGAGGGCTGTGGCAGAAGATCGGATGGCGAAATGGCTCGGTACGTCCAGATTGCAATGGGATCAGGTGCGGAGCTGTCCTATCACCTGTTGTTGTCACGGGACTTGGCGTTGATGACGAATACAGAGTATGTCCGTTTGGACTCGGATCTAAGCGAAGTCATGCGGATGTTGTCCTCGCTATCGCAAAAGCTAAGAAATGCTCTGGCGGCCTAGGGGTTTCAAGCTAAGAGCTAGGAGCTAAGAGCTAATAGCTGTCCTAAAACTTGTTGACTTCCTCCCATTCGTGCTAGTTTCGAAAAGCAATCGCCCATTGAGGACCCATTGGCCAAAGGTTTAGTCATCGTTGAATCGCCAGCCAAAGCAAAGACCATCCAGAAATATCTGGGCAAGGGCTTCACGGTCGAGGCTTCGCTCGGCCACGTCAAAGATCTGCCCAAGAGCACGCTGGGGGTCGACGTCGACAACGATTTCGAGACGGAATACGTCGTCATTCCCGGCAAGGAGAAGGTCCTCGCCAAGCTGAAGAAGCTGGCTCTGTCTGCCGACCACATCTACCTCGCGCCCGACCCGGATCGTGAAGGCGAGGCCATCGCGGCCCATTTGGCCGAAGAACTGGGCGACGGCGCCAAGGCAAAAAAGAAGAAAAAGAAAGATAAAGATGGCGAGGGCGAACGCATCCGCCGTGTCACCTTCAATGAAATCACACAACGTGCGGTCCGGGAGGCCTTCGAGCATCCCCGTGACATTGACCAGAATCTGGTCGACGCCCAGCAGGCCCGGCGTGTCCTCGACCGCCTGGTCGGTTACCAGGTGTCGCCGCTGCTCTGGGACAAAGTGCGTCGCGGGATTTCCGCCGGTCGTGTCCAGACCGTAGCGTTGCGCTTAATTGTCGAGCGCGAACGCGAAATCAAAGCTTTCATAAAACAGGAATACTGGACGATTGATGCCCACTTGTCCGGGCCCAAACCTCCGTCTTTCGACGCCCGCTTCGTCGGCAAAGGCGAAGAGAAAGTTGAAGTCACCAACGGGGAAGACGCGGAGAAAATCCGGGTGGCCCTCGAAACGGCGGATTGGCTCGCCCGCACGGTCGATCGCAAAGAGCGCCGCCGTAACGCCACTCCACCGTTTACCACCAGCAAGCTGCAGCAGGATTCCTCACGCAAACTTCGCTTCAGCGTCAAGCGCACCATGATGATCGCCCAGCGCCTGTACGAGGGCGTAGAGCTCGGGGAAGAAGGCCTGGTCGGACTCATTACCTACATGCGTACCGATTCCACTCGCGTCTCCAACGAAGCCCTGACCGAAGTGCGGGAGTACATCACTTCACAGTATGGCCCGCAATATCTCCCGGAAACAGCGAACACTTATAAAGAGAAAAAGGCAGCGCAGGCCGCACACGAGGCCATCCGCCCGACCTCCGTCATGAGGCATCCCGACCAGATCAAGCAGTACTTGAAAGAAGACGAGTACAAAGTCTACAAACTGATCTGGCAGCGCTTCGTCGCCTCGCAGATCAACCCGGCGGTATTCGATCAGACGACCGTGGACATCGACGCGAAATCCGCCTCAGAAATCTTCTGGTTCCGCGTGACCGGCTCCGTGCTCAAGTTCGACGGCTTCCTCAAGGTCTACGAAGAATCCAAGGAAGGCAAAGACGAAGAGGAAGAAGAGCTCAAGCACAAGCTGCCGCACCTGGAGCCCGGCCAGAAGCTCGCGCTAAAAGAACTGAAGCCCGAGCAGCACTTCACCGAGCCTCCACCGCGCTACAACGAAGCCTCGCTGGTCAAAGAACTCGAAGAGCGTGGCATCGGCCGCCCGTCCACCTACTCCGCCATTCTCAGCACCATTCAGGAGCGGCAATACGTGCAAAAACTGGGTGGCAAGTTCACGCCCACGGAAATCGGCCTGGTGGTAACCGACCTCCTGGTCGAAAACTTCGCCGACATCTTCGATGTCCAGTACACCGCCCGGCTCGAAGAAGAACTGGACGAGATCGAAGAAGGCAAGGAGAAGTGGACCGACGCCCTCGCCGAGTTCTACAAGAAATTCGAAAAAGATCTCAAGTACGCCGCCAAGCACATGGAGAACATCAAGCGGATGGAGAAACCCACGGACGAGAAGTGCGAGCGCTGTGGCTCCCCGCTGGTGATCAAGTGGGGCAAGCACGGCTCCTTCTACGCTTGCAGCTCGTACGACAAAGAAGACCCGAACAGTTGCACTTTCACCAAAGAGAACCCTATCAACCTGCCCGATCTGGATTCAGCCGATGTGCAGGAGACCACGCAGGAGGAATACTGCGAGAACTGCGGCCGGGTCATGGTCCTGAAGCGCGGACGCTTCGGCCAGTTCATGGCCTGCACGGGATATCCAGACTGCAAGACCACACGCCGCCTCGACCAGGGCAAGAAGGTTCCAGACATACCGCTCGACGAACTCTGTCCCAAGTGCGGCCGCAACATGATGATCCGCCACGGGCGCTACGGCGAATTTACCGCCTGCAGCGGATACCCAGAGTGCAAGTATGTCAAGCAGAATTACATCGGAGTAAAGTGCCCGCTCTGTAAAGAAGGCGATCTGGTGGAGAAGCGTGCCCGCAAGGGCAACACATTTTACGGATGCGGGAATTATCCCAAATGCAAATTTACCTCAGCTGCCAAGCCGCTGCCGGAGAAGTGCCCGAGTTGCGGAAGTGAGTATCTGGTAGAGAAAGCGCTGAAAGCAGGCCCGGTGATCGCCTGCCCCAACAAAGAATGCGATTACGAGCGATCGGCGGAACCTGCACCGGTCGCATAACCACGAACCATGTAGGGACAGCTTCGGTTGTCCATCCGGGCGAAGCCCGGCCATCAGACTCTCAAGGAGACTAAAAAATGTCGAAGAAGCCCACTGCCGCCGATGCTCAACTAATCCTCACACTCTATGATCTCCGCCGCGAGGCCGAGATGCGCAAGGCCCGCAACTGGTGGTTGGTCACGTTCTGGCCGCAGACTGCCGACGAAGTCGTCAAAATAGCGACCGCGCTGGGGACCCAGGAGAACAATTGGCTCCGCCAGGTCGGTGGTTATTGGGACATGGCGGCGGCGATGGTCCTACACGGGGTCATCAATCCCGATCTGTTCCTCGAGGGCGGCGTCAGCGGTGAGATGGTTTTCATCTATGCCAAGATCCAGCCCATCCTGAAGGAACTTCGCGACAAAATGAAGAGCCCAGGACTATTCAGCAATGTCGAAAAGGTAATTATGGGATCGAAGGCTGGCCGGGAACGCCTGAAAATGACCAGCGCGCGCATCGAAGCCCGCCTCAAGGCCATGGCGGAAGGAAAGGTCGCATAGGGACAGCCGGGTAAAGCCCGGCTTTCGCCTACGAGATATATTCCCGGATGTATTCGTCCTTCGACTGCACCAGCTCGTGTGCGTCTCCGTCAAAGATCACTTTGCCGTCACGCAGCACTAGGAAGGTCATCGGGACTTCGCCGTGGGCCCCGGGCGGCAGCGGCTGCATCTTGTTCGTCGTGCGATCAAAGCAGTGCGTCGCCATGATGAACGCATCCTGCAGACGGTGGCTGACCAGCAGCGAACTGGTCTTGTACACGTCCCGCTGTTTCACGATCAGTTCAATGATCGTGGTGGACGTGACCGGGTCCAGGCCGCCAGTGGGTGAATCGTAGAGCAGGACCTCCGGATGCGTGACGATGGCGCGGGCAATGGCCACCCGCCGCCGCATTCCGCCCGAAAGCTCGGATGGGAGCATGTCCACCGTGCGCTCCAGTTCCACAAAGCTCAAGGCTTCCCGCACTCGCCGTTCGATTTCATCCTCGGAGACCTCGCCCTCCTCCATCAACCGGAAAGCAACGTTGTCCCGAACCGTGAGCGAATCGAAGAGGGCGCTTTCCTGGAAAACAATTCCAACTCTGCGCCGCAGCTCGAACAGATCCTCTTCCTTCATCTGGGTCACGTCTTCACCCAGCACAATAATCTGTCCCCGGTCCGGCTTTATGAGGCCCAGCGCCAGCTTCAGGATGGTGCTCTTGCCCGCCCCCGCCACGCCGAACACAGCCTTGGTTTCTCCGTGGTCCAGCCGGAAGGAAACGCCGTCGAGCACCACATTGTCCTCAAAAGCGATCGCCACGTCGTTGAACACAATGGCGTGCTGCGAGGGACCGCCGGTTGCGGCCTTCGCGCTCTCAAGAGGTAGGGTCGGCACTGGCATGATTAGCGATAGCCCAGCAGCACGATCAGCAGTTTCGTCAGGAAAAAGTCCATGACCAGGATCAGAACCGACGCGGCCACCACCGCCTGAGTTGTAGCCCGGCCCACACCCTGGGTTCCGCCCCGGGCCGACATCCCGTAGTAACAGCCGATAGTGGAGATAATAAGTCCAAACACTACCGGCTTCATCAATCCCGTAAAGACATCGCGAAAGACCAGGATTTGCCAGGCGGAAGTCCAGTACTGGTGCGAATCCAGCCCCAGCAAGAGAGTAGACACCGCATTCCCGCCCACCAATCCCAGCAGATCCGAGATGATGGTCAGAAAGAACAGCATGAACACTGTCGCCGCGATGCGAGGGATGACCAGCTTCTTGGTGGGATCGGTTCCCAGCGCCCGCATGGCATCAATCTGCTCGGTCACGATCATCGAACCCAGTTCGCTCGCCATGCCGGACGCATTGCGCCCCGCCACCATCAACCCGGTCAAGACTGGCCCCAGTTCCCGCACCATGGAGATGGAAACCAGTTGGCCGATCAGGGTCAAAGAGCCGAACCGCCCCAGCGTCTCCGCCGTATTCAATGCCAGCACCGCCCCCGTGAAGAATCCTGTGAGCACCACGATAGGCAGCGATCCCACCCCGATAAGGTCAGCCTGTTGGAACATGTCACCCAGATACAGCGGGGGACGGAAAAGGTTAGCAAGCGAGCGGCTGGAAAGAAGAGCGTAGTCCTGAATAGCCTGGACTTTCTCCTTGGCGAATTCCGATGGCGAGGTTAGTTCCATGCTTCCGCAGCCCCACTCGCGATAGCGGCAACGAAACTATATCAGAGGCAAGGAAAGCTTTCAGCCATCAGCTCTCAGCTTTCAGCCGTCCCCGCTCGCCGCCGCGCACAGGGACCCGCAATCGAGCAAGAAAAAACTGAGAGCTGAAAGCTGATAGCTGACAGCTCTTCAGTCCCTCATCTTCTTCTTGATCTCAATATTCAACCGCTTGATTTTCTGATTCAGGGTGGAAAGCGGCACGTGGAAGCGCTCCGCCGCCTCGGTCTGGTTCCAATTGCACTTCTCCAGCATGTCTACGATGATGTGCCGCTCGCAATCTTCCACAATGTCGAAGAGCGAGGCGTCCCCACGATGCTCCAGCACCGGGAAAGGCGTTCCCCGGCCGACGATCTGATCGGGCAGCAGTTCAGGGCCGATCTCGGTGCCCGAGGAGAGCACCACTGCCCGCTCGATCACGTTTTCCAGTTCCCGCACGTTGCCCGGCCAGGAGTAGGACAGCAGCGGGCGAAGTGCTTCCGGGGTCAATCGTCGCAGCGGGCGCTCGTTCTCTTCCGAGTACTTTGTCAGGAAGAAATTTACCAGTAGGGGGATATCTTCCTTGCGCTGCCGCAGCGGCGGAAGATCGATGGCGATGACGTTCAGCCGATAGAAGAGGTCTTCGCGGAATTTTCCTTCCCGCACCAGCTGTTTCAAGTCGACGTTGGTGGCGGCGATGATGCGCACGTCCACCTGGAGTTCGTGCACGCCGCCCAGATGCATGAACTTGCGGTCCTGGAGCACGCGCAGGATCTTGCTCTGCGTGTCCATGCCCATGGTTCCGATCTCGTCGAGAAATAACGTGCCCCGGTCGGCGACCTCAAACAGACCTTTCTTCGACGCGATCGCGCTGGTAAACGCGCCTTTGACGTGCCCGAAGAGCGTGGACTCGAGCAAATCGGGCGGCATCGAACCGGTGTTCACTGGAACGAAAGGCCGGTCGCGGCGCGGCGAGTTCAAGTGGGTGGCCTTGGCGATGAGTTCCTTGCCCGTCCCGCTTTCACCCTGCAGCAGCACCGTGGAACGGCTGGGCGCCACTTGTGCCACCAGATCGAAAATCTTCAGCATGGGCTCGCTCTTGCCCACGATGTTCTCGAAGTTGTAGCGCCGCTTCAGGGCGCGCTTGAGCTGGATGTTTTCTTCTTCCGCCCGGTGGCGGGCCACGGCGGCGCGCACGTCGGCCAGCAGTTTCTCGTTGTCCCAGGGTTTCTGGACGAAGTTGGCCGCTCCCGCTTGCATCGCCTTCACCGCATTCTCCACCGTCCCGTAGGCGGTAATCATGATGACGGAAAGCTGCGAGTCGTGAGCGCGAAGTTCAGCCAGCAGGTCCATGCCGTTGCGATCGGGCAGCGCCAAGTCGAGCAGCACCAGGTCGAAAGACCGGTCTCCGAGGCGCGTCAACCCATCTTCGCCGCTGGCCGCCGACTCCACTTCGTAGCCTTCCATCTCCAGCAGCGTTTCCAAGGATTCGCGAATAGCGGCTTCGTCGTCGATGATCAGCACAGAGCCCACCGGCGAGGATGATGCCTCATTCGGGCTGCGTCGCGGGATCACTGCCAGTTCAGACATTGACAGCCTTCCTCATCAAAGGAAAATCGAGGTAGAACGTCGTACCTTCGCCGGGGCGGCTCTCCACCCGGATCTTTCCGGCGTGTTCCTGAATGATGCCGTAGGTCACTGAAAGACCCAGTCCCGTGCCTTTGTTCTGCTGGCCTTCCTTAGGCGCTATCTTGGTAATGAAGAAGAGGTCGTAAATACGCTGGATGTGCTCCTGGGCAATCCCAGTACCGGTGTCGGAGACAACCACGCTCACGCCTTCGCCGTTCGAGGTCGTGATGCGAAGCGTCCCGCCGTTGGGCATGGCGTCCCTGGCGTTCAGGAACAAATTCAGGAAAACCTGCTGCAGACGCCCAGCATTGCCGTGGATGAGTGGCAGATGTCGGGTTAACTCATCCTGCACCCGGATCTTTGTGGTCTTAAACTGGTGCTCCAGAAGGGCCAGCGTATCGCCGATGATCTTGTTCACGTCAACGTCTGTGAACTCCGTACCACTGGTGCGGGAGAAGTTCAGCAGGTTATTGACGATTTCCGAAGCCCGGAACGTCTGCCGCGTGATTTTTTCCAGCAGCGCGCCTTTCTGCGTATCTCCCTGCAACTGCTTCGAGAGCATCTGTGCGTAGGACGAAATCACCGCCAGCGGCGTATTGACTTCGTGGGCGACTCCGGCGGCCAGTAGGCCAATCGACGAAAGCTTGTCAGCCTGCGAAAGCTGCGACTCCAGTTCCACCCGTTCGGTGATGTCGTCCATGATGATCAGCCGCCCGATCACGTTGAACTTCTTCGTGACCAGCGGCGCGATGGCGACGTTTACCATGCGGCTTTCTCCCGTCGGAGTGCCCAGCCGGAACTTGTACAGGTTGTGGATGCCCGGGTTCTGCCGCACCCGGTAGAACTCTTCCACAAACGCCGCCGGGAAGACTTCGCTGAGCGGACGAGTCAGCGCCTGCCACCGGGGCAGCGCGTACATGACCTCCATCTGCGAGTTCCAGGACTCGATGCGGTCGGCTAGGTCCACCGCCAGCACGCCTACGTTGATCGACTCCACGATGTTTTCGTTGAAGTCTTTCAGCCGCTCGTACTCAGCGACCTTCTGCTCGAGAGATGCGTAGAGACGGCCATTCTGTATAGCGATCCCGATGTAGCCTGCCAACGTTTCCAGCAGTTCCAGGTCTTCACTGGAGAGGAAGTCGCCTTCCACCGTTTTGCCCAGCCCGAGAAACGCGATGGTCCGCTGCTGCGCGCGGCAGGGAACGTAGTAGTTCAGGTCTAGCTTCGCGATCGTCTCCTGCGCGCTGGGCGTCTCGCGCGGAACTTGATGGGTATTGTCGAAGAACAAGTGCCCCGCTTCCATCTCCGGACGGGGTGCACTGAGGAAGCCCAGATCGAACCCGCTGGTCTGGGTCATGCCAAAGGACTTGGCCAGCAAGAAGCGATGCGGAGGTTCGCCGGCCGAGAGAAAAATTGCCATGCGATCCACGAGCAGCGTGCGGCACAGGCGGTCCACCACCGAACTCAGCAACTTGTCCAGATCGGTTTCCGCGCTCAACTCGCGTCCGAACTCGATCAGCGTCTTCCGGTAGTCGTAGCGCGTGCGATAGAAGAACTGGTCAATGCGTTCCTGGATCCACTTGCGTACGGGATCGAACAGCAACGCCGTGACCACCATCGCCAGAATGAGTCCAGCCGGGCCGGAACTGGGTACCTGGGTGTGAACCAGCTCGGCCACGCCCGCCACCACCGCAAAGTACACGCCCACGATCGCCGCGGCCGCCAGGGTGTACACCATGCCCCGCTTGAAGATCAGGTCTACGTCCATCAGACGATAGCGGAAGATGGCGTACCCAAACGTGAGAGGCAGCAACCCCAGTGACAGCACGGAAACTTTCATCGCTGCCGTGGGTAGCGCGCCGGTCAAGTACGGAATCACATAAAACAGCGTGAAGGGCGTGATGGCGAGAATGGTGCCGCGCGTCACCCACTTCAACTGTTGCCGGAGGATCGGCGTGCTCGCGCGGCGATAGCTCTGCCAGAGCACTCCCGCCGCCGCGATGAAGAACGCGGCCAGATATCCCATCTGCACCCGGTCCAGATTCCAGCGCAGTTTTTCGCTGGCTCCCAGGAACCGGAGGACTGCAACCTGAACTCCCAGCAGCAGCAGCGCCGGGGCATAGATCAGCGGAACCGCCCAGCGATGCTTGGAAACAAACGGACGCTTCTCCGGGAAAGTCAGAACAAAATGCAGGAACAACGCCGGCTGGAGCAGCCAAGCCACCACATTGCCCCAGTAGATTGTCCAATCGAAGTCGTTCAGCTTCCCGGTGTAGCGGAAGGAGTAGAAGACGAACGACACCAGGCAGAAAATGTAGAAGTGGGTGGACCCTGGCGCGGTCCACCGCCGCAGCAGAACATAAAGTCCAATGCCCAGATAAATCAGGGCGATCAAACGCAACGAGTAGTTAATGGATTTGTCGGCCGGAACCAGGATCACGACTGCATCCACTGGAACCGAATGCCGTACCAGCGAGTACGTAGCCTTCGACCACACACCCGCCCGATACAACTGGCGGCCCACACCCACGGTGTCTTTCAGTTCGTGCTGGTCAATCGCGACCAGGCGGTCGCCCTCTTTGATGCCAGCCTTGGCTCCCGGCCCATTTGTTTCCACACGGTCCGCGAAGAGAGTGCTGTCGTGCTCCACCCACCAGACCCCGTCGTACGGAACCTGGTAGTCGCGCTCTTTCTGGAAGTTGATCCCGGCCAGAACCATGGAGGCCACGGTCAGCAGGAAGAGCAGGCCAGCCGTAAAGCGGATTTGGAAGTCCCGGTTCATGGGCCGCATCGAAAAGTCAGGCTTTGGGGCTAAAGTACCCCGAACTAACTTCTGCACGTTCGCTGCCACGGTTTTGGGCATAAGAGGCAGGTTCTAAGTACCTTCAAAGAAACAACTTCGAAGATTATAGAAGGACTCATAGTGTGAAGCTATGTTTTTTGGAAGGTTTCTGCAGATTTCCGTATCTAGTTGTTTCAGAGACCCTTAAGTAGCGCCGGTGTCCCTTCGACTTCGCTCAGGGCATGCTCCGCCGGCTGTGGTGGGGGCGTCCCGCTCCCACTCATGAAAGCCGCGCCGTCTCAGGCTCTTGCCATCGAACCGGTCGCAAGCAAGGCTGCACGCAACCTTGAGTGCCTTTGAAGAAGGCGAGCGTAAGAGGCTTCGCGAGAATTCGCTTTAGCCCGGATGATTTCGACGAGCTGTGCTTTCTCTTCCGCAGTCCACCTCGAAAAATCAGGAATGAGCCCCAGCACGGCCGCGTAATTCTCCAAAGCTTTCTTTTCCAGGGCTGACCCGCGCGCACTCTCAACCCCCAGCGCTCGGCTTACCTGCATAACGGACGCCCGGCGAACCTGCGCGGAATCGCCATGAAACCGTTCCGCCATCCGCCGTTGCACGGCCAAACCGACATTGCGCATCTGGAATCGGTCCCAGGCACCGATCTGCGATCCGGGCATCTCATACACGACGTGTCCCTGTGCCAGCTTTCGCAACGTGGCGGGCGAGGTGCGATGCGCGGGGTTGGCCGAGATTTTCCTCTCCTCCACCGCCATGAGCCTGGCCAACTCCGGCCGCATGGGCCGGAATCCTAGCTTGCGGTAGAACCAGAATGCGCCCGACTGAATAGCTTCCTCGTTGTCTTTGCCTAGCTGGTAGGGGTAAACGGATATGCAGGTTACACCCAGGACCTGGTGCAACATGCGGAGAGCCTGGGCATATACCCACGCGGTTTCGCCGTCGCGGTAGGCGTAGAAAGTGTTGAAGCCGATTTCCATCCACTCGAACAGTGAGATGCCCTCGATGTAGTTGATGGGGATACCGTTCTTCAAAGTGAACCCAGCCTGATAAGCGCGCAACGGCAGGCGGCGTTCCGGGGGCAGACCCCAGAGGAAAATTTCCACCCCGCGGCCGGCTTGCGCCCGTACTACTTGTGCCGGATCGCCTCGGCTGGTGCCGTAAAGCTCGCGGTAGCGTACCGTGGTGGCTTCACGGCAGAGGTCAATGATTCTCTGGCCTTCGCGGCGCGAAAGTTTCGTCAGATGAAGCGGGGGAGACGCCAGTTCCGCCGCCAGTGATACATCGCGTCGCTGGATGAGTGGTCCGCGATGATAGAAGACTTGCCGTACCGCACGCTTGCCCAGTGTGCGCGTCGCCGCTGAATTGCCCAGCTGCCAGCGCACAGGCAGTTCAAGCGCGCCAAAGACCTCGGCACGATCGTCCGGTGAACCCGGCATCTGCCCACACTGGCGAACCAGCCAGGCCAAATCCCGGCCGGCGCTGGCTGTGTGCAGCCAGCGGCGGTATGGGACATCAGCTTCTACAAAGGCATCTTCCTCAAGCAGCGGCATGAAGCGCGGCAGTGCCGCAGCCATGCGGTCCGTCTTGTCATACCCATCCCAATTAATGCCGACCGCGCCCGGGAATCGATCGACCAGCCACGCGACCTCATCGTAATTCCACACGGCGGACAACGTGGTTCCGGCGATCCCGGCAAATTCCTCGTCGTCGAGAATGGCAAGATCGGCGCTCTTCGCCCGCAGGCCAGCAATGCGTTGGGAAAACGATCGCAGCAAAGACTCAACCTGCTGGAGAATTTTATGATCGGGTGGAAACGCGCGAAGGAAGACCAGCGCATCATGAAAGCGAGCCAGCGACTGTGCATCCGCAAAGGCCTGCCGGCCCAGCGCGCTTAACAAATGTTTCAACTCAGCCGAAGGAACCTCGCCCACGCGACGCTTGGCGGCATCCAGCTGATCCAGCAGGCGA
Organism: Terriglobia bacterium; assembly: GCA_041494805.1. Taxonomy (GTDB): domain Bacteria; phylum Acidobacteriota; class Terriglobia; order Terriglobales; family Acidobacteriaceae; genus JBGQBN01. The sequence continues at coordinate 11,001 of JBGQBN010000020.1, read as the reverse complement.
TTCTGAGCGCGCACAGCCATGGGTGGACCGCCTATGATAGCTGGTTAGGTAAGAATTGCAGCTTCGATGTTGGCTTGATCCAATGGAAACATATAGATAGCCTGGGGCTAAGACCCTTCGGTCGGGTTTCTTGACCGCACACCGGCAAGACCGCAGTTCGGCCATGCATTAGAATGCCTCTAGAACGCGATTACAAGCCGTCTAGGGCGATTCGACGGTCGAGATGACCGTATAGCACCTGTCAGGTCAACGGGCCTCTAAGGGCAACTAAACGATAAGTTATCTCCAAGCTAATATCGGAGATGCCGGACCTCCTCCCTACCGGTTAAAATCGTTCTTTACTTTATGCCCTTATGACCACCACTGAAGAGATCATCGAACGAGAACGCCGGTTTCTGCTGCAGACTTATAACCGCTACCCCCTGGTTCTGCAACGCGGCAAGGGAGTGTTTCTCTACGATCTGGACGGGAAACGCTACCTGGACTTCGTGGCCGGGCTGGGAGTCAATGCGCTGGGACACGCCCATCCCCGGATCGTGAAGACGATTCGTGAGCAGGCCGCGCGAGTCATCCACGTGTCAAACCTCTACTACAACGAGTACCAGGGCCAGCTGGCCGAGAAGTTATGTGGACTTTCCGGCTTGCAACGCGCGTTTTTTTCCAATAGCGGTACCGAGGCTATCGAAGGTTCCATCAAGCTGGCGCGACTGGCGGGACATCGAGTGGGCGGCAATGCCAAAAGCCGGTTGGTCGCGCTGCAAGGTTCGTACCACGGGCGTACCTTCGGCGCCATGTCGCTGACCGGACAGGACAAATACCGCAAGGGATTCGAACCGCTGCTGGAAGATGTGAAGTTCGTGCTGCAGAACGATATTGAGGCATTGCGTGCCACAGTGGACGACAACACCTGCGCCATCGTGCTGGAACCGATCTTCGGCGAAGGTGGGATTTACGAATGTTCCGTCGAGTTTCTAAGGGAATGCCGCGCCCTCGCCGACCAGCATCGCGCCGCCCTGATCTTCGACGAAATTCAATGCGGGCTGGGCCGCACCGGGACGATCTTTGCATTCCAAACGTTGGGAGTGACGCCGGATATTGTGGCCATCGCCAAGCCGATAGCGGCGGGTATTCCGCTAGGCGCTTTCCTGGCCAAGGAAGAGTTTGCGTCGGCAATCTCCGCTGGGCAGCATGGCACCACATTTGGCGGCGGTCCGCTGGCCTGCCGCGTCGCCCTCGAGTATCTAGCGATCCTCGAAGAGGAGCGGTTGCTGGAAAATGTCGCGGTTGTGGGAGCGTATTTGCAGGAGCAATTGAAGGCGCTCGCCGCTCGCTCTGCTGCGGTCAAGGAGGTTCGCGGGCGAGGCTTCATTCAGGGACTTCAGCTTGATGTCCCGGCCCGTCCCATCGTGGAGCTGGCGCTGGCTGAAGGCGTGCTCTTCAACAGCACGCAGGATACGGTGCTGCGCTTCTTGCCTCCGTTCTTGTTGCAGGCGAAGCACGTGGATAAGGGAATTCGGGTGCTCAAGAAACTGTTGGGGAAGAAACGACGGAAGGCCGATAAAACCGCGTAGAGGCAGCAGCCCCCGGCTGTCCGGCGAGCGAAGCTCGAAGCAAAAAAGAGGGGAGCCGAAGCTCCCCCTAACAGGATGCGTACAGAGGCGATATCACTTACATAGAGTCCTAGAGCGGTCGAAAAGTTGTCTGCCACGAAAATAAACGGAAAGTTGAACAGCCCATTGATCCCGCAAGGCATCCTGCAACCGGCACACTCTATTGAGGACCACTGGATCACCCTGGACGGTGCGCGCATGCGGTATCTGCGCGACGGTTCGGGGCCGGAGTTGTTGTTGCTGCATGGATTGCTGGGCTATTCCTTTTCGTGGCGATACGCCCTGCCGGTGCTGGCCGAGCATGCCACAGTTCATGCCGTGGACATGCTGGGAGTAGGTTTTTCTGATCGGCCTCCCGGCCTTGACGGTAGCCTGCGGGCGTGTGCCGAGCGTCTGCTGCGCTTCATGGATGCAGTCGGCGTAGCCTCGTGCGATCTGCTGGGGACATCGCACGGCGGCGCTGTCGCCATGATGGCCGCTGCGCTGGCGCCGGAGCGGGTGCGGCGATTGATCCTGGTGGCGCCGGTCAATCCCTGGTCAGCGAACGGGAAGCGGATCGCTGCCTTTCTTAGCAGTGGTCTGATCGCCCCGATTTTTCTGCGGGCCGCGCCTTTCATGCAGTTCGCGCACGGTTTCTTTCTGAGGCGTTTATGTGGCGACCCGCGACGCATTCGGCCGGGCACGCTCGAAGGCTATTCGGCGCCATTTTCCACCCCGGGAGCTTTTGCCTACGGACTTTCTGTGTTGCGCACGTGGAGCCGCGACTTGCAAGAGTTGGAATCCATGCTGCCGCGGATCGCGCACCTCCCGGCCCTGCTCATCTGGGGAGGCCTGGATGCGGCGGTAAGCCCCGCATCCGCGGCCCGGCTACGCCAGCAGTTCCGGGAATGCTGCCTGGTGATGTTGGACGGCGTTGGGCACCTGCCTTACGAAGAAGTGCCCGACGAATTCAATCGCGCGGTCACGGAATTTCTGCTACGAGGTTCGTCTCATTCCTGAGCGCGGAATCGAAGGGACCGATCTGGAAGGGGCAAATCTGGAAGGGGCAAATCTGGTAAGATCGCAGCCCGCAAGTCGCCGCTCCCGGGAGGGCATCGCTATCTGTCTGAAGCCTTTGCCGGACGGCCCAGGATGTCAGTAATGAAAAGGCGAAATGGAGCCTCATTTCTCATCCACTGCGCGGTCGTTGTGTCAGTGGTGCTCCCTCTCGGGTCGCAACCAAGCCAAACGCCAGCCAATCCTGCATTCCAGCAAGAGTTCCAGCGCGGCCGGGATGCGCTGCAAGCCAGGAAATACAAGGACGCAGTGGATGCCTTCAAGAAGGCGAACAAGCTGCAAAAGAATTCCTGTGCCGATTGCTACTTGGGAATGGCGTCTGCGTATTTGCGAATGCAAGATTTGGACAAAGCGCTGGACAGCAGCGACCGGGCTATTGCTTCCGCAGCCGACGATTCGACGAAAGCGTCTGCTCACAGACTGAAAGGAAACACGCTTTTAGCATTCGGCGAAACCGACGCTAAGAAGCCTGGGCAGGCGGAAGCCGAGTACCGCACTGCGGTAAGTCTCGACCCCGGTGTGCCCTCCGGTCACATGGACCTTGCCGTGGCCCTGCTCCGGCAATCAAAGGACGGCGAGGCAATCGTGGAACTGAAGACGTGCCTGAGCCTGGGTCCCGGGGAACCGATGGCGGAGCAGGCGAAAATGTTGATCACCGAGCCCAGGCGTGGCCGAGAGGCTTTCGCGCCCGAATTTCATGTGACCACTCTTCAGGGCCAGGATATTTCTCTCAAGCAGCTTGCCGGCAAGATTGTGGTTCTGGACTTTTGGGCGACCTGGTGTCCTCCTTGCCGTGCCTCCGTGCCGGAACTGAAGGACCTTACGAGAAAATACTCAAGCGACAAGCTGGTGTTACTCAGCGTTAGCGCCGATAGCGATGAACAGGCATGGCGGGACTTTATCGCCAAAAAGGGTATGGACTGGCCGCAATTCCTGGACTCGGACCACACCATCATGGACTCCTTCTCCGTACGAGCGTTCCCCACTTATCTCGTGATTGACGGAGATGGCATCATCCGCCAGCGAATCGTCGGCTTGAATGAGATGCAGAGCGTGGTCGGCCGCCTGAAGGATACCTTGAAGTTGCTGCCTCAACTGGAAGGTGGCAAGAAAAACTGACGCCTCCACGAAAACCACAGGACACTCGTCATCAATTTTCCTATGCAACAGCACCTCTTCGAACTGCTCCGTGAATACCTGGGCCGCTATGGGTACGGGGCGGTCGCGGGCGCGCTGTTGCTGGAGAATGCCGGACTGCCGGTGCCGGGCGAAACGGTCTTGCTCCTGGCCAGTTTTCTGGCTTTTTCAGAACACCGCCTTCATCTTCCTTCCATCATCCTGGTTGGAGTTTGCGCTGCCACGATGGGGGACAATCTCGGCTTCGCCATCGGATGGTATGGCGGACGGCCGCTGCTGGAGCGCTACCGGAAGAATTTTCACATCAAGCCCGCAAGCATCGCACGTGGGGAAGAACTGTTTGCCCGTTACGGCGCGGCCACGATTTTTCTGGCCCGCTTTATCGCGGGCATGCGGATCATCGCTGGGCCCCTGGCGGGTGTGCTCCGCATGCATTGGCGCAGGTTTGTTCTGTTCAACTTTCTGGGCGCGGCGGTATGGGTCACGGTCGTCGCCGGCGCCGGATATTTTTTCGGGAAGCACTGGGATGAAGTGGTCTGGATTGTCAGGAATGTGAATATCGCCACGCTGGTGGCGGCCCTGGCGTTGATGGGTTTCTTTTGGTGGCGGCAGAGGAACAAGGTTTTGCGTGGCCGGAAGTGAAGTGCGAGGAGTTTTGTTCAGATCCTGGTGAAGAGAAGTTCTTCGTGCGAGGCTCTTGCCCCCGGCTCTGTCGGTTGAAATCCGTTAGGATGTCAACACCGTCATGAACCGCCATGCCAAACGCGTTCTGATCCTGATCGTCGGCTGGGGCTTCATCGTGTTGGGGATTGTGGGTCTTTTTCTGCCGGTTCTGCAGGGCTTTCTGTTTATTCTGGTCGGCCTGATTGTGCTCTCGTCGGAATACGTCTGGGCGCATCAACTGTTAACCAGGCTGCGCCAGCGTTTTCCGAAGATCGGCCGTACGGCAGACCAGGCTTCCGCCAAGGCCGCCGCCTGGTTGCGGCGCCTTTCTCGCCAACGCGGCTCCGATTGATGCTGCCTTCGGGCGGTGCTAACCTCGAAGCCAGCGAATCCCGCACATGCCTGACCTCTTGCAGTCCACTGAGCCGCCAACTGTCTCCGGCCTGGGCCGTCCCACTCGCTTCCAGCGTTGGGGGATTTCAGAAGTGTGGGTGCGCTTTCTGCTCGCGATCGCGGGCCTGGTCCTGGCTTTCGGAGCCGCCCTCTTTTCGACAGTCGCCCGCGAGTCCGGCAATCTCTGGGCCACGCTGATCCTGGCTTCGGCTGCGTTGTTGCTGGCTACGATCGTGGGCTTGACCACGGTGCCCTACCTGGCACGCCGGGTTGCCGCGGCGCGCATCCGTGAGGCCTTCAATTACGACGTGACTCGGGTCGGAGTGGTCTACGTGGTGACCGTCCTGTTGATTGGGATCGCGGCTCTCAACGCGGGCAACAACCTGCTTTACATCATTGTTGCGGCGATGCTGGCCGCGATTCTGGTTTCCGGTGTCGCGTCGGCTATGGTGCTGCGCGATCTGGTGCTGGACGTGCGCTTGCCCGAGCACGTTTTCGCCGGCCGGCCCATGCTGGGAAGAATTGTGTTACGAAATCCGCGGCGCTGGCTGCCCTCGTTTTCGATCAACGTAGTCACCGCGAAGAGGGTGAAGTCCAGAGAGCACTGGCGTCTGATGCCCACGACGTTTGGCTTTCCGCCGTGGCGTCCGCGGGAGACGCAGTGGTTCTGCTTGCCCGACCGTCAATTGCGACGCGTGGCCGAACCTGCTCCCCGGCCGGGCATCTTCAAGGGGCCGGCTTACTTCCCCTACATTCCAGCGGGCGGCGAACTGATGGCGGATCTCGAACTCTGCTTTGAGCGTCGCGGACGTTACCAGCAAGAGAGCTTTGGTTTGGCCACGCGTTTTCCGTTTGCGTTTCTGACCAAGACGCGGCGTGTGCCTCTGGCCCGCGAGATCATCGTGTATCCGCCAGTCGAGCCCACCGACGAATTCTTCGAGATACTTCCGCTGGTCACCGGCGAGTTTGAAACCTTCACCCGCGGGCGGGGTTCCGATTTGTATCGCATCCGGGAATACATGCCGGAGGATTCAGCACGCCATGTGGACTGGAAGGCCACGGCCAAGTCTGGCTCGCTCAAAGTGCGCGAGTTCAGCCGTGAGGACGAACGCAAGCTGCGGATTGTGTTCGACAACCCCGCCCCCGGCGCCGTTTCCGCAGGAGCGTATGAGGGCGCGGTCGCGCTGGCGGCATCGCTAGGCTGGCATTTCGCAGAACTGAATACCGACATTTCTTTTGTGGCGCAGGGATACGACGGCGGAGCCGACATCCATCAGTTCCTGACCTACATGGCGGTGGTCGAACCGCGGTCCTTAGCTTCGGTGATGGAAGGCCTGCAGATCTCGGATGACTACAACATCATTCTTACTGCCCGCCCGCGCGGGACCATTCCCACCGCGCTTTGGGCCTGCTCGTATTTCGTGTTCATTGGACAGAAAGCGTAGGGTAGCGCGCGAACAGGTCTTTCGCCTCTATGGGGCTCGTGAGCTTGGACTCTATGAACCAAGGCTCATGCCCTGGCTTGCATTCCTGCGCCGCTCCGTGGCCTTTCCCGGTTTGAGAAAAAACGGGGCGGAAGTGATTCGGCCTCTTTCCCGCGGATGGTTTTCGTCATATACTCGCGCTCGCGTGCACCCTGCTGGGGTGGGGCTGAAAATCGGGGCCCGGAGGTGGCAAATGCATATCTACGACCTGATTAAGAATCAGGACACATACCGCGTGGAAGCCAGTCAGACCGTGTTCGACGTGGCACAGGCCATGGTGGCGCGTAACATCGGCGCGGTGCCGGTGCTCCGCGACGGCCTTCTGGTGGGCATTTTTTCGGAACGTGACCTGATGAAGCGGGTGGTGGTCGAAGGCAAAGATCCGCGGACCACTCGCGTCGCGGAAGTCATGACCGACAATCCCCTGACCGTGGGCCCGCAGGAGGACCTGGAAAACTGCATGGTTCTCATGCGCCGCCACGGCTTTCGGCATCTGCCGGTGTGTGAGGGCCAGCAACTCCGCGGGCTGGTCTCGCTGCGCGACCTGATGTTGCATCACCTCGACGAAAAGGACGACGAAGTCCGGATGATGCGCGCCTACATACAGGCGTCTCCAGAAGTGTGAAGGTTGGCTTTCTCCGCTGTAACCATCCCCCAGCGACCCCCGGGTAACTGTTACCCATGGTTACCTTGGTACATTGACCATTGGGCTGGAACTGCTAAGGTTTCGTATTGGGAGAGGAATGTGTCGGTGTAGGCTGGCAAGCGTAATTATCAGTGGGATTGCGGTAGAGCGCTCTGATGAACCCCCGAATCGAGTTCGCCTATAACGCATTGTGGATGGCCCATCCGGTCCTGCAGATGTGCGTTGCCGGAGTGATGTTCCGGCGCAAACTGCATCGAACATTTCCCGTCTTTTTTGTTTATCTTCTGTCGCAGATCCTGATATTTGCCACGGTCTACCCCATCTACCGGTTTGGCAATTACGAGCTTTTCTTCTACACCTACTGGATTTGTATTGGGATCAGCGTGGTGATCGGGTTCAAAGTCATTCACGAGATTTTTCTGGACGTGTTTCGGCCCTACCATGCGCTCCGGGACCTGGGGTCGGTCCTGTTCAAATGGGCGGGTTTGGTCATGCTGCTGGTGGCGGTGGTAGTGGCGGCAGCGAGCCCGGCGACCGAGCAGGGGCCGCTGGTTCAAGCCGTGCTGACGGTACAACGCTGCATCCGCGTGACCCAGGTCGGCCTGATTCTGTTCTTGCTGGTCTTTTCCAGGTATCTGGGAGTGTCCCGGCGGCAACATAGTTTCGGCATCGCCCTCGGTTTTGGCAGTTTTGCCATCATAGAACTGATGCTGATCGCGCTGCGTGCGGCGGCGTACATGAGCGAAATCCAGGTAAGCCTGACCAACATGGCCGCTTATAACTGCACGGTGCTCATCTGGCTCGGATTCGCACTGTCGAAGAGCCCGAGCCGGGACGACCCGGCCAGCCTGCTGATGTCGCAGCGCTGGGACCGGAGCCTGACCGATCTGCAACAACCGGCATCCGCCGATTCCCTGATCCCGATGTTTGAAGGCATGGTGGATCGGGCATTCTCGCGCACCAACGGAGAATCTGCGCCCACGGAGACCGCGGACGCAGAGTTGACTTCCCACACCATGTCATCGTCGTCCTCCATCGAGGTTCGTACCCGGCTTAACCTGCCCTCCAAGACCTAGCGGATAAAATGTGGGACAGGTAGAGATGATCGTGAGCCCCAAACTCGGCGAACCCAAACCCGCTCCGAAACGCCGACTATTCCTGCACGACAATTCAGAAATATGGACCTAGCCGGCTGCAGCTATTCCCTACGATCTTCTGTCCGCGTTTCCTGATTTCGTAACTAACTTCCTGGATCGCTGCCCTAAATCGACCCGCGGTCATGACTAAATCGTTTTTTCTGCGGTGTTTCCATCTTACTGAAAAATCAGGGCAAGAAGCAGTTCAGAAGCCCGGACTTTGATCTAGCCGGAGGGATAAACGGGGCTGGTTAGAAAAAACTGCCACGGAAGACTTGCTCGTGGGTTGTATAATGCGCCCCCGTGAGGGTTCCCGCTCCCAGGGTTCCCGCACGCAAGGAGAACAATCCAATGAAACGTGCGATCAGGATGTTGATCCTGATGGTAGGTTTGGTTTGCACGTACGCGGCGGTTGCCACTCCGATGCTTCACGCAAAGGATGGCGGACCGATCCCGTCATGCAATCCCAAGAAAGGCTGCGGGCCGGGAGGCTAAGACCTCCGCCTAGCTTGAGCCGCTTCAAGCGGCTCTGGATTTTCGTAGGGCTGACCGTTTGCGAAAGACATGGTCAGCCCTCTTTTTATTGGGGCAGTTCCGTTATTGGGGCAGTCCCGGGCAAGTTTTTTCAGCTCTTGGCCAACGCGGGGCGCAGACGTCGCGCCAGGTCTTCCGGATCGGAGATAGGCGGCTGGCAGGAAAATCCGGAGCAGATCACGGCCACGGTTTTCTCTTCCTGACTTCTTTCTTCTCTGAAAATGGCCAAGTGCGGGATCGTTTCCGCCAGCGCGGGAGGAAGGTTCCGCGGAACCACCTCGTTGGGCGCCAGCCTGACCACTGCTTTGCTAAAAGCGAAGGGAGCTATGGCTGCGTGGTAGAGCCGGTCCGCCGGATCGCCGTCCCCGATGATGATGACTTGGGTGTGGGGCTGCGAGAGATGTACCGCGGCAATGCCGTAGGTGGCGGCGAACATTCCGTACTGCCCAGCCAGCCCGGCGAGGACTTCGAGGGTCTGCTCCGCTTTGTCGCGGTAGCCGGGTTCGTGGGTGTAAGCGTGAAGCCGCAACAGCGCGACGGCGGCAACCGAATTCCCCGCGGGCGTGGGAGAATCCTGGAACGGCTTGCGGCGCGCGCCCAACACGCCCAGAGCTTTCGGATCCTCTGCCGAAGCTTTTTGCGTGTCAAAGAAACCGCCGGATACAGGATCGAAGAACCGGTCCACCATCGCGTCTGTGATGCGCCGCGCGAAGTTGAAGTAGCTGAGGTCGGCGGTAGCTTCGTAGGCATCCAGGCAAGCGACCGCTGTGAAAGCGTAGTCGTCGAGCAGCCCTGGAATTTCGCGGCGCTCGGCTTGCGGATCGGAGTAGGCAATCACATGCAGCAATCCGCGCTCCGGCCGCCAACCCTCGGCCAGGATGCGGTCCAGCGAGCGCAAGGCGAAATGCCGCGCCGGCTCGAGCCGCAGAACCTTTGCGGCTTCGAGATAAGCCGAAACGCAAAGCGCATTCCAGCCTACATACACCGTTTTGTCCACATATGGAGTGGGCCGCTGCAGGCGGGCGGCGTACATCTTCTGCTTCGCCGATTGCAGCAGATTCTGCACGCGCTCGGGCGTTACGCTCAGGCGCCTGGCAATCTCCTCCACGGAGGCGCGTATGTAGAGGACGTTCTTGGCTGGGTTGTGATGCATCTCGCCGACTTCGTTGATGTCGTAATACAGGCAGGCGATACTGGCTTCTTCCCCGGTTAGGACCGACTGTGTTTCCGGAAGAGTCCAGGTGAAGTAGTCGCCATCGTCGTCCATGGAGTAGTCCGCGTCCTGCGAGGCGTAGAAGCCGCCATGCTCGCGGTCACTCAGCCACTCGTCCATCCAGCGAATGATGTCGCGGGTCACGTCGGCAAAGAACTCCGATCCGGTCGCTTGATACGCGTGCACATAATTCTTCAGCAGTTCGGAGTTGTCGTAACACATCTTCTCGAAGTGAGGCACGATCCAGCGTTCGTCCACCGAGTAGCGATGAAATCCCCCGGCCAGCTGGTCGTACACGCCGCCGCGGGCCATTTTCTCGAGCGTCGCGACGAACACATCGCGCAGCTGTTGGTCGCCCGAGCGGGAGTACTGATCAATCAAAAGATCGAGAGCGGCAGGGTGAGGAAACTTGGGAGCGCTTCCGAAGCCGCCATTTGTTTCATCGAACATACCCAGCACCGACTTCACGATCGTAGTAATCACGCCAGGCGAAAACTCGGTGCTGCGTCCGGCAAACGATTCTGCTTGTGAAATGGAGCCTTCGACCATCTTTGCCTGCTCCACCACGTCGACATTCTTTTCGCGATAGGCGTCAGCGATCGACCGCAGCACCCGTTTGAAGCTGGGGCGCCCGTATTGGTCGCTAGGAGGGAAGTAGGTGCCGCCGTAAAACGGTTTGCCGTCGGACGTGAGAAAGGCGGTGAGCGGCCAGCCCCCTTGTCCGCTGATGGCGCTCACCGCCACCTGATAGCGGCTGTCGATGTCGGGGCGCTCGTCGCGGTCTACCTTCACGGCGATGAAGCGCTCGTTTACGATCTGCGCGACTTCGAGATCGTCGTAGGATTCGCGGTCCATGACGTGGCACCAGTGGCACCAGACCGCGCCAATGTCGAGCAGGATGGGCTTATTCTCGCGCTGGGCAGTGGCGAAGGCTTCCTCACCCCACTCATGCCATTGGATGGGCTGGTGCATGGCGGAGCGCAGGTAGGCGGAGGAGGCGCGGGCGAGGGAGTTGGTGGTGGAGGTGGTCATGATTCAAGTCTATACGCTCGCCGCAGGCCACAACCGCACGCTATCTCAGCGGTGAAGCTCGTCGCGGGAGCGGGGAGGTGTCCAGCGCAAATCGAGT